>DATJAO010000024.1:0-7881 GCA_035516175.1 Nitrospirota bacterium
CATTGTGCAGAACGTGGTCACCTACGACGTCGTGATCCAGGTGAACAACCGGGATCTCAAGCTCATGCCCGGCATGACCGCCAATGTCTCTATCATCATACAGACGCGACATGATGCCATAAGGATCACAAATGCGGCGCTCAGATTTCGTTTTTCAGAGAAGGCCGCAGGCTCCGTCGCGAGCGAAGGCGCTGAGAAAAAGGGACCGGTGGTCTGGGTTCTCGACAACGAAAAACCAAAGCGCTTCAGCGTAACACCAGGAATTAGTGACGGGAACTATACCGAGGTCGTTTCAGGCGGGTTGAAGGAAGGGCAGCAGCTGATCGTAGAGGTACTGCGCAACGGCAAAGGCCCGTCTACGCCTGCTGGCCCGAGGATGTTCTAACGATGTCTTTGATCGAAGTGCGTGAGATATCGAAGACCTATCATCTCGGCGATATCGATCTCGATGTATTGAAATCGGTCACGACGACGATAGACCAGGGTGAGTTTGTGGCAGTCATGGGCCCGTCGGGCTCCGGCAAATCCACATTCATGAATATGCTGGGCTGCCTCGATCAGCCCTCGAGCGGCACCTATCTCCTCGAAGGGGTCGACGTCGGCAGCCTATCACGGGATGATCTCGCAGAGATTAGAAATAAGAAAATAGGTTTCGTGTTTCAGGGGTTCAATCTGCTCTCTAGGACATCGGCCATCGAGAACGTGGAACTCCCCTTGCTCTACGATGGGATACATGCGCGGGAACGTCACGAGCGGGCACGGATGGCGCTCAAAAACGTCGGACTCGAAGGCAGGGAAGACCACCGACCGAACCAGCTTTCCGGCGGCCAGCAGCAGCGGGTCGCCATCGCCAGGGCGCTTGTGAACGAAGTGCCCATCATCCTCGCGGACGAGCCGACGGGCAACCTCGATACGAAAACAAGCCTTGAGATCATGGAATTATTTGTAAAGCTGAACCTCGACTCGCATATCACGGTCATCCTGGTTACCCATGAGCCGGATATCGCAGCATACAGCAAGAGGATCATAAAATTCATCGACGGCCGCATCGTGAGCGATGAGTCCGGAGAAGACAAAAATATTGATCGATTCGTAATAAATTGAAACTAACCGGCATGATCAACATTCCTTCTACTATAAAGATATCGTTCCGGGCTCTGTGGGTGAACAAAATGCGCTCCACCCTCACCATGCTTGGAATCATTATCGGCGTGGGTGCCGTGATCGCCATGGTTGCCGTGGGCACCGGCGCAAGCCGACAGATCGCCGAGCAGATAGCGAGCATGGGAAGCAACCTTCTCATTGTCATGCCCGGGTCCACGACTTCAGGCGGGGTACGGATGGGGGCAGGCTCGCAGCCTACACTTTCCTTGGGAGACTCCGACGCCATACTGAAGGAATGCTCCGCGGTAGAAGAGGTCGCTCCCACCCTGGGAGGCGGAACACAGGTCGTGTTTGGACACTTAAACTGGTCAACCACCGTGACCGGGACAACGCCAGGTATGTTGACAGTCCGGGACTGGCCTTTGGCGTCCGGCCGCCCTTTTACCCAGCAGGACGTGAAGAGCGCAACGAAGGTGTGCCTGGTCGGCCAGACCGTGATAGACAATCTTTTCGGAAGCCAAAACCCCATGGGCCAGACGATCAGGATCAAGAATGTTCCTTTTACCGTGATGGGCGTTCTGTCCGTCAAGGGCCAATCGACTCAGGGGCAGGACCAGGATGACGTTATTTATGTGCCCGTGACGACATCTCAGAAAAAGCTTTTCGGTACCCAGTTCCCCGGCATGGTGAGGACAATCATGGTCAAGGCGAGGAGCGCTGAAGACCTGTCCACTGCAGAGCAACAGATAACCGAGCTGCTCAGGCAGCGACACCACATTAGCCAGAAGCAAGACCTTGATTTCACTGTACGGAACCTTACCCAGATCATGCAGGCGCGAGAACAGTCCACGCAGGTTATGACCTTGTTGTTGGGGGCCATCGCGTCGGTCTCGCTCCTCGTCGGCGGGATCGGGATCATGAACATCATGCTCGTGTCCGTAACCGAGCGAACTCGCGAGATCGGGATCCGCATGGCCATCGGAGCGAAGACCTGGGACATCCGGCTTCAGTTCATCATCGAGGCGCTTACGCTGTCTCTGATCGGGGGCGTTATCGGGATTATTGCTGGCGTGTCCACAGCCATGATCCTCTCATCCATCTCGGGATGGCCCACGGTCGTGTCGCCCCTTTCCATCCTGCTGGCGTTTGGTTTTTCGGGATTCATAGGGATCTTCTTCGGCTTCTATCCTGCCTACATGGCGTCGCTCCTGAATCCCATCGATGCTCTGCGGTATGAGTGACTCATCATAAAGGAGTACATGCTGGGCATTAGTTTCAAATTATTTCGGGATAATCACAGAGGAACAACTAGCTCACCCGGGCACGGTAGGAGAAAAGAAGGAGGAAAATATTATGAAAAGATTTGTGAACGCCGGTTTAGTTACATTATTTTGCGCAGCTCTCCTCGCAATGCCGGTTTCTGCTCAGCAAGGTTTTGGTCATATGGGAGGGAGAGGCGGAATGAAGAGCGAGGGGCAACAGAAGTATGACCCCTCTCAGGTGGAGATAGTGAGCGGTGAAGTAGCTGCCGTTAAAGACATCGAGACGAGAAACGGAAAGACGTCAGGCGTCGGTTTGGAACTGAATACAGGCGGCCAGAACCTCCTCGTGTATCTCGGTCCTCATATTTATGTTGACTTGCAGAATGTCAGGATCGTTCCAGGCGACAAGGTGGAGGTTAAGGGCGTCCAGACCGTGCTCGACGGACAAATTATTTATCTTGCCGGCGAGGTGAGAAAGGGTGACGAAGTGCTGAAGCTTCGCGATGACAAGGGTGCGCCCCTCTGGACCGGCACTAAGCAGCGTTGAGGCAGGCAGTGTAAAGATAGCAATGAACGAACAAAAAAGATGCATTTTAAATGCCGTATGACTATTTGTGGACGTTTCCAAAATGCGGTGAAGTCGTTCTCCATAGAAGTTCTTGCGATGTGGTTCGCATTCTGGGATAGGTGCGTCCGTTGGTATGTGAAGATCATTCTTCTGCTTGCCATCGCCTACGTGATATCGCCATATGACTTAATCAATGATACGGTGCCGTTCTGGGGGCAACTAGACGACATCATTGTTCTCAGGATCAGCTACCTGATCAGCAGAAAGATTATCGACCCCGTCATCCTCGAACATTGCAGGGAACGGGCAACCAAGTATCTTGATGCCGGCATGGCCAACAAGCTTCGCTTCGTCGCGGTTTTAATCCTGGTCTGGGGTTTTGCGCTCTTTCTGTTCGCCAAGTATCTGATGCACAAAATAGGTATACTATAGTATTTTCCCTACGGCTTACCTTATTGGCTGATCTGTCGTTCCTTGTATTCATGCATTTTGAATCCTGACGGGAAACAGAAAGAGCTTCTAAACCAGAAATCAAGCAGGAGCTTTTCAAATTCATTATGTGCCGAGAGACTTCATGGGGATTCCTTGAAAAAAATCGATGACTCGGCCAAATAGCAAATTACACCCTTGGCTAGGTTGCTTAAGCAACGGATTCAGCGGAGTTATCAATATCGTACTGTAGAAAATAGGCCAGATTTAGGTTAATATATTCAAAAAAAGAGATATGTTCGGTCTTTGGAGAAAAATGAAAGGAGCAAAAAAACCATGAAAAGATTACTCATTATAGAGCTTGTGGCATTGTGTATCTTGGTTCTAATGCCTGTTGGCCTCCATGCTCAATCCGGACAAGCAGCAGGAGAACAACCACCAATTGGTCAACCATTGGTCCGGGAAGGCGATTTAGCGGTCAAGCTTGTTGGTGCGCTTAGGCTGGGAACAGCTACCAGCGAGGCTGAAGCAGAAAGCTTGCTTGGGAACGCCGGCATCACACCTCGGAACGGGTGGATTGCCGATTACCCGGTTACGCCTGACATTGTCGGAGAGTTGACGCAGTCAATAAGCGTTGCAGCGGAATCAAAAAGCTTGAAAATGGATAAAGGCGAAGCTTTGCAGGCATTTCATGATGTTACAACCGCGGATAACTTGGCTGTAAGGGGTGGCACTCCTGGACAGACGGCCCAGACGGGTCCAGGTAATATCCCTGCTCCTGATAATGCCGTGATAAACAACTATTACATCAACCAGGGCCCGCCGGCTGTGACCTATTACCCCCCTCCTCCGGATTACGTTTACTTATATGCATGGGTCCCTTATCCCTTCTGGGGATGGAACTTTTGGTTTCCCGGATACTACATCCTGACCGATTTCCACAGGGTTGTCTATGTCCATGGTAGGGTAGAGGTCATCTCCAATCATTTCGTTGATCACCACACAAACAGGATTGTTCGAATTGATCCCGTGAGGAGATTCAATGGACGGACCTATGCAGGCATAGGAGCACCACATGATCCTAAACGTTACATTTCTCCCGGAGTTCGAGGAGGGAATGAAAGAATATTTAGAGGCTCCCGTGAGCGGGCAATGACAAATGCAAGGAAAATTTCTCCGCCGCCCTCGCATGGAGGCAGGGAAGGCCATCAGCCCTCTGGGGAGAGACGAGAACATCCATAGAGTCACCCTTTAGTGGAGGGCGACCTGAGCAGTTACAAAAAAAAGACAAGGGATTGGACGACCATGAAAAAAAGATTCTATGCCCTGCTTATAGGACTTGGCATTTACGTTACCGCTTTCGCGTCCGTCCAGTCGGCGCAGGCCGCACTGGGTGAATCTGCTGATTCGATCACGTCTGATCGTTTGTCTCTCTCCGCCGTGCAGGGCGTCACAACGACCCTCAATGGTTATACGATACATACAATCGAGTCTGATGCTACGAAAGTCCGGGAATACATATCGCCAAATGGCGTTGTATTCGGCATTGCCTGGAACGGACTGATTCATCCTGATCTTACGCCGCTTCTGGGCTCATATGCCGGCGAATACCAGGAAGCCCTGCGGCAGACCCCGCGCAAACCAGGCCGTAGGCGTCTTCAGGTGAAGACGGATCACATCGTTGTAGAGAAATGGGGGCATATGCGGAACTTGCAGGGTCGCGCGTACGCACCTGCCTTGATTCCTCCAGGAGTAAGCATCGATGAAATCAAGTAATAAACTCATTCTGTTGGCGATATTTACACTGATGACAGGCTGTGGTAGCGGCAGCTCGGGAGATAGCGGAGGAAGTGTCGCCCTTGCGAACAACATGTTATCCATCACCGTGAACGGCTCACTCTGTTCGGGCAACTCCTACCTTAACAAGCCTTGCGTCAGCGTTACGGTCTGCACCCCGGGCACCTCAGCCTGTCAGACGATCAGTGACATCCTCTTGGATACGGGTAGCTCGGGGCTGCGAATATTCAAGCAAGCCCTGAATGTTCCTCTTACACAGGTAGTCGTTGGGACAGGCTTGATTGCTGAATGCACCCAATACGGGGATGGCTCATCGGAGTGGGGACCTATTCAGACGGCGAGCGTTATCTTGGGTAACGAACCTGCCGTCCAAGTCCCGATCCAAGTCGTTGACGCCACTTTTGCTACAGCTCCCGTAACGTGTCAAAACGCCGACCAAAATCCGGCTGCTGCCGGTTACAACGGAATCTTGGGGATCGGTGTATTCAACCAGGATTGCGGTTTGGCGTGCGCAAACAGTGCCGCCAACGGTATGTATTATTCGTGCAGCGGATCAAGCTGCGTCGGGGCAGCGGTCGCTCTTTCCAGCCAGGCCCAGAACCCGGTGTCGCTTCTTCCCTGGGATAATAACGGTGCAATCGTGCAGCTTCCGAGCGTTCCTCCTGGCGGGTCCCCCTCTATCAACGGCACCCTCGTGCTTGGGATCGGCACACAGTCTGACAATGTGCCTTCCGGAGTTACGGGCTATGCTACCAACCAGTTTGGGGAAATCGCTACAATTCTCAACGGCATCTCCTACAGCAGTATCATCGACAGCGGATCGAATGGGCTGTTTTTCACACCTCCGTCCACTAGCCTGCTTCCAAATTGTCCCTCTCCCGATTCGGACTGGTTCTGCCCCTCATCTACGACGACCCTTTCTGCAAGTAATATGGGGGCGTCCGGCTCACAGCGAGGCGTGCTTTCATTCCAAATAGGCAACTTCAACGACCTCATCAGTTCGTCCAACAATGTGTTTGCCGATGTCGGCGGGTCTTCAACGGGTCAATTGGACTGGGGGCTTCCGTTCTACTTAGGACGTAACGTCTATGTGGGGATTGAAGGGAAGGGATCCAGCCTGGGCAGCGGCCCCTATTGGGGGTATTGAGTGAGAGTGGCTTCATCCCAAACTAACAAAACCGGGGTCATAGGTGACCGCGGCGTCACAGCGAACCTTCTACAGAAGGATAAGTATATCCACTTAAAAAGGAATTAAATGCCAAATTGACAATAATGCAAGATCGGTGATATTATCACGCAAGAATTCTTTCTTCTAAAGTTCTATTAAAAAACCCCGGGAAAACCGACCTCCCCGTTCAAGCTCTGGAGCACGCGCTGGGGGCAGGAATATTCATTTATGAGGCCACGATTATGACATCCACACAAGAAACGAATGACAACAGTATGCCTGCGCGGACCCCTTTCGCAGCGTTCCTAAGAAGCTGGTGGCTTGGGCTGGTAGTGATATGCCTCCTTGTTGTCGGGGCGTTCATCTTCTTAGCCAAGGGCGGCCAAAAGGCGCCGCGGGCCGCCCAGCAAGGAGCGTCTGCCGTGCCGAGCGTGCCGGTTGTGGCTACCGCAGTGAAGAAGGGCAATCTTGATGTTTACCTTTCCGGGCTCGGCGCGGTCACGCCGCTTGAAACCGTTACCGTGAAAAGCCGCGTTGACGGAGAGTTGACAAGAATCCTCTTCCAGGAAGGTCAGATCGTAAAAAGAGGTGAGCTACTTGCCGAAATCGACCCGCGACCCTACGAAGTACAGCTGACCCAGGCCGAGGGGGCATTGGCCCGCGATCAGGCGCTTTTGCAAAACGCCCAACTCGACCTAGAACGGTATAAGGACCTTGTCAAGAAGGATTTAATCCCGCAACAGCAGCTCGACACCCAGGCATCCCTAGTGCACCAGTATGAAGGAGCGGTCAAGGCCGATCAGGGGCAGATCGACAACGCCAAGCTGCAGCTGATCTACTCCCGCATCACTGCACCGGTTAGCGGCCGAATAGGATTGCGTCAAGTTGACCAGGGGAATATCGTTCACGCCACCGATACCGGCGGCCTCGTCGTGATTACCGAGCTGCAACCGATCACGGTGATTTTCTCCCTACCCGAGGACAATCTCTCGCAGGTATTGGGCAAACTCAGGAGCGGGACACGGCTGACCGTCGAGGCGTACGATAGGGAACAGACGCAGAAAATCGCAACGGGCACCCTTTTGACGGTAGACAACCAGATCGACCCGAACACGGGCACAGTCAAGCTTAAGGCCACGTTCCCGAATACGAACAATGAACTCTTTCCGAACCAGTTCGTCAATGCCCGCCTCATCATTGACGTCAAACACGATGCTCTTATTGTTCCGGCGCCTGCCATACAGCGGGGACCTCAGGGCACGTTCGTCTATGTTGTGAAAACAGACCAGACGGCAGCACTGCGTCTCGTCACCGTCGGGGTCACCCAGGAAGGGAACGCGTCTATTACCTCAGGGCTGTCTGTTGGTGAACTCGTCGTGGTGGACGGAGCGGACCGGCTTCGCGACGGCAGCAAGGTCGAGGTGAAGGGCCAAAACAGCGGGGCCCCGACCCCCCAAAGGCAGAGCAAATGAACATCTCCCGTATTTTCATCGAGAGGCCGGTAGCGACCACGCTCTTGATGATTGCCATTCTTCTTGCCGGCGCCGTGGCGT
>DATJAO010000025.1:0-23827 GCA_035516175.1 Nitrospirota bacterium
CTCGAGGGGGGTCTGCGCCTGGCCCAGAGCGACCATGGCTCCCACCAGAACTACACCGTGCACGAAGTTCGAGCCGGACATGAGCGGCGTGTGCAGGATCACGGGCACGCGCGAGATCACTTCGTAGCCGGTAAATGCCGCCAGCATGAATATGTAGAGCGCAGAGAAACCTTCCATCAGGCACCTCCCAGACTCGGATAAGCCGGAATCAATAAGACTAGAACCGCAACGACGCAAAGCAGCCGGATGTTTTAAAAGCTTTGAGATGATATTTTAGGATTTTCTTGGCGACCATGGCGCTTTTATCTTAAATTTCCTCTTTTTGAAAACAAATTCAAAGCGGCTCCAATGCTTTCTTCACGCCTTCGTGGCGAATCTGTCCTTCGTGAGTAAAAACGCTTCCCGCGATGATCTCGTCGCTCCAGTCGAGCGCCAGCTCGCCATCCTTGATGATGGGCGAAAGGAAGTTGAACAGGTTCCTCGCGTACATCTCCGAGGCATGCACCGGCATGCGCGACGCAAGGTTGATGGTACCCACGATGCTGACGCCGCCCTTAACCACGGTCTCGCCGGGACGCGTGCCGACAACGTTGCCGCCGACGTCCGCGGCCATGTCCACAATGACCGCGCCCTGCTTCATGCGCGCGACCATGTCCTCGGTGATGATGATGGGGCTCCTTTTGCCAGGGATTGCCGCGGTGGTGATCAGTACGTCCACCTGAGCAACCGCCTTTGACAGCCTTTCCTGCTGAAACATCCTCTCATCCTCCGTCAATTCCCGTGCATAGCCGCCTGTGCCTACCACGGCCACGCCGGTGTCGACGAACCGTGCGCCGAGGGATTCGACCTGCTCCTTGGTCTCGGGGCGCACGTCATAGGCCTCGACGATGGCACCAAGGCGGTGGGCGGTCGCGATGGCCTGGAGCCCCGCGACTCCTGCGCCGATCACCAGCACCCGCGCAGGGCGCAGCGTGCCGGCGGCGTAAGTTATCATGGGGAAAAATTTAGGGGATATCACGCCGGCGATCAGCGCGCACTGGTAGCCTGCCACCGTGGCCTGGGTGGAGAGGGCGTCCATGCTCTGGGCACGGGAGATGCGCGGGATCAACTCGACGGCGAAGCTCGTGATGTCGCGTTCACACAACAACGTTGCGCGCTCCCGGTCCTGGTAGGGATGCAGGAAACCGATAAGCACCGTGCCGGGCCGCATCAACCGGACCTCGTCCAGCGTCGGCGGCTGCACCCTCAAGATTATCCGGGAACGGGCGCACACCTCAGCGCTGCTCGGGGCGATGCTCGCTGCGCCGAAGTCCTCGTCGCGGAAATAGCAGCCCGTGCCGGCACCGCGCTCCAGGCAGACATCGACTCCGAGGGAGTTGAACTTCTTGACCACATCCGGTACGACGGCCACACGCCGCTCGCCCGGGGCTGTCTCCTTTGGCACGCCAATCACAAGAGGCACGACACCCTCCCTTTGCTTTACGGCATCTACACGGGATTATAATTCTTTGAAACCCGTGGAATCGCAAATCCTCTTTTATTATATTCCATTCAATTGCCGCAGTCCAGCGCCGTTCTGAGGTGATTTCTCCCCCCTTGCTTTTTCTTCCGTACTGGACTATGTTTTCTATGGAGGAAGCTGATCATGACAGCAAACAGCCTCTCATTTTATCATCCCCTTGTCCAACAATGGTTTTCGGGAAAAGTGGGGACTCCGACGGACATCCAGACGAAGGCCTGGCCGGAAATCGTGCAGGAGAGGCATGTGCTTGTGACGGCACCCACGGGAAGCGGCAAGACCCTTGCGGCTTTTCTGTGGGGCCTGAACCAGCTCATCGCGGGCGCGTGGCCTCAGGGAAAGGTGCGCGTGCTCTACGTCTCTCCACTTAAGGCCTTGAACAATGACGTCCGGCATAACCTTCTTCAGCCCTTGAGGGAGCTGCGGGATCATTTTGCCCGAGCCGGGGTCCCTTTTCCCGGGATCAATGTGCAGACGCGGAGCGGAGACACACCAGGGGAAGAGCGCCGGAAGATGGTCCGGAGACCGCCTGAAATCCTCATCACCACGCCTGAGTCGCTCAATCTCCTCCTCAGTTCACGGAGCGGCCGCAGCATGCTCACAGGACTTGCAATGGTCATCCTCGATGAAATCCACGCTGTTGTAGGCACCAAGCGGGGGACGCATCTCATAACTGCCGTAGACCGTCTCGTGCCTCTCTCCGGCGAATTTCAGCGCATTGCGCTATCGGCCACGGTCAACCCTCCGGAAAGGGTTGCGGAGTTTGTCGGAGGGTACCGACAGATCGGGAAGGGCAAGGACAGCCACTACGAAAAGCGTCCTGTCTCGATCATCAGGTCGCGCGAGGCGAAGGCTTATGAGCTGCGTGTATCTTTCCCCTCCGGAGAATTCGAGACAGCCACCGACGGTTCCGTGTGGCCGGCACTGATCCATGCATTCAAGAAAATCATTCATGAGCACACCTCCACGCTCTTTTTTGCCAACAGCCGCAGAACCACGGAAAAAGTCACACGCCTCATAAATGAAAAAGAAACAGAAGAGCTCGCCTATGCACATCACGGTTCGCTATCTCGCGAGATACGGCTTGCCGTGGAGAAAAAGCTCAAGAACGGCGAGCTCAGGGCAATCGTCGCCACGAACTCGCTCGAGCTCGGCATCGACATCGGAAGCCTGGATCAGGTCGTCCTTATCCAAACGCCGCGAGCCGTTTCCTCGACCCTGCAGCGCATCGGACGGTCCGGCCATGCCGTGGGAGAGACGAGCAGCGGCCTCCTCTTCCCGACGCACGGTATGGACTTTGTGGATGCGGCGGTGATGGCACGGGCGGTCCTAGAGCAGGATATTGAAGAGGCCAGGCAGGTGGAGGCGCCCCTCGACGTGCTGGCGCAGGTCATTCTCTCAATGACCGCGATGGAACGATGGGACATTGACGAGCTGTACGCCTTCCTCAAAACCAGCTACCCGTATCGGATGCTCCCTCGAAAACATTTCGACCTGGTGATCGAGATGCTTGCCGGCAGGTACGCAGACACGCGGCTCAGGGAGCTAAAAGCGCGCGTCTCTCTCGACCGCATTGACAACACAATCCAGGCGCACAGCGAGGCGGCCTACCTCATCTATACCTCAGGCGGAACCATCCCGGAGCGGGGCTATTTCGATCTGCGGCTAAAGGACACCCATGCCAAGATCGGAGAGTTGGACGAAGAATTCGTGTGGGAACGTTCGATCGGCGAGACCTTCACCCTCGGTTCCCAGCTCTGGCGCATCGAAAAAATCACCCATAACGATGTGGAAGTGGTGCCTGCGCGCTCTGCCACCGGTATTTTCCCTTTCTGGCGTGCTGAAGAACAGGACCGGGATTTTCATCTTTCCGAAAAGATCGGCCTCTTTCTTGAGCGGGCTGACAGGCGCATTGATCTTCCCGATTTCAAACAAGAGCTGATGAACGCGCACGCTATGGAAGAGACGGCTGTTGTTGAGCTCATCGGCTTCCTAAAAATGCAAAAAGAGGCCACCGGCAGCAGTCTTCCTCACCGCCATCATCTTCTCATCGAGCACGTCGAAGATCCCGTGGGCGGGGGTGACTTCAAGCAGGCGATCCTGCACACGTTCTGGGGGGGCAAGGTGAACCGGCCTTTCGCGCTGGCATTGGCCGAGGCATGGGAAGAAAAGGAGCGCAAACCGCTCCAGGTCGTTGAGGATGATAACGCTGTTTTTCTCATGCTTCCCCACGAATTCCGATCTCAGGACATCCTATCTCTTGTCAGGCCGGAGAACGTCGAGGCATTGCTCCGCAGGAAGCTAGAGAAGACCGGGTTCTTCGGCGCCCGGTTCCGGGAGAATGCGGAGCGGGCGCTCCTGCTTCCGAAATCGAGCTTCAAGCGCAGAATGCCCCTTTGGCTCATCCGTCTCCGGTCCAAAGAACTGCTCGAGGCTGTGCGGCGCTATGAGGACTTTCCGCTCCTCCTCGAAACGTGGAGAACATGCCTTGAGGATGAGTTCGATCTGGAAAACCTGAAATCGGTCCTCGAAGAGCTCCGCAATCGAGCCATCCATGTTAGCGAGACCGTTACCCGCTCAGCCTCACCGTTTGCCGGCCATCTCGTCTGGAAACAGACGAACAAGTACATGTATGAGGATGATACGCCGGTTCTTGCCAGGGAATCGGCGCTCCGACCAGACCTGATCAGGGAGCTCTTGTTCTCTTCACACCTGCGTCCGAGAATTCCAACGGAACTGATGCGGGTCCTTGACGAAAAGCTGAAGCGTACGGCCCCTGGATATCCGCCGGGCTCGGCGCTGGAGCTGCTTGACTGGGTGAAGGAGAGGGTGCTCATCCCCGAGCCAGAGTGGAAAGAGCTCGCTGCTGCGATCCGCAGAGACTACGATGCTGACGCTACAGAGTGGCTCAGGCAGAACGGAAAGAAGCTTGCCTGGGTCTCCTGGCCCGGCGTCAGGCATCCGCTTCTCAGCGGTCTGGAAACGCTCCCCAAAGTGCTTGTTGCCTTCCGTCTGCTCCTTGACGATATCTCGATGGAGCCGGTTTCTCGCGAGGAGAATGCAGAGACCCTTAAGCGCCGCATCAGGACCTTACTCCGTGAGGCACCCGAGGCCTTTGCGCCGCCCGAGGAGTACGATCTTCCTGCATTGCTCTCTGCTTGGCTGGTCTTCTACGGACCAGTGGACAAAGAAATCGTGAGGCACCTCCTGGGCGTCACCGCGGAGCGTTTCGATGAGGCAATTGAACCGCTTATCGAGGCGCAGGACCTCGTCATGGACCGGTTCGGCGAAGAGAGCACGCAGATCGAGATCTGCGACAGCGAAAATCTCGAGATGCTTTTGCGGATGGCGCGCAGGTATCGCCAGCCTTCTTTCCAGGCGCTCCCTGTGGAGCAGCTCCCCTTGTTTTTAGCGTCATTCCAGGGTATCACGCGCCGGGGAGAATCACTTGACGATCTTCAGCAGCGGCTGGAGCAGCTTTTTGGATGGCCTGCCCGCGTGGAAGCGTGGGAAGAATATCTTCTCCCTGCCCGGATGCAGCCGTACCGGAGCTCGTGGCTTGACGGTCTCATGGCTTCCAGTGATCTTGTCTGGTTCGGCTGTGGTGAGCGGCGGATCAGTCTGTCCTTCAATCAGGACCTCGAGCTCTTCCGGCCGTCCGATGAGGTTGAACGTTCCGGTGCGGCAACCGAACTGGACCATTTGATCCCCGACAGGCGGGGCAGGTACAGCTTTCTGGAGATCGCTGATTATTCTCATTTGGACAGTGTTACGGCGACGGAGAGGCTCTGGAAAGAGGCGTGGAAGGGGACCGTCACGAGCGATACGTTCCGAACGATCAGAAAAGGTGTCATGACCCGGTTCACGGCACAGGCCTTTGCCGAGGACGTGCGATTGACCTCCCGCCGGTCCGGGTTCGACCGCTGGAAGGTGTCGCGGCCGCTGGAAGGGCACTGGCGCCGAATAGATTCGCACGTCGAAGAGCGCGACATTCTGGGAGAAAAGGAACTTGTGAAGGACCGTATCCGGCAGCTTCTCAGGCGACATGGTATCCTGTTCCGCGAGCTGCTGGTGAATGAGCTGCCACTCCTTCAGTGGCGCGCTGTTTTCAGGTCCCTCCGTCTGATGGAACTTTCGGACGAGGTCATGTCCGGTTATTTTTTCCAGGGTATATCGGGTCCTCAATTCATCTCTCACGAGGCCTTCCGGATGCTCCGGGACCCCCTTCCGCAGGACGCTGTCTTCTGGGTCAATGCAGCCGACAGCGCGTCCCTCTGCGGTCTTACGCTCGAATCATTACAGGGCCTTCCTCCACGCATCCCCTCCACCCACCTGGTCTATCACGGGAGCAGGCTGGTGATGATCTCAAAGCGCTTCGGGAAAAATCTGGAAATCCTCGCAGCGCCTGACAATGCCCGCCTTCCAGATTATTTCACCCTATTCAGGGATCTGCTCGACCGTGAGTTCAATCCGGTTCAGAAGATCAGCGTCGAGACAATTAACGGAGCTTCTGCTTTCCAAAGCCCCTATGCCGAGGCGCTGAAACAAATTGGATTCCGTTCCTCAAGAACGGGACTGGAGCTTTGGAAACACTATTGACTGAAAAATCATTTTATCATTAACCCAAGAACACCCCATCCAAACCACGTATTGGTTGCGGGATGAATTGGGGGGTGGAACATGTTGAAGTTGACATTGAGCAGCTGATCCGATATAATTGGTTGTATGGAGCTTACTCATTCTTATCACAGTGTATTTAGCTTAAATTACCATTTGGTTCTTGTGGTTGCATATCGCCGGGCTGTGCTTACGGAACGAGTGCTTGCGCGGTGTTTGGAAATAGCCGGAGATATCGCCGTAGATTTCAATGCCGCAGTTGTGGAGGCAAACGGAGAGAAGGACCACATCCATATTCTCCTGTCTGCTCCGCCAGATTTTAATTTGTGCAGAATGATAAATTCTCTTAAAACCGTTACTTCAAGGCGATTAAAGAAGGAGTTCCCTGATATAAGAAAAAAGCTTTGGAAGGAAAAGTTCTGGACATCCAGCTATTTTGTTGCAACTTCCGGCGGAGTGCCCCTGGAAGTCATCAAGCAATATATTGAGGAGCAAGGTGTCTAGTGGCCTACGGCAAGGGACCTCAAAACGTACTGCGACGCTCTATCCCCAGCGGGAAGATCATGCTTGCGCCTGATGTTGTGCCTGTCGGGAAAATCAACCAGGTACTCATTATCCGTGATAAGTATATTGCTGCAGCCAATGCCTTTGTGGACGCAGCTTTCCAGGCCGAACCGCTGGCATCTGCCAGAACCGGTGAAGATATCCACAGGGTCCTTACCAATCTGCAGAAAACAATGGAGAAAGGCTTCAACAAAGCGTATGTCGAGAAGGCTCGGCTGGCCGTTCCTGCGGCAATGGACCAGGTTGAGCAAAAATACTTTAATCGCTTATTCGGACGGCTGCTCCATTGTGCAACAGGAACCGGCGAGAAAGACCCGGCTAAACGGCAATACCTCAACATCCCGGAAAATATTCAAGCTAACGTCACCGTTCCTATGCTTGCTGCCCTTGAACTGAAAGCATCGGGCCTGGGATATCACGGCGTCATTGAATTATTTCGGGACGTGGTGGTGCGGAAACGTACCAGGGGGCTCACCAGGAAAGAAGCGATGGTAATTCGCGCCATTCACGGCGAATGTCTTCTTAAGTACCGCAAGCCTGTATTCGGCAGTGACGGTCGGTATGCCTGCCAGATCAATCTGGACTACCGGATCGTAAGGAATAAGAGCGAACCAATAGCCGAGTTGGACAAAGGCGCCAGGTTGTTGGTAGACAGGGGAAACCGAAAATACTATCATTTTCTTGAAATATCCAATCCAATCCCGCGGGGCGAGCCAATCCGGATACCGGTTGTCATGTCATCCCGTACCTTAAGGCGTTTTGACCGTTTGTCGTCGGTTTCAGCGCTCGCCGTTATCATTGAGCCAGACTCGGTCCTTGTCAGGGCGATCATTGCCAAACCGGACAGCAAGGCTGATACGCGCCATGTCACGCACTTGATCGGACGTGATTTCGGCATGGTAAATACCATCAGCTTGTCGGTTGCCAGAATAGACGACCCGATCGATCCCCTGAAACTCAAGCGCATTTCAAACTTCACCAGGGATGAGGCGTTGCGCTATCTTTCCAGCTACAATCACCCGGATACGAATATCGTTGAGCGAGTCCGTTTCAGCGGCCGTAACTTTCTCCGGAGCATCAACGATTCCTGTTCGCGTATCGACCGCCTGAAATCGCAAATTGATGCTGGGTACAACAAGCTGAACAAGTTGAAGGGCATTATTTGCGGGTATCTCGGGGTCAGTGAACGTGAGTTGTTTTCAGAAAGCCGGCTATGCGATGACCAATACATCCAGAAGATCCATGAGAAGTTCATCAGGCTGTACAAGCACATCGTACAGATGAAACGGGTACGTCTGGCAATCTACAAGCGGATCGCATCTATAAAGCGGGTATGGTTCGGATTCCTGTCCAACCAGGAGGCACTTCTTGCAAAGAAATACAATGCTGCACTTGTACGGGAAGACCTGACCATATTGACGATGGAGAAAAAGTCATCTGGATACAAAGGCCGTACCTTCAACAAGATGATCAACAATGGTTCTAAAGGGCAGTATATGCAGAGAGCGTCGGATAAGCTACGATGGGATGGTATCCCGGAACTGGCTATCCAAAGCTATCATACATCCTCTGCCTGTACAGTCCATGCCCTGGTCGACAGGAATATGCGACAGGGAGAGCTATTCTATTGTCCGCAATGCGGTAACAAACAACACGCAGATGAGCATGCGGCAGACACGATTTGTAATTATCTTTTGCTGCGGCCTGTAGATGCGCAGCAAGTGACACTGCAACTTCCAAGAGGAAGGCAATCCTTAGGGAACCTCCTTATTGGAAGCCCCAACCAATAGCATTACCTTTGGTTGTGGGAGCATTCACTAACTACGAAGAGACGGAGGCACAGAGAATAAAATAAAAGCTTTTCAGACACGGATTTCGACGGCAGGTTTCGATCATTAGTTTAACGTTGTTTCGTCCGAATTTCAATTTAATAGGACCAAAAAGTCCTCAATCTATTTTAAACCCGTCTCCATGCGTCTGCGTCTCCTTGGTGAAAAATGTGGGATTCGATTCGTGTAATATCCCTCCTATTTTTCTTGATTTGACGCTATGTTCCGGATATAATTGAGTTTGGTTCCAAATTCTCCCAGCTTGCCTGAACATTTGGAGCAGTTAACCCTATGGCGGAAAAAAAGTTCGAGGCCGCGCTTGCCCGGCTTGAAGATATCGTGAAAGAACTTGAGACAGGCGACCTCCCGCTGGAGCAGTCGCTCAAACTATTCGAAGAAGGCATAAAGCTTTCCCGTCTCTGCAATAAGCGGCTGGCAGATGCTGAACGACGGGTGGAAATACTGCTAAAAAACAAGAACGGCACGGTCACGGCGCAACCCTTTGAAGAACAGGAAGGGGAGTAGGATATTAAACGTATGGACATCACATCATATCTTTCCAGGAAAAAGGACAGCGTTGACAAGACGCTTGAAAAGCTCGTGCCGCCGACGAAGATGTTTCCATCGTCGGTCCATGAGGCTATGCGCTACAGCCTGTTTGCAGGCGGCAAGAGGGTGCGGCCAATTTTAGCCATTGCTGCTGCTGAAGCGCTTGGCGCAAAGACCGCCGGTCTGCTTCCCCTCGCGGGAGCCTTGGAGCTTATCCATACGTATTCCCTGATCCATGATGACCTTCCTGCCATGGATAACGACGACTTCAGGCGGGGGAAACCTACGTGTCACAAAGCATATGGCGAGGCCATCGCCATCCTTGCAGGCGACGGTTTATTGAACATGGCCTTTGAAGTTCTGTCCGATCCCCGTCAGCTGAAGTCTGTTCCTGCAAACAGGCTCATTGCCATCATCAAGGAGATTTCAACCGCATCCGGTGTATACGGAATGGTGGGGGGACAGGTAGTGGATATGGAGTCCGAGGGCAAGGATATTGACTTCCCGACGCTCGAGTACATCCATACGCATAAGACCGGAGCGCTCATTCGCGCGTCTGTCAGGGTAGGGGCACTCTATGCCAGGGCAGGGAAACGTCACTTTACGGCATTAACTAACTACGGAGAGAGGGTGGGCCTCGCGTTTCAGATTGCTGACGACATCCTTGACATCACGGGCAAACAGGAAGAGATTGGAAAAGATGTGGGCAGCGACATCAAAAAAGGTAAAAAGACCTTCCCGAGCTTCTACGGTCTCGAAGAATCACGGCGAAGGGCCGTGGAGGTCGTGGACAAGGCCATCACTGCCCTGAAGGATTTTGACCGGAAGGCTGACCCGCTCAGGGATCTGGCGAAGTACATCATAAACAGAGTACATTGAGTAGCAAAATCCAAGGATTCAGCAAAATTGGAATTTGAACCTTGAAAATGATTTTGAGATTTGGAATTTGATAATTGGTGTTTCCAGTGAGGTATGCCATGATACTCGACAAAATAGATTCCATCAACGACCTGCGGGAACTACCCCAGGAGGATCTCCCCGTGCTTGCGTCCGAGCTCAGGGAGAAAATCATCGATGTCGTCTCAAAAACCGGGGGGCATCTTGCGCCGAGCCTTGGCGTCGTCGAGCTGACGATCGCACTCCACTATGCCTTTGACACGCCGAACGACCGTATCGTGTGGGACGTGGGACACCAGGCCTATGCGCACAAGATCCTCACGGGCCGGCGCACGCAGTTCCCCACCCTCCGCCAGCACGGGGGCATCAGCGGTTTCCCGAAGCGGGAAGAGAGCCCCTTCGACCATTTCGATGTAGGGCATGCGAGCACTTCGATATCGGCCGCGTTGGGGATGATAGCGGCTCGGGATATCAAGGGCGAGGACTACCGCGTGCTCGCCGTGATTGGAGACGGCTCCATCTCGGCAGGGCTTGCCTTTGAAGGGATGAACCAGGCCGGCCACCTGAAAAAAAATCTGGTGGTGATCCTGAACGATAACGAGATGTCGATCTCCCCCAACGTGGGCGCGCTTTCGTCGTACTTGAGCAGGCTCATGACCGGAAATTTTTATACCAGGCTGCGGAAAGAGACCAAGAATTTCCTCCAGGGGATCCCCAAGGTCGGCGAATCAATGTTCAACCTCGCAAAAAGGGCGGAAGATTCCATCAAAGGCTTCATGGTCCCGGGCATGCTGTTCGAGGACCTTGGGTTCCAGTATATTGGACCGATAGACGGCCACAATATTGACCACCTGCTCGAAACATTCCAGAACATAAAGGATTACACCTGGCCAGTCCTCGTGCATGTGATAACCAAGAAGGGAAAAGGCTGCGAGTTCGCTGAGTGCGATCCCTCGCAGTACCACGGCACGCCCCCCTTTGAGCGGCAAACAGGCAAGGTCTCAAAGAAATCATCGGTGCTGAGCTATACGGAGGTCTTCGGGCAGACCATGGTAAGGCTTGCAATGGACAATGACAGGATCGTCGCCATATCCGCCGCAATGCCCGACGGCACGGGTTTGGACAAGTTCGCCGCACAGTTCCCCGACCGGTTCTTCGATGTGGGGATTGCCGAGTCCCACGGCGTTACGTTCGCGTGCGGGCTCGCCGTGGAAGGGCTCCACCCTGTGGCCGCCATCTATTCTACGTTCACGCAGCGAGCATACGACCAAATAGTGCACGACCTCTGCCTCCAGAACCTCCCGGTGACGCTTGCCCTTGACCGTGCGGGACTTGTGGGAGAAGATGGGCCTACTCACCATGGGGTGTTCGATATCGCGTACCTGCGTCATGTGCCGAACATGGTTGTGATGGCCCCCAAGGACGAGAATGAGCTTCAGCACATGATCAACACTGCTGTTGAGCATAGGGGGCCAACGGCGGTGCGCTACCCGCGCGGTACCGGCTATGGCGTTCCCATGGACCAGGAACTGAAGAACCTGGAGATCGGCAAGGCCGAGCTGCTCCGGGATGGGAGCGATGTTGCGATCATGGCAATCGGGAGCATGGTTTATGCCTCACTTGAAGCTGCGAAGCGGCTTGCGGCCGACGGGATTTCCGCGGCGGTCGTGAATGCGCGGTTCGTGAAGCCTCTCGATGCCGAACTCATCCTTGCTCTGGCGAAGAAAACATGCAGGGTCGTGACCGTAGAGGAGCACGCACTCCTGGGCGGGTTCGGCAGCGCCGTGCTCGAGTGCCTGGATGCTTCCCTCGTGGCCGGCGTTAAGACATTGCGCATCGGCCTACCCGATGCGTATATCGAGCATGGCTCACAGAACGTGCTCAGGCAGAAGTACGGTCTGGACGCGGGCAGCATCTATGCAAAGGTAAGGGAATTCGTGATGCAGTCCCGGCTCAAAGCCGTGGCGCCGGTCGTGGTGCTCAAGACGATGGACGCCTAAACGTGTTTGTTGCTGTCTGTAAAAGGCACAAAGCGTAAAAAAATATTCGGGTAAAAGACTGTAACAATTAAGATGTAAGCGAGTAAAGACATCATGCCACAGCGTCAAATAAGTGCTAGTTGCGGCAACAATCGATGTCAGAGAACAAAATTGAGACTTTTTGGATAAGACCCGGATTAAAGAATACAAATTACGATAACCTGATTAAAGTAAAAATCTTTAAATTCAGAGTTGCGATTGAACGATATCCTGACAATTGTCAATCAAGCCTTATCAGCGGGATCATCAGGGGCGCGGGTGGGGCCGGTTTCTTCTGTGCGCTGCCAAGGCCAGCGCCCTTCGACTTCGAGCTGCAAGGCCATGCTGAGGAAAGTTCGGATCAGGACGATCAGCCCAAGGATCACTATGTTCTCCAGCGTAGGAGCTACAACGACCGTCCGAATGATGTCGCCTGCGATGAGGAATTCCAGACCGAGAAGGATGGCCCGTCCCAAGTCTTGCCGGTAAAGTCTGTAGGATTTACTGGCTGCCCCGTGTCGCTTAACAATGAAGCGACCAGTGGCGAGGATGGCGCCAGCGACAATCACAAATACCCCTACAGCATCAATTGCCCTACCAATACCGTCCATCACTTCACGATAGTAAGCCATCACACTCTCCACTCTATCCTTACAGGGTTAATAGCCGCGACCTAATTATTGCCCTATGTGCAAATGAGATCGTTAGAACTTATACCCCAGAGTCACTATTTTTAATAGTTTACCAGAAGTAGGCACCTCTTGTCAGCAATAACTGAGCTCTGTGGAGCATTGCTTTTCGGGGTAGGATTCAGCTATACTTGTTCCGTGTACTGAGAAAGCGCCTAATGTCCGGGAACAAACCAAGCAAAACAAGAAAACTCCGCCTTGACCGTCTCCTCGTGGAACGTGGACTCTCTAAGAGCCGCGAACGTGCACAGGCCATGATCTTTGCTGGCCAAGTCCTGGTGAGCGGCCAGAAAATCGACAAGGCAGGAGCCCTCGTACCAGAGGAGGCAGAGGTTCGTATCCTCGGTGAATCTCTCCCTTATGTGAGCAGGGGAGGTCTCAAACTTGAAGCGGCATTAAAAGAGTTTCAGATCGTCGCGGCAGGCAAGGTCGCCCTGGACGTAGGAGCCTCGACCGGCGGATTCACCGACTGTCTGCTCCAGTCCGGCGTTAAAAAAGTCTATGCTGTGGACGTGGGCTACGGTCAGATGGCATGGAGGCTCCGGCAGGACGCCCGTGTTGTTACGATCGAACGTACGAACATCCGCGATATCGAACCGTCGCTTCTGCCTGAGCCGATTGATATCGCGGTTGCTGACGTTTCGTTCATATCCCTCGAAAAGGTCGTCCCCGGTATCCTGAGATTTCTTAAGCCCGATGCAGAGATCATCGCGCTCATCAAGCCGCAGTTCGAAGTGGGCAAAGGGCGGGTTGGCAAGGGAGGGATCGTGCGCGATGAGGCAGCGAGGACCGCTGTGGTGAATAGGATCACCGATTACTTCCGGGGACTCGGCCTCGAGGTTAAGGGCGTTATCCCTTCTCCCATCACCGGTCAGGACGGGAACGTGGAGTATCTGATTTATGCCTTAAGGCAGGGGGCGTAGGGCACAGAGCAGAGGGAAAAACACTCGATGCGCCATGCACTCTGTGTTTTATGTTGACGTCAATCTTCCCGCGAATTCCTCGCCGAGCACTACGATGGATTCGATGTCCAGGTAATAAGGAACGTTGCGGTCCAACAGTAGCTTGCACTGCGCAGGGAAGTCCTCGTCCGGGACAGCATCATAGAACAGGAGTAAGACGGGATAGTGGGGGAATAACCGGAATTCATACGCCGCGTCCTGGTTTCCCATTACCTCCGTCTGTACTCCTCCCAGCCGCTTGCAGGCAGTTTTTAGTCCCGTGACATTTCCCGCATAATGCTTCGCAATCACTTCTTCAACGTGGCCTGCCCACGCCTTGTCCTTTGCGTGAGATGCCGGAACCGAGCTGAAGGTGATCCATTCCCCGGAAGGGGCCGGCGGGTCGGGCATGCAGAGGTGGTTGTAAATGAGGATCGATATCCACGGCCGCGGTTCCATGCCTGATGCGTCCAGGATCTTTTCCTCGGTTACCGAATATTTCTCGTTCAAGAACATGATCCCCAGGCTGCGTGGACCGGTGAGTATCGCCCCGAAAAGCACTGCCACTTTCGGGAAATCCAATGTCCGGATTTTAGGTCGCAGTGATTCCAGCGCCTGTTCGTAGACCGTGCCGGGCGAATGGTGCCGTTCCCTTGCCGCCTCGCGAAGGGCCTCACGTGCTTCCTGCGTCATCGTAGGGCAATCGTCGGGCGATGCCTGGTGAGTGGCCAGTTTCGCGGCAAAGCCGAAACAGCTCGTAGTCCCGCACCTGCCGCAGTTTGTCTTGGGCAGGAGTTTGTATATTTCGACGGCGGTCTTCATAATTATTAAGTTATCCTTTTTAACTGCGAGTGTCAAATTTTATTGGAAGATTCTGCTGCGGTTGCACGCAGGTGGAGTCCGCCTTGACATATCATGTCGTGCTTGTTAATATCGGGTATAAAAAGACCATCGTAGGAGACCTGCCATGGAGTGGACGGAGAAATTATCGGTCGGCGTCGCCACGATCGACAGCCAGCATAAAGAACTGTTCAAGAGGATCAACAATCTCGTACTTGCCATAAAAGAGCGTCGGTGCAAGGAAGAGATCGACAGCACGATCAAATTCCTTGATGACTACGCAAGGGTCCATTTTTCCGAGGAAGAAAAGCACATGCGGGAGACCCGGTATCCAGGATTAGACCAGCAAAGGGAGGACCATAAAAAATACCTTGCCACCCTTGCCAGGCTCAAGGAGCAGGCGTCGCTCCCGCGCGTGCAAGGCAGTACCTATGACCTTTCGGCGACCACAAACCAGGTTGTCGTGGACTGGATCGTCGACCATATCATGAAGGTCGATATGAAATTCGGAGAGTTTCTAAGAGGCAAGGGACTCACATGATGGATGCTTCACGATGCAGGGTCCATGCCGAATGGAGCGTCAAGGACCTCCTTTCCCTGTATCTCGCACTGTGTCTCTTGCATCTAGACTCGATTGGGCGTTCGTAGGTGTCCAGCAGTTTTTTGCACGATCCGCTGTTCAAGAGGCTTTTCGGCCCCCGGCGATTATCTTGGCAGAGTGCTCCGCCACCACATGTCAATCGTAGTCGCAGATAATTTACTACCACAGGTATGGGCCGGCGTCGTACTCTTCCGCCGCGTAGTCGGTCATGGCAATGCATCCAGGCCCATCGGGCGTGGCCACAGGGCTGCCTTATTTCAAATAGTATCGCATAGAGGTTAGCTGTCGACGACTCGACGAACCTTTCCTACCTTCTTGCACTCTCCTTTAACGCTGTTATGACCTCCTAGCGTTTATTCTCTGCTCCGATGGCAGAGGCGATTATCGTCAGCAGCTTCACATTGTCCTTACTAGGGACACGATCTCCCTGATTGACGAAGCAGAGCTACCCGACGAAGACTCCGCCACACGATACAAACTTGCCGATATGGGTGGCTTGCCCGTAATGCAACACGTTAGGATCCGTATGAGCATTAGATGCGCTTAAGATACCGAATGTATGGACGTCATCATCCCCGCGGGGATGATTTCGCGGTAGATATGACCGTTAGGCTCGCCCACGGAGATGCCAGAGTAACCGGCCGGTAGCTGCTTATCAATTATTTGCCACAAAAAACTCTTATTTGTTGAGATGTTGGCGCAAGGGAAGGGATTGGCAGTGTTCCCTCTTGACAGGTAAACAAATGTTTACTATACTATAGAAAATCCTATGGCAGTCGAGATCAATGAAACCATAAGCGTGGGGGCAGTTTTTTCCCACGGCAGGATCAAGCCGGTCTGGTTTGTCTGGAAGGGAAGACAGGTCCGGATACAGGAGGTCACCTTCACATGGAGGACGCAGGCAGGCAGTGCGGGCATACTCCACTTCTCGGTGACGGACGGGCAGGGACTGTATGAGATCTGTTATAATGCCGAGAGTTTCAAATGGGGACTAACGCAAGCAGAGACTTGAATCTATGTATTACCGCAGAGATCGCAGAGGGGAAACTAAATGGTGGCGCAAGAGCTTAGGTCCAAAGGTTTTGGATAAAAATCATATCTGAAATTTTTCGGACGCAAGGTCAAATTGCGAATCAACTTTAATATAAATATTTTAAAAGACGGCATTACGCGCCCAGCGAATAGCTTTTGTATGTTCTCTGCATTCTCGGCATGCTCTACGATAGAAAAACATGAAAACAATCCTTCATATCGATATGAACGCCTTCTTCGCTTCGGTGGAGCAGCGTGCGGACCCGGCGCTCCGGGGCAAGGCCATGGCTGTGGTTGGATCCAAGCACCGGGGCGTCATTCTTTCGCCATCGTACGAGGCGCGGGCCTTCGGCGTGAAGACAGGGATGATGTATTGGGAGGCGCGGCAGAAGTGCCCGGAGATCGTCCTCGTCCCCGCGGAGTCGGCCAAGTATTCCTATGCCTGTGAGCGACTGATCGAAATATGGAGAGCATTTACACCGCTTGTCGAGCTGTTCTCTATCGACGAGGCCTTCCTGGATGTGACCGGATGCGATGCGCTCTTTGGCGATCCCGTGCGGATTGCTATCCAGATAAAAGAGCGGATCTGGCACGAGACCGGCTTGACCTGTTCCATCGGTATCGCGTCCAATAAACTCCTCGCGAAGCTCGGGAGCGATCTGCAGAAACCAGATGGCCTCGTGCTCATCTCCCCGGATGACGTGAGCGATGTGCTCGAAAACCTACCGGTGAAGTCATTGTGCGGCATCGGGCCAAATCTTGCCCGGAATCTTGCTGCCATGGGAATTCATACCTGTGGAGAGCTCGGCCGTGCTCCGCTCCGGCAGCTCATTTCCCGGTTCGGAATCATCGGTGAACGGCTCCGCAACATGGGGCTGGGCGATGACGATGATCCCGTGGAGCCGCTGGAGCGACGGGAAGAGGGAGAGGCGAAGTCCATGGGCCACAGCATGACCCTCGACGAGGACTGCTCGGATATCACCATGATTGAACGTCATATCCTCCAGCTTTCGGAGAAGGTGGGGCGCAGGCTGAGAAGGGGGCTGTACGGAGGACGGACCGTATCCCTGATTATTCGATATGCGGATTTCCATACGTTCTCGAAGCAGAGGCGGCTTCGCCATGCTGTCAACCATGGACTGGACATTTATGCGGCGGCCCTGGGTATGCTCCGCGAGACCAGGCTCTTGCAGCCGGTGAGGCTTGTGGGCGTGAGCGTATCGTGCCTGGAACGGAGGATGATGGAGATGCCGCTCTTCGTGGATGAGCGGAAGCGGAAGTTCGTCACAGAGGCCATGGACGAGATCAATGACCGGTATGGTGAATTCACGGTCACCTGGGGAACGCTTGCCGAACGGCATCGGCATGAGCGGGTCATTTCCCCCGCATGGAGACCGACAGGGGACCGGCAATATTGATTGAGGCATAGTTATCGCCGCGAGCGATGAGGCCATAGGAAACTTCGGGAAGATAAAATGTTGAGATGCCGTGAGGTCATCGGTATACCAAACTATTAAATTCTTGCTTACCTTTGCGATTCCTGCGCTCTGCGGCAACCAGAAGGAGAGTGCTCTATGAAAAACAGAATCACCGACCGCCAGCGGGAGATTTATGAATTCATCCGAACCAGCATCGAGGGGCGGAGCATTCCTCCTACCATAAGGGAGATCGGGAAAGCATTCGGGATCCGTTCCACGAATGGCGTAGAGAAACACCTTGCAGCGCTTGAGCGGAGCGGGTTCGTAGTGCGGGAACGGGGAAAATCTCGCAGTATTTCCCTGCGTGCTGGCGGGAAACGACCGCTCGCAACGGTTCCCCTTCTTGGGAGGGTAGCGGCGGGTATGCCTGTGCTCTCGCCGGAAAACCATGAAGGAGAGTTCGCGGTGGACATCTCCCTGTTTAAGCTCAGATCTCCAGAGAATCTGTTCGCCCTCAAAGTAAAAGGCGAGAGTATGATCGATGCGCATATCGTTGATGGCGATACGGTTATTGTCCGTGTCCAGTCCGCAGCGCAGAACGGAGACATTGTCGTTGCCCTTGTGAACGGCGAAGCCACGGTCAAACGTCTGTTCATTGAGAAGAGCCATGTCCGCCTGCAGCCCGAGAACAGCAGCATGAAGCCCCTCAATATAGACCGTGGAGATTTTCGTATCATTGGCAGGGTGGTGGGCGTCGTCAGAAGAATATAATTTTTTGGCTCAGCTATCTTTCTTGGTAGCCCCTGAAGCGTCTGGATGAGTGGTTGACAAGCACGGTGCTGACGTATAAAATAAATAAGTTTGATGCACAGAGGGGGTAGCGCGTGGCCACAGGCCAAGGTACGGATAAAATAGATCTTCTAAAAAAAGGCGTTCAGCTTGAGTATCTTACGATCGGATGGTATGTGATCGGGGCGCTTGTCGCCGGGGTAACAGGTATTACAACAGGTTCGATCGTGCTCATTTCCTTTGGTCTGGTCAGTATCATCGGCGTCGTGATGGCCGGCATGATGCTCTTGGGGCTACGCAATGAACTTCAAGGACAGAAGAACAGGGAAGCGCATGCTGCGATGGAGCGAAAGGTACTGTTCAGCGTCGGCGTTGCGTTCTTTCTCCTGGCGCTCTATATCATGAATGAGTCCGGATCACGGCTTTATTATGGCGAGAAGCCGGAAACAAGTATCATCGGTCTCGTCCTCTCCATACTGTCCCTTGTCGGCATGCCGATACTCGCGGTCATGAAGTTCCGCACAGCACGAGGTCTCGAGAGCAAGGCTCTCCGTATTGATGCCCGGGAGACTGCGGTCTGCACGTACTTAGCGATTACCCTCTTTCTGGGGATCAGCTTGAATGCGTGGCTTGGGTGGTGGTGGGCTGACTCTGTGGCTGCACTTCTTATGCTCCCGCTCATAGTCCGTGAGGGCTGGGAAGCTATTGAGGGGAGCAAGAGAGCAGCCTATGAATCCGGCACCACGAGGACGAGCCCCTGATGAGGATTGATTCCGGATGCCGAATTCCTGATAAGCGGCAAAGGCAATAACGCAGTGATCAGCAGGAATCTCGTATCCGTTTCCCTGTCGGATCTATACCGAAAAAGAGTCCTACGCCGTCAACCTATCTATACCATTCCTCAAACTATGACCAACTATTCCATAAGGCCGTAACATTGCTCGAACAGTGATCGTGATGGTTCGCACACTGGAGTCTCACCGGCTCGGACGTTATGGTCACACGCCGTGACCTATCCCTGCTGGGGATAAGTGACGGCGAGGATCGGGAAGCTCCCGACCGTCCGTTTGCTGCAAGCAATGCTTTGTCTTTCCGAGATACCGCCGCCCGCTGTTCGAAGGTTTCGTTTCAATACGTTTGTGATACGTACCCAGACGCCGAACAGGTGTTTGCGACGACCCATAAGGCCCTTCCTCCATCGGTGCCCCCATATATACTATGGAGCATCTTCTCTGTTGAAGCCGGGTAGATCACTCGTAACATACCATTATCCTCCAGCTTGCGCCGCACTATTAATATTCCGATCAATTCAGCGTTGCCTTGATGTCCCGCCGGTCCCGTCTTTATTGCTGTCACGGTGCAAACTAGCCGGATCCGCAGCCGTGATAATGATTGTTGTCGCGCGTTGATTAAAAGGGAAAATGAGAACGGGATCGGAGGAACGCCTGAATTTATCTTCCATAGGATGTTCACGCCTTGCTAACCGTCCGGTATTTGACTAACTGTCCGAATTCTGTCCCTTGTCAGCAATTTAACTAGCTGTTAAATAAAGTTTTTTGTATGGCAAAAGGTTTGCATTCTTTAGGAATAATAATGTAATAAGTTTGTTGTATAAAAAACACATATTAACAGAAAGAGAGGAAACTCTCATGAAAAAGGCCATCGCAATAGCTGCCGTATGCCTGACTTGCATACTCTTCTTCGTTGCATCGCCAGGATTTGCAGAGAGCGGGGTGACAGACGGGCAGATTACGGTCGGGATGTCGACGGTGCTGACCGGTCCGGCTTCTTTTCTGGGGACCAGTTTCAAAGCCGGCGCAGAAGCTTATCTGAAGATGGTAAATGAGAGCGGAGGCGTTCACGGGAGAAAGATAAAGCTGATCGTGTATGATGACGGCTATGAGCCGGGCAGGGCGGTGCCGAATGTTGTAAAACTTATAAACGAGGACAAGGTTTTTTGTCTCCTCGGAAATGTCGGTACACCGACGACCATGGCGATCAAGCCAATCATTACACAGGAAAAGGTGCCTCTTTTTGCCCCCTTTACCGGGGCGGAGCCGTTCAGGCACCCTATCGTCAAATATATCCTGAACTACCGGGCCAGTTATAACCAGGAAGTGGAAGAATTCATCAAGGGAATGGTTGATGTGCTCGGGTTCAAAAATATCGGAGTGTTTTTTCAGGATGACGCCTACGGGAGGGTTGTTCTGGAATCGACAAGAATTGCCCTTGACAAAAGGGGACTGAAACCCGTTGTCACGGGCATGTATAAGAGGAATACCGAAGATATCGGAGAGGGGCTTGCGGCGATCATGGCAGGAAAGCCAGAGGCCGTCGTGATGGTAGGGACATACGGCGCATGCGGAAAATTCATCCGGGAAGGGAAGCAAAAGGGTTTCAACCCAGTTTACATGAACGTTTCCTTTGTCGGGCCCGATAAGCTCGCGGAACTTCTGGGGAGGGACGGTGAAGGTGTGGTCGTGACCAACGTGGTGCCTCCGTTCTACGGTGAGACCGGGCAACATTATGAGGGCGCGAAGGGATATCTTGAGTCTTTAAAAAAACATTTTCCGGGGACAAAACCGAGTTTTGTCGGCTTAGAGGGTTTCCTTGCCACAAAAGTGTTCGTTGAAGGTCTCAAGAGAACGGGCGGCAACGTGACCCGCGAATCATTTATCAAGGCGGTAGAGGGGATCACCGACCTGGACATCGGTGCGGGGAACAGGATAAGCTTTTCTGAAGATAACCACCAGGGCTCCCAGAAGGTCTACCCTACTGTCATAAAAAACGGAAAATATCAATTGATCAAGGATTGGAGTGTTTTGAAACAGCATTAGCATTCGTGTGGAGGGGGCAATGACGATCCAATATAAATTCAAGGCCGTCGGATGGGTCATCGGAGGCGTGCTGTTTGCGGTGACGTTCATTTCCTTACTTACCAACATCTTTCTTGTAAATGCCAACAAGGAGATCTATGAGGAATCCACGCGGGGGATTGAGGATATCAGTGTCATCCAGAACCTCCTGAACGATGCGCGCAACAAAGAGGTCCTTGCGGTAAGCTATGCGGCAGTGGCCAATATGGACAACTTGGCCAACCTGGAAAAGGAAATTTCCCACCAGCGGGGAGTCCTCGTCGAAAAGCTGATCGACGTGAACATCGATGTCAAGTCAAAAGATGATATCAAAAACCTCATAACCAAGTATTTCGAGAGCGCTGCACTGACCTTTGAACATGCAAAGCATTACGTCACCGACGAGGCTGCCAGGAACATAACCGAGAACTCACGGGTCCCCTTCGATAAGCTGGAAGAGCAGTTCGACCAGTTTATGAACGCTAAGGTCAAATTGGCCGCGGATCAGAATAAAAAAGCGATCGCCTTTGCGATGATCAGCAAGGTGCTGCTGTTGCTGGCGATGCTCACGGCCGCGGGTCTGATCGTATTCCTGGTCGTCTTCAGCAGGTCAATCCTTCAGCCGATCAACACCATGTCCAGATTTGTCAGGAGCATAGCCGAAGGCGATGTGAACAATACCATCAAAATCGATTCCAAGGATGAACTCGGTGCCATGGGAAGTGCTCTGATGGATATGAGCTCATATCTTCGCGATATGGCGAGAACGGCAGAGGAGATCGCCGAAGGAGACCTCCGGTCCGGCGTAATGCCTAAATCCGATAAGGACGTGCTCGGGAGTGCCTTTCAAAAAATGGTGATTGGCCTACGGGGACTGATCGCAGAGATTCGGGGAGGTGCGGAGCGGCTGGCAGCAGCCTCGACACAGATCGCAGCGTCCGCAGACCAAACCTCGAAGAACTCAGAAACATCGGCGAGCGCGGTGGAAGAGATGACGGCCACCATGCATGAAATGTCTGCGAATATGCAGAACGTTGCGGCGAACACCCAGAAACAGGCAACCACGGTAACATCAACGTCATCGTCCATTGAGCAGATGGTGGCATCCATCCAGCTGGTCGCGGAGCATGTAAGACATCTTGTCTCCATCGCCGAAAAATCAAAGGATGCCGTTGCGGGCGGTGCCGCTGCCGTTGATCAGGCTTCCCAGGGCATGACCGGAATACACGCTGCCATTCAGCAGTCGGCCGAAACGATCACGAGCCTCGGCAGCAAAACAGAAGACATGTCGAAGATCGTTGAAGTGATAGACGACATCGCTGAGCAGACGAACCTCCTTGCCCTGAACGCGGCCATAGAGGCGGCCAAGGCAGGCGACCAGGGGCTCGGATTCGCGGTCGTCGCGGAAGAAGTGAGGAAGCTCGCCGAGCGGTCCGCGCAATCGACGAGGGAGATCGCAGATCTCATCAAGTCCATCGCAAAAGAGGCCCAGAGCTCTGTAGATACGATGACAAAAAGCACCGGTCTTGTGCAGGAGGGCCTCCGGTTCAGCAAAGAGGTGACCCGTGCTCTTGAGGGCATTCAATCCGCCGTTGAGGACCTCTCGAGGTACTCAAAAGAGATCGGGGCGGCGACCCAGGAGCAATCGATCGGGTCCGAGCAGATCAGAAAAGCTGTGTCAAATCTGAACGAGATTATTCTGGAGATCAGCACCGCGTCAGAGCAGCAGTCGATGGGTTCCGGGCAGGTTGTGCAGGCCATCGAACGAGTGAAGGACATGGTCCAGCAGGGCTCTTCCAGTGCCGTTGAACTTGCGGCGTCTGCCGATCAGCTCAGCAGGCAGGCTAGCAGCCTCCAGACCCTTGTGGAACGGTTTGCACTGAATGGAAACGGGAAGGCAAACCGCGACAGAGAACCCTTAACCAGGGCGGCGTAAGCCGTACTGATAACCCCCCACAGAATGAATCTCCCCATGAGTTATTTCGGGGAGATTCATTCCCTCCTTGCAGCATATCTCATAGCGCTATTTACAAATAAGACCATACGCTCCATTCTTCCCCGGAGGTTGAAGAGGCAAAATAGCATTCTAGAAGCTGCGATAGTCTTTCTCCGTTCTTCCAAATCATTGCCTATGCTTTAATCAAGTGCCTAAAGACGTATCTGCAAAAAATGCCATTCATCGTTTCACTGCATTTCCTCTCTATGAAAACAGAGCAATAAATCAGCATGTTATCCTTTCAAATCCGTCTGTACAAAAATGGCACACACCTTGCTCTAGACTAAAGCAGTGAGGTTGTTAAGAAACAACTTTTGGAAAGCTCCGGAGGCTTTCATAGCAATGAAGCGGCACCTGCTCCCGAACGAGCAGGCATCACATAGGGGGAAGGGATAAGGAGGAGAGAATGAAAAAGATTGGTACGATTCTTGGTTTGAAACTTGGTCTGGCGATATTTTGCGCTGTGGCGGCGATGAGCGCAGCGGCCTTCGCCGAAGATGCGAAGCCGGCGGCGCCGGCCATAAGCGCCGATGACCTGAAGAAGGCGCTCGGCTTGAGCATCTATCTGCAGGGCGGGTATACGTACAATGGCAATGCCGGCACCGTCGGAGGCGAGTCGGAGCAGAACGATTACCGGGTGTTCGACCACAAGGCCAACAGCTTCACGTTGGAC
>DATJAO010000026.1:0-13452 GCA_035516175.1 Nitrospirota bacterium
GCTACCTGCAAGGAATCGCGGCAGGCATGTGTGGAGCCAGTGGGCAGCGGCATCTCGGAAAGACAAAGCAGTGCTTGCAGCACACGGACGGTCGGGAGCTTCCCGATCCTCGCCGTCACTTGCCCCTGACAGGGATAGGTCGCGGCTTGTGACCATACCGCCCGGGCCGGTGAGACCCCGGCATGCGAACCGTCACTAGCACTGTTCGAGTGACGTTATGGCCTTGTGGAATAGTTGGCCATAGCCTGAGGAACGGTATGCGGAATGGCAGCTGTTAGAATGAGTGAGTCTAAAACAGCAGAGGTCAGATCCGGCAGTGGAAAGGAAACAGACAACAGAAAGAGGGGGAATATCAGTGCGAGGAATATCCTCCCAAGATAATCCAAAATCATCCGTTGTTGCCTCCGCTCGCTATCCTCACCCCGCCACTAAAAGATAATTAGTATATTTGTCCTGTGCAATTTGATATCCCTTGCTATTGGCAGCAGAAATCTGATATCATGCATTCTGTGTCGTTTATTCTACATCTTGTCAACAGGAGCTGAATGATGGACTCCATCGGGAAACTGCTTGAAAAGGTAATAATGCACTACGAAAAAAAAGAATACGACGATGCTGAGAAAGCGTCTGATGAACTCCTCGCTTCTCATCCGGATTTACACCGTGCACAATTCCTGAAGGCCGTGATCCTTGAAGAGACCGGGAGAGCTGAAGAAGCGGAAAAGCATTATGCCAAGGCGGGGAACAAGTTCACCCTCTGGACCCGTCTTGCCCTGCAGCTTCACGACGCCGATCCGGAGAGGGCGATAACGTATTATGAGCGTGTAAGCAAAATGGATCCGCAGAACAATCTGGTCTGGTTCAACCTAGGGAGCCTGTATGAAAAAATGCGCAGATTCGATGAGGCGCGGCTGTGCTTCAGAAACCTCTCGCCGGTGAAAGAGATCGTCTCGAGGATATTCATCCCCCTGGGCTTCATGATATTTCTTGTCGGTGGAGCAATCTTGATGATTCAGCGCGGCGAAAAGGCCCTTGCGTCTCTCGTCATCGCGTCTGCGGTATTCTGCCTTGTCTGGCTGAAGCGAGACGGTGGAACGGCCGTGCAGATGCTGGGGAAAAAGAATAAATATAGACAGCATCATCCATAGTAACATGTTTCGTACGCCTGTAAGTGCGATGTGGTGTCCGGTAATCATCTACGTCGTCTTTGCACTTGCCTGGAAGGTCAACATCATTCATCGATTTAAGACAATTCCTAAGAGAAAAGAATGATGGGGTGGAGGAGAGACGAGCTCTTGCGAATTTGTAACTCCTGATGTTTCATCTGCCATGAACAAGGAAAAAGCATTAAAGCGGATCGCTGACGAAATCGCGCGCTGTACCCTCTGCAAAAAAGGGGGCACAGGGAAGGCGGTGCCGGGCGAGGGGAACCCCGATGCACGGGTTGTTTTTATTGGGGAGGCGCCGGGGAGCGAAGAGGCAAGATCCGGTCGGCCCTTTGTCGGGCGATCGGGAAAGTTCCTGCGGCAGATGATAAAGGAAGCAGGTCTGTGCGAGAATAGGGTTTTTATAACCAGTCCGGTCCACTACCTTCCGCTGCGTGGAACCCCTGCAAAGGAAGTAATCATTCATGGCAGGAAGCACTTATTTAAGCAGCTTTCCGTCATCGATCCGGAGATCATTGTCCTTCTCGGCAAAACGGCTTGCCTAGCCTTGCTCGACACGAAGGTGGAAATTACCAGGGCTCACGGTCGTACCATACGCGAAGAAGGGAGAACGTATTATGTTACCTTTCATCCCGCCTACGCCATGCGCTTTCCAGAAGGGAAAAAGCAGTTCATCCGCGACTTCAGGAAGTTAACAAGAATGATCAAGCCCTCTCCATCCTGATTTTTTAGCCGACGCGGCGTATGGTTTATTTTCGTTCAAGTTGTCCTGTTACTCCCCCTGCCATCTTCGCGCACCTCAGGGCTACCGAATAGGGGGCTTTCCCCCCGACGAGCTTCACTTCTTCGGCACTGAGAGATGAAAAAAATGGGCGATGCGGTATCGTCGGTCGGCAAACCAGCGATAAAAGATGCGGCTCAGCACCTTCGTTCCGGGTAGCTTCAAGAGAAGCGCTACAGGTCGGTACCGCCTAAGCCTTGCGAATATTTCGGGCAGGGCCTGCTCACCGCCGAGAATTCTGCCGTCAGGAAGCACGAGGTGCATTGCCTTCATGCATTTATCCCGTTTCACATCTGGAAAGCGCCTGTCTAGCGCTTCAGACTGGCACGGTACCATCTCGAAGGAACCTTCCTCCTCATTTTCCTCGATCCACGCCACAGTCGACGTGCATATTGGGCAGGCTCCATCATAGATCAGCGTTGCCCTCTTCTCCTCTTTGATTGCCTCGCGTTCCATGCTGTCCCCTCATGCATTAGCCATCATACTGCTGCAGCTTCAGCACCTCCGCACGAGCCGCAGAGCACCGCATATGCCACGGCTCTGCACGATAGTCTTGAATTTGGATAACCAGGAATACGTGAAGGTGAAAGGAGAACGGAGATTTTTCCGCCACGCGTAGTCATATTCCCAGACCATAGCCCGCAATGCGCCCAGATCCTGCAGTATCTTACGGGTCTTTTCCCGGTCCCGGTCAAGGGAGTACACATTGAGGGCGCTGGGGTCGCCGTTCCAGTACTTTCCGCTCTCGATCTCTCCAGAGTCGATGTGGGGCGCCAGCTTCTCGGCAATTTCCTTGATGCGTTCTTCCCGGTCGAACACGATCCACTTGCCGCCGCTGCGAGTCCATATTCTCCTATCGTTCTCCCGCGCCGTATCGGGCATGAGCAACGTCCAGATACTGTCCTTGACGATCCGCATCGCCTGCCTCACCTTTTTTCATACGCAGCAAGCGACAGACCGCTTTTCCCCTGCCATCTGCATGAATATTCAGCGGCACCCGTACGCTTACGCTGCGTCGTCTTTGCTCTCCTGAAACCGAGTTCCGTAAAATACCGGGGCGAGCTAGATGAACTGTACAGAGTATTCACCTGCGCATATTCCATCAAATGTCGAACTATGGAGGCGCCGATCCCGCGCCGCCTGGCATCTTCAATGACCGTTACGCAATCTGCATCCCTGTCACGGCCCTTTTCCAGAAGGGCGAAGCCGATTAGACGGTCTTCTTCGACAGCGACGACGACGTCGGATTGCCTGAAATCGCGCTCCTTCTGCCCATGCCTTTTCAGATAGTCCTGTATATTGACAACATCCCACTCTGTCGCATGCCGGATGTAAACGGTCTTTCCTGTGATACTTGAAATTCCTGTAAAGCGGGGATTCAACATAGTTACACCCTCCTCTATTGCACCATCACTTAGGCCCTGCAGGGAAAAAACGGATAATGACGGCGGATGAGGGGAGGAAGGATTCGCGGTATGGAACCGTCACCCCATTTCCCCTTACGCCGGCACATACACGCAACGGTGAAAGCAAAAAAAATAAAAATAAATAATTACCGCTGCATCTTCCCCTGCAGGCGTAGCTTTATCGGGATAATATCTATCCTATTTTTAGGATAGCTCCGACCGGACCTGATGTCAAGGATTAGGGCCGTCAGAAATCATCCGTTTGTCGGGAAGACAAGATGACAGCGAGATGCCGTGAAGAGGGCGGGACAAACGAGCAGGGAAGATAAAAAAGCAGGTAAATAATGTGAAAGATGAAACTCCTGCTCCAACGTTGAGATGCACATGAGGATATGAACTTGTCGATACATTATGGCCATCTCCTGAAAAGCTATCTCGGAGAAGCCATCGACGAACGTTGATTCTCACAATCGTGTCGTGGTGTATCTGCATGATCATTTCCTGACAATAACCCCCTGTCAGGCGTCAACTGCTCACGACAGTAAGTGACCCACAGCTTTGCACGGTACTAGATGGATGGAATTTCAGCCGGATGACATCGCTCTGGCGTCCCTTATCCAGTCTTCGGAATTGTCACGCTCCTGAGCGCATTCATGGGGCCGAAGGTTTTCAATCGCGCTAGCTGTTGTTCGCTCTGCACAAAGAGCGACCCAGCAAAGGCAAGGGAGTTCAAGGAAATGTTTTCGAAATTCTCTTTTGACCGCGGTACAAGAAGCATCCACTCGCGCGCCACGAGTAGACAGTAGGGCATGGATTGATGTGTGAGGCGTGAGACATCAGGCGTGTTTAAACCGGTATTTTCGAGCATGGTGGAGTAGAGGTCGAAGGTCTTTTTTGCGATATGCTCTGGGAAGTTTACGAGATCCCGGTCCAAGCGGACAAAGGCATGGAGAAAGGGGAATCCCGGAATAGTTGTGATTCCGCTCTGTGCCGCCCCGGCGAGCAAAGGTTCGATGGGAATTGCAGGACCGGCTGGCGCCAGGGGTAGCGGCACGATCTGGAGGTGTTTATGTTGCTGGCTTGCGCCTGCTTCTCGGCCGCCATTGTAGAAACCGAGGCCGCGGTATTCGTCCATGCAGAGCCAGAGCGCCTCGAGGTCCTTCATGGTCAGGAGGGTGTCCTGATCCTCGAAATGCCGGGTAATGATGAGCAGGTGGTGTTCCACCACATTGAACTTGTTCAAGATGGCCTGGTGTGTATCAGTGATATTCGCGACGGTGAGGCCTTTCTCAGGCGGGAGAAAAGGGTTCACCTTCTTCCCTGATGCGGTTGAGGCCTCTTGGTATTTTCGTGCCTCGTCCTTTTTCCGCAGACTCGTCAGGACCCTGACAAAAAACCGTAACCCTGCGTCTTCAATGAAGGTATGGTCTGTGGAGACCGGGAACAAAGCGCCTGTTTTGAGCGCACGCTCCGTGGTCCTCTCGATGCTCCTCCACAATGTTCCCTTTTTCAGAATCATGGTTTATACCCTCTGAGGACGCAGATGAATGCAGGAGAACATAAAAAACAAGCGCGTACAAACATGAATTATAGCATCTATAGGTGAACAAGTGAATGGGGCGAGACTTTGACCGGAGGCCTGATCTCAGACGAAGGAGTCCTCCATCCGATACTCACCTCGGCCAGACAGTTCTCTGTCCTGATCAATAGGCTCTCTACTTTCTTTTCATTAGTAAAATTTTTTTTCGCCATTAGCCATCTCTATCAGGGATTTCGGCGGAGCGAACCGGTCGCCGAATTTTTTTGAGTACCCGGCGAGTTTCTCGACGATGAACTTCGCACCGATCCTGTCCGCATATTTGAGCAGTCCTCCGCGGAAAGGCGGAAATCCGATGCCGAAAATAAGCGCTGCGTCGAGAAGGTCCGGCCTGTCGATAATCTTCTCCTCGAGGCAGAGCGCAGCCTCTTTTATCATGAGCAGCACTGCCCGGTCCACGATTTCTTCCTGGTCGATCTTTTCTATGCTTCTTGATCCCGTCAAAATCTTACTGTACAAAGAAGTATTCGGTCCGCCCCGTTTCCTTCCCCGGTACAGATAAAAGCCTCTGCCGTTCTTCTTCCCGTAATATCCTTCCTTATACAGGGTAGCGAGAAGACCGGAAGGCTTTACGCGCTCTCCCAATCCCTTATACAGGATCTCGGCGACCTTGTGAGCGATATCGATGCCGATCTCATCAAACAGGACGAAGGCGCCCATGGGCATGCCGAACTGGAAGAGCGCCCCGTCGATCTCCTCGATCGTCCCACCCTGCACAAGCATCGCGACTGCTTCGCCGAGGTAAGGCATCAGGATACGGTTCACGAGAAAGCCAGGGCCGTCGTTCACTACCACTGGGAGCTTACCGAGAATGCGTGAGAGCGTTGCGATAGCGGAAACGGCTTCATCCGAGGTCTTTTTGCCTCGCACCACCTCAACGAGCTGCATCTTCTCTACAGGATTAAAAAAATGCATGCCGAGAACGCGCTCGGGGTGTTGCGAGACTGTCGCCATCTCGGTGATCGAGAGAGATGACGTGTTCGATGCGAAGATCGCACTCTCCCGGGCCACAGTCTCAAAATTGCGGAGGACGGACTTTTTGATGTCCATGTCTTCGACCACGGCCTCGATGGCAAAGTCAGCGGAGGCGAAGCCGGAATAATCCGTAGTACCGGTGATACGGTCGAACCCGTCACGCGCCTGTATGGCTGTCAGGATCCCCTTTTCCCGCCTTTTGTTGAATATGCCCCATGCTTCTTTCATTCCTGCGCCTACGGCCTTCGTATTGATGTCCTTCATCCTGACGTTAATGCCTTTTTCTGCAAGGAGTTGGGCAATACCACCGCCCATGACGCCTGCGCCGAAAACTCCCGTATACGATATTTTAGTCTCAGAAGGGTGAGGGTCTCTCTTGAGCGTTTCGTTCAGGTAAAAAACGGAGATGAGATTCTTTGATTCCTCGGTCGGAGCGAGCCGCCCGATGAGCTCCGCTTCATTGACATATCCCGCTTCTTTGCCGTGTGCCAGCCCGTAGCGTATAGATTCGAGTGCTGCGAGCGGAGCGGGGTAGTTGCCGCGCGTTTCTCTGAGGACATGCTTCTTTGCCATCCGGTAGACGAGGGGCCGGGTAAGCGGATTCCCTTCGATCAACTTGGCGGTGAATGAACGACGCGCCCGAACTTTTGAGGGAGGTGGCTTTCCGACGGCTTTCTTCGCCGTCGCTATGGCGATGGCGAGCAGCGTTTCCTTGTACGTCACTTCGTCAGCAAGCCCTATCGTCCTCGCTTTATTCGGATAGATCGATCTCCCGGTCAGGATCATGTTGAGCGCATTCGCAAGACCCACAAGCCGCGGCAGTCTTTGAGTTCCGCCGAAGCCGGGGATGATGCCAAGTCTGACTTCAGGAAGCGCGAGCGCGGTCCTCTGATCGTTGCTGATGACCCGATAGGTACAGGCAAGAGCGAGCTCCATCCCTCCGCCCATGCACGGCCCGTGGATGGCGGCCACCGTAGGAAAGGGAAGGGTTTCCATTTTCTTCAATATCGCCTGTCCCTTGTGTGCGAGCTGCTCGCCTGTCCCGGAGTCAGTAATATTTTTTATCTCGGCTATATCGGCACCGGCAATGAAGCTCTCTGCTTTGCCGCTCCGAAACACGAGCGCCTTAATATCTTTCTTTGCAGCAAGCTCGTCAAGCATTCGATCGAGCTCTTCCATTACAGGCATGGTGAGCTTGTTGATCTTCTCTCCCGGAAGGTCAAAGGTGAGGATTGCGATTCCTTCCTTGTTTATCTCATAGCTGAAGGCTGACATGGGTTCTTACCTCAAATTTCGATTTCCATTCTTCAATGTACGATTTTCAATGTCGCTGTGCGATCTACTTCCTTTCCACGATCATCGCACCGCCCTGGCCGCCGCCGATACACAGGGTTGCGAGGCCTACAGACAGCCCTCGGCGCTCCATTTCCTTGAGGAGCGTGAGCACGATCCGGAGTCCCGATGATCCAACGGGATGGCCTACGGCAATAGCGCCGCCGTTCACGTTCATGATATCGCGCCTGAACTCGCCAATCGGCTCCTCGCCCGGCAAGTGTCCCGCGAAATAGTCCCTGGATACGGCAGCGCGCTCGATGGCAATGATCTGCGCGGCGAAAGCCTCGTTCAACTCGATGAGCTCGATATCCTTCAGCTTCATTCCCGTGAGCTTCAGCACCTTGTGCGTGGCATAGAGCGGGCTGATGCCCATGCGGGAGGGATCGAAACCTGCGAAAGCAACGGCCTTGATATAACCGAGCGCTTTGTACCCCAGCTCTCGGGCCTTGTCTGCACTCATGATCAGGGCAGCTGCGGCTCCGTCCGTAACTGGCGACGAGTTCCCCGCCGTGACCGTTCCGTATTTTCTGTCGAAGTAAGGTTTCAACTTCCCGAGCGCCTCCATGGTCTCATCCTTCCGCGGCCCAAAGTCTTCTTCCAAGGGCTCGAACTTCGGCGGTACATAGAAGGGGATCACCTCATTCTTAAACTTTCCGGCCTCCACGGCGCGCGTCCAGCGCCGATGGCTTTCGAGGGCAAATTCGTCCTGTTCTCTGCGTGTAATGCCGAAATCACGCACGAGCACCTCTGCAGTGAGCCCCATAATAAGGCCGGAGATGGGGTCGGTGAGGCCTTCCGTGAGACCGACGACCGGAACGAAGTCACGCAGCCTGAGCGCGAGGATAGCTTTGATTTTTGCGCTGAAGTTCTTTGCGCGCATGACCGTGGCAATCACGTGCTGAAGTTTTTTCGTCATGTAAAAGGAATAGTTCGACATGGACTCCACGCCGGCCACGAGCACGATCTCGCTCATGCCTGCGATGATTTGGGCGTACGCGCTCGTAGCTGCCTGCATGCCTGAGGCGCAGTTCCGCTGCACGCTGTAGGCAGGAATACGTTCAGGGATGCCGGCGCGGAGTGCAATGACCCGAGCGATGTTTGCGGCCTCGGCAGGCATGCCGGCGTTGCCAATGATCACCTCATCGATCTTTTGAGGATCGATACCGGTTCGCACCATTACTTCTTTCACGACGGCTGCGCCGAGATCCACGGCCGGGACATCCTTGAGCGCTGTTCCGGCCTTGGCGTAGGGAGTGCGGAATCCATCTATGATGACGATGTCCTTCATAATTGTTGACCTCAATGATTATTTGTTCACGGATGGACACAGGGGAATAATTTTACGATGTCTGAAGATTTTACGTCAACGGCAACACGTGTGCATCCGTGTCAACAGTTACTGTTTTGCCTGCATCTTCTTCAGTTCTTCATCCCTGAGGATCCGTCTCATTACCTTGCCAACGAGCGTCTTCGGGAGTTGGTCGCGGAACTCGACCGCTTTCGGAACCTTGAACTTCGAAAGCAGCTCCCGGCAAAATTGAATGATTTCCTCTTCAGTCGCGGTCTCGCCTTCTTTGAGTACGATGTAGGCCTTGATCTCTTCACCCAAGAACTCCTGAGGGATCCCGACAACGACGGCTTCTTTTACCTTGGGGTGCGTGAAAAGCACCTCCTCGACTTCCCTCGGGTACACATTCTCGCCAACGGTCTTTATCATATCCTTGATACGGTCCACGATGGTGAAGTAGCCGTCTTCGTCCATCTTGGCGATATCGCCGGTATGGAGCCATCCGCTGCGCAGACCATATGCTGTCTCTTCAGGTTTGTTCCAATAGCCTTTCATGACCTGCGGGCCCCTTATTACGAGCTCGCCGGTTTCGCCCACGGGGAGGGTTTTTTCGCCAGTCTCCATGTCCACGATTCGGGCCTCGGTGTCGGGCCAGGGGAGGCCGATGCTGCCGACCTTCCGCTTGCCGAAGATCGGGTTGGCGTGGGTCACAGGCGACGCCTCGGACAGTCCATAGCCTTCCACGATCCTGGCTTGGGTCAGGTGCTCGAACCGCTCCTGTACTTCGTGCATGAGCGGGCCGGCGCCGCTGATGGCAACCTTCAGTGACGTCAGGTCATACTTGCGGATCTTGGGATAGTTCCCGATCGCAAGGTACATGGCCTGAATGCCGGGGAATATTTCCGCCCGGTACTTGTCGATGTAGTGGAGCACCTCCTTAGTATGGAACTTCGGAAGGAGGACAAGCTTCGCCCCGATAAGAATGCCGAGGTTCATGGCGGTAGTCATGCCGTAGACATGGAAGAAGGGAAGAACGCTGAGGATGACAGTTTCTCCCTCATTGCGTAGCGTGAGCCAAACCCTGCACTGCACTGCATTCACGACCAAGTTCCGGTGGGTGAGAATGGCTCCTTTCGGTATTCCCGTGGTCCCGCCGGTATACTGCAGGAGCGCGGTATCACCCGGGGACACGGCCGTGCCCACGGGGATTGCCGGTTCATCCCTTATGAGGTCCACGAAATCGTATATCGGAGGCACCCTCTTTACGCTGACCCACAGTTTGTCGAATCTCGCCTTTATTGGGTATAGAGCGTTCAACGGAAACGGCAGAAAATCCTTGATGCCGCAGAGGACCAGATGTCTGACGCTCGTCCTGGTTAGGACGCGTGAAATGACGGGATAAAACATATCGACAGCCACGAGCGTTTCAGCACTGCTGTCCTTAAGTTGAATTTCAAGCTCGTGTTCATGATAGAGGGGGTTTGTCGGTACGGCAACGGCTCCGAGGCGGAGCGTCCCATAGTAGGCGATGACCATCTGCGGGATGTTCGGAAGCATGAGCGCCACCCGGTCGCCCTTCTTGACCCCGAGGCGGGAGAGGGCATGCGCGAACCGGTTCGCGAGGGCATCGAGCTCAGCATAGGTCGTCTTCTTCCCGTAGAAAAGGAGAGAAGTATGGTCGGGAAATTTTAGTGCGGTCTCATGCAGGACTGTTCCCAGCGTGATGTTAGGATACTTGACAGTCGGCGGTACGCCAGCCTCATAGAATCTGAGCCAGGGATGCTCGGTATAGGTCATTACGGCAGCCATCATGAACTCCGTTGCACGACGATGGTCTTTTTTGCTGCGCTGCAGCAATCTGCAAACTATTTCGGACTTTTATCATCCGAAATACTTCCTACTATTATTATACCATGCCGTGAGCAGAAGTTCTTCTACCGTCTCGTTCCGGATCGTGGACGGCGGTTGCCGGAGGATCGGCGTGTTTGATACTCGCTGTTCCTCATTTGTTTCTCTTCGAGTGTTCTCCGGATCTCCCGGACAAACATACCCTCATCGGCCCATTCGACGGGGATCTTTTGGCCGATATATTTTTCGATATCTTCCAGGGAATAGACATACTCCTCGTCGGCGAGGCTTATTGCCTTACCGGTCGCGCCGGCGCGGCCGGTGCGGCCGATGCGGTGCACATAATCCTCTGCGTCCTGGGGGAGGTCGTAATTAATCACATGGGTCACCCCTTCAACGTGGATGCCGCGGCTAGCCACGTCGGTAGCTACGAGGACCGGGAGTTTGCCATCTTTGAAGTCAGCGAGTATCCGGAGCCGTTTCTTTTGGACGATATCGCCAGTGATGGCCTCTACTTTCCAGCCGTTGCGGTTCAAACGTTCGACTACCATGTCGGCAGCGCGGCGTGTGTTCACAAAGATGAGGGAGCGATCCGGAGCCTCGCGTTTGAGGAGGCCGAGCAGGAGGGAGATCTTTTCATGCTTTCCCACATGGTAGAGGACCTGCTCTACCTGCTCCACAGTGACCTGCTCGGGAGTGATTGAGATTTTTTCTGGGAGATTCATGTGCTCATAGGCGAGTTCCATGACGCGGTACGAGAGCGTGGCGGAGAAGAGCATGGACTGGCGCTTGGTATAGGGCGGCATCTTCTTGATGAGGTAACGCAGGTCGTCGATGAACCCCATGTCGAACATGCGATCCGCCTCATCGATGATCAGATAGCGGGTTTTCTTGAGGCTGTAGACACGCTGCTTGAAGTAGTCGATCAGTCTGCCCGGTGTCCCGATCAGAACGTCAACTCCCTTTTGGAGTGTGTCCATCTGCTTCTGATAGTCGATACCACCGTAAACGGCGAGGAACCGGAAGCCCGTAAATTTGCCGAGTCGTTCTGTCTCATGATAGATCTGGTCCGCGAGCTCGCGGGTCGGCGCGATGATGAGGGCCTGCGGCGAGTTTCCGCAATCTTGAACCGGGTTCCTTATCATCTTCGCGAAGAGCGAGATGAGAAAGGCCGCGGTCTTGCCCGTGCCGGTCTGCGCCTGCGCGGCGATATCTTCACCGCGTACGGCGCGTGGGATCACCGCTTCCTGAACCGGCGTGCAAACGCTAAAACCCGCGTGTTCGATGCCTTGCCGCACTTCATAGGGAAGATCCAATTCACTGAACTGCATACATCTCCGATCGTTGTTGAAGACATTATGTCAACGAACTGTTTTGCGTAGTATACCATAAGCGGTGCGATGAGACAAAGAGAAATTACATGCCGCCGTGAAGTTATCGTGGCGCAGCTGTCGGGGGGTTGACTTTTTAGTGCTCGCTTACGCAGAAAATCACGAAGCATCGAGAGATCAACGCAGTGTTCTGGTGGCCATGCTGGTAAATCGGTTAGAAGAGCGTGAGAGGCGAAAAGAACTATATATCGTCTGTTTGCAGGGGAATTCTCTAAAATAAATTATTTGGTAACAACCAACAAAATTAGTATGCTTTTTTATGCGGCTTTTTTGTCTCCTCTTGGCCCCGAATCGTTAACCAATAATAGTTGTAGAAATTGATAAAATACAATTAATTTAAGTACCAATATTATTTGTTTTATATTTGTTGTTGATAAATAGTCTAACATACGGAAAAGTAATTTTTTAATTTTTCTTGTTGACAAAACATACACTCTTGTTGTATATTTGTCTACGAGGTGAACAAAACGTGCTGACAAAACTCTTCTCTTCCACAAGAGCGGAGCTTTTGGGCCTGTTCTTTAATAATCCGGATGACAAGTTCTATCTTAGAGAAATCGCGCGCCACATCGGTAAAGATGCGGCCGGGATCAAGCGGGAACTAGACAATCTGGTCAAGATGGGGCTTCTAGCAAAAGAGAAGCGGGGTGTACAAAAATACTACTTCGCGAACAAAAGCTCTCCCATCTTCTTAGAAATGAAGGGGCTCATCTTCAAGACTACAGGAATACAGGGCGCGATGAAGGCATCCCTGTCCCGTTTGAAAGGGGTTAAGTCAGCATTCATATACGGCTCATATGCTAAAGGGTCAGAAAAAGAAGATAGCAACATCAACCTCATGGTGATTGGTCAGGCGAACATCACGGAACTGAACGACATGGTGATGGGCTTGGAAGAAAAGTTGAAGAGAGAGATTGATTATCTGGTTTTTGACGAGCAAGAGTACCGCAAACGCAAGGAATCGAAAGACCCGTTCATCCGGGAGTTACTGAAAGGCAAAAAGATTTTCCTCGTAGGCAAGGAAGATGAATTATAACGCTCTTAAAGAAATGGGAATCGTTGAGGAACGGACCGCCGAGATCGCAGAGATCATCGAACTGATGAGCCGAGCGGAACGAGACTTGGCAACGAGCAAGTTTCTGCAGGATAAAGATGATGAGTGGGCGTTTGCGGCAGCCTATCAGGCCATGGCCCGCTCAGCGAGGGCTCTCATCCTGTCCGAGGGATTCAGACCCAAGGGGGTCAGGAGCAGAGATACGCACAAGACCGTCGTGACGGCGTCAGGCGTTATCCTGGGGGAACAGCACAAGAGCATGATCAACAAATTCGACCGGATGCGGAGAAAATATCAAAGCTTCATGGAAGAGGCTGGCCGCATCATATCAAAGTATGAGGCTGGACAGGCGATAAAAGACGCGGAAGAGTTTCTCGCCTTGGTTATTGGCAGGATCAAGGAAAAGTACTCGCAGATGTCACTGCTGAATGATGTACCTCAGCTTGTTTCAAGATAAGGCCGCTTAAGTAAGAATCGCGGTATGCCGAAAGGGGGTGGACAAATAATGGCAGCCAAGAAGAAGGCCAAGAAGAAGGCGACCAAGAAGAAAGCCACCAAAAAGAAGTAGTTTTTATTTGATGTCCCTGATGTGGGACCGCCGGGGGCGTGAA
>DATJAO010000027.1:0-124477 GCA_035516175.1 Nitrospirota bacterium
CTTCATCGTGGCCCTCTCTGAAGTCTGCCAGAACATCATCGAGCACAGCGAGAACAAAGGATTCGTGGGCATCCAGAAATACCGGTTCCAGAACCTGAACAGGAACGTGGTCAAGATCGCGGTCATGGACATTGGAATCGGATTCCGCAAGTCACTTGCCGGCAGGTTCAAACTGCGAAGCGACATAGATGCTATCGAACGGGCCCTCCTGCATGGCGCCTCTCGCTACGAGGACGAGGGCCGCGGCCACGGCTTGGCTGCGGTACGCAGGTTCGTCAATCAATGGCAGGGCAAGCTCTCCATCCGATCAGGCACAGCAAAGCTATCCCTCATTCCCGAATGGGCCTGGGGTAACGAGAAAGAGCGAAATCTCATAGCCTTCCCCGGCTCGCAGATCAATATCCTGCTTCCGGAAGTTTAGCCTTCTCGCCTTAGCCCGTTGCCTTTTGAGGAGAGGGGATGAGGGCGAACCTTCTGTTCCTGAAAACCTATTCGCACTTCATTCCCGCGTAAGGCGAGCATCCAGGCGGGAATACTTACACTAAAATTCTCCTTGACAAAACTCGTAAAATATGGTTCAATTGATTCAATTGAACAATAGCAAAATATTGGGCTGGGGAAGGAAGATTAAGGATGAGGATTGGAAATGGCCAAGTATGACCTTTATAAATTCCTCAGAGAAGAGCTCAAGTTCAGCTCGAATAACCTCGTCACCCGGCCCTCGGGCCAGGCCATTCGGGAGCGGATTGAGCGGGACATCGAAAAGGAGGCCGAAGGCGCGGTGATTGCACTCGATTTTTCGAAGATTGGGGTGATCGACTATTCCTGCGCCGATGAGATCGTGGCGAAGCTCGTGTCACGGCTCCTCAGCGGAGAGTACGGAGACAAGTATCTTCTCCTAGCGGGGTTGAACGAAAACCAGAAGGAGAATATCGAGGTGGCGCTCGAACGCAAGGACCTTGCGGTCATGGCCGATACCCGGGACGGGAAAAGGGTAGTGCTGGGGGAGCTTAATAATTATCTCAGGGACACGCTCGATTTCATAGTCAAGAGAAGAACGGTCACATCTAAAGATCTCTCGGACAGCAGGAAGCTCGAGGCGAACACGAGCGGCACCCGGCTTCTGAACCTGCATAAGAAGCGGCTTGTCAAAAGGGCTGAAGAGATGCGAAATGACGGGAGAATTTGGGTGTATGAGCTCTTGTGAAAGTCAATTTTCGTTGACTGTAAGCGCATCGTGATGATACAATGTTACGTATTGTTCGCGATTGCAGGATGTGAGAAGAATGGTGATTCCCCATGCGCGCTGAAATCATAGCAACCGGCAGTGAGCTTCTGTCAGGAGGCGTGCCGGAGACCAATTCCATATTCCTTTCGGAGGGACTCCTGCTTGTCGGCCTGGAGACGGCGTTTAAGACCGTTGTCGGCGATGATGAGAAAGATATGGAAGAGGCGCTCCGCAGGGCCATGGATCGGGCCGATGCAGTGATCGTCACCGGTGGGATTGGACCAACCGAGGACGACATTACGCGCAAGGTGGTCGCGAAGATCGTCAAGCGGCGCCTGGTGCTGAACGAGGACGCTTTTAAGGCCATCCATGCCAGGCTTTCCGGAAGAGGCAGGGAGTACGTGAGCACGAACGACCGGCAGGCATTGATCCCCGCGGGTGCGCGGCTCCTCCAGAACCCGGTCGGCATTGCACCCGGTTTCTTTCTTGATGAGGAAAACACGTTCATCGCCGTCCTCCCCGGTGTCCCCAAGGAAATGACGGCTATGTTTATTGAGGGGCTCAGGCCGGTTCTTGAGGAACGGTTCGGCGGTAAAATATTCATCAGACGCAGGATATTGCACACCTGCGGCGTGTCCGAGTCCGCAGTAAATCAGGCCATACAGGACATCATGAAGCGAGGAGCGCCGGCCGTGGGACTCACGGTAAAAGAGACTGGCGTGGACATCCGCATCATCGCCAGCGAGACCGGCGCCGAGCGGGCTCAATCGCTTGTGGGCAGCACCGAGGCGGCGATACGGGAAAGGCTCGGCGACGCCGTGTACAGCGTGGACGGCCAGCCGATGGAAGAAGTAGTGGGTGCGCTTCTTAAACAGCGCAGGCTTAAGCTCTCAGTCGCCGAATCCTGTACAGGCGGTCTGATCGGATCAAGGATCACGAACATCGCCGGGAGCTCGGAGTACTTCGAGTGTGCGGCCGTGACCTATAGCAATCCGGCGAAGATGGAGATGCTTGGTGTGCCGGGAGCATTGCTCGAGCGCCACGGTGCGGTCAGCAGCGAGGTGGCAGCGGCCATGGCGCGGGGCATCAGGCAGGCTGCGAAGACGGACCTCGGACTTTCGGTCACCGGTATCGCCGGCCCCGACGGCGGCACCGAACAGAAGCCCGTGGGGCTCGTGTACACCGCACTCGCAAGTGCCCAGGGAATCAAGACCAATGAGCACCGGTTTCTGGGAAACAGAGAGCAGGTGCGCATGAAGGCCTCCCAGATGGCCCTGGACATGGTGAGACGGCATTTGATCGGCTAGCGCGGAATGGAAACCCTGGGAAAATATGATTTGTTGATTGCGCGTTCATTCCGTATTTGATATGCGTACTTTCATCGCCATAGAGATCCCTGCTGAGATCATAACGGAGATGGCGAAGGTCCAGGACGAGCTCAAGCGCTCCGGCGCTGATGCGGGCTGGACCAGACCTGAGGGGATCCATCTGACGCTCAAATTTCTGGGAGAGGTGCCGGAAGCGATGATCGAGGAGATCAAGAGCGCCCTGGTCCAGGCTGCCGAAGCCACGGGCAGGTTCCGGCTGAAGATAGCCGGGGCAGGTGCCTTCCCGAACCCGAAGAAGCCCCGTGTGGTCTGGCTTGGCGTGTCGGGTGATATTGACAGGCTTTCAGCGCTTCAAGGTTCGGTTGAGAAATTGATGGGAGCAATCGGGTTTGACCGGGAGGAGCGGGCCTTTTCCCCCCATCTCACGCTGGCGCGGATCAAGTATCTCCGGCCGCGGTTCTCCTGGCAGAAGGCGATCGACAGCATTAAGGATATAAAGCTCGCCGAGTTTGAGGTGGACCACGTCAGCCTCATGAAGAGCGACATTAAGCCGTCGGGTGCGGTGTATACGGAGATCGGCAAGGTAAGTTTGAAATAAGTTTGGAATTCGACATTCAAAGTTCGATGCAACTGGTGAGCCGCGCAGCGGCGAAAGGAGATCCATAATGGCGGACAAGGATAAGTTGAAGGCGCTGGAACTGGCGGTGGGCCAGATCGAGAAACAGTTCGGGAAAGGCTCCATCATGCGCCTAGGCAGAGAGGAAGTCCCGGCGGGCATTCCCGCGATATCCTCAGGTTCCCTGGGCCTGGACATCGCCCTCGGCGTGGGCGGTGTGCCGCGTGGGAGGATCATCGAGATCTACGGCCCCGAATCCTCCGGCAAGACCACGCTTGCGCTCCATGTCATCGCAGAAGCCCAGAAGGCCGGGGGCCAGGCTGCTTTCATCGACGCAGAGCATGCGCTCGACGTGGTCTATGCACGTAAGCTAGGGGTCCGCACTGATGACCTGCTGATCTCGCAGCCGGACACGGGAGAGCAGGCGCTCGAGATCACCGAGACCCTCGTCAGGAGCGGCGCCATCGACGTTATCGTGGTCGATTCCGTGGCCGCGCTCACGCCGCGGGCCGAGATCGAAGGTGAGATGGGAGATGCCCACATGGGACTGCAGGCGAGGCTCATGAGCCAGGCGCTCAGAAAGCTCACGGGCGCGATCAGCAAGTCCGCGACGACGCTCATCTTTATCAACCAGATCCGTATGAAGATCGGAGTCATGTTCGGCAATCCCGAAACCACTACCGGCGGCAACGCTTTGAAGTTTTATGCCTCGGTACGGCTCGACATCCGCAGGATATCAGCCATCAAGGAAGGCGAGGACGTGACCGGGGGAAGGGTGAAGGTCAAGGTCGTGAAGAACAAGATCGCGCCGCCATTCCGGTCTGCGGAGTTTGATATAATGTTCAACGAAGGCATCTCCAAGATCGGCGAGATCATCGATATGGGCGTGGAGAAGAATATCGTGGAGAAGAGCGGCGCATGGTTCTCCTACGGCGGTACGCGGATCGGCCAGGGGCGGGAGAATGTGAAACAATTCCTTCTGGAGCACGCGGACATGGCTTCCGAGATCGAGCAAAGAGTACGGCAGGCTGCAGGCCTCCCGGCTGTTGGCGCCGCGGCGGAGAGCAGCGCTTCAGCCCGGGACAAGGATGCCGCTCCGCAGGGGGAGCGCGGGGGAAAATCCGTGAAGGGCCAGAAATCCGAGAAGCACGTGGAGGCGTAAATGAATCTGAACGATCTGCTTAAGGTAACCTTTGAAAAACGCGCGTCTGACCTGCATATCAAGGTAGGGGTGCCACCGGTGCTCAGGATCGACGGAAAGCTGACGCCGCTTGAGACCGAAAAGAGGCTCACGCAAGAGGATGCCCTCGCCATTGCCATGGGCATCATGAACGCTACGCAGAAAACGAAGTTCAAGGATAAAAACGAACTCGATATGGCCTATGCCGTGCCGGGTCTGGGTCGTTTCCGGGTGAACGTGTTCCAGCAGCGCGGGAGCGTAGGCATGGTCTTCCGGCAGGTTCCCATGAAGATCTTGAATTTCGAGGATCTCATGCTTCCCGCAGTGCTCACGAAAATTACACAGGAGCAGCGCGGGCTGATCCTGGTAACGGGGACGACGGGAAGCGGTAAATCCACGACCCTTGCATCGATGATCGATTATATCAATACATCCAGAACGGCTAACATCGTCACGATCGAGGATCCGATTGAATTTTTACATAGAGATAAAAAAAGCATCGTGAACCAGCGCGAGATCGGCAGTGATACCTTTTCATTCGGCGACGCGCTGAGGAGCGCCTTGCGTCAGGACCCTGACGTTATCCTCGTGGGAGAAATGAGGGACTTCGAGACCATCTCCACGGCACTGACAGCAGCCGAGACGGGCCACCTTGTGCTCTCCACCCTGCATACCCTGGACGCGGCGGAAACCGTGAACCGTATCATCACCGTTTTCCCCCCTTACCAGCAGAAACAGGTCAGAATGCAGCTTGCATCGGTTATCAAGGGCATCATCTCGCAAAGGCTCGTCGCCAAAGCGGATGGCAGCGGACGCGTGCCGGCGGTCGAGGTGATGCTTGGCACTCTGTCGGTGCGGGAAGCAATCATTGATGATGCGAAGACCCGCCAGATACCGTCGATCATTGCAGCCGGCATTACTCACTACGGCATGCAGACCTTTGACCAGTCGCTCCTCATGCTTTACAAGAAGGGTGTGATCACCTATGAAGAGGCGATCATGACTGCGAGCAACCCCGACGACTTTGCGCTCAAGGTCAAGGGCATCCAGTCAACGAGCGATATCACATGGGAAGAGGAAGATCGGAGAAAAACAGGAAGCAAGCCGGCTGCAGGGCCGGCTCCGAAGCCGGGAGGCGCTCCCGGTTCCGCCCAGCAGCAGGGTGAGGCGCGGGAGTATAAGGGACCCTCGACGGACAGCGACTTTAAAATCGACCGGTTTGGAGACAAATAGAGGGACTGGCGCGGAGACGCGGTGCATGGGTGACGAGAATGACAAAGAATGTAACCGAGCAAAGAACGTCGCCTACCGCTATCTCTCCTACCGGCCAAGAAGTTATTCAGAGGTTGAGAAAAAGCTGCGTGACCAAGGATTCGGCAATGCCACCGTTCTCGAAGTCCTATCCAATCTGATCCGGCTCGGATACATCGACGATGAGAAGTTTGCGGACCAATGGGCGCAGAGCAGGATAAGGCTCCGAGGACTCGGCAGGCGCAGGATTGAGCAAGAACTGAGAGATAAGGGTGTTGACCGAGAAACTGCGCGCCGGGCGCTTGATGACGTTCTGACCGCTGATCTCGAAATCGAAACCGCGAGAAAGGCCGCCGAGCGAAAGCTCACGACGATGAGAACCCTCGACCGGGAAACCAGGCGGAGACGGCTTGCAGGTTTTCTCGAAAGAAAAGGGTTTTCGTTCGCAGTAATTCGTCATGTTTTATTAGACACTGATCGAGGTTGAAACCACAGATAAGCAGTAGCAGGCGCGCTTCTCAGCGACACGGCTTAATACGGAGATAATTCTTGAGTCCGAGATTTATCATTCTTGTAACCGTGTCCGTCCGCCTTATCCTTCATCTGTGGTTATTTTAATTTTTTGGGGTTAAGGAGTAAGACTTGAAGGCAAACGATTTGCGGAAGCTTTTTTTAGACTACTTTGCAGAGCGTGGGCATAAGATTGTGCCGAGCTCGGCGCTCGTTCCCCGGAACGACCCGACGCTCCTGTTCACGAACGCGGGTATGGTGCAGTTCAAGAGCATGTTCCTCGGTGATGAAACGCGGGAGTACAAACGTGCGGTGACGAGTCAGAAATGCATGCGCGCCGGCGGCAAGCATAACGATCTCGAGAACGTCGGCCATACTGCCCGGCATCACACTTTCTTCGAGATGCTCGGGAACTTCTCGTTCGGTGATTACTTCAAAAAAGAAGCGATCGCCTTTGCCTGGGAATTCCTTACGAACGCTGTCAGTCTTCCGAAGGAGAAACTCTGGGTCACGATCTACAAGGATGACGACGATGCATTCCGGCTCTGGCAGGATGTGGCCAAGGTCCCTCCCGATCGCATCGTGCGTCTCGGCGATAAGGATAACTTCTGGCAGATGGGAGACACTGGCCCCTGCGGTCCGTGCTCCGAGATCATCTTCGACCAGGGACCTGAGGTCGGATGCGGGAGAGGCGAATGCGCCGTAGGATGCGACTGCGACCGCTATCTTGAAATCTGGAACCTCGTTTTCATGCAATTCAACAGGGACGCATCGGGAACACTTTCACCCCTGCCTAGGCCAAGCATCGACACGGGCATGGGACTCGAGCGGCTGTCTGCCGTGGTCCAGGGCGTCAAGAGCAATTTCGAGACTGACCTGTTCCAGCCGATCATCAAACAGATTGCAGCGCTTGCCGGAGTGCCGTACCACAAGGACCAGCAGGCGGACATTTCATACCAGGTGATCGCCGACCATCTCAGGGCAATGACCTTTTTGATCTCCGACGGCGTGCTCCCCTCGAACGAAGGAAGGGGGTACGTGCTTCGGCGCGTGATTCGCAGGGCTAGCCGCTATGGGAGGCTCATCGGGATCGAAAAGCCGTTCCTGTACAAGCTTACGGGAGTGGTTGTTGATGAGATGCGCGAAGCCTATCCCGAACTCGTGGACGGCCGCGAGCACGTTGCCAAGGTCACGCTGCTCGAAGAGGAACGGTTCGCCACAACGCTCACCTCAGGTATCGCGCTTCTGAATGAAACGGTGGCCAAGATCAAGGCAGAGAAAAAAAATGAGATTCCCGGCGATGTACTGTTTAAGCTCTACGATACCTTCGGCTTTCCCCTCGACCTAGTAGCGGATATGGCTCGGGACATGGACCTGAAGCTTGATGAAGATGGGTACCGGAAGGCCATGCAGGAGCAGCGGGACAAGGCAAGGGCTGCTTGGGCCGGATCAGGCGAATCGAAGGTCAAGCCCGTCTATAAAGAAGTCGCCGGAGCTATTCGAAAGCCCGCATTCACGGGTTATGATATACTTCAAGATAACGGCCAGATAATTGCTATCATTAAGGGAGACAAGAGGGTCACTGAGGCGCGTGAGGGCGACGAGGCCGAGCTAATCCTGGACCGCACGCCCTTCTATGCCGAATCGGGCGGCCAAGTGGGAGACAAAGGCGACGTGCTCGGCGAAGGCGCCAAGTTCTCAGTAAATGATACGGTGAAACCTTACGAAGATCTCATCGTTCATCGGGGCAGGCTCAAGAAGGGCACTCTCAAGGTGGGTGACACAGTGCTCGCACGGGTGGACGAGGAGAGAAGGGGTGATACGGCGCGACACCATACTGCCACGCACCTGCTCCACGCTACGCTCCGTTATGTGCTCGGTGACCACGTGAAGCAAGCGGGCTCGCTTGTGGCGCCAGACCGTCTGCGGTTCGATTTTGCACACTATACGGCGCTTACGGACCGGGAGCTGAACAGGCTCGAAGAGGTCATTAACGAGCACATCATCGAGAACCACCCCGTTGAGACAATGGTTATGGACGTTGACCAGGCCGTCGCTTCCGGAGCCGTGGCGCTTTTTGATGAAAAATACGGCGACAGGGTGCGGGTGGTCACGGTTAAAGACGTGAGCAAGGAACTCTGCGGTGGCACGCACACTCATGCAAGCGGTGATATTGGTGTGTTCAAGATCATTTCCGAAGTGGGCATAGCCGCAGGCGTTCGGAGGATAGAGGCCGTTGCCGGCAGACATGCGTACCGGGCGTTCAAACGCGAGGAGCAAAGTATCATGGATATAGCCCAACTGCTCAAGGCGTCTGACCTCGACGTCGTCCCGCGCATTGAGAAGCTTGTAGCCCAGGTCAAGGGTCTGGAGAAGGAGATCGACCAGTTCAAGCATAAGCTCCAGTCGTCCCAGGCCGGCGACGTCGTCGGCGGAGCGCAGTTGATCGACGGGATCAAGGTGCTCACAAAGCGCGCTGATGGCATGGACCCCAAGGATCTGCGCGACTTTGGTGACAAGCTCAGGGACAAGCTCGGCTCGGGCATCCTGGCACTCGGCTCAGTCAAGGACGAGAAGGTGAGTATCATCGTGATGGTCTCGAAAGACCTTACATCCCGGTTTCATGCCGGCCAGATCATCAAGGGAATGGCAGCCATCCTCGGCGGTACGGGAGGCGGCAAGCCCGATTTAGCTCAGTCCGGAGGAAAAGATCCCGCGAAACTGGACGCGGCACTCGAGGCGTTGTATGCTATAATAAAAAAAACATAAGGAATGCGTGCAGAAGAGGCGTACCCCAGGGAGGAGGATAACATGACGGTTTCAGATATTATCAAGAAGGCTATGCTGGTAGGGCTTGGCGCTCAGGAAAAGGCCAAAGAGTTCGTCGAGGAGTTGGTGAAGGCAGGAGAGCTTTCAAAAGGCGAGGGCGCGTCGCTCGTAAAAGAATGGGTCTCCAAGGCAGAAGAAAGCACGAAGGACATGGACCACAAGATCAAGGATGCCATGGCGGCCGCCTTAGAGAAACTCAATATCCCGACCCGCGGCGATCTTGAAAAAGTCGAGAAGAAGCTCCAGAACATCTCCGCAAGGCTTACGAAGCTTGAGGGAGGCGAGGGGAAAGGCGGGGCATAGCTCGAAGCCTCGCAACGCCAATGTCTCTTTTGGGTTTCAGGAGAAGACATTTTCGTGACATCCCGCGGATCGGACGGATCATCGCGGTAGCGTCCCGCCACGGGTTCGGCCATCTCGTGGAGCAGATGGGCCTACAGCGTTTTGTATCGCTGGGGCGGCGAATCGTCACGTTCAAAAAGCCCCCGTCTCTCGAGCATCGGGTGAGCGCCCCCGAGCGTCTCCGGCTCATGTTCGAAGATTTGGGACCGACGTTCATCAAGCTGGGGCAGGTGTTGGCGTGCAGGCCGGACATGCTGCCCATCGAATATGCACGCGAGCTGTTGAAATTGACGGACTCAGTTGCACCGTTTCCTTCCGCTGAATCACAGAAGATCATCGAACAGGAACTGCACGCGCCGATAAACTCCATTTTTAAAGATTTTGATAACGTTCCGGTGGCTGCGGCGTCCATCGCCCAGGTCCATCGAGCGTGGCTGCTTGATGGCCGCGAGGTCATGGTAAAAGTGCAGCGGCCCGATATCGACCGACTCATCGAGCGGGACATCAGTATCATGCATGGTATCGCCGACCTTATCGAGGCGCGGGTTCCGGAAATGGCCCCCTACAATATCCCGGGAATCGTCGATGAATTCGCGCGCACCATCAAGAGGGAGCTCGATTTCAATATCGAGGCGGCGAACGCTCTTCAACTCAGAAATAACTTCGAGCAAAGCGATGTCCTGTATATCCCCCAGGTTTATGCCGAATTTTCGAGCAAACGTGTGCTCGTACTAGAAAAGATTGACGGCATCCGCATCGACGATTTCGATCAGATCACCGCGGCTGGATTTGACAAAAAGGACATTGCCCTGAAAGGGGCATCCGCATTCTTCAAGATGGTCCTGCAGGACGGTTTTTTCCATGCGGATCCCCACCCCGGAAACATCTTCGTGCTCTCCGACGGGAGGCTCGGCCTCGTGGACTTCGGCATCGTGGGTCGGGTTACGGAAGAGAACATGGAACACTTCGCGAACACCTTCCTCGCCTTGGCAGGGCATGATTACGACGCCCTTGTCCGACAGTACGTGAATCTCGGGTTTTTGTCCGAGGATTCGGTGGATGTAGAAAAATTTCAACGTGAGATGAAGGAGGACCTTGCTGAACTTCTGGAACCCTACTACAGCATGCAGGTGAAACAGATCGATTTCGGTGATTACGTAGACCGCGTCACCCATATCCTCATCCGTCACAAGCTGAGGATGCCGCAGAATTTGTATCTCATGGACAAAGCGCTCATCACGCTCGAAGGAATCCTGAAGCAGCTTGATCCCACATTCAATTATTTTGAGGCGGCAAAACCTTACGTGGCAGAACTCATTCACCGGAGACGAAACCCGCTCAGGGCCGCCGAAATCCTGAGGAAGAACGTGGTGGACTTCACCGATGCTTTTTCACTCCTGCCGCGGCAGATGAAGACGGCATTCAGAAAATTCATGCGTGGCGATTTCCGGGTGAATATACACCACGAGGATCTCAATCATTTCATCCGTGACCTTGACAGATCGAGCAACCGCCTATCATTCAGCATCATGACAGCGGCCATAATCGTATCATCTTCCATCATCATCCATGCAGGGACAGGGCCGGTACTCTTCGGACTGCCGATGTTCGGTCTGATCGGGTATGTGATCGCGGCGCTCCTGGGGATCTGGTTACTCATTGGCATCCTGCGGTCAGGGCAGTTGTAGGAAAGGGTTGTACGTGCAGAAAAATGAACCGAAACAGGCATTGATTTCCCGATGGGAGGGCATCAAAGAATGGGTCAAGAAACACCCGTGGCCGTCGTTCCTGATTGCTACGGGCATGCTCACCGTAATGATCCATTTTTACACAGCACTGTTTGTCCCGCCATCAAAGGAAAAGGTTTGGAAGGAAGTGCAGGTCACGGAGGGCATGAGTTTTAAGGTCATCGCGAGTACGCTCCAGAAAGAAGGCATCATCCGTTATCGGGGATATTTCGAGATCATCGGAAGGCTTCAGGGCATCAGTCGCAAGGTGCGTGTAGGCTATTACGGGATGAGTACGAGCATGAGCATGTGGGAGGTGCTGGAGGCACTCAGAAAAGGCAAGATTATCGAGTACGAGGTCGTGATACCGGAGGGATACAATCTCTATCAGATCGGATGGACTCTTGCAAACACGCCGATCATCTCCGACCCCCAGGAGTTCATAAAGCTGGTGAAGAACAAGGAATACGTCCATTCCCTTGGCATCGATGCTGATACGCTCGAAGGATACCTGTTCCCAGACACCTACTATCTACCCAAGGGCATCAAGATCGAAGACGTCCCGAAGAAAATGGTTCAGCGCTACAAGGCGGTGTTTGACGACAGCTACCGCGCTCGAGCCGAGGAGCTCGGGTTTAGCGAACAGCAGATCATCACGCTGGCTTCGATCGTAGAGAAAGAAGCCAAGGTGGCTTCCGAGCGGAAACTCATCTCCGCGGTGTATCACAATCGGCTTAAGAAGGGCATGAGGCTTCAGGCGGACCCGACCGCTGTTTACGGCACCAAGGCGTGGGTCACCAATGTCACAGCGCAGGATCTCAGGCGGAATTCTCCATACAATACCTATCTTCACAAGGGCCTTCCTCCAGGACCAATCGCAAACCCCGGTCAGGGCGCAATCCTTGCCGCTCTCTATCCAGAGCCTGCGGACTATCTTTTCTTCGTGGCCCAAGGGGATGGCAGCCACTATTTCTCGAATGATTATGGTGCGCACGAAAAGGCTATCGATAGGTATCGAGCGAGTAAGAAGAAGGCGAGGCAGCAGGCAATAGTAAAGAAGAAGCAGTAGTGGGTTATTCGATAAGGACCGTGAAGACGCAGAATTCGGGCAGGGAAAGTATCTTCTCCCTCAGCCCTAGGATGTCGAATTTACCATAGGCCATGGAGTCGTCATAGAGCTTGATTGTCTTTTTATACGTATCGATTTCGTATTTCCCGCCGCCGGTAACAATCCACGCACGATCAGAGATGTCGTAACGCTTCCCCCCGGAATCATAGCCTCCTTCGACTCCCTTGTCGAGACAGAACCGTTCAACGATGTTGGCATGGTACTTCGTGAACTCTTTAGGCGAGAAGACGAGATATTCCGTGGATCCGTGTCGGATCTGGACGAATTTGCCGCTTCTTGCCGAAGGGACGCCGGCCTTCGCTATGTCCGTATAGTAGAGAGGAGTGTAATCGATGAATACGACGGTCATAAGATTATTATAGCCTTTTTTGCTGAACAGGAAGAAGGCGTGACAGGGAAAGAAAGCAACAAGGCCAGTATGCCCATTATATAGCAATATTGCTGTTCTGACGGATCCAAGCAAGTAACGGTTGCTACGCGGAAGTTGGGTGCCCATGTTAAGCTGTTATTTGTGGCATCTCTCGCAGATTTTTGTACCTTTTACGTCGAATAGCTTCCGACTATTTTGGCACTTGCCTAAGAATTCTCCTGATGTTTGGTCTTTTCGAATTACGTCAAATTCAGGCAGGGACAGCGGTTAAGGACAGTAGGTATGCCAATATTCAAGCTTTCTGTTTGATATAGCATGGGAGACCGTCCATCCATCGGGCAACCTAGGCTGTTAAGAGGCAGTTGATGAGAAATCCAATATTTTAGATTGCACGATATTTTTGCCGGTTTCCTTGGCGGCATTCATAAGATCTTCGGCCTTTTTGATCAGTATATCTATTGTATATGTCGGGTCGTCGCAGGTAACAACACCTGTACTGAAGGTTACAGGCCAACCGTTACGTCCCACCATATCCAGAAGATGTTCCTGAACATTATAAATGACAACGGTGGCGTCCTCATTCTTTGTTCCGGGCATAAGGATAGCGAATTTGGAACCTCCAAGTCTTGAAATAATATCTGCTGACCGCAATGTTGCCCTCAATGTTTGTGCTGCTTCATGGAGAAGATAATCGCCGGCAATATGTCCGAGGGTGTCATTTATGTGTCTTAGATTATCTATATCGATATATGCGAGAGTAAGGGGCTGTTTTGATGTAGCTGATCTGCCGATCTCGGTACGTGCCTGCTCATAAAAGGATCTGATGTTCGCTACGCCCGTCAAATCATCCGTGTAGGCATGCTCATGCTCCTTTATTAACAGTTTCTTGATGGCTGCAATGGAATACGAAACGATTAAAAACATGCCGAGCACCATTGTGGCATTCCAGATGGGAACAGCGATGTGAGAATAAGGATGTCCAGAAATCAGATCAGACACGGCCCAGGTTATAGCACTGAAAATTGATATAAGGGCAGCAGGGACTCCTCCCTCGAACCAAGCAATCAGTATGATGGGAAGTAGATAGAGAGTTGCAATGGAAATATCATAGCTCGTAATGGAGTCAAGACTGCCGATTGCCAGTACGAGAAGAAAACCGATTAACGTAAGAAATGGTTTGGGGAGTTTTCCAGGAAATTCCAGGATCGTTTTTATACGCATAATATTCGATGCCTACAGTTGTCGTTGGTTTGAAGGATGTTCCTTAGACCACCCTGTAGGTTAAACACCTTAAGCAATGGTCGGTCTTTCTCATTTCTAGGATTTTCCGTCTTTTGCACTTCTCCGTTCAGGCCCCTTGTAATTTGGCTCAATCGATTATCGCCGATCTTTACCCGATCTGAGCTCCCGAAGCAACCCGCCTATCCGTTCCCTTAACTCTTCATTCACATTCCACCCATGTCCTCTCATGTCCAACAATATGATGAAAACGCAGTATAATTATTATTAATTGACACGCATGGACGATGTTTTTGGATATTCAGTCTAACGGTTTTAGACGTAATCTTCATATTATCTAAATCATCAAGAAGATGCAACTGCAATTTAGTAGAGAAAGTGATGCGCAAACTATTCTCTCTGTCTTGGGTCAAGGGCGTCGCGGATGCCTTCGCCTAAGAGGTTATAGCCGAGCACGGTGATGAGGATAGCGAGGCCGGGGAAGGCCGAAAGCCACCAGGCGATCTCGATGTTGTCCTTGCCCGATGAGAGTAGGCTCCCCCAGCTCGGCGTAGGGGGCTGAACGCCGAGGCCGAGGAAGCTTAAAGCGGATTCGATAAGGATCGCTCCGCCTATGCCCATGGTAGCCGACACGAGAATGGGGGAGAGGCCGTTCGGTAGAACGTGTTTCATGATGATGCGGACGTCCGTGGCGCCGATGGCGCGTGCGGCGACCACGAATTCCCGCTCCTTGAGCGATATGAACTCGGCACGGATGAGCCGGGCCGGCTCCATCCAGCTCGTGAGGCCGATCACGATCATAATGTTGATGATGCTCGGCTCCAGGATGGCGATCACGGCGAGCACCAGGAAGATCGTGGGAATGCTTAGCATGATATCGACAGCCCGCATGATCAGGCTGTCGATCCAGCCGCCGTAGTAACCCGCGATAGAGCCCAAAAGAATGCCAAGGATTGTCGCAATCCCCACGGCTACGAATCCTACCTCAAGAGATATCCTTCCTCCCCAGAGCATGCGCGAGAGAACGTCTCTTCCGAGATCGTCTGTCCCCAGGGGGTGCGAAAAGCTTGGGCCGACAAGGATGTTCTTGATGTCAATGAGGGATGGATTATACGGTGCGATGTAAGGGGCGAAGATAGAAAAAATAAAGACGAGCAGCACCAGTATCCCGCCGAGGACAGCGAGTCGGTTCTTCATGAGGTAATGAAGGGTTTGGGATGTGAAGGATTCGCTTTTTCTCATCTCTTTTATACTGTTTGTGTCATATTCCGGACTTCGCATCACGCCCTAACGAAGTCTCACCCTGGGGTCCGTAAAGGCATACGCAATATCGGCAAAGAAATTGCCGAGCATCGTGAGAAATGCTGCCGGCACGAGAATTCCCATGGCGAGGTTGTAGTCACGCGAGAAGACGGCCTGGTATAGAAGCTGTCCCATGCCGGGGATACTGAAAACAGTTTCCATGATCACGCTGCCGCCGATGATGCCGGGGAGCGAGAGGCCGAGAATGGTGATAACCGGCATGAGCGCGTTCCTGAGCGCGTGTTTATAAATGACTGTTCTTTCCGGAAGCCCCTTGGCCCGGGCGGTACGGATGTAATCTTGGCGCAGGACCTCGAGCATGTTGTTCCGAATGTAGCGCGAGAACCCGGCCAGCCCGCCGAAGGCCGATACGAAGACCGGCAGGATCAGGTGCTGGGTCCAGTCCGAAAGCTTGCCCCAGAGCGTAAGACCGGTTGTGTCCAGGCTTTGAATTCCTGATATGGGAAGTACGCCCCATTGCACACCGAGCATGTAGATGAGCAGGAGCGCGAGCCAGAACGAGGGTGTGGAAAAACCTACGAAGACGAACACCGTTGTGAAACGATCAATGAGCGAGTATTGTCGTGTTGCCGACATGATACCGATGGGGATGGCTATGAGGAGTACAAGCCCAAGGGAGAGCAGGTTGATCGTGAGCGTGATCGGCAGGCGTTCTAGAATTTTGTCCTTGACCTTGCGGCCATCGGCGAAGGCCTCTCCGAAATCAAGCGTTATGAACTTCTTGAGCCATGTAGCATACTGTTTATAAAAAGGCTGATCCGCGCCATAGAGCTTCCGGAGTCGCTCCCGGGCCTCAGCCGACGCTTTGGCCGAGAATTCCATCTGAGCCTCTGCGGGTCCGCCCGGCGCAAGCCTCATGACGCCAAAGCTCAACACGGTGATACCGAACAGAATGGGGATCATTAGGAGCGTTCGTTTAATGACGTAGATGAACATGGGGTGGCGCTTTATCCTGTGACTCTGTAAACAAGGTCGAAAGGCTCGGCAGCCTGGGAGAGCTTAATGCCGGTAAAATGGCCGCGGGTGGCTTTCTGCACAGGCTGGTGGTCGAACTCCATGATCTCGATTTTCTGGGTGAAGTCGGTTTTGTTGCCCTTGAGATGAATGGTATCGCCCACTGCGAGGTCGCCGAAGTCCAATTTGATTGCAGCGATGGATGTTTTTTCGAAAAACTTGATCACCGACCCGATCCGCTCTTCCATAGGCGTTATCATAGTATAAAATTCGGGGTATTTCAAGGGAAAAGCTGTTTCTGCTGACAGAGAATGTCGCGAAAATTTCACCGGTAACGGGGGAAAATGCATATTCTTCGGATATATAGAACTTGACAACAATTGGTGGGGTGAGTATTATAGGCCTGCAAGTCAGAGGTAAATGACGTTACGGTAATGTACCTCGGGGCGTGGCGCAGCCCGGTAGCGCGTCTGCTTTGGGAGCAGAAAGCCGGAGGTTCAAATCCTCTCGCCCCGACCACTTTTCGGCTCAAGATTGTTAGCTGACGGTTCATTGCTATGGGCTAAGATCAACAAGTTCATGTGCGCCTGTAGCTCAGGTGGATAGAGCAACAGCCTTCTAAGCTGTGGGTCAGGGGTTCGAATCCCTTCAGGCGCGCCATCAAATCTGGAAAAATTAAATAGAAAAGTTCAAAATTTTAAGGTATGATATAAACACCTTTTATTTTGAATTTTTCATTGCAAGTATTGAATTCAGTTTCACATGGTGGGCGTAGCTCAGCTGGTAGAGCACAAGGTTGTGGCCCTTGTGGCCGCGGGTTCGAGCCCCGTCGCTCACCCCAATTTTCCATGAGTGAGACGGCCTGTCCGGCCGTCTTACTGTTTATGTGGCATCATTCCGCGCCCGTAGCTCAGCTGGATAGAGCGTCGGACTTCGAATCCGCAGGCCGCAGGTTCGAGCCCTGCCGGGCGCGCCAGATATTGATTACGGAATGCTGATTTCGGAATGAAAATGAGGTGCTATAATATCCCTGATCCTCATTCCGAAATCTGCATTCCAAAATTAGTTTGCGCCCGTAGCTCAGCTGGATAGAGTGTCGGCCTCCGAAGCCGAAGGTCGTGGGTTCGACTCCCGCCGGGCGCGCCATAAAAAATAAAAAAAAAGAACCGCGAGTTCTGCTTTCCCATCTTAAATTGTTGATTTTCTTGTTGCATCCAGATGACAAGATAAGTATAATAAATCCGCTTTTCATCTGGTTCTAGTATCGATCGTTATGGGCCGTTAGCTCAGTTGGTAGAGCAGCTGACTCTTAATCAGCGGGTCGAAGGTTCGACTCCTTCACGGCTCACCATATAATACACAGGGAGCAGTGAGCAGCAGGCAGCGGGATCGTGGGCTGCTTATCGTTCACTGCTCTCTTTGTTCATACGGCGAGAGTGGCGGAACTGGCAGACGCGCCAGACTTAGGATCTGGTGGGCGACCGTGGGGGTTCAAGTCCCCCCTCTCGCACCAAATACCCAGGGGTCGAATGGCGGGTGACGCCGTCATCCCAGGTCGCCTTTTTGAATGTCCTGTTCCGTAACGTCTTCATGTGTTAAAAATTCTTTGGACTCAAAGACTCCCTAGACTCTTAAGTAAAGGTGGTAGATCATGAAAGTCGCTGTCGAAAACATCAGCCCGGTAAAGAAAAAACTCAATATTGAGATCGCGCCGGATTCCGTCATAAAAGAGATGGACAAAGCGATCTCGGACGTTGCAAAAAAGGCCAAGATCCCCGGATTCCGTCCGGGAAAGGCCCCAAAGGCAATCGTGGAAAGACACTATGGAGAGGAGGTCCGGTCCGAAGTCATGAACCGGCTGATCTCAGATTCCTATCTGCGGGCGCTGCAGGAGCATAGTCTCAACCCCGTTGACGTGCCCGAGATCGACAATGTCTCATCGCTGGCAAAAGGGTCTCCGCTCACTTTTACGGCCACCGTGGAGGTCCGGCCAGACATCGTACTCGGCATATACGACGGTATCGAGGTGAAGGAAAAGGAAGTCACGGTGAGCGACGATGAAGTAAATCAGACGATTGATCGCCTCCGCGAAATGTATGCACAGCTCGAAGTAGTTGAAGGGCGGCCGCTCGAGAAGAATGATACCGCGATTATCGACTTTGAAGGCCACAGGGAAGGCAAGCCCATCGACGGTGCCAAGGCTTCCGATTATATGATGGCCCTGGGCACGAACGCCCTGATCCCCGGCTTCGAGGACCAGCTGACTGGCATGAACAAGGGTGAGACGCGTGAGATCAAGGTTACATTTCCCGCGGACTACAACAAGAAGGACTTGGCCGACAAGGATGCAACCTTCAAAGTTACACTCAAGGAGATCAAGAAAAAGGTCCTCCCCGAGCTGAATGATGAGTTCGCCAAGGACATTGGCGGTAACAAGTCGGTGGACGAATTGAGAGAGGGGATCAAGAAGGATCTCGAAGCACGGAAACGGGACGAGCTGGCATCGGCCCAGCGTGAGGAACTGCTCTCGAAGCTTGTGGATGCCCATTCTTTCGACGTCCCGCCGGGCATGGTGGAACGTGAACTGCAGGCCATGGCCCGCCAGCAGGCCACGCGCATGGCTCGGCAAGGTAGGGATGTGAAATCATTCGATATTGCAAATTTCCGTGAAGAGAATAAAGTCCTAGCAGAGAAACGCGTCAGGGGTTTGCTGATCCTCGACGCCATCGCCGATAAAGAAAAGGTCGAAGTGAAAGAACAGGAAGTTTCCTCTGCGCTGGCGATGATGGCCAGGACATCGGGTCAGCCCGTTGAGGCGATCAAAAAATACTATGAATCGCTCGACGGCGGCCTGGACAACCTGAGGACCTCGCTGATCCAGGAAAAGACGCTCGGTCTCTTGCTTTCCCGCGCAAAGAAGAGTTATAATTGAGCAAGAGAAACACGTCAGGAGAAAATAACGATATGTCATTGATCCCCATGGTAATAGAACAAACGAGCCGCGGTGAGCGGGCGTATGATATTTATTCCAGACTCCTTAAAGACAGGATCATTTTCCTCGGCACGCCTATCGACGATGTGGTGGCGAACACCGTGATAGCGCAGCTCCTGTTCCTTGAGGCGGACGACCCCGATAAGGACATCTATCTGTATATCAACTCCCCGGGTGGCATCGTCACCGCGGGGCTTGCCATCTACGATACCGTGAACTATATCAAGTCGCCGGTCTCGACCATCTGCATCGGCCAGGCCGCAAGCATGGGAGCGCTTTTGCTGGCAGCCGGTACCAAGGGCAAACGGTTTTCTCTGCCCCATGCACGCATTATGATACATCAACCCATGGGCGGGTTCCAGGGACAGGCAACCGACATTGAGATCCATGCCCGGGAGATTTTGAACATGAAGGATACTCTGAACCGGATTCTTTCAAAACATACGGGCCAGCCCATCGAGAAGATCCAGACCGATACAGACCGTGATTTCTTCATGTCCGGCGAAGATGCAAAGCAGTATGGTCTTGTCGATGAGGTGATCGCGAAGAAAATGCCTCGCGGTACAAAGGAGAAATGACGCTATGTCAGAGAAAGAGAAAAAAGAACATACAACCCCCCTCAAGTGCTCGTTCTGCGGCAAAGGGCAGGAAGAGGTCAAGAAGCTCATAGCCGGCCCTTCGGTATTCATCTGCAATGAGTGCGTGGACCTCTGCAACGAGATCATCGCCGAGGAGTGGGAGGAGGTCAAGGAAGCGAAGATCCCCCGCCTGCCGAAACCCGCGGAGATCAAACGCACCCTCGATGAATACGTGATTGGGCAGGAGCGCGCAAAGAAGATCCTGTCCGTGGCGGTGCACAACCACTACAAGCGGATAGGTGTCCAGCATGAGATCGGCGATGAAGTCGAGCTCCAGAAGAGCAATATTCTCCTGATCGGTCCCACGGGCGTGGGCAAGACCCTTCTCGCCCAGACGCTGGCCCGCATTCTCGATGTTCCGTTCACCATCGCTGACGCCACCACGCTCACGGAGGCGGGGTACGTGGGCGAGGACGTGGAGAACATCATTCTCAAGCTCCTCCAGAACGCCAACTACGACGTGGAACGCGCACAGCGCGGCATTGTGTACATCGATGAGATTGACAAGATCAGCCGCAAGTCCGAGAGCCCTTCGATCACGCGTGATGTATCCGGCGAGGGCGTGCAGCAGGCGCTTCTGAAGCTCATTGAGGGGACCGTTGCGAGTGTCCCCCCGCAGGGAGGCCGTAAGCATCCCCACCAGGAATTCATCCAGGTGGACACAAAGAACATCCTGTTTGTCTGCGGCGGCGCGTTCGTGGGCCTTGATGCCATCATCGAGCAGCGCATCGGCCAGAAGACCATGGGTTTTGGCGCTGACATCCAGAGCAAAAAGGAGCGGAAGCTGAGCGAGACGCTCGCCAGCCTCCAGCCCGGTGACCTGCTCAAGTATGGTCTCATTCCGGAATTCATCGGCCGCATGCCGGTCGTGGCCACGCTCGAAGAGCTTGACGAACACGCACTCATCGATATTCTCACGCGCCCCAAGAACGCCCTCATCAAACAGTATCAGAAGCTGCTGGGGCTCGAAGGCTGCAAGCTGCGATTTACCGAGGGGGCGCTTGATGCCGTGTCCAAAAAGGCGATCAGCCGGAAGACAGGTGCGCGTGGTCTCCGTGCCATCCTTGAGGACGTGATGCTGAACGTGATGTACGATGTCCCGTCCCAGCCCGGCATCAGGGAGTGCATCATCAACGAAGAGGTGATCAACGAAGGAGCCGAGCCGCTGCTCATTTACGAGAAGATAGCGTAACGCATTGATCAGAAAAACAATAGCAGACGACAGAGGACAGACAGGAGACGTCAGAAATGAACCGTTCTCTACTGCCCTCTGATTTTTTTTAGACAGTTCTCGGACTTTCGCCTTCTACTCCTTGTCATCTGGAATTTATGAGAATACTCTCTGCCGAATTCGTTACCAGTGCAACGGGGCCAAAACAGTTTCCCAGTGATCGAAAACCGCAGATCGCCTTTGCCGGCCGGTCGAATGTGGGCAAATCATCAGTTATTAATGCTCTTCTTTGCCGCAAGAATCTGGTAAAGACAAGCGCTACGCCCGGTAAAACCCAGCTCATCAATTTTTTCATTATAAACGAAGCATTCTATTTCGTTGACCTCCCCGGATACGGTTATGCTCGCGTTCCGTACGCAGTGACCGACGCATGGAGGCCGATGATCGAAGGTTATTTGAAAGATTCCCCGGAATTGCAAGCTGTCGTTGTGCTCCTCGATGTGCGACGGGAACCCGATGAACGCGATATCCGTTTGATAGAATGGCTGCGGCAGTATGATATCCCTGCGATATATGCCGTGACCAAGGCCGACAAGCTTAACCGTCAGGAGGCCGAGCGCGCACGGCGCAGCATCCTCTCGCGTCTGGAGATGACAGAGCCGGTGCTCATGACATCGGCCAAGAACGGTCAGGGGATCAAGGAATTGTGGGGAGAGATCAATAAAAAAATGAAGGATGCAAGGAATAAAATGCAGAATTAAAACTTCATGAATCTTTCCGCAATTTTCCTTCTGTATTTTATGAGGAGGCTTCCGATGGATTTTCTTCAAGACCTCACGGGTTCGCCGTTCTGGGTGCTTGCGCTGAGCATAATCATTTACGTCGGCGGCAGCATGGCGATCGGCTTGCTTGCCAGAAAATCGGACCTCCTCAAGCCCATCGGCTTCGGTCTGAAGCTTGTCGTATTGTTTATTTCCATCCAGATATTCCTGCACCTTGGGCCCGCCGAATACCATCCGAGGATTGCAAACTACTTGAATTTCTTTTCCTGGCTTGTTATGACCTTCGCGGCGCTCCGCCTCGGGCTTTATACGTACGGTGATCTTTTCATCGTCCGGTGGAAGCGAGGCAGCTTTCCTGCGGCATTCAAGAATATCATAACATCCGTTGTCCTGGTAGTGCTCACGCTGATCCTCCTTAAGGAGATCCTGAGCATCAATGTTACCTCACTCATTGCTACGACCACGGTGCTCACAGCGACCATTGGCTTGGCATTCCAGAGCACCCTCGCCAATATGCTGGCAGGGCTCACGATCCATCTCGAAAAACCGCTCAAGCAGGGGGACTGGATATTGGCCGGCGGACATGAGGGACGCGTGATGGACATCACCCTGAGGTCGATAAGGATCATGACCCTCGAGAACAATGAGGTGTTCATCCCGAACAGCGCGGTCCTGAGCGGGGCCGTGGTGAACTACAGCCTGCCCGATACAAACGTGTTGCGGACACTTACGGTAGGGGTGAGCTACGCAATCCCACCGAACAAAGTCAAGAGCGCCGTCCTCGAGGTTCTGTCAACCGTGCCGGGCGTTGCCAAGGGACCGGCACCCAGGATCCGGGTGATCAGCTACGGCGACTTTTCTGTCCAATATGAGATTCGTTATCCTCTGGCCAACTTCGCAACCCATGGGGATACGGAAGGGCAGATCATGAACCTCCTTTGGTATTGCTTCCGGAGAAGCGGCATCGACATCCCCATGCCGATCAGGGATGTAAACATGCACAACATTACTCTGGAGGGCCTCCGGGCAGAACAGGAACAGCGGGACACAGAGATCATGGCTTTGCTGGAAAAGGTGGAAATACTCTCACCGCTCAGCAAACCGGAGCTCAAGAAACTGGTCGAGCATCTGAGCGTGAAATCTTATGCATCAGGAGAGGTCCCCGTGCGGCAGGGGGAGCCGGGAGATTCATTCTACATCATAAAGAGCGGCAGAGTGGATGTGGTTGTGGAAAAGTCTCCGGACGAGACTGCTGTGGTGGCAGCGCTTGGTCCCGGAAACTTTTTCGGCGAGATGAGTTTGCTCACCGGCGCAGCACGCACTGCCAGCATTCACGTGAAGGATGACGCTGAACTTATCGTGATCGATAAGGAGAGTTTTGGCATCACGCTGGCCAATAATCCATCTATCGTTGAATCCTTGAGCCATATCCTCTCCGAACGCCAGGCAGGCCTTGATGCGGAGCGCGAACGGCTTGACGCAGCGGCCCTTGAGCGACGCAAGAAAGATGTTTCAGTCCGGCTGCTTTCCAAGATCCGGGATTTCTTTGGCTTGAGTTAATTACCTGCAATCTTACCCACCCTCATTTTATTAACCACGATTTTATGTCTGTAATTCCTTGTCAGCGTTCCTCCTAACGCGGCTAAACCCTCAGAATCATCATACTCACATTGACAGGAATCCAACATCTCTGCGTTCATTCGCTCAATAAATTGACAATAAATAGTTTAGATTCATGCTAACATATTGAAAAAATGTATGTATTTTAATTGGCATATGAAGTGCATACAAATTTATCATATACATCTAAAGTATTTTGCTTAATTGACGAAATTATGGGCAGGATGATGTAAATGCACCGTTACATGATATGCGTATGTTATTAGGAGCTTCCATGATAATTTGAACCAGTAGTATTGATTGTGTAGTGGTTACGTTAACAAGAAATCTTTAAATTCATATGATGATTAGGTCATCGGGAAAAAGAAAGGAGAAATGGTTTATGGATGGTCACATGGTTTCAAAGAGCAAAGCTGTCATGCTGGGATTATTAGTAATTCCTCTTATTTTCCTCTTCGCTGGATGTACAGGCAGTAACGGCGCGGCAGGAAGCACCACGGGCACCATCAGTGGAATCATCACGGCTGGAACTACTACGAATCCCATCTCAGGCGTTACTGTGAGCACGAACCCGGTGACTGGCTCGGCCGCGAGCGGCGCGGACGGAAGCTATACGCTTTCCGTACCTGCGGGTTCCTACTCCGTTACGTTCGCCATGGCCGGTTACACTTCGGCGACTGCGAGCGTGAATGTGGCTGTCGGTACCACTTCACCGCTCAATGCGGCACTTCAGACGGCTGCTTCAGGGCAGCCCTCTGTGACCCTGGCCGCTTCCGGCCAGAACGTCGGCTTCAGCGTGCCGGTCACACTGACGGCAACAGCCACATCACCCAAGGGCGCATCGCTTTCCTATGCATGGTCTAGTGGTGCTAAGGCAAACGCGATAGTGACTCAGGCGACGGCGACCACCCCGTCCCTTGCCACTGCCTTGGGCGGCACGGCGGCCCCGTCAACCGATCCTGGCGGCTATGTTTCAGCCTATGTGCAGGAGAACCGCATAGGCGTCCTTCCGTTTAACTCCGACACCCGAGGAACGATCGCGCCGGCGGTAACGGTGACGGACGGCATGGGCGGGTCAACGAAGGTCTCCGTAAGCATCAATTCCGTGGGCCTACAGCCCGGCTTAAAGAATGTCGCCATAGGCCTTCCTGTTTACCTTAACAGCGGTTCGACCTCTACAACGACCACGTGGACTGTTACCGGTCCTTCGTCGAGCGCAACCTACTCTACGTCGACGTCAATCGGCACGGGCCAGAACCCCTCGTTCACCCCTGATGTCCAGGGCAAGTATGTCGTCACGGCAACACCCGGCGGCACCATAAACATCTATGCAGGCAAGTGGGTCGGGGTTATCGACGCGGAAAACACGGCTGTTTACACTTCGAAGACCGTAACCACAGCCAACTCCATGTGGTACTCCTGGGCTCCTTCATCGACATCTTCGTCTCAGACGTACACGAACTGGCCGGTGATCCAGGCAGACTGGGCATGCGGCTTCTGCCATAATGGCACCATAGCACCAGATAAGATAACGCCGTGGAAATCGACCGCGCACGCTTCGTTCTTCACCCGAGGACTCGAGAACATCACCTCGAACAGCGACTCCTGCCTCACCTGCCATACGACCGGATATGACCTCGCCAAGATGGCGGCCAATGACGGCTTCGATGACATGATGGCAGCAGAAAGCTTCAAGTATCAGAAAGCGACCGGCGCATGGGCTGCCATGCTTGCAAGCGCACCAAACACGGCTCGGCGCGCGAACATCCAGTGCGAGAACTGCCATGGACCGCAGGACACCGGCTCAACCGACGTCGCTCACGCGAGGATAAGCGGCACGTTGTCAAGCGATCTGGCGGGTACCACCGTCCGAGTCGATTACAGCACGGAAGTATGCGCGGCCTGCCATTCGTCAGGCACCGGCCATCACTATGTATCAGAGTGGCGCACCCTCAACCCGGACACCAACAAGGGTCATTCCAACATGAACCAGTTCGATGCGACAGGATATCTCGGTCATGCCAAATCTACGGACGGCTCCTGCGCCCGATGCCATACGGCCGAGGGATTCGTGGCATACGTTTCCCAGTTGGCTACGGGCAACTCGGGCACGCTTCCGGCATCCGTGATCACCTGGACGAAGGACAATGCACATGTACAGACCTGCACAGCGTGTCACGACCCGCATAATGACACCAACGAGAACCAGCTCAGGATCAGCGACAGCATCCAGATGACCATGGCCGGCTTCGGCGTTGACGGCGTGGGCAAGGGTGCTATCTGCATGGCCTGCCACAACAACAGGAATGGCCTCCAGTGCGCTTCCGCACCTACCGGCACGGGCGCCGGCACGGGTACCTGCCCCGGCGGCAACCTGTCGCCGACAGGCCTGACATTCCTCCATGAGGACACCGATGCATATGCTCCACTCATGTTGGATACGCCGCACGATGCGGCTCAGGCCGAAGTGCTCATGGGCCGTGACTTCTTCTTCATGGGGACATCTCTTCCCATGCTTTCAAAGCATGCAAACGTGAAGGACACCTGCGTAGGCTGCCACATGACGCTTAACCCGCAGACGCACCTTTCACACGGAGTGCCGGCCACCAGCAGCCATGTCTTTTACATCAAGGACGCAGATGTACCGACTCTCTGCGCGAACTGTCACAGCTCGAACGTTGACGGTGCGGCGATCCAGGCATATGTTGAAGACCAGATGCTGGTCCTCGGCCAGAAGATGTCTGCTAACATGCTTTCGAGGTTACCGGCAACATTCTACATCAGCAAGGCGGCATGGACACTTGCCGGCACTACTAGCATCACGTATTCTAATGGTACCTTCTATTTTAACGGCACGCCCGGTAACATTACATCCGGGACGAAAGCAACCCTGTCGACCCTCACTACGGATGCGGCAGGCAATATCCCGGTATTCGGGCCGAACGACATTCTGAAGAAAGGCAACTGGAACTGGATGATGCTCGAGCGCGATGGCAGCTTGGGCATTCACAACCCGTCGTTCGTTCAACAGGTACTTACCAACTCGATCGGGCAGTTTTAGTAAGTGACCGCAGAAACAACAGCACCAAATCTGTAATTAGCTCCCGGTGGACCCCGGATGGTCCGCCGGGAACTAGTCTTTTTCAACACCGTGGACCGGCAGCTTTTTTGATACATGAGGAAGAGGGAGACCTCTTAAAAAACAGCAACAGGACACTAAAAATTCGAAGGGGTCCCTTGGTCATGAGAATAGGATCGATTGTTTCCGCGTTATTTTCGCTGGTGATGTTGATGCCATTTTCATCGCTGGCCGCCAGCATAACAGGAGATTCTAATACTTATGTGCAATCCAGGGAGACTGCAGACGGTCAGAAGATCTTAGGCGCTTACGAATACCTCGATTTCGCGATCCAGAACCTGGGAGATGAGACCATTTCTTTCCATACAGGCGGATGGCTCCGCTATGACCTGAAAGGCGAGGAATTCGACAAAAAGACCGCCGAAGATCTTCAATATTCGTATCTAAGCTTTAAGGGCAAAACCGATAACACCATCGTCAATCTCGGCCGGGTCATGGTTTTTGAAGGCGTGGCAGCAGAGAGGGTTGACGGCCTGTATGCACGGACCGATTTAAAGGGCAACTTCGGCATTTCAGGCTTTGGCGGCGTGCCTGTGGAGACGGAGATCAATGAACCGGGTAACAATCTCATCTACGGTGCCCATCTGACTCACCAGATACCAGGTTTGTACCGGATAGGCGTATCCTACCTCAAGGAGGAAAAGAACAGCGCTGACTTCCGGAAGGAGGAAGGTCTCGATCTTTGGATCCATCCCATCAATAAGGTAGACATCATCGGACGATCCAACTACAACGCCATCACGAAGGGTTGGATGGAAAACACGTATAATCTCGTTCTTGGTCCTTTCGATAAGCTAAGGTTCACCACCGAGGCATCCTGGATCAATTACGAGGATTATTTTACGGGCGCGACCTCTTCGGCATTCAGTTTTCAACCCGGGATCATCGACCCGAACGAGAAGGTCCGGATACTTGGTGAAGAAGTGGCCTACGCTTTGACCGATAAGATAAGTATATCCGTGGACTACAAGGCGTACGAATACGAGGTATCCGGCAGTGCGAAATACTGCGGCGGAAATATTAGATATACTGTTGCTGCTTCTGGAGGGGCCGGACTCTCCCTCCATCGTATGGATGGCGAGTCCGACCCCCTGAAGTATACGGAGTACCGGGTCTACGGGTATAAAAAAATCGATAAAATCAATCTCACTCTCGATGTGCTGGATGTGAACTACGACAGCTCTATTAATGGCGTGAGCAATGCATATTCTGTATCAGCCGCCGCCCAATATGACTTTATCGAACACTGGACGCTGGGCGCTGATGTTGAGTACTCAAAGAACCCGGATTTCGACAAGGACGTTCGTGTATTCCTGAAGGCGATTTACCATTTTGACATCGGGTCGGGCACACGGAAGGGGGCGTAGTATGAACAATAAAACAGTGAAAATAACACTGCTGTTGCTCATGCCGCTGCTTGCTCTGCTCCTGTTTGCGTGCGCCCATACCCAGAGCATGGTAATAAAGCACCCGACCGAGGTAGAGGGCATGCCCATCTGCAGTGAATGTCATTCCGACTGGAGAGCAGCGCTCAGTCATACGGAGGATTTCTACACACGACACAGATTCTCAGCTGCCGCTAATAAACAAACTTGTGACATGTGTCACGAAGAGTCATTCTGCTCGGATTGCCATGCACACAACGAGGAATTGAAGCCGAGCGATAAGTACAAGGACTCTCCGCAGCTTGCGATGCCTCACCGGGGAGATTATCTGAACCAGCACAAAATCGATGGCAGGATCAACCCCGAATCGTGCTTCCCCTGTCATGGCCGTCAGAATAATGAGAGGTGCAGCGAATGCCACAGGTGAATAAAGCTATAACGCTATTCCTGCTCATACTCATGAGTCAGCTGTTGACGGTTGGCTGTAGTAATCCGAACTCTCAATCTCAGTTCAGTGCGGATGGCCAGGGCCATGCTGCTGACTGGCTGCCGGCTGGCCACATGACCGCCGCAAAGGCGGATGAGAGTTCCTGTGCTGAATGCCATGGTAGTGATTTTGCCGGCGGTATTTCCGGCGTGTCATGCACCCAGTGTCATCTCGGTGGAGTTGATTCCGTGCATCCCGAAGCATGGAGCGGAGTGACGGGTACCGCACACGCTGCTTATGTTGCCGCCAATGGGAATACTGCCTGTGCAAACATAAACTGTCATGGAACAGCGTTGAGCGGTGTTGCAGGCAGCGGCCCTTCGTGCACCCTCTGCCATCTGGGCGGTATCGGATCTATGCATCCTCAGGATTGGGGCGATCTTGCCTATTATAAGCATTCGCTCTATGTCAATGCCAACGGGACCGACTCGTGCTCGAATGCAAACTGTCATGGGTCGACCCTGGCAGGCGTTGCGGGCAGCGGACCGTCCTGTACCAGTTGCCATCTGGGTGGTGTAAATTCGATCCATCCAACAGCATGGGCCGCGGACATTACACTCCATAAGAATTATGTAGCAGCAATGGGATCGAGCTCCTGTGCAAATACCGTGTGTCATGGGGTGGCACTGCAGGGCGTTTTTTTAAGCGGCCCCAGCTGCGCCCAATGTCATTAAGCATCATGAAGCAGAAATGTAGTTGCTCAATGAAAAAAGAGAGGATGAAGTAACTCATCCTCTCTTTTTTATCCTGACGAGACTGCATTATGTTTTAGAGCGTGATCTCGGTTCCAATTCCTTCTTTGGTAAATATCTCAAGCAAGAGAGCGTGGGGGATGCGGCCGTCGATGATATGGACCTTGGCGCAGCCTGCATCGAGGGCTTCGAAACAGGATCTGGTCTTAGGCAGCATGCCGCCGGTGATGATGCCGGAATTGATCAGCATCTCTACATTGTGCTTGTTCAGCGTTGGAATCAGTTTATTCCCCTTGTCCAGAATTCCTGACTGGTCTGTGAGCAGGATGAGCTTTTCTGCCTTCACGGCGCCTGCCACGGCGCCTGCCACCAGATCTGCATTGATGTTGTAAGTCTCTCCATTCCCTCCGACACCGACAGGCGCAATAACGGGGATGAAGCCGCCCTGTTCCAGCGCCACCAGCGCACCGGGACGGACCTCGGTCACTTCGCCGACAAGTCCGATATCGATGATCTCGGTCTCGCCCGTATTTTCGGATTTCTTCGTCATCTTCAGCTTCTTCGCCTGGATCAGACCGCCATCCTTGCCGGTCAGGCCCACGGCCTTGCCGCCTGTTCGGTTAATGAGGTCCACGATCTCCTTGTTCACCTTGCCGCCGAGTACCATCTCCACGATGTCCATGGTCTCCTCGTCGGTCACTCGCTGGCCCGAGACGAAGGTCGGTTTCTTGCCCATACGCTCCATGGTCTTGCCGATCTGCGGACCTCCTCCGTGCACGATCACCGGGTTGATTCCGATGTAGCGCAAGAGGACCACGTCCTGAGCGAAGCCCACCTTCAATCCCTCATCGATCATGGCGTTCCCGCCGTACTTAATGACGAAGGTCTTGCCCCGGAAGGTCTGTATATAGGGCATGGCTTCTATAAGGGTCCTTGCTTTTTCGATCAATTTTTCCATAAAATCTTCAATAAATACTGGCCACAGAATACGCAGGGGACGAAGAGAAGATCACGATAGAGGCAAAATAAAACGGGAACAATCCTGATTCTTTCATTGCTTTGGGTTCTCTGTGACCTCTGTGGCAAAACCTACAGGATATACCTGCTCAGGTCTTCGCTTTTGACGACGTCCGCCAGACGTTCACGCACATGGGTGGCATCAATCGCGATTGTTGATCCCTTCTTCTCCGGAGCGTTAAAGGATATCTCGTCGAGCAGACGCTCCATGATGGTATAGAGCCTTCGAGCGCCAATATTCTCGGTGCGTTCGTTCACCTGTGCAGCAATGTCGGCGATTTCCTCGATTGAGTCCCGGGAAAAGGCGAGGGATATTCCTTCCGTGGCCAGGAGCGCGACCTGCTGTTTGATGAGGGCGTTTTGCGGCTCGGTCAGGATGCGGATGAACTCGACCTTGCCGAGAGAATCGAGCTCGACCCTGATGGGGAACCTGCCTTGGAGTTCGGGGATCAGGTCCGACGGTTTGGAAACATGGAACGCGCCTGCGGCGATGAACAGAATGTGGTCGGTCTTGACCGGCCCGTACTTGGTCGTGACCGTCGAACCTTCCACGATCGGAAGAAGGTCTCGCTGTACGCCCTCGCGAGAAACGTCGGGGCCATGCGTTTCGCGGCCCGCGATCTTGTCTATCTCATCGAGGAATACAATGCCCGACTGCTCCACACGATTGAGCGCTTCCTTGATCACCTTGTCCATGTCAATGAGCTTCGTCGCTTCTTCCTGGATTAGCATCCGGAGCGCATCAGGCACCTTGGCCTTGCGCCGTTTCGTTTTCTCGGGCAACAGCCCGCCGAGCATTTCCTTCAGGTTCATCTCGATTTCTTCCATGCCGACGTTCGAGATGATGCCGAATGGCATGACCTTTTCTTTCTGCTCGATTTCTACCATCCTATCATCGAGCTTGCCCTCACGGAACTGTTGCCGGAGCTTTTCGCGCGTGTTCTTGTGATGCTCCTGCTGTTCTGCGGAAGGCTGGTCGAAACCCGGCGAGGTCCTTATCGGCGGCAGGAGCAGGTCGAGCAATCGCTCCTCCGCCAGTGCAGCGGCTTTTTCCTGAACCTGTTCGGACATCTCGTTCTTTACCATGTTGATGCCGATCTCCGTAAGGTCGCGGATGATGGAATCAACGTCGCGCCCAACGTAGCCGACCTCGGTGAATTTGGATGCCTCGATTTTAAGGAATGGGGCCTGGACAAGCTTTGCGAGCCTCCGGGCGATCTCGGTCTTGCCCACACCGGTGGGACCGATCATAATGATGTTCTTGGGCATGACCTCGTCGCGCAGTTCCTCAGACAGGCGCTGCCGCCGCCAGCGGTTACGGAGGGCGATAGCAACGGCCCGCTTGGCGTTGTTTTGGCCGATAACGTACTTGTCAAGCTCTTCGACGATCTGCCGTGGTGTCAGGGTATCTTTCAAAAAAACCTCCGGAAATCATGGTCAAGTGTCCAGGGTCCAGGAAATCATAACCTCAACCCTGTTTCGTAAACCTTGTCCTTACAATTCTTCTATCGAAATATCGTTATTCGTGTAGATGCATATCTGGGCCGCAATCTTCATGGCTTCTTCCGCGACCTTTCGCGCGTCCAGCGCGGTGTGCTCCAGGAGTGCCCTGGCAGCGGCAAGGGCGTAGGGGCCGCCTGAGCCGATGGCAGCAATCCCGTTTTCGGGCTCGATCACGTCGCCGTTCCCCGACAGCACGAATGAGCGTTCGGCATCGCTCACGATCATGAGCGCCTCGAGCCTGCGGAGTACCTTGTCCGTCCTCCAGTCCTTGGCAAGCTCGACGGCGGCTCGCGTGAGATTGCCGTGGTACTGTTCCAGCTTAGCTTCGAACTTTTCAAAGAGAGTGAAGGCGTCCGCGGTGGCTCCGGCAAACCCTGCAAGAATCTTGTCGTTATACATCTTGCGCACTTTTTTCGCGTTATGCTTCATGACCGTGGCGCCGACCGTTACCTGCCCGTCGCCGGCAATCGCGGTCTTCCCGTTGCGCCGTACCGCTAGGATCGTTGTCCCGTGCGGAAGGAATATTTCACTCATGGTCCCTCCAACTAATTTCAGACATCGATGCTAAATACCTGGTGCCTGACTCATGATTTACTTCTCTTCGCATCAGCTAGCACATCTTATATCCGCTTCTTCCTCGCCTTCGGGTGCGCCTTGTCGTATACTTCCATCAATGAATCAAGATTGAGGTGAGTATACCGCTGGGTGGTCGAAAGACTTGCATGACCCAGGAGCTCCTGGATTGCACGGAGGTCAGCTCCGGATTCAAGCATGTGCGTAGCGAAGCTGTGCCGGAGTGTGTGCGGGCTTGCTTTCTGTTGTAGCCCCAGTTGTTTTCTGTAATTTTCTAAAATACGCTGAACCGTGCGCGCTGTCAAGCGTTTTCCTGACGGCCCGGTAAAGACCGCCGCCTCTTCGGCGCTCCCGGGCTTCCAGTCAAGATACGCGTCGATAGCGTCGAGAGCTTTGCGCCCCACCGCTACGACCCGCTCTTTTCTCCCTTTGCCTCTGATGCGGATGATCTGATCGTGATGGTCGATGTCCTCGCGGTTCATACCGGTAAGCTCGCTTGCCCGGATGCCGGTTGAGTAGAGGGTTTCGAGCACGGCACGGTCCCTGAGCACAGCATAGCGGTCCTCCGGCCTTTTATCCCCCGGCGCTTCCATGAGCCGTTGCGCGTCGTCCGCAGTCAAGACCGCTGGGAGGCGCTTTTCCCGGCGCGGTGTCATAACGAGCCTCGCCGGGTTGTTTGTGAGAATGCCCTCTCGGTTCAAGTACTTAAAAAACGTCCTGATAGCCGAGAGCTTTCTGGCAATAGTGGATTTTCTCATCTTAAGCTTCATGAGATGAGCGATGAACTGTCGCAGGGCCTGATGGTCAACGTCAGAAAGATCGGTCTCCCCGAGGAAACCGTAGAACTGCTCAAGGTCGGCAAGGTAGCTCCGCTCAGTGTGGTGAGAAACGTTTCTTTCAGTCCTAAGGTGATTGAGAAAGTCGAAGAGGTGCTTCCGCATAAAGATACTTTAACGTATCAGGTGAGATTTTGCAAGGGAGATAGGGCTAAGGACATAGGACATGGGGCATCATGCAGCTATGTGTCGCTGCCTGCATGAGCTTGCACGTTGTTCGCTGCTCCCTGCAGGGCGGCGTCTGCCTTCGGCTCTTCCTTATATCCGCACTCTTTCTTCAAGCAGGTGATGTAGGGGCCGGTCTTCTTGGAATATTTTTCCACGAGGATCGGTGCGCCGCACCGGGGGCAGGGCCTCGACACTGGCTTGTACCAGATGGCGAACTTGCACGCAGGATAATTGGAACAGGAGTAGAACACCTTGCCGAAACGGGAACGACGTTCTACGATCTGCCCGCCGTCCTCGGGACAGATGACGCCCGTTGACATCCCCTGGGTATGGTTGCACTCGGGATAGCGCGAGCAGGCGAGGAACTTTCCGAACCGTCCCCGTTTAATGACCATGGGTGATCCGCACTTGGGACATTTTTCGTCAGTGGTCTCCTCGGGCGCGGCCTCAACCTCGCCGTTCTCCTTGCGTACGAAGGGTTTCGTGTTCTTGCAGTCCGGATATCCGCTGCACGCGAGGAACTGACCGTTCCGGCCCCACTTGATTATCATTGGCTTTCCGCATTTCTCACAGGTGATATCGGTAGGGGTTTGTTCGGACTTGAAATCCTTCATTTCGGCATGGGCCTTTTCAAGACTCTCGTTAAAGGGTTTGTAAAAGTCCTTCACCGCTTCGACCCAGCCCATCTGTCCTTCTTCGATCTTGTCGAGATCTTCTTCCATCCTGGCGGTGAAGGCGACATCCATAACGACGGGGAAGTGGTTCACGAGAAGTTCGTTCACGAGCACGCCGAGCTCCGTGGGCCGGAACTTGTTCTCTGCCTTTTGGACATAATGCCGGTCCTGGATCGTGGATATGATGGCTGCATAGGTGCTTGGCCTTCCGATGCCTTTTTCTTCGAGCGTCTTGACGAGCAATGCCTCGGAAAAGCGCGGCGGCGGCTGTGTGAAGTGCTGCTTGGGATCGAGCTTGATGAGCGTGAGCGCCTCCCCCTCGGTCAGCGGCGGGAGAACAGCCTCGCCGTTCTCGTCATCCGATACCTGATCCTCGGGTTTCTCTTCCATATAGACGGCCATGAATCCAGGGAATTTTACTACCGAGCCGGTTGCCCGGAAGGTATAATCGCCGGCCTTAATATCAACAGAGGTCTGATCGATTACTGCGGGATTCATCTGACTCGCCATAAAACGGTTCCAGATGAGCTTGTACAGCCTGTACTGGTCGTTCTCAAGGTGCTCTTTGATCATATCGGGTTCGCGCATCGCCGACGTGGGACGAATGGCCTCGTGTGCCTCTTGGGCTGACTTTGCGCTGGCATACACAGGCGGTTTTTCCGGCAGATAGTCCTTGCCGTATTTTCCGGTGATAAGTTCCCGGGCCTCGTCCTGCGCCTCTTTGCCCACGCGAGTAGAGTCGGTCCTCATATAGGTGATGAGGCCGACGGTGCCTTCCTTGCCCACATCCACGCCTTCGTACAGCGACTGGGCGATGCCCATCGTCCTCTTTGCGGTGAAACCGAGCTTGCGGCCGGCCTCCTGCTGAAGTTTGCTTGTCGTGAAGGGCGGCACAGGATTACGCCTGCGCTCCTTTTTTTCCACCTTGGCGACGCTGTAGGGTCTGCCTTGGAGATCGGCGAGGATTTTCTGCGCCTCCTCATTATTCTTGACCCTGAGCTTTTCTTCGTCTCTCTTGATGAGCTTGGCCTCGAACTGGGGAGGGGATTTACCTTCGAGGAGAGCGGTGAGGGACCAGAATTCCTCGGGCACGAAGGCCTTGATCTCTTCTTCGCGCTCGCAGATCAGCCGCAGTGCCACGGACTGCACGCGGCCGGCCGAGAGCCCGCGTCGCACCTTTTTCCAGAGGATGGGGCTGATCTGATAGCCGACGAGACGGTCAAGCACACGTCGTGCCTGCTGGGCATCGACCTTGTTCATATCAACGTTGCCCGGATGCTCAATGGCCAGGAGGATAGCCTTCTTGGTGATCTCATTGAACAGCACGCGGTAGACTTCAGCATCCTTTATGCTTCCCGAGATGACCTCGGCAATGTGCGCGGCAATTGCCTCACCCTCCCGATCGGGGTCGGTTGCGAGCAGGATGCGATCAGCTTTTTTCGCAGCAGACTTGAGCTCTTTTACGATCGGAGCCTTACCCTTGATCACGATGTATTTGGGCTCGAAGTCGTGCTCGATGTCCACGCCAAGCTTGCTCTTGGGGAGGTCCATGATGTGGCCAACGGAGGCCTTGACGATGTAATTCTTCCCCAGGTACTTGGCGATGGTCTTTGCTTTTGCCGGAGATTCTACTATGACGAGAGATTTCATTCTATTAAAACCTTTTTACCGCGGTAAGCGACGAGGGTGTCCACTCCGGATTGGACATTCAAACTTTTGTATCTCGGAGATGAATCAGTCTATTTAATTCCACGCTGTGTCTTTGATGCGCCGGAGGTTCTCTGAAGCGCTCTGGTCCTTCTCTTCAGAACTGGCGAACAGGATGAATGCGATGAGGTTCTTGATATGGTCAAGTTCGATACGCTCTGTGTATACCGTCATGGCCTTTTCCAGGATATCCTCGCGCTGATCGTCGGAAATGATCCCGAGATGCGTTAGCTTTGAGACAAAGCCGAAGGCATCGATCGTGAACCGATCTCGTTCTTCCCGGTTCATTGTTCTCATCCGGATGGAAGGTGCGGTTTTCCTCGGCATGAAGAAACTTTCAGACTGTTTCTGTACGAGGGTTTGCATGAGCGTGAGCGCAGCGTCCGCCTCATGGAGACGGTATCCACTGTTGAGCAAGGCCTGCATGATTTTCCCTTCCTTGTCAAACAGGTCCTGCTTGTCCCGTACCTGGTCCGCAATGAGAGAGAACAGGTTCATCATCAGTTCATCCAAGAAAACACTCCTTATCGCATAAACCACTGAGTCATAAAGATCACGGAGTAAACATAATGTGTTTCGCCCTGCTTCTTCGCGCTTCCTTCATAGCTTCACGTTAGCAGAACTTTAATCATACTGCATATAATACTTCTCCGGGAGCTGTTTTACCAGTCCTTTCAGTTCCAGGTTAATCAAACCCCCGCTCAGCTCGCCAGAGGCGTGCGGCATTTGTTCATGATCAAATCGACATACTTCGGTTCATTCGGAAGAATGCCGGATGAATGTTTTATTTCATGAGTATGTCCGTTGTCCGGTCGTATTCTGCACTTAAGGGTAGAAATTATACAGACTCACGAAAGATAGTCAAGGCTTTTTTTGGACAGAAGTCAGGGGATGTTTCTCGGATTATTCCATTGAACATCACCGGTGTGCCACTCTGTTTCTTGTTTTTTATAAGGACAGGCTTGATAAAAGTTGGTATAATGCTTTTATATTACTTTTAATTACGGGTTCTCTTTGGTGAAACAGTGAACAATAAGTTGCAGAAAGTGTCCCCGTCGGGGCAAAAATGGGCTGATATTTTCAACCACATCAAGATAGGGGTCGTGATCGTGGGCCCGGATGCAAAGACGCTGGATATGATGAACCAGGCCTTTGCCGTCATGCACGGATATACCGTCGATGAACTGACCGGAAGACCGATAGGCGACATCACGGGGCCCGAGGGCCGTGCGGAACTGCAGCGACAGCTCAGCACGATCATGCAGAAGGGGAGCTATGTTTTTGATGCTATCAATATTCGCAACGATGGCACCACGTTTCCGGTTCAGGTAGACGTGGCGGCGGTGAAAGACGGTGGCGGGAATGTTGTGTACTACGTCATCAACATGCTGGACATTTCGGAGAGAAAGCAGGTCGAGGAGATTCTGCGTTTTGCCGCGCGCCGGTGGCGGACCACGTTTGATGCCATGAAGGAAATGGTCTTTCTGCTGGACCGGGAAGGAAAGATCAAACGTTGCAACAGCGCAACGGCGGCGTACTTCGACAAACCTTTTGAGGAGATCAACGGCCGTGATTGCTGCGAGTTCATTCATGGGACAACGGTCCTGGCCGAAGAATGCCCTTTTCAGCGCATGCTCCAGACAAAACGCCGGGAGCAAATCGTCCTGCAACGAGGAGAAGAATGGTTCGATGTCGTTGTTGACCCGCTTCTCGATGATGCGGGAGCTGTCAACGGCGCTGTCCATATCATGTACGATATCACCGAACGGAAACGGGCCGAGGAACGGATCAGGGCGTCTCTCGGAGAGAAGGAAATTCTTTTAAAGGAAATTCATCACCGCGTAAAGAACAACCTGCAGGTCATCATGAGCCTCCTGCGGCACCAGGCGGAATACGCGCAGGACCAGAAGATTCATGATATATTCCTCGAAAGCCAGAGCCGTATTAAAGCCATGTCATTCATCCATGAAAAACTGTACCAGTCCGATAATCTGGCAAAGGTTGACCTCCGCGATTATATCAGCAGCCTTGCGAAGAATCTGTTCAGTACCTATAAAGTAAATGCCGCTCAGATACAGCTGGCAGTAGATGCCGATGACATTTCCCTGGGAGTTGATACCGCCATTCCGTGCGGGCTGATCATCAATGAACTGGTTTCAAATTCCCTAAAGCATGCGTTTCCCGATAATCGGACCGGCAGGATCGCCATAACGGTTCGTCCGGTCAGACCGGGAGAACTCGAACTGGTGGTTGGCGATGATGGGGTCGGTATCCCAATGGACCTGGATATTGTAAATGCCAAATCGCTGGGATTGCATCTCGTAACCCTCTTGGCCAAAAACCAGCTCCGTGGCCACATCGAGATGATGAGAAACAGAGGAACATGTTTCAGAATTCGGTTTAAAGGGGTAGAGGCATGAAAAAAGGCACAATCTTTGTCGTTGAAGACGAGGTCATCATCGCCGATGATATTAAAAGCTATTTGCAAAAATTCGGCTACAAGGTCCCCTTGATAGCAACGTCGGGAGAAGAGGCGCTGAAAAGGGTGCGCGACGTACGGCCTGACCTGGTCCTCATGGACATTGTATTGCGCGGCGAGATGGATGGAATTGAAACGGCAGAAAGGATTCGATCCGAATTCGATATCCCTATTGTATACCTTACCGCTTTTGCCGATGATGAAACCCTGGAACGGGCGAAAATAACAGAGCCGTTCGGGTACATCATCAAACCCTTTGAGGAGCGGGACCTGTATACGACCATCGAGATGGCTCTCTACAAACACAAGATGGAGAGAAAATTAAAAGAGAGCGAAGCGAAATTCCGCCGTATCGTGGAAACAGCGCAAGAGGGCATCTGGGTGCTGGATACGGAGGACAGGACAACGTATGTCAACAAGCGTATGGCGGAGATGCTTGGATACCGCGAGGACGAGATGATCGGGAGGAAGCTCGTAGACTTCCTCATCGAGAAGGAGCATTCCAGGGTGCCACGGGGTTTTGAGCCCCTCATGTCGGGAAGCAGAGAAGTACTCGATTTCAAATTCCACCGGAGAGACGGCTCATTCCTCTGGGGGATGCTTTCCACCACACCGATTCAGGATTCCGATGGCCGGGTCATCGGATTCTTGGGCATGATCACCGATGTGACCGAGCGGAAACGGGCGACGGCGGCGATACAAGAATCTCATGAAAGACTCTTAACAATCCTGGAGAGTCTGGACGCCATCGTTTATGTTGCGGACATGGAGACGCATGAGGTCTTGTTCGCGAATAATTATGCGCAGAAAGTGTTCGGCGACGTGGCCGGCAAAGTATGCTGGGATACGTTCCGGAAGGGACAGGACGGGCCTAGCAAATCCTGCACGAACGACAAGCTACTCACAGCCGACGGTAAGCCCGCGGGCGTATGCACTTGGGAATTTCAGAACACCGTCACGGGCAAATGGTTCGATATTCGGGCTCGGGCCATCCCGTGGGTAGACGGCCGTATGGTCCGTCTGGAGATCGCAACAGACATTACCGCACGCAGAAGGATGGAAGAAGAGCTCATCAAGTCGCAGAAGCTTGAATCCATCGGCATTCTTGCCGGCGGCATCGCCCATGACTTCAATAACGTCCTGACCGGCATTATGGGCAATATCTCACTGGTATTGCTCGACAGGGACCTGTCGGAAAAGACTCAAAAGAGATTATCCGAGGCTGAAAAATCCTGCATCAGGGCAAAAGATCTTACCCAGCGGCTGCTCACTTTCGCAAGGGGCGGAGCTCCGGTCAAGAAAATCTCTTCCGTGTCTTCATTGCTTAAAGATGCGGCCAGTTTTGCGCTTACGGGAACGACGGCCAAGAGTGAATTTTCTCTGCCCGGTGAGTACTGTTATGCTGAAATAGACGAGGGGCAGATGCGTCAGGTCATTCATAATATCATCATCAATGCCGTCGAGTCCATGCCCCAGGGAGGTACGGTAAAGGTGGCCTGTCAGAAAATTAAGCTGAATGCGGAGGATGGTATTCCTCTTCAAGCGGGGGACTATGCGAAAATATCCATCCAGGACGCGGGGACAGGGATATCTCCAGAACATCTGCCGAAGATTTTTGATCCTTATTTCACGACGAAGGAGAAGCGGGCGGGGATGGGTCTCGCCACCGCTTATTCCATCATTAAGAACCACGGGGGCTACATTACTGCGGAGTCAAAGCCGGGGAAAGGGACGACCATTTTTATCTACCTTCCCATTGTCATGATGGAACCTGCGCCATTAAAGGTCGAGGACGTAAAGTTCCCCTTCAGCAGCGGCAGGGTTCTGATCATGGATGACGAAGAGATCATCAGAAACGTCGTCGGCGAGATGCTCATGCACCTGGGATACGAGGTCGGATTTGCGGAAGACGGTGCCGAGGCGATCAGGCTCTATCGAGAGGCGATGGCAGCTTCCCGGCCATTTCATGCGGTCATTATGGACCTGACAATTCCGGGAGGAATGGGCGGCAAAGAGGCCATTGCAAAGCTGCGAGAAATCGATTCTCATGTGAAGGCCATCGTCTCGAGCGGGTATTCAAACGACCCTGTCATGGCCAACTTCAAAGAATACGGCTTTGTCGGCGTTGTTACGAAACCGTATAAAATGAAGGACATGAACGAGACTCTTAGGCGGGTGCTTGCGCAGTCGAATTCATAACCGATCCATTTCTGCCGTTCGATATTCTCCCGGCGTGCGTGTCCGATATCAGGCATTTCCGTGGTCGTATGCGGGCGCTGGATGATTTCGGACGGGGCGCCCCGGCCGGCCAGCACAAGGTGCATGTGCGGCGGTCAGCTGGATTCATATGTTTTTCGATGGGCAGATGTCGTACAGAACGCATGCCTGGTGGTTCGGCTTCTTCGCCTGGCATATCTTACGGCCGTGAAAGATAAGGAGATGCGACAGATTCCCCCATTCCTTTTTGGGGGTGATGGGCATCAGGTCGTTTTCGATCTTTAAGGGGTCCTCATCCTTCGTGAGCCCGAGTCTGCTGGCGAGCCTCTTCACGTGCGTGTCCACGGCGATCCCCTCATTGATCCCAAAGGCGCTCGATAGCACGATATTCGCTGTTTTCCGGGCCACACCGGGCAGGGTGATGAGTTCGTCCATGGCCTGCGGCACGTTCCCGCCGAATTTCTCGAGTATCATCTTCGCTGCCTTGTTGATGCTTTTCGCCTTATTGTTAAAGAAGTTCACGGAACGGATGTCCTTGGCGAGTTTTTCGGGCGTGGTGTCCGCGAAGTCCCTAACGGTCCGGTATTTTTTGAACAGATCCTCAGTCACCTTGTTGACGAGCACATCCGTCGTCTGCGCCGAGAGGATGGTCGCGATAAGGAGCTCGAATGGTGACGTGAACCGGAGCGCAGTCTGCGGCGTGCCGTCATACTCCTTTTTCAGCCTCTTAAGAATGATCGTTATCATGTCCCGCTTGTCCATAGTCCCTCCTTTGACTGCCTTTTTTCGCTCCGATAATCTGAAATACCAGTATCATCTGCTCTGCATCGGCACGTGCAGAATGGGGTAAACGGTATTCCCTCGTGCCTTCCTTCGAGAGCGGAGTGATCAAAAATCCCCTCAACCGTAGCAATTGCCGCTCCCCTCTCAGGACTTGTCTCGCGAACAATCTGTGAACAGAACGGGATACACTATTCTTCGTTGCGCTGAGAATTATTTTTTAATGGAACAGCCGGGTCCTGTTCTTTAAAAGATATGTCAATGTCCTCGATTCAACAAATCCCGGATTCCTGTTCCGCTCGAAGAACGCCTTGAGGTCTTCCAGGGTATCCACGTCTTTCCACTGCGGTACGAGATGCACGCGGAGCGATGATTCGTGCAGGATGTCCATGGTTTTTCGAAAGACCGTGTCCGTGCTCCATGGGATCCCCCGAAAAATACTCGGCTGAAACGATCTCTGGTTAAAACCGATCAGGTAATACCCGCCGTCATCTGCAGGTCCGATTACGGCATCGTTCTCGTTGAGCGATTCAAGGGCCTCATGGAAGACCGCTGGCGTGAGGTCCGGTATGTCGCTTCCGATGAGTATGGCGCTCGTATATCCTTCCAAGAATGTTTTCCTGAACGCCAGCTCCATTCTCTCTCCCAGATCGCTTCCGTCCTGGGGCACGGCTGGATAGCCGACGAGCCACGTCGTAATCGCTTCTTTCGCGTCAGGCGGATAGAAGAAGATCCTGAAAGGATAGCCTGACGTTCTTAGAGCGTCAATGATATCGAGAATGAAGTTCTTGTAGAGCGCGAGCGCAGCCTCTTCGCCCACCGCCGCGGCCAGGCGTGATTTCACTCGGCCCGTGAACGGAGCCTTGATGAAGAGGAGTACAATCGGTTTGTCAGGCATGTTTGAACAACGATTTAATCAGGATCCCGTGCTTCGAGTGAAGGATGTGATTTCTTCCTTCATCACAATCATGTTGATGTCATGGATAAGCGGTCTTGTCAGACCATGCTCTTAATTATTGAGTATTGCATAAATATACGTCCAATTCAAGGGCCATACAGGACAGATAGACACAATATTTGCAGGTGACCGAAAGGAGGCGTTTCTATCGAATGCTGATTGCTCATAAGTATAAATAGTTTAAGATACGTATTTGGTTCATCCCCGTTGTGTGAAAGAGTTATAATATAATAAAGCTTTCCCCAAGGGGAGGGAAAAAGGAACGACGATGTCCAAAGAGGATTTCATAGAAGCTGAAGGAAAGATCCTCGAGGCGCTTCACGGTGGATTGTTCAAGGTCGAGCTGGACACAGGACAGGTGATCCTGGCGCATCTTGCAGGGAAGATGCGGATACATCATGTCAGGATTGTGACGGGCGATAGGGTGAGGGTCGAGTTGTCTGTTTATGATCTGACGCGAGGAAGGATTACGTATCGACTGAAACACGAGGCTGCATGAGCGCCGGAGTGCTTTACCTCCACACATTCCTGATAATTTCGGAATTGTGCTTTCCGTCTGTTATGTCCACGCGAACCCCCTCATTTGAATACTTCTAAGCATAGAGCATGATCTTCCCTATGTAGCCCTTGAGCTCATTAGCGGACTTCGCGAAGGTCTCGATCACTGCGGGATCGAAATCCTTTCCTGATGCAGTCAGGATTGCCCGCTGCGCTTCTTCAAACGGCAGGGCTTCCCGATAGGGCCTTTTTACCGTGAGCGCGTCAAGGGCATCCGCCACGGCGAAGACCCTCGCCCCGACCGGAATCTCGGACCCCTTAAGTCCCTGCGGATAGCCGCTGCCGTCGAAGTGTTCATGATGGCTCCTGATGATCTCCGCCGCATTTGCGAAATATCCTATATGGCTTATGATCCGGTGGCCGATTTCGGGATGGCCGTGCATGATCGCCCGTTCTTCAGTGGTAAGCGGGCCATTTTTGTGTAGCACAGCATCAGGGACTCCGATCTTGCCGATGTCGTGGAGAAGCGCTCCGCAATAGAGGTCTACGAGGTCCCTGCCCGTGATGCCGTAAACGTGCCCCATGATCATGGCGAACTGCGTCACGCGCAGCGAATGGTTGCCCACTTCGTGCTCGCGGGCGTCTATAGCGCTCACGAAAGCCTCCAGGGTCACGAGATAGCTCGTTTCGATCTCATCGACGACATCCTCGAGATGGGTGTCGGCAAAATAGCAGTGCTCGCAGCGATAGGTGCCGTCCGCCCTTTTGATGTAGCGATTGTTCTCGATTTTCGCTCCGCAGTGAGGACAGAAAAGGACGTCTTCCTGGGCTTGCATCATGGTTCATTCCTCCTCATTGGTAATATTTCTGCAACTGTTCGGGCGGTACGCCGAGAGCATAAAGCATCTGAAGGGTCCAGTTCCTGAACGTGCTGAAAAGAAGCCCGTCCCTTTCCCATCTCCGCGGGGAGGTGAGGACCTTTGAGGGTATGATGCAGATCCGATCCCCGCGTTTTCTGATGCGCCCCATGATCTCGACGTCCTCCATCAGGGGAATGTCCTGGTACCCGCCGATTATTTCAAAGTACTCTCGTCGTATAAATATCGCCTGGTCCCCGAAGGGGATCCTCGTAAGCCGTGTACGGAGAAAGACATACTTTTCCGTGATTCTGAAGATACGTCTGCTGGTAGCGATGCCCAGATCGAATGCTCCGGCAACAAACCGGTCGACGCTCATGGCCGTCGTTATTAAGGTGAGTGCATCTTTTGGCAGCAGGGTATCGGCATGGAGAAAGAGAAGAATATCGCCGGATGCTAGCGACGCACCGCTATTCATCTGGCGCGCTCGCCCCCTGCCGGAAATGATCTTAGTGATCCGTTCGTCCTCGATCGCGTTGATGGTGCTTCCCCGTGGATCGCCGTCAACGACAATGACCTGGGGCATGCCATTTACGGCACGATCAAACACCTGGGTGATGATCCCGTTTATCCTGTCAGATTCTTGAAACACGGGTATGATGACGGATAGCGTCGGAATGTCTTTCATGGTTCTAGATTTTCGGGAGTACTCCCTGATAAAATTCAGGCCATCCTCGGCGGCCGGTCTTCTGATGAACCCGCCGCTGTACACATTGTTTGCGATCATTTACCGAGCTTGATGGGAAGCCCAAGGTCTTTCATTTTCCCGATGCCTGCCATGCCGCCCTGATAGCTTCCACCCGCTTCCGGTTCACGCCGAAATCCGAATAGCCCAGGCGGGACGCGGACCTCACCTGGATGAGCTTCGCGTGATCATCGAAAGAGAACTCGACATCGTCGACAAAATGCCAGAGCGCGCTGGCGAATTCCGCATGGAGATAGCTGTTCGTTTCGGTGATGATTTTAGTCCTCTTCATCTGGAGGATGATCTTTCTAAGACCGGCAATGGCTTCTGGTGTTGTCGAGAAATAGGGGAGGGGCTGAACAGCATGGTCTTTATCGGTGCTCTGGCTCGATACGCAGTTCGGAGAAGAAGGACAGGGGGCCAGTTTGCCGTCCCTGACGCCCAGGCTCGCCGGCCGTCCGCCTGTACAGCCGATGATTAGTATGCTCGTGGGTAACATAATGGCCAGGGACTTCATGATGATGGCTCGCATAAATGATGTTTATTCCTCTTCGGTTATGTCAATGTTTCTATTATAACATATTATCAATTCGCACCATAAATCCTCGATCATCAGGCTGGAGAGGATGTCAACAGACATTTCAGATCTGACATCAATACTTATACTCGCCGCCGGAACAAAAAAGCCGGGTTACCTTTTTGATTGTTCGGCAGCCCGGCTGTCCCCACAGCAGTGGGATCCGTACCTTTCAACCCTCTCTTCGCGAAGGCGTTGTCTCTATCGGGACAAATCTATTCTTTCGTTTTACAGCACCGGACCCGGGCAATGTTAGGCCGGCGGCATCTCATATATCGTGTGTATTAAGTCTCTAAGAGAGGATGAGGGTTCATCGTAACTATCTCCATCCACCGAGTATGGCTCCCGTAACCGGCACGCCGACCACAAAACTCCCCCTCTGGACCAGGAACATTGACCGGACGACGCCATGGTCCTTTCCGCTCTACAGGGCCGCCCCGAGGCTAACGGGGAAGATGAAACCGAGCCGCGCCCAGAACCCGACCTGCATCCCCATCCCCTGACATACCGTATACGCGTTGAACTACCTCATAAAGAGGGAGAATACGAAAGCACCCTCAAGGGTCCCCGCGAACTGATCCCGTACTACTGACCGACCACCGTCTTCGTCTACTCCTGTTCGACTACGGTCGGATTCTCCCTGACGATGATCTTCCTCCCCAGCCCTCCAAAGAGAAGTTGTGAATGCCAGATGAAACCTACGATCATGGCGGCAACCGCCGCGATCACCGCGAGTAATGAACACGCGGATGCATCATACCGGCCAGCCCTCTATGCTGCCTCGGCTAGCTTCACGCCGCTTTCCTTCTTCCGGAGATACTCGCGCCACGGTTTCCAGTAATACTTGTCCCAACCTTCGTTCACGTCGTTATAATCGTACTCCGGCACGTTGACATGTACAAGCTCGATCCTGCCGCCGTCCTTGTCCGGCCAGAAACTGAGGATCAGTGTGGAGTCGACGTCCCCGGGTTTCCAGTCCTTCCCTCGCCACGACTGGATGATGATCCGTTTGGGCACAACCTGCAGCGTTTTACCCGTGATCATGCCTCCAAAGGCGCGAAATCTCGACCCTGTTGTCCGGCTGATGGTAACCGGTCCTCCTGTGATTTCCCCATGGGCCTTCGGGCTCAGATACATGTCAAAGAGCTTTTCAGCAGGCGCAGGAAGTATCATGGTCTGTTGAATTGTTTTCGGCATAGAACTTCACCCCCTTAATAAGACAATTTAACTCCTTTATTTAAGAGTAGCGCCGATTATTATTCCTGTCAAGACCGGAGAGTGAAGGAAGTGCAGGTTGACCGCCGGGTGGTATGCTTCACCGGTTGTGGGGCTGTGCGTGCCGGTGAACGTTAATGCAATTGACCGGTATGCAGGCAATGCACGGAAGGGAGAGGGACCCCTCTTTACGAGGCGCCTCCTCCCCTCAATCCCTGTTCAGCGAGACGTTACGCAGCGCGCTCGCCGTGGTAGTCACGCTTCCTTTCTACGGAGCGGACCGTGAAGCGCTCGTCGAGCATCGCGAGCTTTTCCATTATGCCCGTGTACTCCAGTTCCGTCATAGGCAGCATGGCAGCGCCGAAGAACCCCTGTTTCCTCATCTCGGCGGCCTTGTCTGCGACGTGTCCGCGAACGGCATCCCAGAACGGATGGTCGAAGGCGTCGACGGGTCCCGTCAGTTTCCCCTCGTGCACGGAGAAGGCTGCGCAGCTGACAATTGGGGGGCCATCGAAATAGCTGATGGGCGACATGAGTCGGACCGGCATCATCGGCATGTTGTGGGAGCCGCGCATGCCTCCGGCTACGAAGTGCCCGATGTGGAAGGGAGTCAGGACTTCGCCCGTGGCCGGGAAGTTCATCTGCGCGCGCACAAGCATCACCGGGTCGTCTTTGCCCGTGTACTTGCCGGCGATGTTATGGAGCCGGGACGTGGACACTGCGGCCGCCTGTTCGCCCGAAGCGCGGGACCAGATCGACTCTACCACGAACCGCTCTGTGTCCCGCAGCAGGGCGGCGATGTCGTAGATATCCTCGGGCGTGTTCAGCTCGATGACCCGGTCACCCTCTGTGTAGTTGACGTCCATGATCACGAAACGGAACCCTTTCCCCATCTTGGGTGCGAGGATGAGACCGGGTGTGTTCATCGCGTCGGCGAATGCGAGGTACAGCGGGAGGTTGTACGCGCCGGGATCGGTCTTGTCCGCCGCGAAGAACAGGAAGGGTTCGTTTGGCCTCTCCTCGAACTCCATCTCGGCGACGGCCGGCCCCATCCCCCGCACGTTCCCGGAGAATGAGTCCTTCAGCAGGTCCTGACCTGCCCCGTACAGTCCCTGAGCTTTCGCAACACTCGTCCCCGCGACAAAGGCGTCCCAGGCCAGCTTATGGATCTGCTCATCGCCGGTCCCGCGGGTATGGGTCATCAGGATCGCCACATCGTCTCCCGTATAGCTCACGTAACTGTCTTTCAGAAATCCGATTCCGTTCTGGCGCACGTGGTGTTCAACGGTTTCGAGCAGTCGCTGCGACGGCGCAATGTGACCCCCGACTGACCCGACATCAGCCTTGATAACGCTTACGGTCAGCTTCATAGTAGGCACCTCCTTCATTTGTTTTCTATGCGTACTGCGAGATGATGAACAAAGTTAGAGTCTTTTATACTGATCATGCTTAAATGATAGCAAAACCGGGGAGTAATGTGCGCCGGCATTCAGCAGGGGATGCAAGATTGACAGGGCTTATAAATGTAGAAATACTAAAGTATTATAAGAGATGCCCTCTGGTACATTCGGAACATACGATACGATGTCTTGGCCCATCTCTTCCTCACCATCTCGCTCACTGATTCCCGAAGGTACTCCGCACGGAATGCTCCGGAAGTACCTGAATGCGACAGTAAGAATCATATATGCTCAAGAAATTATTTTCCGGTAGATGCATCGGGAATTCTCGTAGGGAGTAACCGCGGTCACCTCTTGCGGAATCGATTCATGGGTCCCGATGACCAGAATCCCTCCCGGGACAAGCCTCTCCACGATCCTTTCGAAAATTTCCCGCTGCAACATTTCGTCAAAGTAGGTGAAAACAAGGTTGCGGCAGAGTATGAGGTGAAAAGGGCCATCGGGCATCTGTCTGCGAATGTCCTGCTCGATAAATTCAATGCCCTCTCTGAAGCGCTCTTTGATCGAGCAGAGCTTTCCCGAACAGGAGAAAGCCGCCTCGATCAAATCTTTCGGAAGGTCCCGGAGGCTGCTTGACCGATACCACCCCTTCCGGGCACGCTCAAGGACGACATGATCAACGTCTGTCGCAATGATCCGGAGGGGAGGATTGGTATGGAGGAGGGGGGTGACGGAAGTCTTCCAGATGATTTGCAGGGCATAGGCTTCCTCACCGGAACAGCAGCCAGCGCTCCAGCTGAAAAGCTCTTTTCCTCCCGCATGGAGCAGTTCTTCTGTCAGTTTCGGGAGGATGGACGATTGCAAGACGTCGAACACGTCCCGATCACGGTAAAAGTGTGAAATGGTGATGTTGCAGAGCGAGTCAAGAATCGGCCACTCTAGAGCATTGCTCTCGAGGTAATTCTGGTATGTGGAAAGTCCGGAAAAGCCCAGTTCGCTGATGCGGCGGCTGAGACGCTTGCAGACCTGATGGTGTACTTTTCGGTAGCCAGCCCAGCGAAGCCGGAGCCTTGGCAGGCACCTTTTGAGGAATTCCGTGCATTCAATGTCCTTCATCGGATATCCTTCGGTTTGTTGCAATGGTGGAGGCAAATGGCATCGATGTCCATATTCATGGCGGTGGGAAATACATCGGCATGATCCGGATGCGATGCTACGAATCTTCTTACAGCGGGCTCAAAATTCCGATCCTTTTTCATCGGTATCTCTGAGTCTGTTCGAAAAGTGCATGCTGCAGTGCGGGTCACGACAGGCAGAGCGGGAAGGCCTCCCCACGGTCCTTGTAGACCCGCGGAACACGTCCCACACCTGCCCGGAATGCGGTACTATTGATAAACGGGACCGGAAAAGCCAAGTCTTTTTTCCTGTGTGTCATGCGGGTTCGCCGGGCTCGTCGACCACATCGCGGCGGAGAACATCCGTCGGGCTGCAGTCAAACAGCCGATCGTAGCGCGTGTTGATGCCGAAGCCGCCACTCAAAAAGTGGAACTGAGGCGAAACGCAGCTACAAGCTCCGTGTTTTAGCGTGGGGTAGTTGACGTATCGATTCCTTAACACCTCAGGACTCTTCTCCAGGAACTCAGCGTTGTCCTGCTGATAGATATCATTATAACACGGCCTAAATGCCATCAAGCTATGATAGACTGATGATAGCTCCCTGGACGTGATGGGAGGGGGTGGCCCATGCGCACAAAGAAAAACATTCTTATAACGGGACCTCCGGGCATCGGCAAGACCACCATCATGAAGAAGCTCGCGCAAATGTTGAAAGATACCGGCCCTGTCGGATTTTACACCGCCGAGATACGGGAAGGGGGCGTGCGGCGCGGTTTTGAACTGGTCGGCTTAAATGGGAGGAAGGGGCTTCTTTCCCATATTGATATAAAAAGTCCGAATCATGTGGGCAGATACGGAGTCGATATCAGGGGCTTTGAGATATTTCTTGACGCACTTGCGCTCACAGATCCAAACGCCGGGCTTCTCCTGATCGACGAGATCGGGAAGATGGAGTGCCTGTCGCAACGATTCAAAACAGTCGTGCGAACTGTTCTGGATTCCGGAAACGCGGTGATCGCGACCATTGCTCTCAATGGTCCGGGGTTTATCGCGGAGGTAAGGGGACGAGAAGATGCGATGCTGTTCGAAATGACGCTGGAAAACAGGGACTCTCTTGCGGAAGAAATTCTGAGGCATGTCAAGACATCGTACGATTAGTGGGAAAGCTCCAACCTGGAGGGGAGCTTTACAGATCAGTTTTTTTGATCAGCGGTGCCTGTTCAATTCAACCGTTCCTTTAATCCAGTTTTATGAAAGGGTACCGTTCCCGGTCTTCACGATTCACGAGCGAGAGGCCGGCCCAGGTGCCGATCGTTTCGATCGCGATGATCGCATCGGGGTTTTCGAAAGAGATGCGGGCGGGAGTGCCGGCCTTCTCAAGCGATTCAAGAAGTATGAAATCCAGCAACCGCTCCTCGTCGGGACTTGATAGCTTTCCCTTGAAACCGCGCCTCCGTATCCGCACGTAAAAGCTCTTTCCCGCGAGGTGCTTCGTCCAGGTGAGGATCGTTTCCCCGGCCTTGTGCTCGAATTCATCGGGGGAATTGAAGATAAACGAGTGGGTGGCTGGTATCAGCCTCGCAAGAAAAGAGAGCGACTCCGGATGTTTCGATGCCCGTTCCCGCAAGGACTCGAGCATCCGGTTGATGTCATGCGCTCTTATCAAAAGGACGTTGAAGAATTCCGTCCGTTTCACTTCCCCGAACTCGCCGAATACGTCGATCGCCCGCGTGAATCCATGTTCGTGAACACTGATGACAGCATTCCATTCCTGCATAGCGGATTGATTCTCGAGTACGACCGGGCTGGGTTACCTGCGCAGGCATCAAAGGCCGGCGCCCAGAAGTTTCTCATGACGCTTAAAAACCTTGCGAAAATGGAAACCGTAGATCGAGAGGGTGATGGCCAGCGGCAGCAGTCGCGGCCGGCGGAACAAGGACCAGAAAACGATTTTCCAGTACTGGAACCGCTCCCTGCCGATGATGCCAAGGCGCACCGCCGACTTGATCAGGGCCTTGAGGTGGTTGAACCGGAAGCGGCCGCCACGCGCCTTAGGAGGGCGATACTCTTTCAGGAATTGCTTCATCCGCGCGTAGTAGTGCTTCGGAGAGTAGATCGTGTTGAGTATCTTCCGGTAGCCGCTGATCAGGTGCTCGGTGTTCATCTTCGGTATGAAGTTGATTGAAAAGTCCGTGTTGTCGCCGGTCGCGGCCTTCAAGAGCCGCCCCTCCTGATGTAAGCGGTGATAGAGCTTTGTCCCGAGCGGTGCGTTCAAAAGCCCGACCATCGCGGTTGTGATCCCGCTTTCCTGGATGAAGGCGATCAGGCGCTCGAAGATCGATGCCGGGTCTTTGTCAAATCCTACGATGAATCCCGCCTGGACCTCGAGTCCGGCCTGCTGGATCTTTTTCACGCTAGCGATGAGGTCCCGGTTGCGGTTCTGGACCTTGCTGCACTCGATCAGGCTTTCCTCGTTCGGTGACTCGATTCCCACGAAGACCGTGTCGAACCCAGCCCGGACCATGAGCTGCATCAACTCTTCGTCGTCGGAGAGGTTGATGGACCCTTCGGTATTCAGGGCAAAGGGGTGCTTCCGTTTTTCCATCCACTCAATCACCGCAGGCAGAATATCCTTTTTGAGCTTTCCCTTGTTCCCGATGAAGTTGTCGTCGACGATGAACACGCCGTTTCTCCAACCCCGTGCATAGAGAGTCTCGAGCTCGGCCAGGATCTGCTCCCGGCTCTTTGTCCTTGGCACGCGGCCGTAGAGCACTGTGATGTTGCAGAAGTCGCAGTCGAAAGGGCAGCCCCGGGAATACTGGATGCTCATGGAGGCATAGGCTTTCATATTCAGAAGATCGAATCGCGGTTGCGGCGTGATAGAGAGGTCGGCCCACTGGGGAGAAGAATATACATGGCCAGCCTGTCCCTTTCGCAGATCATCGAGAAAGAGCGGCAGCGTGATCTCGGCTTCGTTCAAAATGAGATGGTCCACATCGATGAACTCATCGGGACTGGCCGTGAAAAGAGGACCGCCGGCGATCACCTTGACTCCGAGCGCCTTGCACCTGGTAATGACGGAATTTGCCGACTCTTTCTGGATTGTCATGGCGCTGAGCATTACATAATCGGCCCAGCGGAGGTCGGCGTCGGTGAGGTGCTGCACGTTCATATCAACGAGGCGCTGCTTCCACTCAGCAGGAAGCATTGCCGCCACGGTCAGGAGACCAAGCGGTGGCAGACTGGCTTTTTTCGAAATGAACTTTAAGGCATATTTAAAGCTCCAGAAGGTGTCAGGGTATTTCGGATAAACAAGGAGAATTTTCATAATCGAGCTCCTTCACGCTGTGAGCGTGATAAAAAAGGTTTACATCCTCATCCTTTGCTCTTGTAGTTTCGTAAGCGTATCATTCATTATCCACGATAATCCACAAATAGCAACAGTTTTTATCATCACGATGGGGGGACGCAGGTTTTTTACTACTCATTCTTCTTCCATTTGTATTCTCTCGCCTCTCCCTTTTCCCCTGATTTTTTAGTCGCGTCTCTGCCCTTGCCTTTCATTGTTGCATGCCCATCCTGTTTCCGCCGCCACCTTACCCCGTGTACGAAACACCGAGTCACCGTGCAAATACTGCCGCTGTGCAACGCACGACTAATGGCCTGCTTTTCCGCGGGTACATGTACCTCGGTGGTTTGCTGTTTCCGTCATTAATGCACGTCGATCCCCCTTTGGGTGATCAGAAAAATATTGCCGGTAGAGTCCCCTGTCCCTGCTGAATTTGAAAACCATAACAAAAAAGGAATTATGTTGTCAAGCGAGATTACCAATAAGAAGGAAGAAAGTACCAAAACATTCGCGCTCGCATCGACTTCACTGCGCAGAAAGTAACAAGCAATCATGCCTTTCCGGTATAGATACCGCTTAGTGCCAAAATTTAATTGCACCGCCATGAGTAAACTGTTATTATACTCAGTCTTTTGGGAAAGACCGACGATAGGTCAGGGGATGAGGGCGCAACATAATATGAAACATTCTTTCAACTGGAAGTACGTCGTGGTTGTGGGACTGGGATTGCTGGCATTTATCGGCATCGGCGTCCTTTTGTATGAGAGCGTCGCCCCGGTGTTCAATGCTGTTGAGGCACGCAGATCTGCAGAGGGTATCCTTATGCAGCTCGACGGCATGCTTTCGGGCCTCCGGAATCTTGAGGCAAGCGAGCGCGAATACGTACTGAGCGGGCGCATGAATCATCGTGACAGCTATCAGGCTGCTGTGAACAAACTCCAGCAGGAAACAGCCGCCCTCAAGACAGCGACCGTGAATTATCCGGACCAGCAGCGCAGATTCGCGCTTCTCGAATTCCAGATCGTGAAGAGACTGGAATATTCACATCAACTCATTGATGTCCTTGAGAAGCAAGGGCATAAGTCAGCCGAGAAGATGTTGCAGACCGGCGGAGACGGGGAGATTGCCGAAAATATCGGGAACACTGTTTCGGACATGCGAAATGCCCAGAACGATCTGCTGAAACAGCAGGAGAGGCTGATCAATCCGGGGATCAGGACGTCCGTTAAGCTCGTCGGTATAAGCTACCTGGCTGCGATACTGATCGTGCTGCTTTTCGGCGCTGTCGCCCTGCGCGAATACAGGTTGCGCAGGCGGGCAGAGGAGATGCGGAAACGGCTCTCACTGACCGTTGATCAGGCAACGGACCTTGTGGTGGTAACCGACCTGACAGGAAAAATCGAATACGTAAACAGGGCTGTCGAGGAAACGACTGGCTATGCTGCAGCAGAGCTTCTCGGGAAGAGCAGGGACCTGTGGTACTCCGGGAAGCATGATGCGGAATTCTTCCAAAAGAAACGCGATACGGTCCTTTCGGGAGGAACGTTTCAAGCAACGGTGACATACCGGAAAAAGAACGGCGACCTCTTCTACCTCCTTGACACGCTGACCCCTCTCAGGGATGCCGCAGGAAACATTACGCACATCGTCTCCACGGGAAGGGATATCACGCGCCAGAAGTCTCTGGAAGAGCGGGTCGATTACCTTGCGTATTTCGATGCGCTCACGGGAGTGCCGAATCGGGCCCGTTTTGTCAATCGGCTGCAGGAGGGGATCGCCCGGGCGCAGGGCTCCTCTGCGCATATGGCGGTTCTGGCGATTGACGTCGACCGGTTCAAGCTCATCAACGACGTATTTGGGTTCGATGCCGGTGATGAGCTTCTCAAGGTGATCACAGAGCGGTTATTAGCCTCCGTGGGAGAAGGGGACACGATAGCGCGTGTGGGAAACGATGAGTTTGACGTGGCGCTCCATAATATCACCCAGCCCTCCGATGTGATAAGCGCGGTGAACAAGATCATGAAGAAAATCTCTCAACCCGTCATCCTCAGGGGGGAAGAGATCATCATGTCTTTCGCCGTCGGCGTCACACTCTTTCCCGATGATGGCGAGGACGCTGAGACGCTCATACGGAACGCGCACCTCGCCCTCAGCAAGGCAAAGGCCCAGGGAAAGAATAACTTCCAGTTTTATACTCCCGGCATCGTCGAAAAGGCCTCTGAATTTCTCGTCATGGAAAAGCGTCTGTCCAGCGCCCTGAAGAAAGAGGAATACCTTGTATATTATCAGCCGTATGTTGATATGACGACGAGGAGGTTTGGGGGCGCCGAGGCCCTGATAAAATGGAAGAGCGACAGACACGGGCTGGTATCTCCGAAGAAGTTTATTCCCATGCTCGAAGATACGGGGATGATCATCGACGTGGGTGAGTGGGTATTGAAGACAGCCTGCCGCCAGATCAAGGAGTGGGACCGGGGGAAATCATGCTTTCCTATCGCCGTGAACCTCTCATCGATGCAGTTTCACCATAAATACCTGGTAGAAATGATCGGCAACACCATCAAGGAGGCCGGGGTCGACCCAGCGTGCCTGACGCTGGAGGTAACGGAAGGCATAGTTATGCACGACCTGGATTACACGAGCAAGGTCCTGAGCGAGTTGAAGCACCTCGGCGTCTCCATTTCCGTCGACGACTTCGGGACAGGTTACTCATCGCTCAGCTATCTGAAGAAACTTCCCGTCGATAATGTAAAGATCGATATGTCCTTCGTGAAGGATATTACCACAGATCCTGATGCCGCCTCAATCGTCATGGCGATCACGTCCCTAGCCCGAAACCTGAACCTCAAGACCATAGCCGAAGGTGTTGAGACCGAGGAGCAGTGGAAAATCTTGCGCCTTCTGCGTTGCGATATGGGGCAGGGCTTTTTCTTCAGTCCCGCCTTGTCTCCCGCAGAGTTCGAGAAATTACTTGTGTAAGAGCAGGGCGATTATTGCTGCGCCCGGTGAAATCTGTCAAGCGGCCTTACCTCGGCGTCACGCCAGATTCCCCTCTGTTTTACCTCCCAATACCATCCATGTTGTCAAATCGGCACGACCTTCTTGAAGTGTCGCAGCGCATTTTTGAAATCGTTCAGGATATCATCAGCCTGCAAGCTTGCGGTGTGCCGGAAATGAGTAGCGACGAGCGTTTTCAACTCCTCGATATCTTCCTTTGCTTCCACCTTCCGGGCATTCACATACGCGGTGTTTATTCTGGTCCCGAGCTGGTCATGTGGGTCCAGCACATAGATCGCGCCGCCAGTCATTCCGGCGCCCACGTTCAATCCTACGTCGCCGAGCACCACGACGGTCCCCCTGGTCATATATTCGCAGAGGTGGTGGCCCGTGCCCTCGATCACTGCCCGGGCCCCGCTGTTCCTTACCGCAAACCGTTCTCCGGCCATTCCTGCGGCATAGAACTCGCCGCCAATCGCCCCGTAGAGCACGGTGTTCCCTACAATGACATGTTTGTGCGGTTCATGCCGGATGTCCGCCGGTATGATCGCGATCCTTCCGCCGTACATGCCCTTGCAGGTGTAATCGTTCGCATCGCCGATGAGTGTGAGCGATAAGCCCCGGTGATTGAAGGCGCCGAAGCTCTGGCCCGCCGTACCCTTGAAGGTGAGCCGCACCGTATCATCGGGGAGACCTTGCTCGCCGTATTTGCGGGCGATGAAATAGTTCAGCTTCACCGGAATGCTTCGGTGGATGTTCCTGATATCGTATTGCACGGCTACGGACTGACCCTGCTCGATGAAAGGAAGCAGGTCCGCCGTGATACGGTCATTCAGGGATGGCGCAGGGTTGTCGTTGCGATCGACAGTGCAGTGCTTCGGTCCTTCTCCCGGATACCCGCGGAGCAACGGTGAGAGGTCCATCCTACCGGAACCTGGAGCAGCGTCTGACAGCGCAGGGACGAGTAGGTCCGTCCTGCCAATGATCTCTCCCAGGCTGTTCACGCCCATCTCTGCCATGATCTCCCTGACCTCGCGCGCCAGCGCCTTGAAATACGTCGTGATCCCTTCGACGGTGCCGCGAAACCGCTTCCGCAGCTTTTCATCCTGCGTGGCAACGCCGGTGGGACAGGTGTTCAAATGGCACTGGCGTGCCATGACGCAGCCCGCGGCGATCATGGTGGCCGTACCGAAGCCGAACTCCTCGGCGCCAAGCAGGGCAGCGATGATCACGTCCCGTCCGGTGCGCAGTCCTCCGTCCACACGCACCCGGATCCGGTCGCGCAAACCGTTTTCCATGAGCACGCGCACGGTCTCTGCCAGCCCCATCTCCCAATGATTGCCTGCGTTCTTGATGGAAGTGATCGATGCGGCACCCGTCCCGCCTTCGCAGCCGCTGATCTGAACTATGTCGGCATAGGCCTTGGCAACGCCAGCGGCAATGGTGCCCACGCCGGTCTCGGCTACGAGCTTCACGCAAACGTGGGCATGCGGGTTAGCCTGCTTGACATCGTGGATGAGCTGCGCGAGGTCCTCGATGGAGTAGATATCGTGGTGCGGCGGTGGGGAGATGAGAAGCATGCCCGGCTTGCAGTGCCGAAGCCTGGCAATGTAATCGGTGACCTTGATCTCCGGGAGATGTCCGCCTTCACCGGGTTTTGCACCCTGGGCCATCTTGATCTCGAGGTCTGCTGCCGAGGCGAGGTAGGTGGGCGTCACTCCGAACCTGCCGGACGCGAGCTGCTTGATGGCGCTCCCTTTGATCGTAAAATAACGCGCCGGGTCTTCACCGCCCTCGCCGCTGTTGCTCTTGATGCCGAGCTTGTTGCAGGCCTCGGCAATGGTCTCGTGCGCTTCGGGTGACAGGGCACCTACGGACATCGCGCCGGAGAAGAAACGTTTCCGGATGAATTCCTCAGCTTCCACCTGTTCCAGAGGCAAGGCCCTGCCTTTTTTGTATCCAAGCAACTGCCTGATGGACGTAGGATGCTCGTCAGCCTTATGCGAGAATTCCTTATAGGCTGCGTAGTCTCCGCTCTTTATGAAACTGTTCAATGACTGCACGGCCTGCGGCGACCACCCATGCCATTCCCCGTTTTTCCGGTGTTTAAGCGCGCCGCCGTACTCGAGTAACGGTGCTGTATTACTGAATCCCGCGTCATGCCGTGCAAGGAGCGAATGTTCTATGTCCGCGAGACCGTCAGACTCGAAAGCCGTCGGCGTGTTGCTGAAAAATTTGTCAGTGAAATCGCTCTTCAGGCAGATGCTGTCGAATATCTGCCCTCCGTGGTACGAGGCGACCGTCGAGATGCCCATGCGGGCCATTACTTTCAGCAGGCCTTCTTCGAGTGCCGTGACGTAATTTCCGCATGCTTCCGGATAAGGCAGCGCGATGGTACCGCTGTCGCAAAGCTGCCCGATGGTCTGGAACGCTAGCCAGGGGTGTACACCGGAAGCGCCGTACCCGATGAGGCAGGCCATATGATGCACATCGCGGGCCTCACCGGTATCCATGACGATACTCGCGCGGTTTGCGAGCCCCCGTTTCCTGAGGGCCGTGAGGCACGCGGAGACGGCGAGCAAGGAAGGGATGGATGCGCGGTCAGGCGAGAGGTCCCGATCTGACAGGATGATGATTTCAGCACCGGCAGTAACGACATCGAGAGCGCGCTTCTGAAGCAGGGCAACGGCACGGGACAGCGTGGAGCCGGCCCGTGCAAAGGTCATGGGAATGTTTGCGTTTCTGAAGGTTCCCTGTTCTTTGATCGCCTGAAACTGAGGGTGAGAGAGGATGGGAGAATCGATACCGAACCTCCGCGCGTGCACGGGCGTCGGGGCAAGGAAATTCCGTTTGTACCCAAGGTTCATCCTCAGGGACATGACCATGCGCTCCCTGATGGGATCGATGGGCGGGTTGGTGACCTGCGAGAACCGCTGCTTGAAGTAGCGGAAAAGCAGCTGGGGCTTTTCCGAGAGCGGCGGAAGAGGTGTGTCGTCGCCCATGGAAAAAATCAGTTCCTTGCCCGTTGTGGCCATTTCTTGCATCTGCATCTGTATCTCTTCCTGCGTGTATCCAAAGGCGATCTGTTTGCTCATGATGTCTCCGTCTATCGCCGGAGTGAGAACAGGACCGCATTTTAGCTTCACGTGATGCTTTGCGAGCCACTCCTGGTATGGCTTCTGCAATGCAAGGTTCCTGATGATCTCAGGGGTGAACCTGACACCCGCAGTCCGCAGGTTCACGGAAATGATCTCACCCGGACCGAGCCTTCCTTTTTCCTGAATAGGCCGATCACCGAGGTCTACCATGCCGATCTCGGAGCCCAGGACCAGAAGTCCGTCCCGTGTCAGAATGTATCTGAGCGGTCTCAGCCCGTTCCGGTCCAGGTGCGCGCCGACAGTCTCGCCGTCGGTGAAAGTGACGGCCGCTGGGCCGTCCCAGGGCCGCATGAGCAGGGACTGATACTCAAAGAATGCCTTCTCTTGGGGGCTCAGCTCAGTCTGCTCCCAGGCCGGAGGGATGCAGAGCATGACGGCGTGCTCCGGGGAGTAGCCGGAGAGGATGAGCAGTTCGACGATCCGGTCAAGCGACGCCGAATCGCTTTCGGTCTGGGAGATGAGCGGACGGAGAAAATCCGCCTTGTTCCCGAAGATTTCGTGCTGGATCTCGTGCTCAAGTGCGGTCATCGCGTTCCGGTTTCCCTGAAGAGTGTTGATTTCGCCGTTGTGCGCGAGAACGTGGAAGGGCTGTGCCAAAGGCCAGTCGGGAGAGGTATTGGTCGAGAACCGCTGGTGGAACATGCAGAAAGCCGATTCGAAGGCCTCGTCCTTGAGGTCCGGATAGAACTCATCCAGGTAGGGCGCAACGAGCATGCCCTTGTAGACTATGATTTTAGAGGAGAGGGAGCAGACGGAGACGCTCCCTTCGTAGGACTTCTCCATAGCCCGGCGAGCGAGATAGAGCACGGCTTCTTTTTCAGCCGGCGGAATGCCGGAAGTATCGATCAGCACCTGCCGGATCCTCGGCTTGGACAGCAAGGCCGATTTCCCAAGCGCATCAGGGTTGGTCGGCACATTCCTCCAGCCGAGGGGCTTGAGGTTGAACCGCCGCAGGATATCCTCGATACCGGATTCCACGTCCCCGAAAAGGAAGAAAAAACCTGCGGCGAGGTCGTCCATGTTCGCGACTGAAAAACCGATCTTCGTCATTTCCTTCCGGAGGAATTTCAGCGGGAGTTGGGTGAGTACGCCTGCGCCATCACCGGTCTTGCCGTCTGCGCCCACGGCGCCCCGGTGCGTGAGATTCTTGACCGCTTCGATCCCCATGGACACGATCTCGTGGCCCTTTTCACCGTTCGCATTGCAGACGAAGCCCACGCCGCAGGAAGCTGATGAATTGTTATGGGGCATGGTATCCTCTCATGAAGAACAGATTGGCAAGCAGAGAAAATCGCTCACCGCGAAGAACGAGTAGAAAAACTCTTAAAGTAGCTAGATGTAATTCTTTCTTCGCGACCTTTGCACCTGGCGATGAAATTACAACAGCTCTTTTTGTGTTCAGAGTTCAAGGAGCCGCTTATTGATATCGATCGCAGCCACAGCGCCTTCTCCTGCCGCGATCACGACCTGGTCGTTCCCGATGTTAAGAGGCCCTACGATGTACAGGCCGTTCAAAGAAGATTCGTAAGCGCTGTTCACAACATACTTGAACCCTTTCGCATCCCGCTTCAAGTTGAGTTCCTTGAGAAACTGGTCGTTCAGCTTGTACCCGAAGTTCGACATGACGGCCTCACAGGGGATGCGCATTCCGCTCTTGAGCTCTACAGCCTCGATATGCTCGTCGCCGATGATCCTGATTGGCTCGCCTTTGATGAGACGGATGCCTTCATTCTGTAGCTCTTCCTTATAATCATCGGGAGGATCGTAGAAATAGAGGATGAGCGCTACATCGTCAGTGTACATTTGCCTCATGCCGAAGGCCAAGCGGACGGAGTTTATAGTATTTCCGATGATGACCAGTTTTTTGTCGGTTGTCTTGTACCCATCGCAATCGACGCAGGTGAAGAAAGATGTTCCCAGGAATTTGTGAAAGTTCTCGATGGGGGGAAAATTGTCCTGCACGCCCGATGAGACGATCACAAATTTCGAGCGGAAGGTGACGTCACCTGCTTGGACCTCGAGGCTTTCTTTTTTTACTACCGAGGTCACAAGGCCTTTTTCTATGCGGACATTGAAGCTTTTCGCCTGCTCCAGGCCCAGCTCGATGATCTCCTTGCCGGAAACGGCTCTCTGCGTGAGAAAGTTTTCGATTGATTTTGCGTGCGCGGTTCTACCTCCTCCCCGGTCGATGAGCATAACCTTTCTGTTGAACCGTCCGAGATAGATAGCAGCCTGAAGCCCGCCGGGCCCGGCGCCAATGATAATGCAATCATAGATATTTTCGCTGCTCATAAACCATTCAACCTTATTCCTCAAAACCAGGAACGCAGATCAACACTGATAAGATCTTCTTGTCCACGGCGGGTTTCGATCGTCACTTGAACTGTCACGGAGAACATCTCCTTCTGATGATCCGTGGTCATATGAATACCTTTATTTGCTTCTCAAACTCTTCTGCCGTCGAGAAATGGAGAGTAATCAGTCCTTCGTCCGTTGCCCGTTTGATGTGGTCGATATTATCATCCACAAAAAGCACTTCACCAGGCGGGATACTCAGGATTTCGCAGACATCCCGGAATACCGACGGATCCCGCTTACTTTTATGGAGCCTGAACGAGTTAAAGACGATATCGAAGTGTCGGAACAGGGGCGTTTTGCGGTCGATTTCCTCAAGCCAGTTTGTCTGGTCGCTCAGCATGCCGACTTTCAGCCTCCTTGCTCTCAAACGGTCCGCGTACGAAAGCATAGCAGGTCTGAACGTAAACCTCGTCAGTACCTCTTCCCGGAGCTCTTCGTCGCTCCCGGTTATTCCTGTCTTGTTTCTGACCGCATTCCAGAACGATGATTCATCAGCTCTGCCGATGAGATATCCTGTTTCGTAGATGAGCCTGTCGACGTCGGTAAAAAAAAGTTCGGGGTCTAGATTGTTTTTCTTCCCGATGGCCATAATGCCTTCCCTGAAACCCTCTTCAGCAATTACTCCGCCGAAATCAAAAAGAACCGCCTTTAGCGCGTCAGTCATATTAAGAAACGATCCTTTCCGCTTTCTCTGTTGTATTTTTCTTATTTTCATTATACCTGATTCCGCTGTTCTATACGTACTCTTTGCAATTTCCTGAGGAAGGTACGCATAGAGGCTCATATCGCGAAAGAGTTATAGATCTCCGCTCGCGTCCACAAATTATCAATGCCAAAGTGAATACGCTAAAAGTATTAGTTTTACATATCAGGCTTTCTGGGCCTGCATTGTCTTTTTCTGTATTCAGCTTAGTCAGGAAATAATCATTATGAAGCAGAAATAAGTTCATATTGATGAAACTATTCCTGAACGTTGTATAGTTGCTATTATTGTAAACACTCATATTGCATATTGAAATAATCAGGCGGCATTTGTATCCCTGCTGAATATAAATAATGTGAAGCTTAAGATTATCCTCAATAATTCCGATAAGAACAGTGTGAAATATAGCATCTCGTTCTGGGACTGCTTTTTCATCGAAGAGAGGGAAGAACGCGACATAATTTGCCGGCCGCATCGATTGTTTAAGGCAAACGCGATTCCGCAGAATGAGTATTTTGGGATGTACGCAGGAAGGTGAACAGCAGGCTGTGATCAAGTTCTCTTTATCATCAAAATCAGAAATGGATGTAGCCGTCATGATGCCGCAAGGTTACCTCACGGACATAGGCGCACGTCAGATCGAAAAAGCCAGTGAAGTATTTCTTGACAGAGGTTTCAAAAAGCTCGTCATAAACTTTTCCAACGTCGAATTGATCAATACCCACGGTATCTCAATCTTCAAGAGTATCTTGCAGAAGGCATCCGAAAGCGGCTGTCGTGTTTGTTTTACCAATTTAAATAAACTCCACCGTGAAATTTTCGAGCAGATCGGCATCATGAAACGCGTAGACGTGTTTCAGGATGAAGATGACGCGATGATATGCTTAAAAAAAACGGCTTGATTGTTTGACAATAAGGCGCGTCTCTATCGATATAGTGTTTGTTTCTTCATGAAACATGCGGTTTTAGTATTCTGTTGAAACACTCACCTTACCTCTTGAATTATGTCGCCGGTCATGCCATCACCGTCGATTTTGCCATTTCTCTTGAAGTTTTCCATGCAGTCTGCTACAAATATGGAGAGTGTTCACTTGTGCGATTGTGAGAGATGATGGATTATGGACAATGAAAAAGAAAGTGACTCACCGGCCGCGGTCACAAGGAGGGAACAACGATATAATGTTCCCGATTCCTGCCAGCAGTATATCAAGCTGCGGATAAAGAGCGGCAATGAATTCGTTACAGCTATTCTTGGCAACTTTAGCCGCAGCGGCATTCTATTCGAGTGTCCCGTATCGTTCAGTAAAGGAATGCATACAGAGTGTGTTATTTCAATTTCTCTGTTGTTATCCCGCGAGATATCATTCGGTATTGAGGTCAAGTACTGCTACGCGGACAAAGATTCTTATATTATGGGAGCTTCTATCGATACTATTTCAGATGAAACCTGGTTTGACGTTTTTGTTGAAGTACATGATTTTATCGTGCTGCGCAAGGGTTCCGTATAACGACTTCCTTCTGGCATATTCAAATTCAGCATAAGAGTAACACCTTGGAAGATGTCATAGTCATACCCTGGTATCTCCTGCTCAAGAATTTAGTTCCCGCTAGAACACATTCTTGGCAGGAGTTTCTTGTTTTGGGTGGATTATATTTAAATTTTGTTCCTTGCTATGCTGGCCTGATTATCTATTCCCTTATTAACATATAACTTCCTCTTTTAAGAAAATTGTCATAGCAATGACATCAAGTTTCATGTGGTATTCTTCAATCAATATGAACCAATGTATGCCTGTTAGTCATCATTGACATTGCCTGGGATCAGGAATATATTCATGACCATATACAGCACTTGACCTATCTTCTGCTGCAATGGCGCTACATCTGGTTGCAGCCGCTTAGTGATTGATCGAGAGAACAAAAATAAATGAAAGGTGATCATGGGCAAATTAAACGGGAAAGTGGCGATTGTGACAGGCGGCGGCCGGGGTATCGGCAGGGCCATTGCGGAGGGATACGTGCAGGAGGGTTGCCGCGTGGTAGTTACAGCAGCCCGCGAGCGGGAGGAGATAGATTCCTTTGTCTCTGTATGGGGAAGGGACAAGGCCCTTGCGCTTCTGGCTGATGTTACCGATTACCGCGCCTGCGAAAACGTCACAAGCGAAGCGATTACCCACTTTGGCCGCATTGACGTGCTCGTGAATAACGCCGGTCGGGGCATGAAATATGTTTCCCCTACCTTCATGACCGAGCCGGCCCGCTTCTGGGAAATAGCTCCCGAAACATGGAAGCTGGTGATAGATACGAATGTGAACGGCCCCTTCTTAATGGCCCGAGCAGTTGTACTGCACCTGATACGCCAAAAAAATGGGGCGATAATCAATGTGACCATGAACTACGAGACCATGAAGCGTAGAGGGTTCTCGCCCTACGGCCCATCGAAAGCGGCGCTTGAGTCCGAGACGATCATCTGGGCCCAGGACCTGGAAGGCACGGGTATCACAGTGAATGAGATACTCCCCGGCGGCGCCACAGAGACCGGCATGATTCCGTCCGACATTCCTGCCGATATTCGCGCACGCCTGCTCAAGCCAAAGACTATTGTTCCCGTTGCCGTCTATCTTGCATCTGATGACGGGCGGGGAATCACCGGCAGGCGTCTCATCGCAACGGAATGGTCTCCTGAAAAAGCTGATGGCGTATTGGCCTCGAAGGGCATCGGTGCATAGTGGACAGCAGGTTCACTTCGCATAAGCATCCTTACCTGATGCACAATCGGTTTGAATACGCCATTAAAAAACATCCAATAATGATGAATGCAAATGGCATTGCCATATATGTGACCTTGCACTCTTTTCCCAGAGCCTCATGCTGGCAGCGCGCCACATCGGCGTTGATTCAGCCCCGGCAGTGATTCTTGTCGCGCATCCTGACCTGATCCGGAAGGAACTGAAAATTCCGGATGACCTTCAGATAATCATCGGGATAGCTCTTGGATATGCGGATGCCGCACATTTGCAGAACCAGACCCGAAGTCCCCGGCGGTCCATTCAGGAAGCGGTTACGATTAAGGGAATTTGACGTATTCGTACAAGATCCGTCTATAAGCAAAAAGGCTGATATCGCTCTGCACATATATTGCAGTACTTGTTTCACGCGTAGGAGGCTGAACGTATGTCAAAAGTCATGATCCATTCCGCCAGTTATGAGAATGTCCGTCAAGCAGTAGACCGGGCATTTGAACTCTTTCCCATCAACATATCTGGGAAGAAAGTCCTGATCAAGCCCAACGTGCTCCGAAGCTCGGAAACAAGAGAAGGAATCGTCACTAATCCCGCCATTCTTCGCGCCGTTGTTGAAAAAGTTGAGACAATGGGTCCCGCCTCCCTTATTGTGGGAGACAATCCAGGCCTTTTCAGTTACGGCGCAAATGAGGAGAGCTTTTCCAAAACGGGCCTGATGGAAGCAGCCAAAGGCCACTATAAAAACATCGGAAATGATTCCCGGAAGGTCGCCTTCAATTCGAAATACATGCCGTTTGTCAGTATCTCGCGGGATGTGTTGGATGCTGATATTGTCATCAGTCTGCCGAAATTCAAAACCCATGGTCTGACAGTTCTGACCGGAGCAATCAAGAACAGTTACGGGTTACTACCCGGCGCTCAGAAAGCCATGTTGCACAAGGCTGCCGGCAATCCGACAAATTTTAATGAAGTGGTAGTCGAGGTATTCAGGATCAGGGTGCCGGATCTGTTCATTGTCGATGCCGTGGTCGGGATGGAGGGCAATGGACCGGCCTCACCTGATCTCAGAAATATCGGCGTGATCCTCGCCTCAGACAATGCTGTTGCCGTTGATTCTGTTATTGCAACGATGATGGGATGCGATCCGGGGCGACTGCGATTCCTTCAGAAGGCAAAAGAGGTGGGCCTAGGCGACTACGATCTCAATACGATCGAAATCATCGGCGAGTTAAAACGGCTGCCTGATTTTAAACTTCCCCCGCTGGACGGCGAAGCAATCATGCGCAACGAGGTCATGCAGTCATTGATCCATGGGCGGGCGATCCTTCGCCCTCAGGCGGACGCTGAAAAGTGTACGAGCTGCGGCACCTGTGTCGATCATTGCCCGGTATCGGCTTTATCCATGGCTGGAAATATCCCTCAGGTGAATGCCGGTATCTGCATTGCATGCTTTTGCTGCCAGGAGATGTGTCCAGAAAAAGCCATTGTGTTGCGTTGAATGCGAGATATATGCGGTTATGAAATGTCTTCAAATTCCTGATGTTATCAATGTGCGCTGTAAAATCCCGTCCATCAGGGCGGGGAAGATGTCAATAGGATTGCAAACCGCAATGCAGACCGTCACAATTAATGATATCCCTTCACTGCCCTTGTTATTGTTCTGACGTGAATATATTCCACTGAAATAAATTAGATTCTCTTGCATGTCACCTCAATGCCTTTGCCAAGCGCTTCAATATGTTTGCCCTCCGCCACTGAAGCCGTTCACATTATCTTAAATTATTAGGACCGACCCTTGGATGTTCCTGAAGCATGCCCTTTCGGCTTTGCTTTATTCAGTCGTTGTGAGTGAAGGGCAACTCCGATAGAAGGGCTTTGCCAGTCAATGAAAGCGAAATTTTTGGTACACTGCATCATTTCATCCAGTAGGGGAGAGAGCATCGCGGTATTGCTGGTATCCATATGTCCCATAAATATATATAACTATCAGATAATAAATGATATTTATAGCAGAAATAGAAAAATTATAGTGAATAAACAGATATTAATTAATACTTGCAACTATGTTGATTATTAGATATAATTGCTATTAGAAACAGTTGCTATTGTAAACTATATGTCGACAATATCTACTACCAATATCGATCTGTCAAAACGTGTGCCTGTCCTCTTAAAAAAACTGACACATTGTTTTTCAACGACCCAGGCCGACATCTGTCGGCGGTTCGATATTACCGCCGCAGAGGCGTCCTTGCTTTCGTCCATGGAACCGGGACGGAAGCTCTGCTCCACCGCCTTGATGGAACGGCAGGATCTTTCCAAGGGATGGATCAGCCGCCTTAATGAGTCATTGTGCAAAAAAGGATATATCATCAAGAACGAGCACCACGACGACCGGCGGCACAACATCATCGAGCTAACGGAGCGGGGACAGGAGGTCCGGCAGGCGATTATCGAGGAGCAGGCAGCCGTATGCCGCCGGGTTCTGGAGCACATCCCGGAGAACGAACGCGCGATGGTCCTCCCGGCCCTCGAACAGCTGGTCCTAGCCTTGGAACAATACAAGCACGAGGTCGGGAATGCCGACAGCGACTAACCAATTTCAAGCACAAAGGAGGGTATGATCATGGGTACGGGACAGGATGTTATGGAACAGCCAAAACAAGCAGAGACGAGGTTACCCGCAGTGGAGAACAAGATTTCGATGGTCGTATTTTCAGGAGATCTCGACAAGCTCCTGGCGTCACTGATCATCGCCACCGGAGCGGTTGCAATGGGCATGAAGGCCCGCCTCTTTTTCACCTTCTGGGGCACGGCGGCCTTGCGCGATGCCCGGAAGAGCGTGAAAGGGAAGAACCTAATGTCCAGGATGTTCGGCTTCATGCTGCCGAACGGGGCGCGAAAGGTAAAGCTCTCCAAGATGAACATGGGAGGTATGGGGACCGCCATGATGAAGATGCTCATGAAGAAGAAAAAGGTGGCGTCTCTGGAAGAAATGCTGACTCTGGCCGGCCAGATGGGCGTCGAGATCTGCATTTGTGAGATGTCCATGGGCCTCATGGGATTCAAGCGGGAGGAGATGATCGACTATCCTCACATGAGCGTATGCGGTGTCGCGGCTTTCCTGGCAGAAGCGGCTACGAGTAGGGTACAGCTGTTCATTTAATGGGAGGTGCGTTATGCCGGTCGAACTAAAAGCAGACAAAGTCGTTGATCTGAAGGGATTGCCCTGTCCCATGCCTGTGGTCCGCATCAGTCAGGAGATCATGACCGTTGATGTAGGTCAGGTGGTCGAGGCCATCACCACCGATCCCGGGTCACTGGCGGACTTTCCCGCTTGGGCCATGAGCACCGGCCAGGAGATCCTGCAGACCGACCAGGCTGCAGGAGAGATCAGGTTCTATGTGAAACGGGTGAGATAGGACGGATTCATGCGATTTCCTACGAGAGGAGTGCTGGCCGTGCTCGACAAGATCTACTATGTCATCATGGTGCCCATGGTCTACGCGGCGGTATCTATCTTCGTCATAGGCGTCATCTCTCGAAGCATCAGGATCGTTCTGGCGCCGCGTCAGAAAACGACCCTTCAAATCTTTCCGGTGAAACGGCCGGTGTGGTTCCACGCCCTCGTTGACACCTTTCTCCTGCCGACCGTGAGGACCATACGGCCTGTGATGTGGATCTTCGCCCTGATCTTCCATGGCGCCCTTGTCCTGCTTGTCATAGGACACCTTGAGCTCATCCGTGAGATCCGGGCCCTGCAGGCGATCCCGCACCAAGTGTTCCTCGGAGGCGGTCTCGTGGGACTGGCCCTCACGGTGTCCCTGCTATTCTTTCTTTTCAGCCGGTTTAAGACCCCCTACCGCGAGATCTCCGTCCCCGAGGACTATTTTATCCTGCTGCTCCTGATGCTCACGGTCCTGTCCGGTTCCCACATGGATTGGGCGAAGTATCTCTCGCCTGCGGGGTTCGACATTCCGGTGTCGGGCTACCGGGAATACCTGTCCAGTCTGTTTACGCTCCACCCCGGCGTGCCTGCCGTCATCGCAGGATCGCCGCACTATGTGCTCGTTGCCCTGCACATCCTCTTTGCCAATATCTTCCTCCTGTTCTTTCCGTTCAGCAAGATCATGCACACTTTTTTTGCCCTTCCCCTCAATCTGATCCGACGAGGAGGTCTCCGTGGAGCAAACACTGCACCATGAGTTGCTAACGCGATTTGATTCCAAGCTCAACAACGTCATGCGCATGTATCTCGACACTTGCGCCCGCTGCGGTGTGTGCATCCAGTCCTGTCACGTCTACGCGTCGATGCCCGAGCTGAAGTATACGGCCGTGTACCGCGCCGAGGTCATCCGCAAGCTCTTTAAGCGCTATTTCAAGGCTCAGGGAAGGTTCTGGCCGTCTCTTGGAGACAGCGCGAACTTGACCGACGACATGGTGGACACGATCTATCAGACGGCTTACAGCTGCACGGGCTGCCGCCGCTGCATGGTCCATTGCCCTTTCGGCATTGACACACAGATGATCATGTCCATTGCCAAACTCCTGCTCATCAGCGCCGGCCGTGAGCCCAAGGTACTGAGCATGCTGGCGGACATGTCGATTGCCAAGGGCAAGTCGACCACCGAGACGCGCGCCAACTTCGCCAAGGCCGTCGACCAGCTGCGGGACGAGGTGCTTGCCCAGTGGCGCCAGGCCCACGGAGAGAAGGTTGTACCCCTCGAAGCGCAGGACGCTAACATACTCTATGTGGCGCTTGCGGGCAAGCACTCCATCGTGCCGGCAGCAGCCATCATGAACGCAGCAGGCGAGGAATGGTCCCTAAGCTACTACGAGGCGGTGAACTTCGGTGCCTTCGTGGGTAACGCTGAAAAGACCCGCGTAATCGCACTGCGGATCATCGACGAGGCGGTACGTCTGCGGGTGAAGGAAGTGTCCATCTGCGAGTGCGGGACCGCCTACCGGGTCATGCGTCATATGATGGGTGCGCTGCCGTTCAAGGTGACCAGTTTCATCGAGGTTATTGCCCGGTATCTGCGTGAGGCGCGGATCAGGCTGGCAAGGGGAAGAATCGCCGGCCGCGTTACATACCACGATCCCTGTCAGCTCGGCCGGAACGGCGGTGTCATCGAGGATCCGCGCTTCATCCTCTCATACCTGACCGATGATTTCATCGAGCTTCAGCCCAATCGCGCAGAGAACTGGTGCTGCGGCGGCGGCGGTGGGCTCGTTGCGATCGGAGAAAAGGATTTCCGCATGAGATCTGCGCGGGTTAAGGCGGAGCAGATCAAGGCAGTATCGCCGGACATCGTATGCACTGCGTGCGAGAACTGTCATACTCAGCTTTCGGACCTTGTCGGCCACTACAAGATCAACGCCGGCGTCCGTTTCCTGACCGACATGGTAGCGGAATCGCTTCAAGAATAGCCTGCTGCTCTGATTTATCGGAGAGAAGACGATTTAACATCCATTCCAAGGACTAAGTATCTCCTCGCGTTCCTCGCTCTCTCGCGATTCAAGACTACTGATTCACAGCGAGAGTAAATAATATCAATTTAATTTAAATAATAACTATAATAATCACTGGTACGTCTTGCTCAATAGTCTCGTCTCGAAGCCCGAATATGTCATAAACGATTATCTTATCTAGGCTTAAAACGGCTAATAGGGTTTGACATTGTGTCTTGTCTTTGCCGATGAAGATATGTTAAAATATAAGACTAAGAAAAGGACAGAGAAACATTGTCTAGCATTGCCACTCTGTTTTTGCACATGTTTTCAGAAAAAGGGACAAAATGCTGATGAAAAGATTTCGCGATGCGTTCCCGAGCCTCCTTGTCCTGGCGGGTGCCGCTATGCTGATGGCCGCGGGGAGCACGCCTGTCACGCTTTCGCCATACGCTGAGTCCGTAGCGAAAATCATAAAGTTCGACCGTCAGGTGCTTATTCTAGTGAAGGAAGAGACCGGGGAAAGCATCCACCGGCTTATCGGCTATGACGAAAAAGGCTATCAGGTCGTCGCTGATGGCATTTCCGTGCCGGTCCCCGAGGAGAAGACCGACAGCATTCTTGAATCGTTACGGAAAAAACTCACCCGCCTCAAGTATATGGCCTTTGTCGTTGATATAAACGGCGGGATCAAGACAGACAAGATTGGCGTCATCAAAGGGACCGACCAGTACGACATCCTCAGGGTCATGAATACGAACGGCGACGACTATGATATTTCCAGCCAGGATGTGATTGAGAGGTTGAAGGAGTGGGAAAAGACCTCTCCCTTCGACATCATTGGTGCGGACAATGACTGGGTGGAAATAGAGTTCAAGACGCTGCCGAAGGACCTCAAGTCCTTTGCCGAGGAAGTGTATGATTTCAGCCCCGATACGGTTGACCAGGGGCCGGGAAGTACGTCAGAACTGGCGAATGAGATCCAGCAGACCAAAAGACTGTTCTTATGGTGGGATTAACAGCCGGAACAATTACAAGAGGGAGAGATACAGCTGGGTGCGGCCTTATATGGAGCCCTAGTGACATAAAAAAAGCAGGTGGTTTGAAAACCACCTGCTTAACCGCGATCTTGTTTCTGACAAGATAACTTTTCCCGCCTCTGTATAATGAATTGGCGGTATGGGTGAACTACTTGCCTGCCGGGGCTGCTGGGGCCATCGGGGCGGCTTCTTCCTTCTTAGGAGCCTTCTTAGCTTCCTTCTTGGCCTTCTTCTTTTCCTTCTTGGCCTTCTTCTTTTCCTTGTGCGTAGCCGGAGCCTTCTCCTCAGCCTTCTTCTCTGGTGCTGGTGCCGGAGTCTCCTGTGCGAATGCAACGCCGAGGGTCAGGGCGAATGCCATTGCCGTGAACAATGCGATAAGCTTTTTCATTAGGTTTCACCTCCTTCCATTTTTAAGTTGCGACATAATCTAACAAATTTAACATGCCCTGTCAAGCTTAAAGATATTAAACTATCATATCATGCAGGCTTAAGATATCTAAGCAGCCTTTCTTGACATAAGTCGGTTAAAGAGATTTTACTATTTAGACACTTGATTTTTGCAAAAGTTTAATGCAAGCAGAAAAGTCGTGAAATCCGGAGGCTGAACCATGGATATGGCAAATTTTATCGAGCAGATACCACAATTGCCTGCAGTTAAGGTCCGCGATGTCCTGAATCAAAAAAGTATTGGATAATATAACCTGGTTGATGTGCGCCGGCCTGCAGAGTATGAGAAGGGGCACCTGCCGGGATCACGGCTGATTCCCTTGGCAGAACTAGCGTCCCGGCTGGGGGAGCTCGATCCCAGGAAACCAATGATCTGCCAACGGAACGCATCCATCATTGAACCGTGAAGCCCCCACTACAGCCGCAGCAGCGATTTAGTGGCGGGTAGTTCATTCGAATGCGTACGATCTCTACATCAAGATGGAACGATTGGTGAGGAACGATCGTTCGAAACGGGAATTCAGCCTGCTGGCTGAAGAGGAAAAGCACCTTCTCGTCAGAATGACGTCGCTTAACAAAAAAGCCTGACGAGGTTTCTCTTGACAACCATACCTGAATTGGATAGATTGCCCTTGTAAGCGACGGTCCGGGTCCGATGCGCGGAGCTTGGGACTTGCAGAAGGTACTTTCGCCACGTATCCGTTCTTTCCATCAAGGACGGTTTTTTTATTCTTAAAACAAGCATGAGGAGGGATGTGACGTGAAAAAAAGATTGTTCGTGATGGTGGTTGGTCTTGTCTCCATGGGAATGCTTTTTGGTTGTTCAAAAGGATACGAATCACAGAAGACGGCCGATGATCTCAAGATCACGCTTTCGGTCGACCGCTATCCGCTGGCAAAGGGCGATAACGCGTTGAGTTTGAAAGTGGTCGATGCGGCCGGAAAAGCGGTGACCGATGCTGCGGTGAATATCCGCTACTTCATGCCGCAGATGCCTGGCATGGCACCCATGGACTTTAACACACAGGCTGTCCAAAAGGGCGACCGGTACACATTTTCTGCCAATGTGCCCATGGAAGGCGGATGGAAGGCCGAAGTATCCGTGGTGCGCCAGAGTAAACCCGCCTCCACAGCTACGTTCAATCTTGATGCCCGTTGATGAGAGGCAGTCGTCAGGAGTCAGATGAGCACCTTCTGGATTCATCGTTAATGTCCTGACTTTCAGGTATGATTAAATCATCGCTCAGGCGTATGAAGGGCTGGCGGGTGTATGTGCTCGCGGGCATGCTCACGCTGATCACGCTAATCCATTACCTGGCCGGCGGGGTGCGGGCGGGCATGCTCCACGGCATCCTCGGTCACCTCTACATCGTACCGATCATTCTCGGCGCCTATTGGTACGGAATCAAGGGGGGCGTGACCGTTTCCATAGCCTCGACCGCCCTCTTTTCCCCCCATCTGCTTCTGCACTGGAAGGACCCGTTCCTGGATGTTTATAATTTCGTTGAGCTGTTCCTCTTCCTCCTCATTGGCGGCGTTACGGGTGTTCTTAGCCAGATGGAACGCAATCAGCGCCTACGCTACGAAAATGCCCTGGTCAGGCTGGATGAGTCTCACCGGAAATTGAAGGAACAGACGGACATCCTGTTCCAGACCGAGGAGCAGCTGAGAAGGGCGGACCGTCTTTCCGCGCTCGGCGAACTGTCCGCGGGCATGGCGCATGAGATACGAAACCCCCTCGGCTCCATCAAGGGCGCGGTGGAGATCCTAAAGGACGATTACCGGCCCGATGAGGCCAAGTACGAGTTCATCCAGATCCTCCAGAAAGAGACGGACCGTCTGAATCAAATCGTACAGGAATTCCTGGGGTTCGCCCGGCCCAAGCAGCCCGAGTTCCAATATGTTGATTTGAACGAGGCAATCGAGTCCGTGCTTACCCTCACGGCGCAGGAAGCAAAGAAGGCAGGGGTGCAAGTTGTAAAGAAGCTCGACTCGTCCATCGGCAGACGCAGCCTCGATGCGGGATTGCTCAAGCAGGCGTTCCTGAACCTGATCCTGAACGCGATCCAGGCCATGCCGGGCGGCGGCGTGCTGACCGTCGAGAGCGGCCTCAGGGAAGGCGCTGTAGTGGTGAAGATCGCGGACACCGGCGTCGGCATCTCCGACGAGAACCGGAAAAAGCTTTTTAGCCCCTTTTTCACCACCAAGAAGTACGGCACGGGGCTTGGCCTCGCCATCACGTACCGTATCGTCCAGAACCACCGCGGTACGGTCGATGTGAAGAGCGAGCCGGGCAAGGGTGCCGTTTTTTCGGTAAAGATCCCTATCCAAGATTGACATTGGAACGCGGAGGTGTGGGGACACGGGTAAAGAAGAGGGCGCTGATTGAAATGTCATGAACCAACTGAATCGTTTTTGAATTCGGTTTTACATTCGTCTTCTCGATTGATCTGCGTCGAAATTATTTTTTGATTCTTTATTATTATCAATGCCTCATATTCTCTGTTGCTAAATATTGAATCATGAAAAAGCCATCTATCCTCCTCATAGACGATGACGATAGTCTGCGCCGGGTCATGGAGTTCAGCCTGACCGAGGCGGGCTACAGGGTCCAGACCGCGGCAAGTGGCGAGGCGGGGCTCGTACTGTTCGAGAGGGGAGTCTTTGATGCGGTGATCACGGACATTACCATGCCTGGCATAAGCGGCATGGAGGTCCTGGCCAAGATACGTGAGCGCGATGGGGGGCTTCCCGTCATTGTCATCACGGCCTACGGCACGATAGAGAGCGCCGTGGAGGCCATGAAGCAGGGGGCCTTCGATTACATCACTAAGCCCTTCAACCGAGATGAACTTCGTCTTACGCTCGTAAAGGCCCTTAGAATGCGGCGCCTGGAGAAAGAGAACGTCGAGCTACGCGCCGAGATCACGGACCGCTATCGCTTCGACAGCATCGTCGGAAGCAGCGACAAGATCAGGGACGTGCTGGATATGGCTGGGCGCATAGCCGCGAGCGACGCGAGCGTGCTCATCACGGGTGAGAGCGGTACAGGCAAGGAGTTGCTGGCAAAGGGCATCCACTACAACAGCCCGCGGTCGGACGGGCCCTTCGTGGCCGTGAACTGTGCGGCGATCCCCGAGCACCTGATAGAAAGCGAGCTGTTCGGCCATGTGAGGGGCGCCTTCACCGGCGCGGTGAAAGACAAGGAAGGTAAGTTTGAGCTTGCTGCGGGCGGCACGCTGTTCCTCGACGAGATCGGCGACCTCCGCATAGACCTTCAGGCCAAGATCCTCCGCGTGCTCCAGGAGCGGCAGGTGGACCGTGTGGGCGGGAAGCACCCTGTCTCGGTGGACGTGCGTATTATCGCTGCTACGAATAGGGACATCGAACGGGCAGTCAAGGAAGGGGCCTTTCGCGAGGATCTGTACTATCGGTTGAGCGTGATAACCCTGCATATACCGCCGCTCCGGGAACGCAGAGACGACATCCCGCTGCTTGTGCAGCATTTTCTCAAGAAGTTCAATAGGGATTCGTATGTCCGGATTGATCCCGAAGCGCTCACCATTCTGAAGGCCTATGGCTGGCCCGGCAATGTGCGGGAGCTTGAGAACAGTATCGAACGTGCGTCCGTGCTGAGACGGGGAGAAGCCATAACTCCGGCAGAGCTCCCCGATAAACTCAGGAAGGAGAAGGCGAGCGTCGAAAACATTATTCTCAACCTCCCCGACGAAGGGCTTTCGCTCGAAGACCTGGAAAAAAACCTCATCATCAAAGCCCTTGAAAAGCACAAGGGCAACCAGACTCGGGCTGCGGAGTATCTCGGGATCACGAGGCCTACCCTCATCTACCGCATGGACAAGTACGGCATAAGATGACGTTTGATTGATGCATGGTCCGTGGCTGTCGATGTAAAAAAAACATTTTCCTCCCGTCCCGATTCGTGTATCATATAGCAAGCAGCATGAACCGACACTATTCGTGAAGGAGGGGTATCACATCATGACGAAGACAACATTCAAAATTCAGGGTATGACCTGCAATCACTGCGTGATGCGGGTTACAAAGGCGCTCAAGGCGGTGCCGGGGGTCCAGGATGCGCAGGTGGATTTACAGAAAGCCGAAGCAATCGTTACGTATGACGAAAGCAAGGCCGGCGCAGACAAGTTCTCCACCGCTGTGGTTGATGCCGGTTACAAGATCGTCTCCAGCGGGAAATAGATTGTGTTTTTTCCCGGTGCAGCTTGACAAGGGGACTGCCTCTCAGTATAATTTCACCGTCCGGAACACCGGTCTTCAATAAAATCATACGGAGGGTTCAATGGCCAAGACACTTCAGGATCTGATGCCTGCAAACGCAAAGAAGAAGCTGGGAGGCGCGAGTAAGCTGAACGTGATGTCCTCGCACGACGTCTTCAGGGTGCTCAAAAACGATAAAGTGATCATCATGGCGTGCAATACGAGGATCAAACACGTGATCCCCGGGATCATGCGCGCGGCTGAGGGTCTTGATGCGGTGGTCTGCTTTGAACTCGCCAAGAGCGAGGGGAACCTCAAGGGCGGTTACACGGGAATGGACCCCTACAAATTCGCCGATACCATCTTCAGCTACGCCGAGGCCGTAAAGTTCACCAAGCCGTTCTTCATCCACGGTGACCATGTGACTACCAAGAGTCCGGACGCCGCAGTGGTCGGAGAGTCCCGTGATCTCGTTAAAGCGGAGCTTGAGGCGGGCTATACGTCGATCGCCATCGATGCCTCCTTCAACGAGACCCATGACAACATCAAGATCAGCTCGGAACTCGGCCGCATGGTACTGGATGCCGGCGCCGGGCTTGAAGCGGAGGTCGGCGAGATCAAGTCCACCAAAGAGGGCGGAGAGATCACGACGGTGGAGGAGGCCGTGGAGTTCATCGACGGGCTGGAGAAGACAGGTGTGCATGCCGATCTTCTGGCCACAAATAACGGCTCCAAGCACGGCAACTATAAGCCCGGCGAGGAAGTCCATATTGAGCTCAAACGCACGGGCGATATCTACAATGCGATAAAAAAGTGGGGAGTGTGTATCGCACAGCACGGCATCACCGGCACCCCTCTCGACCTCGTGGGGCAGTTCGCAGACTACGGAATCCGTAAAGGCAATGTCGGCACCAACTGGCAGAACATCGCCCACGACGGGCTGCCTGTGGACCTGATGAACGCCATGCGCGAATGGGCAAAGAAGGAGAACAAGGACATCAAGTTCGCCACGAAGCAGTTCCTTTCCGATATCAACTCGATCTCCAAGGAACATGTGCAGAAGATCGAGGATATGGCCTACAAGTCGGCCGCAGAGTTCATCACGGCGTTTCGTGCCAAGGGCACGGCATCACTCGTGGCCACGCGGCTGCTGGGCAAATAAGATTGGATTTAAAGACCACAGGTAAACACAGATGACCAAGGGCTTGATGAGGAACCAATACATCCCCGAGCTTTATCATTTGTGTTTATTCTTGTGGGCACCGGATTCCGATCCGGATATGCGTTAATGAGAGGCGGCAGATGGATCCCCAATCCAAGTGGGCTGTGATACTCGCCCGGTCCCGGAAACGGAAGCTGCTCCCCCTGGACGTACAGCACTGCTCGCCGATAGCACTCCGCAACATCATCCTCGATGTCAGCACACCGGACACAATCCTCGAGCGCATCGCGCAGGCCTATTTTGAAGACGAGGACATCCTGCGTGACCTTGTCCGCTGTCCGAACCTGTCCGAGACTACGCTCACGTTCATTGTTCTGGTTGGATCCGATGAAATAAAGAATTTTATTGCCGGTACCCGCGTCATGGACCTGGTCGTGGCAGAGACTGCCGTTGCGGCGCCCGGTACCAGCGCAGAGTTGAAAGGAAAAGGGAAAGAGGGGAAGAAGAAGCTAAATATTCAGCAGGTACTCCAGACGATGACCATCCCGCAGAAGATCAAGCTTGCGCTATCGGGTGCCAAGGATGCGCGGACTTTGTTGATCAGGGAAGCAAGCAAAATGATCGCGCTTGCCGTACTGGAGAACCCCAGGATCACCATGGGCGAGGTCGAGTTCTTTGCCAAGTCGACGAACCTGAGCGAAGATGTCATGCGCAAGATCGGATCCAATTCAGAGTGGTCCAAGAGATATGCGGTCGCCTCCGCTCTGGTGAGCAACCCCAAGACACCTGTCGGCATCTCTCTCGGCTTTGTCACCAAGCTGACCGACCATGATCTCAACCTTCTCGAAAAGAGCCGCAACGTGCCAGCGGCCGTGAGGACGGCAGCGAGGGGCCATCTCGCAAAGAAAAAACTCGGCAAAGCATAGTTCTCAATTTATTCTCCGCGTCCACGCCCGCTCTATCGGCATTACTTATGATCAATAAACATGAGGTATTAGTGTGAAACGTTCAACAATCGCAGTCCTTGCGCTTATACTGCTCGTGTCCGGCTGCAGCAAGCCCAAGACCATGCAGAAGACCGAAAGCATCATGGGCACGGATGTGACGATCACTGTCGTGGCGCGGTCGTACGAGGAGGGGGAGGCTGCCATTGAGGCGGGGATGGCGGAGCTGAGAAGGCTCGATGCCATGATGTCTCTTTACAAGGACGACAGCGAGATCACTCGGGTGAACCTCGCGGCGGGGAAAAATCCCGTTAAAGTTTCGCCGGAGATGATCGAGGTCGTGGAGCACGCCGCAGAAATCTCGAAGCTTTCGGATGGTGTATTTGATGTGACCATCGGTCCCCTTGTGGTCCTGTGGCAGATGCGGCTCAAGGAGGGGAAGCTCCCTTCGGACGCGGAGCTCGCGAGGATCCGTCCCCTCGTGAACTATCGGAATATCGTTATTGACAAGAAGGCTTCGACGATATTTCTTAAAAAACCCGGCATGATCATGGACTTCGGCGGAATGAAGGGATACACCGCGGACCGGGTGGCCTCCCTGTTCAAGAAACGCGGCATCAACAATGCCATTATCGCTGTTGCTGGCGACATCTGGGTATTGGGACATCGGGAGGATGGCAAGCCCTGGAGGATCGGTGTGCAGCATCCTCGGGAGCGTGACAAAACCCTGGCCGTCCTGGACCTCAGCGACAAATATATTTCCACATCCGGCGATTATGAACGGTTCGTCATCAAAGAAAACAAGCGTTATCATCATATAATCGACCCCCGGACAGGGAAACCTTCGAAGGGGACCATCTCAGCGACCCTTATCGGAGACAAGGGAGCGGTCATCGATCCGCTTACTAAGGTTCCGTTCATCCTCGGCCCTGCCGAAGGAATGAAAATCCTGAAAAAGCTCGGTGCCGAGGCAATTATTGTGGATGACCAGGGAAAGGTCTACATGACCGACGGGATCAAAAACCTGCTGGACCAGCCAAAACGCTGAAAATTTATGTTGACATCTTTGCCGCCCCTCGATAATATATAAAAAGTTATTTATATATGAGGCGGAGATGCTCAAGGCGTTTTCTCATTATATTGTCCATTCAATGTTCGGCATGCAAACCGGCTCACGCCTTGCTGATTCCGCAGAATTCTTTATCTATGATACAATCAAGATATTTCTGCTTCTTTCTGTCATCATCTTCATTGTTTCCGTAATGAGAAGCTACTTCCCCCCTGAACGGACCAAGAGGATCCTATCCCATAAAAAAGAGTTTATTGGTAATATTCTCGCCGCTCTCCTGGGCATCGTTACGCCGTTCTGTTCCTGTTCTGCGGTACCACTTTTCATCGGCTTCGTGGAGGCGGGCGTCCCCCTTGGCGTTAATTTCTCCTTCCTGATCTCGTCCCCCATGGTGAACGAGGTAGCGGTGGTTCTCCTTTGGGGCCTCTTTGGCTGGAAGATCGCTGTCATTTACATGGCCACCGGTCTCTTTGTCGCGATCGTCGCCGGGCTGATCATAGGCAAGCTGAAGCTCGAAAGATGGGTCGAGGAGTACGTGTATACGATCCATTCCTTTGGTGCCGCCCAGGAGGTCGCGAGACAGAAGTTCAAGGAACGGTTCGTGTATGCCCGCCGGAATACAGATGATATTCTTAAGCGGGTATGGCTTTATGTGATCATTGCCATCGGTATCGGCGGATTCATCCACGGGTATGTGCCCAAGGACTTCCTCGTTCGCTATGCAGGTCCTCAGAACCCCTTCGGCGTGCCAGTAGCCGTAGCGTTGGGCGTCCCACTGTATTCGAATGCTGCCGGCTTGATCCCGATCGTCTATGCTCTCATGGAAAAAGGGATGAGCATGGGCACCGTGCTGGCCTTCATGATGGCGGTCACTGCCCTGTCGCTCCCGGAGATGATCATCCTGCGAAAGGTATTGAAAGTAAGGCTTCTCGCCATGTTCGTGGGTATCATGACTGTTACGATCATCGGCGTGGGATATCTGTTCAATGCAATTTTATAAAATGCCTTGAGCGCAAATGGTTCGAATTGGACGTATCAAACGAATGAAGGATTTTAATCATGACATTCGTGTAGTTTGCGTTCCAGAAACAAGGAGGTTTTGGAATGGAGATCAAAGTTCTCGGACCAGGCTGCGCGAACTGCCTTAAGATGGAGGAACTGGCGAAGACCTCCGTGAAGGAACTTGGAATTAAAGCCACGGTCGCGAATATTTTAGATGTCGCTGGGATTGCACGACACGGTGTTTCATCGACCCGTCGGCCATGTCGTGAACGGAAAGATCAAACATTCAGGAAAGCTGTTTCCTAGGCTGGATAAGGTAAAGGAATTAATTAACGCAAGGCGTAGGGAATTGCTGTTATCTTGGAATGCGCATTTAGGAGTGCAAAAACAAATGGATGAATTGATAACCATATTCAAGGCGCTATCGGATGAGACGCGGCTTAGGATCATAAAGCTTCTCGAGCAGGGCGAACTATGCGTTTGCGACATCGTTATTGCTCTTGACATAATCCAACCCAAGATTTCGTTTCATCTGAATGTGTTGAAGGAGGCTGGCTTCATCAGGGACCGGAAACAGGGCAGGTGGATACACTACAGCCTGAATGATTCCGATATGTTCAGGAGGCTATTGATCCTTTCGGTATGCGAAAAGGCTCCTGACGCTGCGATGGCGAATGATAGGAAAAGATTGACCGTGTTCCTGAAAGGTAAGGACATGAGAGTCAAGGCGTCTTGCGGGACAAGCTTAATTGCTGCGGGGGATAAGAGATGATGAAAGTAATGTTCCTCTGCACCGGCAATTCCTGCCGGAGCCAGATGGCTGAAGGAATGGCGCGGGAGTTCGGTAAGGGCATGCTGGAGCCGTATAGCGCCGGCCTTATTGCGGCGGGTGTTCATCCTCGCGCGATTGCCGCGATGAAAGAGATCGGCATCGATATATCGGGCCAGAAATCCAAGGAGATCGATGAAGGTTTGCTGAGGACGATGGATGTGGTCATTACCCTTTGCGGGAATGCCGAAGAGTCGTGTCCCTGGACCCCTCCGGAGATCAAGCGTCTTCACTGGCCTATCAATGACCCGGTAGGAACCGTAGGCTCAGAAGAAAAAATCATGAAGGAGTTCCGGCGGGCGAGGGATGAGATCGGGGCGAGAATAGTACAACTCGTATCCGAGCTCAAAACAAGGGGGGAAATAGCTGTGACGCAACAGGCTGTCAGCAGACTTTCATTTGTTGACTATTTCCTCACCTTATGGATCTTTGCCGCGATGGCTTTCGGTGTCGCTCTCGGCCATCTTATCCCCAGGACGGAAGACTTCATCAACAGCTTGCGGTCCGGAACGACCAATATCCCCATCGCTGTTGGCCTCATACTCATGATGTATCCTCCTCTTGCCAAGGTCAAATATGAGGAACTTGGCGAAGTATTTAAAAACAAAAAAGTCCTAGGATTGTCACTGGTCCAGAACTGGTTCATTGGCCCCATTCTGATGTTCCTTTTGGCAATATTATTTCTTCGCGCCTATCCCGAATACATGGTAGGCCTCATCATGATTGGGCTTGCCCGGTGCATTGCGATGGTCATTGTCTGGAACGACCTTGCCTGCGGTGACCCTGAATACGCCGCCGGCCTGGTAGCATTCAATTCCATCTTCCAGGTCTTCTTTTATTCCGCCTATGCCTATGTGTTTATTACTGTGCTCCCTGCATGGTTCGGTCTCAAGGGGGCGGTTGTTGAGGTAACGATGGGACAGATCGCCAAAAGCGTTTTTATTTATCTGGGCATCCCGTTCATCGCTGGTCTGGCGACTCGTTTTGGCCTTATAAGGCTCAAGGGCCGCCCGTGGTACGATCAGACCTTTATCCCCCGGATAAGCCCCTTGACGCTCATCTCACTCCTTTTTACCATCGTCGTGATGTTTTCGCTCAAGGGGGATTATATCGTAAAGCTCCCCTTCGATGTTCTCATGATCGCGGTCCCTCTTCTGATCTATTTCGTCGTTATGTTCCTCGTTTCTTTCTACATGGCCCGGAAACTGGGGACCGACTACGCAAAAACCGCGACCCTGTCCTTTACGGCGGCAAGCAATAATTTCGAGCTCGCCATTGCGGTCGCCGTCGCCGTCTTCGGGATCAATTCAGGAGTCGCCTTCGCGGCAGTCATCGGTCCGCTGGTGGAGGTACCTGTCCTGATTGGTCTCGTTAACGTAGCGCGTTTTTTCCAGAGGAAATATTTCAAAGTGGAGTACTGCAACATTCGGTCAACAGAATTGCCATAAAGTGTCAGCGGCGTTACAGCGGGCAGAAAGACACAATGAGATTCGCCGTATTCGGAGACATACACGGAAATTTGGAAGCTCTGAGGGCGGCCTACGAGGCAGCCAGCCAGGAAGGCGTCGAGAAGATTTACCACCTCGGCGACCTGGGAGGCTACGCTCCCTTCGTCAACGAAGTGGTTGATTTTCTGGTAGAGCGCGGCATCGAGGGTGTGCAGGGCAATTACGACGAGACGGTTGCGAATGACCGGGAGCATTGCGGCTGCAAGGCCGAGGACCCGGTCCAGGAGGAGATGGCAAACCGGGCCTTTACCTGGACGAAACAGCATGTTTCCCAAAAGGCCAGAGATTATATGCGGAGCCTTCCTTTCAGCATTGCATTCACCGCCGAGGGCAAGAAGGTCCTGCTCTTCCATGCAACGCCTAAGAAGAACAACCTCTACTGGTACGAAGACCGGCCAGAGAAGTTCTTCCGGGAGATGGCGGATAAGGTAGACGCCGACGTCCTGATCTATGGACATGTTCACAAGCAGTATCGGAAGGATTTCAGCGGCAAAGTCTTCATCAACGCCGGAAGTGTGGGCAAACCGAAAGACGGGGACCCGAGGTCATGCGTCACCGTGGTCGAGATAACGGAGAACGCCGTGAGCGTCAAGTTCCTGCGGGTTCCCTATGATGTCCAAAAGACTGCGGAGGCCATCGTTTCAAGCGGTTTGCCCTCTTATTTTGCAGAAAAGCTTAAAGGGGGCAAATAAGGAGCAGGGGAGTTTTTTTATTAATAACATGTTCAATACTATCCTAAATTAGAGGCAGGGGGCTGGCGTTTCTTGCGGTATTCACGTTCGTTGTTGTGCAGGGCAAAAGCTTCAATTTATTTAAAGAAAATCAGCGGGATAGTATATGTTACAGTTGGTATTTATTTAAGCATAACAATATTATGAAATGCGATTGGATTAAAAAAACAGTTGCGAAGATTTGAATATGCTGGTAAAATAAAAAATTCGTATATAATTTAACTAATATCGGACAGGCTCAGAATTACAGCAAGGAGGATGTATGGTAAGTTTGACAGAGAGTGCGGTGAGGAAGTTCAAGGATGTTGTCGAAAAACAGGGTACGGTAGGTGACGGGGTAAGGATATTTACCGTTCCCGGAGGCTGAAGCCCAACCTTGGCTATGGACATAGCCAAAGCAGCTCAATTGGGTGACACTACTCTTGAGTTAGACGGTTTGAAGGTTTATTTGGAAGAGCGCGCCAAGAGCATGCTCATGAACACGAACATCGATTTTCATGAGGGCCAGGGTTTCGTCCTGTCCGGCATGCAGCCGAGTTCTTGCGGTTCTTCGTGCAGCAGCTGTTAATTATATTTAATGAGTGATTACCACGACCGCCGTCTTCAATTTGAAGACGGCGTTTTTTTTGGTCCACACCCATCTCTCTGCTTTCCCCGATAAGGCATTGCATAAAGTTTCATAATCCCCCGTGAAATTCGTGGTAGAATAGATATAGCAGTTTGTCCTCCCTGCAGTCCTGAGGATATCATCATGCCTCTGCTCGAAGTCAAAGATATTATTTACGGAGCGGGTTCCGACGGTAAAACGCCCATTCTCTCCGGGCTTTCACTCGCCATCGAGACTGGAGAAGTCCATGCTCTTCTCGGCACAAGCGGGAATTTGTAATATGATTGACATCAGAAAGTTATCAGTCAGCGTTGATGGGAAAAAAATACTCAATGATGTGAATCTTAGCATTGGGCAGGGAGAAACCGTCGTCTTGTTCGGTCCGAACGGTTCCGGAAAGACCTCTCTTCTGAAGACGATCATGGGAATCCCCCAGTACAGGGTGGAATCAGGAAACATAATCTACAGGGATGAGGAGATTACGAAACGCAGCATCGACGAGCGCGCACGGCTTGGTATCGGCATGGTCTTTCAGAATCCTCCGGCGGTGCGAGGGGTGAGGCTTAAAGACATACTGCGCATCTGCATGGAGAAGGCCGGTTCTTATAAGGAGGAAATGGTCAATGCGGACGCCGACAAATTGAACTTCACCGAGTTTTTGGACAGGGACATCAATCTGGGATTTTCAGGAGGAGAGATCAAGCGTTCCGAACTCCTTCAACTTCTAGCCCAGAATCCGGGGTTCGTAATGTTCGACGAACCTGATTCGGGCGTGGACTTGGTCAACATCAACCTGGTGGGAAGGGTAATAAATGAGTTGCTCGAGAAAGACAAAAGGGAAGACAAGAGAACAAAGGGGGGGCTGATCATAACGCATGCTGGTTACATCCTGGACTATGTCAATGCCGACAGAGCATACGTTATGCTGAACGGTTCGGTAAGTTGCTCCGGAAACCCGAGGGACATTCTGGAGGACATAAGATCAAAAGGGTATGAGGAGTGCGTGAGATGTCGAAGGTAAATCTTAAGGAAAAGGCGAAACATTCAGAAAAGAAACCAGGCGCCATCGGACCGGACATCGATCTTGCCGCATATTCCGTCCAGGCGGAAAAGCATGATGAGATTCAACGATTAACAGGACTGACCGATGAAGTAAAAGAGCGGGCGGTGAGCGTAGGTATTGACGCCGATGACGCGTGCCGGGCAGGGTCGTTTTTTCAAATGGACCATTCGGTCATACTCTCTTCAGCCTATCAAAGCGGCCTCGAGGTGATGAGCACTACGGAGGCGCTCAAGAAATACGAGTGGCTCAAGGACTACTGGTGGAAGGCCGTTGAGGTGGACGCGGACAAGTATACTGCCCAAGCCGAGCTGAATCAGCACCATGGCTACTTTTTGAGAGCGCTGCCAGGGGCAAAGGCGGAATTCCCCCTGCAGGCCTGTCTCTACATGACCCGGGAAGGGCTGGCGCAGAATGTGCACAACGTTATCATTGCGGAGGAGGGCTCAGAGCTCCATATTATCACCGGCTGCACCACGGCGCAGCATGTAAAGTCCGGGCTCCATATTGGTGTCTCCGAGTTTTATATAAAGAAGAACGCAAAGGTCACCTTTACTATGATCCATAACTGGGCCGAGGACGTTGCGGTCCGGCCGAGGACCGGCACAATCGTGGAGGAAAACGGCGTCTTCATGAGCAACTATATCTGCATGAGGCCGGTAAGGACCCTCCAGATGTACCCCGCTGCATACTGTATCGGCGAGAATGCCACGGTAAGGTACAATACCATATTATTTGCGCCCGAGGGATCTAATATGGATGTAGGCTCCAAGGTCTTCCTGAGGGCCAGGGGAAGCAGGGCAGAGGTCATAGCAAGAGCCATAACGAAGGGAGGCGCTATCGTCACGAGGGGGAACCTGATCGGCGAGGTCCCCGGAATAAAGGCGCACCTGGAATGTCGGGGGCTCATCCTCTCCGAACGTGGATCGATCCTCGCGATTCCCGAGTTGGACGGCAGGGTGAATGGCGTCGATATGTCCCATGAGGCAGCTGTCGGAAAGATCGCGGAGGAAGAGATACAGTATCTCATGGCGCGGGGACTGAGCGGCGACGAGGCAACGGCCGCCATCGTCAGGGGTTTCCTGGACATTGAGATAAAGGGACTCCCGGAACGTCTCAAGGGGGAGATAAAAAAGGCCATCAGATTGGGGGAAAAAGAGGAACGCCTTTTCTGAAGAATACTTGTAATTGGATACGAATAAACACAATATCCTCTGTAATAATAAGTGGTTTATTCTCATATCACCACCACCAGTCAAAAGACAACCCTGATAGTGCGAATGAACTCGTAAATTGAGTGGGGGATTTCTTACCCGCGAGACAGTAGGTTCTCGAAAGAAACAGCCCTCAAGACTTTCCTCCTGCATTCGAAATTCAAACACACTCTATTCGATAATCAAATAATTACCGTATTTCTATGGCCCCGCGTCATCTACTGTATCTTCCGCACTAATTATCACAACCATCAGTATCATAACGCTTTTTCCTCACGCCTGTATCGCGATATCCCATGTCTATTATTCTGGCATGTTCAATGCAGTTTAACGTTGCAGAAAGACGGAGTAGCTGATGGTAACCTGAGGAGCAGGCCATGGGAGAGGGCTTGAAAAGCTGTCTGAAAAAAATCTTCTCAACTGCAGTCGAACAGCCTGGAAAGCCAGCATCGGCGGTGGAAATGGCCCCCTTTAGCGCGGAAAAACCCAACGGAGACACCCGCGTGCTCCAGCCTGCATATACGCTGAGACTGAAACCTGAGCCCGAACCTGCGGTGACTGCTTGCCAGGTAAACGCGAACCCGGCACCGTGTTCCACAGCGGAGGCGTCGCTTGTCTGGTGTGGACTCACGGACACAGGTCTGGTGAGGGACCACAATGAGGACTACTTCTCGTGTATGAGTTTCAGAGAAAGTACTTTGTTTGTTGTAGCCGACGGCATGGGTGGACACGATGCGGGCGAGGTCGCCAGCAGGCTGGCTGTGGAGACGGCATGCAAAGTGGTGCAAGATGGCGCGCAAGGAGAGTACGATCCTCAGAAACTGCTTGAGAAGGCCGTGCAGCGCGCGAATACCGAGGTGATCCGGGAGGGGGAGAGCAAAGGTTCCAACATGGGTACAACGCTTACCCTGGCGCTCATGAGGCAGGACAGGGCGTACATCGCGAGCGTGGGTGACAGCCGGACATACTGGATCGAGAATGGCTCCATCAGACAGATCACGGAGGACCACTCACTCGTGGCGAAGCTCGTTTCCGCGGGAAAGCTGACGAGAGAAGAAGCAAGGAACCACCCGAAATCGAACCTGCTTTACCGTACGATCGGATCAGATGAAAACGTGAAAGTGGATACCTTCCAAGTGGACCTGAAAAGAGGAGGCAGTCTTCTGCTCTGCACCGACGGGCTCTGGGGAGAGGTGACTGATGAGGATATCCACAGTGTCTGTGTATCGGAGAGGGATCTGAAAGCAGCATGCTCGAGGCTGATCCAGTTGGCAAATGAAAACGGCGGGAAGGACAACATTACGGCGGTCATGGTGAGGTTGGTATAGAAATTGGGCATAGTGCAAAGTGCAGAGTACGAAGAACCGAGAACTGAAAGCAGAAAGCAGAAAGCAGAAAGCAAAGGGAAGTGCTCCATGCCTTATGCTGAATAAGAAAAGGAGGAACAGACCATGAAAGAAGACATCAAAATACGGTGCCTCATGAGCAAAGACGCGCTGCCGATCACTGAAACGGAGCAGGCCGTCTATGCCCTCGTGGACATCAAGGCTGAAAGTGGGACAATGTTCGGGATTGTACTGGCGAACTTTGGCTTAGTGCTTGACCGAAGCGGGTCCATGGACGGCGAGAAGATGGACAATCTGAAAGAGGCCGTGGGTTATGTGGCTGACCATCTGAGCGATCATGACCTCGTTTCGGTCACGATCTTTGATGACCAGGTGGAGACGCTCATTCCGAACCAGTCCGCGAAGAACCGCGAGGAGATCAAAAGCAGGCTCGCGAATGTGATCCCGCGCGGCGGCACACAGATCTCAGATGGGCTTAAGGCAGGGATCGATGAGGTAAAAAAGGGTTTTTCGAAGGAACGTGTGAATCATATACTCTTGCTTACGGACGGTCAGACGTGGGATGACGAGGACTCGTGCCTCAAGCTCGCAGATGAGGCGGGGAAGCAGGGAATAGCCATCACAAGCATCGGCATCGGAGATGACTGGAACGAGAAACTCCTCCTCCAGCTCGCAGAGCGCTCTCACGGCAACTCGCACTGGATCCAGAATCCTATTTCCATCCTTGATGCGTTCCAAAAAGAGGTGGAGGGTATGCAATCCATCGCTGCCGTCAACCTCAAAGTAACCGCCCGCATGGGCCAGGGAGTAAGACCGGTCAAGGTGTACACCACGACCCCGATGATCGCAGACGTGAGCAAAAAGGCCGTGACCAAAAATAGCGTGGTTGCTGACCTTGGCTCTCTCGACGGAAAGAAGGGACAGGCAATGCTCATCGAGGCGCGCGTTGCTGCAAAAAAAGCAGGAAAGTTCCGGCTGGGGCAGGTGGAGGTCACTTATGACATCCCGTCTCAGGGCATTAAGGGGCAGAGCGTTAAGGCAGATATGTTCGTCGATTTTGTTGCGGACGCGTCAGCCGCAACAAAAGTAAACGCCGAGGTGATGAACCTCGTGGAGAAGGTGAGCGCATTCAAGCTTCAGACCAGGGCATTGAACGAGGCCGAGGCAGGCAACATCGCCGCAGCCACCCGGAAGCTCCAGTCAGCAGCGACGGTGCTCCTGAATATGGGTGAGGACGAACTGGCCGAGGCAGCGGAACGAGAGATCCTGTCACTCAAGAAGACAGGCACGCTTACCTCAGCAGGGACCAAGAAGCTGGAATACGGCACCCGAAAGTTGACGCAGGTGCTTACGGAAACGGTAAAGTAAAGGTGAAAGGGAAAGAGACAAGGGCAGGGTATGGAATACCATCCGCCATTCGCGATGCACCATGCCTTATGCTCAACAATAAGACAAGGAGGATATTACCATGAAATGCAAAGAATGTCAGATGGAAAACATTGAGGGTGCGCTCTTCTGCGAGGAGTGCGGAGCGAAGCTTGGAACAATGGGCGAACTTCAGGACAGTGCCGTTGAAATCAGCGGCGAAGCGACAAGCCTGGTTTTCAAGACCGCTGATGGAAACAAACTGGATATTCCTGCCAAGGAAGACGTGGTCATCGGCAGAGAAGATCCCATCAGCGAGGTGTTTCCCGATCTTGATCTGACGGACTTCGGTGGTGCCGAAAGCGGCGTGTCCCGCAAGCACGCGGTCATCCACCGCTCGGGTAACGTCTACACCATCGAGGATATGGGGTCCACGAATGGAACGTACGTGAACAAGAAGCGCATCCAGCCCCATGTTCCACAGACCATCACGCCTGGCGATGAACTGAGGTTTGGTAAGCTGGCGTTATCGCTCCAGGCGGCGTGATGTCAGTGCAGAATGCGGGATCCGGCGTGTGGAGCGGAAGGACGAATAACGAAAAAATCGATTCTCAGTCTGCACTCCGCACGTCCCGATCCTCACTTGAAAATGGAGGTTCCCATGCCCAGACTATCTCATAAAATATTATTGTACAGTGCAGCGGGCGCACTCGGCGGATCAGCCGCCTGGGCTTTTGTCCTGTACGTGTCCGGCACAGCCGGGGGAGGGCTGCTCACGGAGGTCGTGCTTGGCGCTCTTGCGGGCATGTTCATTGGAGGTTTCATCTGGAGCCACGAATCGATCACCGGCAGGCAGTTCCAGGCAGCTGTGAAGCGCGCGGTATACGGCGCAGCAGCAGGTATCGTAGGCGGGGCAGCAGGAGCGGCCCTGGGTAATACGCTTTTCACTACCCTTGGAAGGATTGTGGTCGATGCCGGAGGATTTCGCGCATCCCTGGGAATCGCTCTCGCGGTCGGCTTGGGGTGGGCAGTGCTCGGCGCAGCAATCGGCATCAGCGGCGGCATTATGATTCGGTCCCTCGACCGTACCCTCTACGGTCTGGCCGGCGGTTCTATAGGAGGATTTCTCGGAGGCCTGCTCTTTACCGCTCTCTCGGCCACGAGCATCTGGTCGGCCCTGGCCGGGCTTGCGCTTTTAGGGCTGTCTATCGGAGCATTTATCAGCCTCGTTGAGGAGGCATTCGTATCAGCCAAGCTCAAGGTGATCAAGGGGCGACATCTCGGCAGGGAATTCCCCCTCCTCAAAGAGCAAAATGTCGTGGGTAGGGACGACCGATCCGATGTCTGTCTTTCGGGTGCGGAAGGTGTGGGTGTGCAGCACGCCTTGATCAAGCGGAAAAAAGGACGCTACTCCATCGTAGCCGACCAGAAGGGCAGGGTTGTATACGTGAACCATAAGCTGACGCGGACAGGAAGGCTTTCCGACGGAGACGTCATCCGTGTAGGGAGCATCATGCTGATGTTCTCTGCCGTGCGGAAGGCAGCCGCAGCGGCAATCATTTTTATTCTTCTCGGCGTGATCGGGTTGCAGGGAAACGCCGCATGGGCGAACGACGGCGCTTCCGTCCAGATCACCCAGTTCGATTTGAGTGCGTTTCCCAGGGTCAAAGCATACATTTCAATTCTCGATGCGGCAGGGAGGCCGATGCGCGGCCTCACGAAGGAAGACATGACGCTCGCGGAAAACGGCCATCCCATAAAAATCGCGGAGATGCAGATGTCCGGTACAGATGGCAAACGTGAGCCCCTTAGCTTTGCTATCGTGCTCGACCGGAGCGGCTCAATGACCGGCGACAAGATTATCCGCGCAAAGGAATCGGTAAACCGGTTCATCTCGCTCATGGAACATGGCGACCGGGCATCTCTCTTCGCGTTCAACGACAAGGTGGTAATGCTAAAGTCCCTTACCGGCGACCAGGGCGACCTGACCAAGGCTGTTCAGTCAATTCAGCCCGGCGGGCACACAGCGCTCTTTGATGGCATCGCAAGGGGGGTGGAATCGGTTCAGGGCATTTCCGGCAGGAGGGCCGTGATTGTGCTTACCGACGGCATCGCAAACCGAGGCGCATTGGACATCGGCCAAGCCATTGAGTCTGCGATGAAGACGAACGTATCCGTCTACGTCATAGGCCTCGGCGAAGACGTACGGACAGCACGGCTCGAGCGGATCGCCCGTGAAACAGGCGGTTCCTACTTCTTCACGCCTTCTGCCCAAGGTCTTGAAGAGATCTATGAGACCATCAGCAAAAGAATACGCAACGAATATGCCGTTGGCTATATTACGGATAAGCGGGGAGAATATCTCAGGAACGTGTCGATCACGCTCCGCTCTGGCCAAATGGCGGCACGCTCCTTTTTCCAGCCCCAGTCATCGCTCTTCGGTGCGGGGATGAGATTGCCGGGCTGGGCTTTCGCTGTACCATTCATGAGCATCGTAGGTCTTTTGGCTGTATCTTTCCGGCACTTGGAACGAAGCTATCCGATCGGCCATTTGAGCCTTGTGCGTGGAAAAGGAACGAAACAAGAAATTGACGTTGACTCCGCCGTGACCATCGGTAGGGACGAGCGCAACACCCTTGGCCTCTTCAAGGACAGCGCGATCGCACAGCACCATGCCGACGTGGTACGGGAAGGAGGACGCTACATCATCGAAGACAAAGGGTCGGCTGCGGGCACGATCGTGAACCAAGAAAAGATCACCGGCAGGCATGCGCTTGAAGACGGGGACATCATAGACATCGGCGGCACGAGGATCGTGTTCAACGAGGAAAGCCGCCGCGCCTGCGGCAGCTGCGGCAGTCCGGTGAGATCGAACGTGAAGTTCTGCCCAAAGTGCGGAGTAAAAGCAGCATAGGGTCAGCGGTTCGGGGGTACTTATCAAGGTGTAAGTTGCAGATACTTAATGCCCGGTGTCGGATACCATCCAACTTCCGGACCCTGACTTCTGGTCGCCAATCATGATTAGGCTTCTCAAAAACAGGTATGAAATTCTTGAGATCCTCGGCCGGGGAGGTATGGGGCGCGTGTACAAAATTGCGGACCGGTTCCAGGGGGGAAAGATACTTGCAGCCAAGGAACTCCTGGCGGGCAATCTTTCTGTCGAGAAAGCGAATGAAGCCCTCGCTCAGTTTCAGACCGAGGCGAGGATCCTGACGCGCCTCAAGCACCCTAACCTCCCGAAGGTCTACGACTACTTCAGCTTTCCCGGAAGGTATTACATCATCATGGAACATGTGAAGGGAATGACACTGGAGAAGATCCTTGAGGTCCGGAAGGGAAGGCCTGTGGATGAACGGCAGGCCCTGTCGTGGGCGCTTCAGATCTGTAAAACCATGCACTTTCTTGCCGTTCAGAAGCCTCCGGTGGTGTTCCGTGACCTCAAACCCGCGAACATCATGATTGACGGGAACGGCCGGGTAAAGCTCATCGATTTCGGCATTGCGCGGTTCTTCAAAGAGGCTAAGAACGAAGACACCTTCTTGTACGGCACGCCGGGGTACGCAGCGCCGGAGCAATATGGCACGGGCCAGACCGATGTCCGCTCGGACATCTTTTCCCTCGGCGCGACGTTGCACCATTGCCTCACGGGCCGCAATCCTGCGGAGAACCCTCTCGATTTTCCCGATCCGAGGAGTCTGAACCCGAAGCTGAGCATGGGCACAGCGGAGATTATCAGGAAGGCCCTCCAGCAGGAAAGGGAGAAGCGGTTTCAGAGTGCACTTGAGATGAAACAGGCGGTCCAGCGCGTGCTTCTCGATACCGCCGCCGTGCCGAAAGGCGTGGGTAGGATTATTCTTGCTAAGGCGGGTAAGCCCATAAGACTTCCAGCATTCAGGAAGTTTTGCTGGGTCAGCGTGCCGGTCACGGCGTTGGGATGCAGCGGGACAACAGGAAGCCTTTCCACGGACGAACTCTGGATTCAGCCACGCCCAAAAATATTCGGCCCGGACGCGTCAAGCCTGCTGTTTCGTGTAGAGAACAGGAAGCTCAAGCTTGGGAGGGAGTACCGCCCGGAAGTCACGGTTCAAACCGAAGAAGGAATCATGAAACCGGAGCTCCTGTTTAAGAAATCCTGGCCGTGGATTATTATCGAAGTGGCAGTGGTTGTTGCTTCTATTGTGGCTGCGGTGATAATGAGATGCGTTGGAGGCTTTCGTTAAAAGCACGCGCAAGTAAACGGTTTTTGATGGAAGAAAGCGTTTATGAGATTGTGCCGCTTATGCACCAAAATGCATCTTTTTTTGATTCCCTGTTAATATTAATAGATAATGATCTCATCTTGTCAAACCTTTTTTGACAACGGGGGAATCCGTGTTATATTTATTATATAGGCAATTAATTAAAATAAGAAAGCATGATTAAATCGGATAATCATGATTTCTAGGAAAGGAGCGCTTTGTATGGTGATTCGCGTGATTTACCAAAATCAAAGGTATGATTTTGTCAAGGCTTCCCGCCTCGATGAGTTTATAGAGACCGGCGCGATTGCATCATTCCAGCGCCGGAGCGGGTGGGTGCGTGTAGGTATCGACCCGATAAGGTCAACAACAACAGATCCCTCCTATACCTATAAAGGCAAAGAACGCAGACAATCGCAGGAGGGGATGGCAGAAGCGGCATGAAGTGATTGCCGGGTTCGGGTGTATCTCTAACATTCAGATCATTCCTGAAATCAAGGATCCGGGAAGTAAGACAAGAGGAAGAAGGGTTTTTTGTCTGAAGGAAAACAATCGTAAGACGGTTGGTCACCTCAAATGTATCTTCCTAACCGTTAATAGTACTTTCCTATCCAGCATTTACCCAATTCTTAACATGCAAAAGCATTACTAATGTATCTGCCAACAAGTGATCTTCCCATGCTCTGTCACCAATCGGGTCAATCGCATCTGGATGAGCGCTTTATCATCTGCGCCGTAAAACCCTAAATCTCCAGGGTGGGTAGGATGTCAATCCCTCATTCCGTACTTTTTCATCTTTTCATATAGTGTTGAATACGCAATGCCGAGCATCTTTGCGGCCTCGGTCTTGTTTCCGGATACTGATTTGAGCGTGGCGTGAATCGCGGCCTTTTCGATGTCTTCCAGCGTCTTGCCGTCCAAGCCTTCGAGGGTGGCTGTTTTCTCCCCTTGGGAGAGGAAAAGGTCTTTTGCTTCGATCTTACCGCCATCGCTCAGTGCAGCTGCCCGTCCAAGGACGTTCTTGAGTTCCCGCACGTTCCCAGGCCAGGAATATGCCATCAGTGCTGCGGCGGCCTCGGGAGAGAGGGCATTAACCTTCTTGCCGATTTCGGAGGATATTCCCGCGAGTAGATATTCGGTGATTGTTTCAATATCCTCCTTCCTTTTCCTGAGCGGGGGCATGTACACCCGCACTACTGAGAGCCGGTAAAAGAGGTCTTCACGGAACCTTCCAGCCTTTACTTCTTTTTCGAGGTACTTGTTCGTCGCGGAGACGACTCGGACATTTACCGGAATGGGTTTGTCGGCTCCCACCCGCTTGATCTCGCGCTGGTCAAGGGCTCGAAGGAGCTTTGGCTGGAGATCGAGAGAGAGTTCGCCGATTTCATCGAGGAAGATGGTTCCGCCATCGGCAAGTTCGAATGCTCCCTGCCGGGACTTGACTGCGTCGGTGAATGCGCCCTTTTCGTGGCCGAAAAGCTCACTCTCGATGAGGTTCGGTGCTACCGCGCCGCAGTCGAAGACGACAAAGGGGCCGCTCGCCCTGCGGCTGTAGCGGTGAATAGCCCGTGCCGCGAGCTCCTTGCCCGTGCCGGTCTCGCCCTCAAGGAGCACAGTAACGTCTGTTGGAGCGATGCGCTCGAGAATGCCATAGACCTCCTGCATGGTGGGTGATGAGCCGAGAAGTTCGCCAAAGCGGTGTGCGTCGCTTTTCAGGATTTCGATGCGCTCTTCCAGCGGCGAGAAGGAGATCTCGGTCTGTCCCAGACGCATGACAGATCCCGGTGTGAGATACGCTTCGCGTACTTGTACGCCGTCGAGGTAAGTCCCGTTAGTGCTGTTGAGATCGCGGATCACATAGCCGTCAGCTTTTTCCTCGACTACCGCGTGCCTCCGTGAAACTGTGTGGTCCGTAAGCACGAGATCGTTCTCAGGGAGAGTGCCGATCGAGACTAGGGCCTTCTGGAGCATCGTCTCTTTCCCCGCATCCCGGCCGTTGACAACTGAGAGCCGTACCTTCCTGAATATGAACGGCCCCCTGTTACGGACGACTAATATCTCGGTCCTGTCTGCATCTCTCCCGGATGCGGTGCTTTTTTTCCCGGAATTTTTCATTTCTCCATTGTATCACAGTACAATAAAAATGATAATCAGGATTCCTCTTTTTGTGTTTACTTAACTCGTGATGCAGGCCTTTGTGCATATTGGTCCGGAGAAAGGGAGAAGCGTCATCACGTGACCACCCTCTCCTGCGATGCGGCAGGAGAAGTCCGATGCGTCGAACTTAGTGATCTGCCCAATTCCGGAAACATTGTTCAAGAGCGATTGCCATGTGCTTCTCGTGCCGTTGCCGGGCGGCGTGAGCGCCCCCAGTCCCGTTATGACGACACGAGCTTTCATGGCGCACAGTATAAGACTTTTGTGCGTGCTTGTCAAAAACCTGAGGAGCGCGGCACAGGGAATAAGTTTGACAATGTCTTATTTTGTGGTATAGTTAGTGATAGTTTAAATGCTGGAAAGATAGGGGGTTTGAGATGAAAAAAGCTGAATTAGCCGTAAAGACCGTAGCAGAACTCAAAGCCCTAGCCAGGAAGAAAAAGATATCGCTGCCCGCTGGGGCAAAGAAAGATGACATTATCAAGGCATTAATGGCGTCCGCCGTGAGCAAGAAAACCGGAAAACCAGCCGCAAAAAAGGCTGTGGCGCCAAAGCGCCCGGCACGGCGCGCCGTGGCTTCGGGGCCTGTCATAAAGACGGTCAAGGAGCCTGCAAAAGAGCAGACACGCAAGTGGAAAATGCCAGTGGGGGCTGAGGAGCCGCTTATGGCGCAGGAGCGAGTTGCCGAAGCCAAGTTCTACACGGGCCCCGTTCCTGAGCAGAAAGCGGCACCCGCAACTCGACCGTACGAGGAGCTTCCTCCCGGCTATAGTGAAGAGAAGATTGTCCTCATGACGCGAGATCCTTACGTGGCACATGCCTATTGGGAGGTGACCCCGGCACGGCTCGAACGGGAAAAGGCATGGTTAGGCTGGAACAGCAGGCTGTGCATACGTATTTACGACGTGACCGGCGTGCAGTTCGATGGCCGCAATGCGCTGGGCTATTATGACCAGGAGGTCTACGAACGGACCGGCAGCTGGTATTTTGATCTCGGAAGACCAACCCATTCATTCTGTGCCGACCTTGGCCTGCTTTCTCCCGAAGGTAAGTTCCTCACGCTCGCGCGGTCGAACTACGTCACCATGCCGAGGGACGGCGTGTCCGATGTTGTCGATGAGGAGTGGATGGTTGTGGATGAGGAGTTCTGGAAACTGTACGGCTATCCCGAGGGTTTCCCGGGAGGTATTTCGTCGCAGCAGGCCCAAGAGGTCGTGAGACGCAGACGCATGCAGGAGATATCCTCTCCCGGCATGTCCTTCCGCGGGAAGGTGAAGAGAAAGTAGCGGCATGCAGCAGGGTTTCGCTTCCGGACGGCCCTGCCTGTAACGATGGCAGAAAGTCCATCCTTCCTTGGATGGACTTTTCTTTTGTAATTTCGGGAACACCACGAAAGAGAACTGTTTATGGGCAGGAAAATCCCGCGGAACAATAAAAACGAGCGGGCAAGTTCCGGCTCGGAAGGCGATGGAGGCCGAATGGAAAAAGGTTATCTAGCACTGGTACTGCACAGCCATCTGCCCTTTGTACGGCACCCTGAATATGACCAGTTCCTCGAAGAGGACTGGCTCTATGAGGCGATCACCGAAACCTATATACCGCTCATCAACGTGTTCGACGGACTGGTGAACGACGGCGTGGATTTCCGCATCACCATGAGCCTCACGCCCACACTTATCGCCATGCTCACCGACCCGCTGCTTCAGCACCGGTACATTCGGCATATAAGCAAGCTGATCGAGCTCGCGGAGAAGGAGATAGACCGCACCAAAAACCAGCCTGAGTTCAACCCCATCGCCCGCATGTACCTGGAGATGTTCCGGAACGCCCGCTCGGTGTTCGAGGAGAAGTACGGACGCAACCTGGTCAGCGCATTCAAGAAGTTCCAGGACCTGGGCAAGCTGGAAATCATCACGTGCGGTGCAACACACGGATTCCTGCCACTGATGGTGAACCCGAAGGCGGTACGCGCCCAGATCATGCTCGCCGTTCAGCATCACGAGAAACACCTCGGCAGGGCCCCGAAAGGCATATGGCTTCCGGAGTGCGGCTATTACGAAGGCCTAGACGAGATATTGAAGGAGGCCGGCATCCGCTATTTCTTTACGGACTCCCACGGCATCTTCCACGCATCACCCCGGCCTAAATACGGCGTGTATGCGCCGATCTACTGCCGCTCTGGCGTGGCCGCCTTCGGGAGGGACATCGAATCGTCCAAGCAGGTCTGGAGCTCCATCGAAGGCTATCCCGGAGATTACAATTATCGGGAGTTTTACCGGGACGTAGGGTTCGACCTCGACTATGACTATATCCGGCCCTATATCCACCCGGACGGCGTGCGCGTGAACCTGGGAATCAAATACTATAAGATCACGGGAACGTCGAACCACAAAGACCCCTATATCCGGCAATGGGCGCTCGAGAGGGCTGCGGCACACGCCGGCAATTTTCTGTTCAACCGCGAGAAGCAGGTGGAATGGCTCTCAGGCATCCTCAACGACAGGAAGCCCATTATCGTGGCGCCCTATGATGCGGAGCTCTACGGCCACTGGTGGTTCGAGGGGCCGGACTGGATCAACTTCCTTCTCCGAAAGGCCGCCTTCGACCAGAAGACCGTCCGCATGATAACGGCGCCGGAATACCTGGCGGAAAACCCTCGCTGCCAGATCGCCGCTCCCTCGACATCGAGCTGGGGGTACAAGGGCTATGCTGAAGTATGGCTCGATGGATCGAACGACTGGATCTACCGCCATTTGCACAAGGCAGCGGACCGCATGGTCGAGCTCGCGCAGAGCTATGCCGGCGCGCAGGGATTGCTGCGCAGGGCTCTGAACCAGGCCGCACGGGAACTACTTCTGGCCCAGAGCTCGGACTGGGCATTCATCCTCAAGACCGGAAGCCATGTAGAATACGCCGTCAAGAGGACCAAGGAACACGTTCTCCGGTTCACAAAACTGTACGACGATATCAAGACAAACCATATTGACGAAGGGTGGCTCGGCGATATAGAATATAAAGACAACCTGTTCCCCGATATTGATTATGCCGTGTATGCTTAAGCCGTCCGTCGTCAAAGAACTGAAAAATATCGTTGGTCCTGCCTATCTCTCCACATCGCCGGAGGACATGGTTGCTTACTCCTACGACGCCACGCAGCGGGAGGTCCTGCCGTGGGCCGTTGCCCGGCCCGTTTCGGCTCAGGAAGTTTCGAAGATCCTCCGGCTTGCGAACAGGGATCTGTTTCCGGTGGTCCCGCGCGGTGCGGGGACCGGCATGTCCGGAGGCTCCGTCCCCGTAAACGGCGGACTCGTTCTCTCGCTCGAACGGATGAACCGGATACTCGAGATTGACGACGAGAACCTCGTAGCCGTGGTTCAGCCGGGTGTCGTTACCGGAGAGCTGCAGCGCGAGGTAGAGGCGCGCGGCTTGTTCTATCCGCCGGACCCCGCAAGCAACCAGTTCTGCACGATAGGCGGGAATGTAGCGGAGTGCGCAGGCGGGCTCCGCGCCGTGAAATACGGCGTGACCAAGGACTATGTCCTGGGACTTGAGGTCGTGCTTCCGACGGGAGAGATCATCAGAACAGGCGCACGCACGGCCAAGAGCGTAGCGGGTTATGATCTCACGAAGCTCATCGTCGGCTCCGAGGGCACACTCGGCGTGGCGACCACGATCATCCTCAGGCTCCTACCTCTGCCGGAGTGCGTGCGGACGATATCTGCATTTTTCAACACCATCGAAGACGCCTCAACGGCGGCGGCAAAGATCATCGCGAGCCGTATCATTCCGCGTGCTCTTGAGTTTGTAGACGGGCATGCGCTTCGCGCTGTCGAGAGCTATCTTAAGGAAGACATTGCGGGCGGTGCGACAGCCATGCTGCTCGTCGAGGTGGACGGAGCGGCGGATTCCACAACGCGGGAGAGCGAGCGGATTGCGGAGATCATGACTCGGGCAGGGGCTCCCAACGTCAAGAGGGCAGAGACCGATGCCGAGAGGGAACAGCTCTGGAAAGCCAGACGCGCTATCTCTCCGGCGCTCTATACCATAAAACCGAAAAAAGTGAATGAAGACATCGTTGTTCCCCGAAGCAGGATTCCCGATATTCTGCGGGAGATTGAAGAAATAGCGAAGCGATATGAACTTCTGATCGTGAACTTTGGCCATGCCGGAGACGGGAATATTCATACGAATATCATGATCGATGAGGTGGATACGCCGAGGGCCGAGTCTGCCGTGAAGGAAATCTTTGAGTCAACGTTGCGCATGGGCGGAAGTATTTCCGGAGAGCACGGCATCGGGCTTGCCAAGGCCGCTTACCTGCCTATGGAAGTCGGACCCGCGGCACTGGCTGCGATGAGACATATTAAACAGGCGCTCGACCCTAACAATATCCTGAACCCGGGAAAGATATTCATGGAGCGCCAAGACAAGCCCTAAATGCTAAGCCCAGACTTCTGAACAATGTCGAAAACACAAATTCAATATAGTTTAATATAGGGATTTTGAATTTATGTGGATTAACGGATTAGGAACTGGATTATCTAAGAGATGCGAACCATAAAAAATATCATACTGGTCATTCTCCTTCTCTCATGCTGCGTTATGACGCCTTCACCTGTATGGGCCGGAGAAGCAACTGCTCTCGTGACAATCGATGCGCTCAGGGAGCAAACGCATGCCATGGAGCAGGAAGCGGCCGTCCTCGAGGAAGAAAACCGGGGTCTGATGAAAATGCTCAAGGAGATGGAAGATGATGATATATACCTCGTGGTGGACACCGAGAGCAACCGGCTGACGATGAGGCAGAGGAACAGGATCATTCTGACAGCGGTGGTGGGAACGGGCAGCAGGCAGTTCGTAGAGGAAGAGACCGGAAGGAACTGGTATTTCGAAACCCCCACCGGGTCACTCACAGTTCTCGGCAAGGAGCGCAACCCAGTATGGATCAGGCCTGACTGGTCCTATGTTGAAGAAAACATGCCAGTGCCTCCGGAGAATGACCCCGACAGGATCGTGCGCGGCGTCTTGGGCAAGTACGCGCTTATCCTCGGGAACGGATATAAAATACATGGTACCAAATATACAGAGCTTCTGGGGACCCACTTTACCCACGGGTGCATATCGGTCGGGGACAAAGACTTAGAAAAACTATATAGATCAGTTAAGATCGGAACCAAGGTGTACATCTACTAGTGCGGAATGCAGAATGTCACAATAAAATCTAGGGCAGCATGCCTGCTTCTCCTGATCTCATTGCTTTTCGTGGGCATGGACGGGAACGGACAGGAACAAGACGAACGCGCCGAGCTCCTGGAGCAGCAGAAAGTGTTGAGGGCAAAGATCGAAACGCTCCGGCACGAGCAGGACTTTCTGATTTTCGAAAAAACGCTTTACGCTACGAACTCCAAATATCTTATCATCGATCTCGGCACAAAGAAGGGACAGCTCAAGTATAAGAACCGGGTGCTCAAAGACTTCCGTTTTACGGCTTCAGCGAATGGTGCCGTAGACGCGTTCAAACCCGGGACACTGACCCTTACGAAGAAGATAGAGGATCCCGGCAAGAGGCATGTCCTGATCTTCGGGAAGTCTCTTGTCATTCAATGGAAACGCCCTGCGGGGTCACCATATGCAGCAAATATCCCGCTTCTCTCTCTTTCTAATAGAGACTTCCAGCCGATATTCTATGCCGTCGAAGAAGGGGCGAAGGCATACATCATGAGATGATGACCCCAGAATTCCTGCTCTTCTCTTCCTCTGTTCTCGTCTTGGCAGCTTTCCCCCTGCATGATTCCTGAGAATATTGTGACTTGAGTGCTGTGCGTACCCTGCTTTAAGGTGGTCGATGGCACACATGAGATGGGTATTGCGATTCAGGAAGAATTCGGTTCGCAAGTACTTCTGTCCCGTGGCCACAAAAGACTGAGCGCTCAATTTTTTGCTTGTGCATCGGTAATACAGAGACAGGCGGTCATTCAGGATTTTCAGATTGACTGCGACCGATTTCACGGTATAATGAATCCATGCGAGAGCTTACACGGGGCGAAGAATTTTATGACGGCACGGCTCTACTCGGTGACCCGGTTCATGGATATATTTCGTTTACAACGCCGCGCGCGGCAGGGGAAAAGACTGAAAAGGACCTGATCGACACCCCCTGGATGCAGCGCCTGCGACAGATTTATCAGCTCCAGAGCGCGCGATGGGTCTATCCCTCGGCTGAGCACAGCAGATTCCAGCACTCCCTTGGCGCCATGCACCTCGCCGGCAGGTTTGCGAGGCATCTCTACCCTTCGCTCAAGGCGGCCGTTCCCGACTGCCCCTCTGCAAATTACGTGGAGGAACTCCTGCGCGTAGCAGCACTCCTCCACGACATCGGTCACGGCCCATTCGGCCACTTTTTTGACGACAATTACCTTGAGCAGTTTGGACTGACCCACGAAAAACTCGGCCAGCACATCATCAAGACCGAGCTGGCTGAGATCATCAAGGCGATTCGCCGCAGCCCTGCCGGGGAGTTCAGCAAGGGCGAACGTCTTAACCCCGATCAGGCGGCGTTCCTCATCGGTAAGGGGTCAGTGGCGACCGCAAAGCAGCCGCGGTGGCTCGTATTCCTCCAGCCCCTGCTCTCAGGCATTTACACCGTAGACAATCTCGACTATGTGCTGCGCGACGCCTATATGTGCGGCGTGGCCATCGGCGCGGTGGACATCGACCGGCTGATGTACTATACTTTCTTTACGGACAAGGGTCTCACTCTCCATAAGTCAGGTCTCACTGCCCTGAACATGTTCCTGAATGCCCGTTTGTATATGTACACGAACGTCTACTACCATCGTACAACGCGCGCCATTGACGAACACCTCAAGGAGCTGTTCAAGGACACCATGGCCGCGCTCTTCCCTTACAATCCTATTGAAAATCACAAGGAATATCTCGAGCTCACCGACTGGTCCCTGCTCGAGGCGGTGAGGAGGTGGGGAAGTGGCGAGAACGGCTCCACCGCGGCGCTCGGGCGTGAATGGGCTGCCATCCTCTCACGTGAAGTCAAGTGGAAGATGGCATACGACGTTACGCTCTCGATGCGTGCTTTCGAAAAAGGGAAAACCATCATAGATGCGGCTGAGCTCGTAAAACGCATCAAGAAGAACCTGCCGTCGAAGCTGAAGGATCTGCATTTCCGGGTGGACATGGCGAGCCAGGACCCCCGGCCGATCAATCCCCTGATGATGGGCGAGCGTCAGATATACGTGTTCAACCCATCAACGCGGAAGGTCGAGAAAGAGCCGCTCAAAGACTTCTTCGACTACATCCCTGCGCGGGTTGTCCAGTGCCGCGTGTTCACTCTGAACCACGATCACGACCAGCTCCTTGCTGATATCGTCGACAAGGTGCTAGGGATCCAGGAAGACAGTATCAAGACGAATGTATGATTGGATCCTACTCATGAAATTGCATAATGATAAGCATACTCGCCAGTTTGTACAGTGGCTTTTTTGGTATCAGAAGTTAATAGATCGTTGTAGACCAAGCGAATCAGCCAGCGCATTGTTCACGATCTTACCGTGATAGGTGTTAAGCGCGCTTCTGATAATCGGATCTTCCTGCACGGCTTTTCTGACCCCCTTCTCTGCAATAATTTTAATATAGGGAAGAGTAGCATTCGTGAGCGCGAGCGTTGATGTCCTCGGGTACGCGCCGGGCATATTGGCCACGCAGTAGTGGATGATCCCGTCAACCTCGAACACCGGGTCATCGTGCGTCGTAGGTTTCGAAGTCTCGATACACCCGCCCTGGTCAACAGACACATCGACGATGACCGAGCCTTTTTTCATGGTCATAAGCATTCGTCGCGTTATCAGGATCGGCGTTCTTCCTCCGGGCACGAGCACAGCGCCGACTATGATATCGGCGTCCTTTATCTCATCTGCGATGGACTGGTCCGTAACAGGCAAGGTCTCTACCCTTCCCATGAACATCTCGTCGATCTTTCGAAGCCGTTCGGTGCCTTTGTTCATGACGACGGTCTGCATGCCAAGACTGGATGCCACGCGGGCAGCGTTCGTTCCTACGACGCCTGCGCCGATGATCACAATCTTCGCGGGTTTTACGCCGCTCGCACCTGTCGCGAGGATGCCCGAGCCACCCTTGAACTTCTGAAGATAGAAAATGCCCATGAGCGGCGCCATCCTGCCCGCAATCTCGCTCATGGGAGCGAGCAGGGGAAGGGAATTGTCCTTGGTCAGTGTCTCATACCCGATGCCGGTCACCTTTTTCCTGAGGAGAACCTCGGTGAGTTCACGATTGGGTGCGAGGTGGAGATAGGTGAAGAGAGCCTGTCCTTCTCTGAGCAGATCATATTCCTGTGGGAGAGGTTCCTTGACCTTAAGAACGAGATCAGCTGCTTCGAAAAGTTTTTTCTTATCGACGACTTCGGCACCCGCTTTCACATATTCGTCGTCTGAAAAACCGCTGCCAGCACCCGCGCTCCATTCAGTCAGGATGGAATGACCCTGACGCTTTAGGTCCTGTACGCCGGACGGGATGATGCCGACGCGAAACTCTTCCGCTTTGATCTCTTTCGGGACGCCGATTATCATATCTCTATCCTTAAGCGAGGAGGTATGCTCTATCTAAAATGTATCATGTTCAGAGGCTGATTTCAACGTAGGCCGTTCGAGATAATTCAGGGAAGGTGTTGACTTATAGAGCAGTTTTGGGTAGTATTGGCGATTAAAAAAAATAGTCATTGTAATTGCAGGAGGATTTTTATGGCAGAAGAAAAGAAAGAACTATGGCTTAATTATCTGGCCCTCACGACGGTGATCTTTGCTGTGTGCGCCACACTCTCGACGCTGAAGGGCGGAGGATTTTCAACGCAGTCGGTCATATCCCAGGCCCAGGCCTCCGACCAGTGGTCCTACTATCAGGCCAAGAGCATCAAGGGATACATCTACGATCTCCAGAAGGACAAGCTCGAGCTGGAGCTCAGAGCGATAAAGACGAAAGTATCCCGTTCCGTGGTCTCAGACTATGAGCATAAGATAGGGGCCTACAAGGAGAAGGTGGAGAAATACGACCAGGAGAAGGAGGATATCAAGCAGAAGGCGGAAGAGCTGGAAAAGCGGCGTGCCGAAGCACAGACGCACTCAGGGGCATTCGGGTTGGCCGCCATGTTTCTCCAGATCGCCATCCTGCTGTCATCCATCGCGGCTTTGATGAAGAAAAAATTCTTCTGGCTGCTCGGGATCGGGTCCGGGTGCTTCGGCCTGTTTTACTTTTTAAACGGGTTCTTTCTCTTCATGAAGTAGGGATGGCGTACTTTTTTTGGCAATACTCATACGGCAACGGTATGGAACGTCCGCTGCCTTTTGAGCACGTTCTCTCTGCCCTGTTTAACTCCCGGTTTTGATATGATTTGTACGAATCTTGTGCATTTGTTCGATGACCTCTTCTCCGCAATGAATCTCAAAACGTTCCGCTACAACGAGGGACGTTATGGAGAATCTGCGGTTTAACCTCGTGCTCATCGTTGTTGTTGTCATGTAAGGTTCTGGTAGCGGTCACACCGCAGACGGTTGCAGTGAACACGGCTGAAGCTCACCGCGGTGACATTGGTACTCAAAAGGAGTTGATTGATGAATAGGCTAAGAGGACAAATTTTGCTGAGCGTGGTGCTTATTGCCCTTTCCGCCGTATTGTATGTCCTGCAGATACGGATCTTTCACTCCCAGCGAGACACGCTTTTCTACCTCTTCCAGGATCTTGCCTTCGTCCCCATCCAGGTGATGCTCGTGACCGTGATCGTGGACCAGGTACTGCGGATACGGGAAAAAATCGCCATGTTGAACAAACTGAACATGGTGATCGGGACCTTCTTCAGCGAAGTAGGTTCTCGACTCCTGAGGTCATTCTCCGGTTTTGACCACCACTTCGATCAGATCAGGCGGAACCTTATAGTGACGAAGGACTGGACGGATCTGAATTTTACCAAAGTAGCAAGGGACGTCGGGAATTACGACTACCGCTTGGACTACAAAAGAAGAGATCTGAATGAACTTAAAACATTTCTCGTTGCTAAAAGGGACTTTCTGCTTCGTCTGCTCGAAAATCAGAACCTGCTCGAACACGAATCGTTCACCGATCTATTGTGGGCAGTTTTTCACTTGACTGAGGAATTGGAGGCCAGGGAAAGTCTTGCGCAGCTGTCTAGGCCGGATGGCGAGCATATCGCCGGCGATATGAGAAGGGCATATGGACTCCTGATCGTGCAATGGCTTGCGTACATGAAGCACCTCAAGAAAGAATATCCGTATCTCTTCTCGCTCGCCGTGCGGACAAATCCGTTCGATCCTGATGTGTCGGTTGTGGTCAAGTAGGGAGTGAATTGCTGCAGGAGGTTTCGCGAAGGATTTACTACGGACGACGGCAACCTGCACGTTGTTCATTTTGAATGGCGAGCGGAGCCGCTTTAGACATACTTTCCGTGCCTGCCGAACAGAACTGTTTCCAGAGAAAATTTCGATCATGACAGGCCCTCCCGAGGGCGGGAGAGCCTATTCGTGCCGTTATTTTTTGAATTCTATCTGGTCACCTTTTACCAGCGCATCGGTGCTCTTGCGTACCACTGCGGTTGAGGTATGTTCTTTTACGATGATCACCTGTGTTTCTCCGACAAGGCTTCTAGGATAAGTTACCTTTCCTTGCCCTGCATAGACAACAAAACGGTCCCCAGGTTCTACGCCGTCTGCACTGCCCTTGTCGAGATATACGATATCATTCTGACCATTCACGGTGCGCCCGTCCATGACCTCGAGGATATACCCGGAGATATCCTTGGTTTTCGTCTGCGGTATATCGTAAACGGGGGTCGGCTCCTGATATGGCACCAGCATGGTACCTTTTTTGCTTACGTCAAAGGAGAGCGTGATCCGCGCGGTATACATACTGGAGGATGCATCCTTCTTGGCCGTAATCTGGATGATACCGAGGATCCTGATGAGTTTTCCATATTTTTTGCCCGTTACGGGATGCTTAACATTGTTGAGAGGATCGAACATGACGTACTTGTCACCGATGTCAACATTTTCCTTTGAGCCGATCTTAACGTAAACGATATCGTCATACCCGAAATAGTCTTTTCCTTCCTCCCCCCCGACAATCACGTCCTTGCTCTCGTCATTACCCACGTAGCCGGCGCTCAGCATGGTATACTTGTCGATAATGGGGGTTGCCGCTTCTTCAGGCAGAATGAGCTTGCCTTTCGTGAGCGCTTCCTCAACCGGTTTTTCCGGCGCGGCCCCCATCTCCTGATTCCGCTGCAGAGCCGCTCTGCCCATTTCGCCAGCCTCTTCGGCGGTTTCTGTTTTGGCAGGAGCCTCTTGTTCGGCTACCGCTGGTGTTTGCGGTGTCTGCATCGCCCGCTCGATGGGTGCAATGCTCGGGATCGCCAGCTTGTTGCTGGGGTAGATCAGGTCAGGATTGGTTATGGATGGATTGGCCTTCCAGATGAACGGCCACAGGAACGGGTCCTTGAGAAAGGTATTGGAGATATCCCATAGCGTGTCACCCTGTTTGATGGTGTAGCTTGTGGTCGCTTCAGGTGACGGTGCTGCCATAGCCGCTTCGGGCTCTGGTGTCGTTTTCTCCTGTTTCGGGATGGTCACTTCTGCCGGCGTCTGCTGCGTCTGGCCTTCGGTAGCTTTCTCCTGCCGTGGAGCAGTGACGGGGGTCTGATTCTGGGAACGTGCAGAGGTGGGAAGGTGTGCCATGAGAAGAAGCACTGTAACAGCCTGGACAAGTGTTCTTGACCGTCTGGTCATTCCTGCCTCCTGACTTTGTTCTTCTTTTTACCGGCTTTTGCCGGCTTATTCTCTTCGGCTGCGGCCTCTAGCCGTGACCGTGGGTTTGGACTCAATCTGCCGACAGCCGAGGGGCTGAACCGCCTGACTCACTTTCAGCGCCTCGGGCTTTAATTAAGAGGGCATTGATCGTGGCGGTTGATGCGTCAAGTCCCCCTCTCGTTCCATTCTCACAAGTTTCCTTAAGATAGCCGAGAAACCTCTTGTTTGTCAAGAGAATTAATCAAAACCAGACCTTGCTTTTAGCAGGTGTTTTTGGTATTCTGCCTCTACCATGGCGACCGAGAGGAAAGAGGGGCAATCAGGACTGCGGGGAGTGCTCACCCTTTTCGGTTTTGTGCTCCTGACGGCGCTCGCCATCGTACTCCAGCTCAAGTACCGCGGTTTCGAGGGCCCTCTTTCCGACAATATCCTCATTGTCATTCTGACCAACGCAAATTTCCTTCTCCTGGCTGCGGTCATTTTCATGACGGCCCGGAGCCTCTGGAAGCTTTCTATCGAGAGAAAGCATGGTGTTCTCGGGGCCCGGTTCCGGACCAAACTGGTTGCTGCCTTCGTCAGCCTTTCCCTGATACCGCCGATACTTCTCTTCTTGATCGGGACCGGGATGTTCACGAGAAGCATGGAGCGGCTCTTCAGTCTCAAAATAGAAACCTCCCTTGAGGACTCGGTCACTGTGGCTCAGGCTTATTACCAACGGCTCCGTGAGCAGGCCTTTGATTTCGGCAAGCAGATCAGCATACAGATGACTGAGGAGCATCTCATCTCCCGTTTTCAGGCACCCGTGCTCAAGGACTATCTGCGTCGGAAGGCGGCTGAATATGGTCTTGGTTCCGTAGAACTCCTGGCATCGCCCCGTGAACGGTCGGTCACCGTTGTTACCGGAAAGTTCCCCGCCAGGACCTTTAATGCCACGTCGGCCGACCTTGCAGCCACGGCATTTACTTCGGAAGGCATTGCTACGGTGATCGATCTCGGGAAAAAAGGCGAGATCGTTCGGGCGGTCGTTCCTGTCTACGCGGCGATCGATGACAAGAAGGTTTCGGCAGTGGTCGCTGTGAGCTACTATGTCCCCCAGAGCCTTGCGGCAAAGACCGAGGAAATACGACTGGGATATTCGCAGTACCGGTCATCGCTCCGGGGCAAGGAACCGATCAAGCTGGCATACCGGCTCGGATTTCTTACGGTCACGCTGACTCTGCTCCTGGCAGCGATCTGGGTCGCGCTTCGCGTGGCAGCCGGCATTACTGTACCAATCAGGAAGCTGGCAGAGGGAACGGCCGCGGTCGCGGCTGGCAGATTCGATTACCGTATCGACGAAACGACGGGCGACGAGGTAGGCGTGCTCATCGATTCGTTCAACAAGATGACGAGCGAGCTGAGACAGTCGCGCGAGCAACTCGTGCAGGCGGATTCCTACAAGCAGACGATCCTCTCGAACATCGATACCGGAGTGGTCTCCATTGATCGCTCTGGCAGGATCACGACGATCAACCCATCGGCTTCGGCGAGCCTCGGCGTCCGCGAGAAGGACATGCTCGGCAAGCGGTACGACGAGGCGTTCAGGTTCATCGAGCTTGAACCGATCCGCAGGCTCTTCCGGAGGCTCGAGCAAGGTCAGGGGCGGACCGAGGAAGAGATAGCGCTCAACGTACGCGGCCGCATCCTGACGCTCCGGATGCGCGTCTCCACTCTCAGGGACAGCGCAGGGACGCCTATCGGCATAGTGATAACCTTCGATGACCTGACCGAGCTGATCCGCGCCAAGAAGGCCGAGACCTGGCAGGATGTGGCCCGGAGGATTGCCCACGAGTTCAAGAATCCCCTCACACCGATCAAGCTCTCTGCCGAACGGCTGCGCAAAAAGCACGCTGAGGGGGCTGCCGACTTTGATGCGGTGTTCGATGAATGCAGCAGGACGATTGTGCAGGAGGCGGACGGCCTGCGAAAGCTCGTTGATGAATTTGCGAACTTCGCGCGCATGCCGAGTTCCAATCCTGTCCCCCAGCCGCTGGTGCCTGTGATCGAGAGCGTGGTCCAGCTCTATACCACTGCGCACAAGGATATAGTCGTGGTTAAGGACATGGCGCTCGGCATGCCTGAGGTGATCATAGATAACGAACAGATGAAACGGGTCTTCATCAATCTTTTCGAGAACGCCGTCGAGGCCATGAGCGGCAAGGGCAGGATATGGGTTGCAGCGCGAATGACTCCGGGCGGCATGGCGCAGATAGAGGTGGCCGATGAGGGGCCGGGGATAACAGCGGAGGACATACCCAGACTGTTCGAGCCTGACTTTTCAAGGAAGAAGAAAAAGAGCGGATTGGGGCTTGCCATTGTGCTTCGGATCATCAAAGACCACAGCGGGACGATCCGCGTTGAACAGAACGCTCCGAAGGGGGCCAAGTTCATCATTGATCTGCCCGTGAGACAGGGATGAATATGCATTGCGGCGCGCGTGATTCCGATGGAGGATTTTATCGCGGAACGCGTAGTCTTTATCCGTCATTCCGCAATCTAACATTAAGAATTCCATTGAGGGAGGATTTTGAACTTTGGATACGGCCTCAACTATACTTGTAGGAATTGTCGTTCTGTTTCTTGTCATAAAGCTGTTCGGTTTTCTGAGCCGCTTGGGGATCAAGCAGATATCTCCCCGGGATCTTGATCAGAAAAAGGGGATGGTGCTCCTTGACGTACGTCCGGATAAAGAATACGAGCAGGGTCATATTCCCGGCGCGGTCCATGTACCCCTTTCTGATATCGGCAATAAGGTCAAGAAGCTCAAGAAGGATAAGGAGCTGGTTGTGTACTGCCGGAACGGAAATCAGAGCATCTGGGCCATCAAACGCCTGATGGGTATGGGCTACAGGAACCTCTATAACCTACGGGGCGGCTACAATGCCTGGCAAAGACTTCATCGCTGAGCTCAAACGGGACTATCGGAAAAAGAAGCCTTTGATAATTGCGCGACTGTCGGAGTTCAAGGCGGCTTACGAAAAAGGCGACCGAGCGATCTTCGAGGAGCTCTGCTACTGCATCCTGACCGCCGGCAGCAGTGCGAAAATGGGAATGCTCACCATTGGAGCGCTCAAGGACATTCTCCATACCGGCAGTGAAAAGGAACTGCAGCAGCGCGCCCAGGCGCACCGTGTCCGGTTCTGGCGCATCCGACCGTCGTACATTGTCCAAACGAGAGAATATCTTAATGACGCCTGCGGCATGAAACTCCGCCGGCTCATAGAGTCATTTGACTGCCGGGACCTGCGTCGTGATTTTTTTGCCAAGAATAAATCGATCAAAGGTTTGGGGTACAAAGAGGCAAGCCACTTTCTCCGGAACATCGGGTTCCCTGGCTATGCCATCCTGGACAAGCACATCCTGAACAGCCTTCGCGAGATGGGTGTTATCGGCAGGCGAATGCGTCCCACGACACGCGCAGGGTACCTCGCGATAGAGAAAAGGCTTGAACGGTTCGCGAGGGAGATCGGCATCGATATGGACCATCTTGACCTGCTTCTGTGGTCGCGCAAAACCGGCGAAATATTGAAATAGTTCGTCAGAAGCGTAAATCGACGGCGATCGATGGTGTTCGGTGATGAAAAAAACTGTTGTTTGCGGAGGGGTAGGGGAAGCCGGATACTTCTATCCTTCATGACGTTCTGCTTGTGGCTTTCTGGCATGACAGCTTATACGGAGGTCTATCACTATCCCGATAGCGAGAGTGCTGTAAATATTGTAGCCGATATTTCCGGCTGGTGCGGGTACTGCAAAAAGACTGGCAACATTTCCCGATACAAATGACATCCGTTACACACATAGGATATTGAGAAAGACGGCATCGCGAATAAGACCTATAGAGTATGAGGAGGTCGGGGTGTTCCCGTGTCACTGGTCATGTCCACCGCGATGCGGGGGATCAACCCTGAGGTGGCTCTGAGGGTCGCTGAAAAGAGCGATAACACGGGAGAGGCCGGAATCCTGCTCTGCGCAGTGACATCGAGGCGCAGATGGTGGCCTGGTGATGAAAGCGGGAGATAGAGATGTGTAAGGCAGTATTAATGCCATGAAAAAAATCATCGTACTCTCCATGCTGGTTATTATCAGCATTCTGTTTAGTGCCCAGATAAAACGGGGGCTCGTGAGCCTCCTTATCCTTTCCGACAGCGTGAGGCCGCCGGAGAAGGCGGTGATGGGGAAGTTTATCGATGGACCGTCCGTGAAGAAGGTGAGCATCCCGAGCAGGGGGAGGTCCCTTCACGCAGATCTTTATATTCCGAAAGAAGACGGCCCTCATTTTCCGCTCGTCATCGTGCATGGAGTGAATCCCACGGGCAAGGACGACGAACAGCTTGTGCTTTTGGCAAAGGACTTCGCACGGGCAGGATTCCTCGTCATGGTCCCCGATTTCGAGGGGATGAAAACTCTCCGTATACGCATTTCTGAAGCAGAGGACATCCTGCAGAGCTTCCTGTATATAAGCAGGCGGCAGGACGCAAAACACGGAGGCGGCATGCTTGGCATAAGCTACGGTGCCGGGCCCATGCTGCTTGCTTCGGCGGATTCACGGATACGGGACAAGGTCAGCGTGGTCGTGAGTTTCGGAGGGTACTATAATCTCCGGAACGTCATGCTCTTTGCCATGACCGGCAGCTTTGAGTATGGCAGCCACAGGGGCTGGATGAGGCCGGATGAGTCCTTCCGATGGATGTTCGCGTACAGGAATATAGACATACTGCGTTCCCCTAAGGACCGGGATACGCTTAGAAAGATCATAGAAATGAAGAACCGGTACGAGACCGGCCAGGCCGCTGCACTTGTGAAGTCCCTCGGCCCCGAAGGGAGGGCGCTGTACGATTTTCTCATGAATAAGGATCAGGAGCGTTTTGACTTGCTCTATGAAAACCTCCCTGTTGCTTTACGGGAACAGGTGTATCAGCTTTCTCCGGCACGCGCAGTAAAATATATTCACGCTTCTTTCATCATCGCTCATGGCATGGAGGATTATGCCATACCATATACCGAGAGCCTGAGACTCGCAGATGCGGTCGGCGATGCAAGACGCGTGCATCTCGAACTCCTTCCCCAGTTCATGCACATCGAGCCAGTTGAACCATCGATGGGTGCGATATATAGAGAGTATGTCCTCAGCGGTTGGCGGTTGTTTTCGCTGATCTATGATTTGCTGGGAAGGGGCGCATAGGCAGGCGGGGGCGCGTGATGAGGAGAAAGGGAAGGTGATAAATTCATGAGTGACAGGGGACTCAAGAAGGCGGTCATCATTGGTGCTGGCATCGGGGCGCTCATAACTCTTGGGGCAGCCCTGTCCATGGACATTGTTTTTTCGGACACCCTCCAGGGCACCTGGCGGGACGCAGCTGCAAAGGACGTTACGAGGATGTTTGGACCGACATGCGGCCAGAATTATTTTGCCGTAACGCTTGTGCTGATGGTCGTGATGGGATTTCTTGCCGCGTTCGGCGCTCTTCTTGGCGCTGCAGCGGGGCTTGCCATGAACAGGTTCTTCAAGCTTTTACTTAAATAAAAGGGACATGGAGGACGTTCTCCAGCGTTCTGTATCTTTGCGGATGCAAGAGCAGAACGGATGCTTTCCGTACTGCCATATTGTCCGGCTAAGTCCGGCGGATTCGATTTTCTCCGTATTCGCTTATCATTGTTCCTCTCCGGCATCTCTAAACGCTTCGCGAGAACACTCCGTTAAAAGTCGCGGACACCATGTCGACGAGCTCATAGCTTGCCAGGACCATGAAGGGGACTGTGCCGTAGGAGAGAGGGCAACTGCTCAAAAAGATCAATGCCCGTGATCAGAACGCATATTGTGTCCTAGCGCACGGCCTTTTCACACGCTGGCCTTTCATCGGAAAAGCAGGGAGGGAACGGCACGTGCCGTTCCGGCTTCAGGAGCAGTTTCAGGAGACTGGGGATTTTGAGCTTCCAGCCCTTGATGGGCCAGTCGAGCTCATGCTTGTCGCAGACGATATCAAGGGTGTTCAGGCTGATTATTTCCCTGCGAATCTCATCATCCAAGTTCCGAGGGTCCTTTATTCTTTCATTCAATTGTATCGCGCGCAGAAGATGATTGCGCACCCTTGCAGCGGTCTTCTGACCGATAACGCCGTGCTGTTCCTTAAGATCGATGAGCATCAGTGCCCCGTCGTAGGTGGCCCGTACGATATCCTCGCGCGTCATCCATGCAGTCTCGTAACTCAGCGTATATTTCCAGCTCGGCATGAGCATGGCCTGCCGGTGCTCTTTAAGCGTCCGGTAGAAGAACCGGTAGCCGTACTTCTCAGGATCTTCAAAGATGCTGCTGCCGGGATCGATGAACGGCGCGAGGGGGGCGATCATAGGGAGTATCCTGCCTGATGTGCCGTTGCTGCCGTACCGCGCCATGAGCTCGCCGCAATATCTGACCGTATCCATGACCGATGCATAGTTCTGGTTAGGAAGGCCGACCATAAAGAAAAGGTCGATCCGTTTGCACCCAAGGCGGATGAGCGTCTTGATCATGTTCTCAAACTCGGCGTTCGAATAGCTTTTACCAAAGATTTTCCGGACGGCGATGTCGTGGGACTCCGGAGATATCTCGACGTTGAAGGTCTCGATTGAATCGGCTACCCGTTGCAGGAAATCAGCAGGAGGCGGGCTGAAGAACTCGATGGCGATCTCGTTCTTAATGCGGTGTTTTTTCATGGCATCCAAAAACCGCTCGCTGTATTCCCTTCCGGCCTGGAGCAGGTCTCCGAGCACCATGACAGGCGCTCCTGTATACTCCGCGACTTGGCGGATGTCGTCGGCAACGCGCTCTGGGGATCGAAAACAGGGGTGCTGCCTCATACACACCTGCCTGAACGCTGAGACCGATCCTCCGCAGGTACCGCAGTTATGGTTGCATCCCCGGCAAGAGAAGACGGCCGTGACGGGATAGGTGAGCCAGTACTTGAACGGGATGTAGCCAGACGGGTCGCGGTATTTGATTGCCATCTTGAGAAGATGGGTGTAGTCGAAATCGATGTAATCCAGGGTTTCCGGCCTGAACGATCTCTCATTTACCACCATACTTCCGTTCTGATCCCGCCACACCAGATTTGGAACGTCTTCGTAGCCGGCGCCGGCCTTGATAGCCTTCATGAGCTGTCGTAGGGGTTCTTCCGTGGAATCGCCGCACAGGATGAAGTCAACGAACGGGTAGTCCCGCATAATCTCTTCATGGAAATATGTCGCGCTCAGGCCGCCGAGAATGACCGGTTTTGTCGGGTGGTGTTTCTTCACGAGTTCTGCCACGCTCAAACTTCCATCAACGTGAGGGAGCCAGTGGAGATCGATGCCGAAGGCCTCTCCCTTGAGCCGGGCAATGAACCCTTCTGGATCGAACAGCCTGTCATTGAGCATCTTCAGGGCCAGATTCACGATCCTGACCGACATGCCATGCCGATGAAGGTAGTTGGATATGGTCAGGAATCCAATCGGATATATCTCGAATATGGAAGACGACGGAACCACGTCGCTTACCGGGCCGTAGAAAATGGGTAGCTCCCTGAATTTGAAAATGCTTGGTGGATGTATCAGGATCAGATCAGTTTCCGGCATAGACAATTTTATCCCCGAATATTTTTTTTACGTAGATATCCGCCATGTCTTCCGTTGTTTCCTCCATGGCCTGGAAGAGGGTTTCGACGTAGTTATTCACCGCCTTGTTGAACGGCGAAAAAAGCCTGATGGACTTGCTCAGCATTCTGGTCTCTTGATTGTAGAGGTGGAGTATTTCTGAAAGGATCTCCTTAAACTCTTTTCCAGTGTAGGCATTTCGCGCGGCATCGGTGAAGGAGGCCGTGTCTCGCCAGTGTGCCAGCAGGGTATAAACGGTCCTCGATATGCGCCAGATCCTCTGTATCCGGATGTCGGCAAAATCGCTGTATCGCACCGAGAGCGAGAAAGAAGGAATCAGGAGGTTCTCAAGAAATGTCTTGTCTACCTTTTTTGTTTTCTCAAAAATGTCTTCCAGGTCCAGGTCGCAGACGGGCCGCCCCGCTTTGTATGCTTCCGCTGCCTCCTCGATGATAAGCCGGTCCTTCTCCACCTCTTTTTTCACATTCGAATCCATGTAGGTAGAAAAGAATGGAAGGGAGTTCAACAACAGAGAGCGACCGCTGACACGGTCAAGGCTCCGTCGGGAGAATTCATACATCATATCCCTGTCTTTGTCGCACAGGACAGTTACCTTATCCATTTCTTACCGCCCGGTAGATCGTTGCGACGCCCATGGTCAGGGAGTCTATTTTCACCCGTGAAAAACCGCATCCCGCGATGATACGCCTGAATTCATCTGGAGGATAGAAGGCGTTTATGGACCGGGGCAGGTACAGATAGGGCGCTGCCGTTTTTACGACGATCTCAGCGATGAAAGGCATGATCCTGAAGACATACCACTGGTAGAGCGACTGGAACCATCTGACGTGCGGTTTCGTGAGTTCGAGACAGATGAATTTTCCCCCGGGTTTCAGGACCCTCTTGATCTCCTGCAAGGCAGGAATGGTATCCGGAATATTCCTCATGCCAAAGGCGACGGTGACGGCATCGAAGGTGTTGTCAGGGAAGGGCAGCTTCTTTGCATTCGATAAAATGTACGAGAGGTTCGAATGGTGATGGTTGGTCTTCTTACGAGCCCGGTCAAGCATCTCCTCGCAGAAGTCTGCTCCGGTAACCGTACCGCGGGGTCCGACTTTTTGTGCAAGCAGGACAGCCAGTTCTCCAGTGCCCGTGCAGACATCCAGCACCCGTTCGCCTTTCTGGATGCCTGAAAGGGACACTGCTTTCTTCCGCCAGAAGTGATCAAAGCCGAGACTGAATCCACTGCTCAGGAGGTCAACATGAGGGGCTACCGTCGAAAAAATATTTTTTATGAATAGGTCTCGTTGTTCTAAAGACATGGTTAATAAACGAACTGCCCCAGAATGATCAGGATTAGTAAAAAAAATCCTATCAATACGATCAAAAAGCCGAAAAGAATACCCGCGTCCGTCACCCAGCTTGCCTGTGGCGCAGCCTCCTGTGCTTCCAGTCTTTTTTCTTCTACAAGCCGTTGATACTCGAGTGGCCGCTCATGCTGCAGCTCATGGCGCGATAGCCTCCCGGTAAAAATGACCGTGTCCATGGGAAATTTTTCAGGCCTCAGGTGCGTATTGAAGTAGTGAATGGTAAAAATGAAGCCCGCGGCCAGAAGCGCCTCATCACTGTGGATGACGGTCGCTACGTTAAACGCCCATCCGGGGAAGATCCTCCCGAAAAATTCCGGGAACCAGAGGAACAGGCCGGACACGCCGATCATACCGACACCCCAGAACACGGCCCAGTAATCGAACTTTTCCCAGTAAGTCCACTCATCATGATGCGGCCGCGGTCCCTTTCCCAGAAACCACTTGAAGTTGTTCACGATATCCTGTAAGTCCTTGATCCAGGGCACCATGGATTCGGGCCCCAACACGTTGAACTGGAACTTTTTAACGATGCCGATATAAAACAGGACATACCCGATATGGGCTATGAAGTAGCCGAAGGTGATGACCGCACAGATCCGATGAATGAGCGCGGCCCCATGGTATCCCCCGAGGAACTTCGTCATCCAGACGGCCCAAGGGGCATTGGCGTACTTGATCGGCATGCCCGATGCGACAAGTCCGATGAAGCTAACGGCCATGATAACGTGGAGTATCCTGTGGTAGGCATTAAACCTTTTGAACTGGACCACGCTAATCTCCTCCCTTTTTTTGCATGCGCTCTTTCAGAGAACGGTACGCCCACAGGAATGTGTGCGTCAGGAAGAAGGCAAACACACTAATAAGGAGTATCGTCATGAACATATAAGTGTAGTACATGACTGGATATTTCTCCCGGTTTTTTTCCTCGGGGTGAGCGTAGAACTTGGTAAAGCCCATCGTCGCTTTCGGATGACACGCGCGGCAGGTCGCCTGGATGTTTTTCTGAGAGAGCGTGGAGTCCTGATCAGTGGGAGGCAGGATGTTATGTGCTCCGTGGCAGTCCCAGCATTTGGCTATTGTCGTGTACCCGAGTTCGGTAACTTTGCCGTGGTAGGTCTTGCGGTAGGTGCTCAGTTCCTCGGCGTGACACATGCCGCATTTCTCTATCAATGAAAGTTTCCACCGTTCTTCATTCGTTTTGGGAATCATGTGTTCCTGATGACAGTCAAAGCAAGTCGGAACACCTGCGTTTTTCTTTTCGAGGAACTCTTTGCCATGGATGCTTTTGCTGTAGTCCGCGAACTCTTTGCTATGACATCTGGAACAGAGCGAGGGAATGTTTTCTCTCCGCGTGCTTGATCGGCTGTCTCCCGCGCGGTAGATGTAATGAGAGCCGTGGCAGGTCTGGCAGTTCGGCGCCATGGTATTTCCTGCCGCCAGAGCGCGGCCGTGGACGCTCAGTTTGTATTCCTGGGCCTGTTCCTTCGGAGCCCCTTCCCTGCCGAGGAAGTGGCAGCTGCCGCAGTTAACTTTCAGGACCTTCCCGTGGGGATAGGCGGAGATGTCCAGATGACATTTTGTGCAGTCAAATCTGCCATGCACGGACTGTTCGAAGGCAGCTTTGTCGATGTGTCCCGGCATGCCTTTCTGTCCATGACAGGACAAGCAGTCTTCCTTGGCAAATGCTGCAGTGGTTATCATAAAGCTCGTGATGAGAACAACCAGGAGGGCACGAATCATGCATCTAATATAGCAGAGAATTAATGCTTGTCAAGTTTCGGCTGCAATTTTTTTATAATCTTTTTATAATGATAAAATGATAATATTCGGCAAATAATATGTTGGAAATTCTGCGAAGAGACATGCCGTCGGAATTCTATAAAAAAATCATAAGAGGTTGCCCATGAAAAAGAGACCAAAAGAACCCGCTATCCCCGTGAGCATGCATCATACGATACGGCATGAAATATTGTCGGCGATTGAACAGGGGCTGAGCTCTGCCGGAGAAATCTCCAGAGAAGTCAGGATTTCAGAGCGCGAGGTGTACGATCATCTTGAGCACATCAGGAAGACTGCCAGCAGATCCACCAGACATCTCATCATCACTCCTGCGAAGTGCAGGAAATGCGGTTTCACTTTTTCGAAGCGGGAGCGGCTCAGGAAACCGGGCAGGTGCCCACTTTGCAGGGGGGAGTCTATTCAAGAGGCATTCTTTTCAATTGGTGAGCGATAATAAAGGCGGAAACTATTCAGGCGCAGTCTCTGCAATACGTGAACGAGTTTGTAACATTACAACGATGTCTTCTTTTTTCCGTGAAAAAGTTCACTTCCTGCGCCGGGGTAAACGGTCCATTCATTCTTAGGTGTGGGCCTGCTGACCGGCGGCCATATGCCGGGACGGGGCCCGGCCCCTTCGCGCGCCGCGGCCGTCGGAACCCGGTCCTCCATCACTGGATTATTTCGCACATCGATTCCGTCGACATTGTGGCTGAACTCGACGGGGATGCCGTTGGGATCAAAAGCATATATAGAATGAATGAATCCGTGGTCGATCACTTCCGATACCCATAGGTCGGCTGCTGCCAGTTTGTCCTTGAGGGCCCAAAGATCGTCTTCGGTTTCTACACCGAACGATACATGGTCGAAAACGAAGGGCCCGCTTTCCGGGCGGCCATGCTCCTTTTCAGCGACTGGCTTGACACCCGGCCACTCGAAGAAAGCGATCATGTCCTTCTTGGATATCTCGAAAAAGTAATGGCGGTAGCCGGGCTGGCCAAGTCCCGCCACCAGCCGCATGCCGAGAAGGTCTCTCCAGAATCTGATCGTCTCGTCCATGTTTCCCGTGGCCATCGCCAGGTGATTTATTCCGTTGTATTGTATCATGATGCCCCCCCTGTGAGAAATAGCGCTATCTATTGTACTGTACTCAGAATGATTTTAAAAGCTGTATGTCACGTCATAGATAAAAAGTATTGTATATTCCCCATAGTGGACGTCTCCGGGCGTAAAAAATGATCAGAAAACGACGAATTCAACTTCGAAGTTCGATGATGGGGCAAGCAATTTCGAGATACCTTTAGACCCCAGACACTTTCCGGGGCAGTCATCGACTTAATGCTTCCATCCGAGCTGATTGCTCGTTGTCAATCTTACTGAAATCGGGACCCTTTAGCAAGGTACCGGCGGATTAGGGAGTCGGCACGCTGATGGGGAAATCGTTCCCATGCGCAACTGGGACAGGATAAGTAAACGTTGACGCCAAGTTTAGTAGTGATCTTTTCATGCGGAGCATTGCCAGGGCAATAATTCGGATTTCGGTCTTCTATTGGTCTTCAAGGGAGTTTCTTCAGCAGTTTTTTGGTTGCATCGGTAGTTTCAGCAGCGTTCTTCCGGTCGACCTTGGTTTGCAGAAGGGGCCGGCCCCTGCTTGGTCAGGCTGTTTAAGGCTTTCTTCTTTTTCGATAGATCCGCGAGACAGTTTCCAGCGGCTGTACCGGTGGCGCAAGTTCACCGGGACCTTTCTCTCTCCCAAAATGGGTAAGTTAATATCTGACCCACTGCATGGGATAACTGCTTGTAATGTTTTGATATAGAAACCTGGGACAACACTAGCCTTTCTGTTTGCCTACGCGTTTCACTCCGCTGCTGAACTGGCGGACTCCTATGCTGTAAGAATAAATTTTAAATTTAAAAAAAATGTTATATGCATATATTTTTTGCTAAAATATAACTATGCAAAAGGACATTCTGAGCGAAGTTATAGAAGCTGAGAAAGAGATTCAGCAGCGTCTTGAGGTCGAGAAGGCTAAATCCCATGACTGGCTCGAGAATGTAAAGAAGGAATGTGAGGAAAAACTGCTGCGAGAAGAGAAGGACATCAAAGAATCTCTGAACAAATCCATCGAAGTTGCGAAGAAAGAAGCCGAGCTGAAAGCTGTGGAGATCGTGAAACAGACCGAAGCCAAGGTCGAACGTCTTGCAAAAGTGAATGATCAGACTTTAGTGGACGTTGTCGGGAAACAAATCACCAGAATCCTGCCGGGCTAAAACCATGATAGTCAGGATGTCAAAGGTTGAAATCGTTGGGGCGAAAGGTCTGCTCCAAGAAGTGCTTTCCCTGCTCAGAGAACTCGGTATATTACAGATCGAGCCCGCCACGGTTGGATTTATAGAGGAGGGGAGGGAGCACGACATACGGTCCTTCATGCCCGACCAAAAAGAGATGGCCGAACGGCTTTTCCTCGAGAACCTTCTCCAGAAGATCGATGAGCTTTTTTCCTATCTTCCGAAACAGCCGGTGCGGAAAAGCTATCTAGAACCCCGGTCGATTATAGATACCATAGCAAAAACCCTGGAACGACATGTCGTGAACGCCAGGGAACTTTTCGAACGGCGTGAGGCACTCCGGAAGGAGCGGTCCGAACTTGACCGGTATGCTATCTTCCTCGGCACGCTCGCTTCGCTCGTTGAGAGCACCCGCGAAACTCCGGACCTCGAATTCATCGGACTCACCATACGGGAACCTGAAATGGTCGAGCATTTGCGGGAAGCCATTTCCCGAATCACCGACTGGAAATTTGAACTTATGACCGAGATTGCGGAGGATGGAACACTCGTGGGGCTCATAACCGTGGAAAAGGACCTAGCCGATAAGGTGAAGAAATCGCTGAGCGACGAACACGTTCCGGAGCTTGTCTTCCCGCCATCCTTCAGCGGTCTCTCATTCTCCGAGAAGGTTGCCTACGTCAAGAAACGGATTGTGGAGGTATCCGCGGAGTTGGAGTGGACCAATACTCAGCAAACACGGTTTGCTCAACGGTGGATCCCGATCTACCAGGCCGTGAAGGAGTGGATCAACGACCAGTTGTCGCTGCTCGCGGCGACAACGGCTACGTTCGAGACGCGATTGTGTTTTTTTATCAATGGATGGATGTCTTCCCAGGATGTGGATAAACTGAGAAAAAAACTGGTTGAATCGTTCAAGGGCGACGTTGTCCTGGAGGAGAAGGAAATGCGCGAGGAGGACCTTGAACGGGTTCCGATCATTTTGAAGAACCCCCCATACTTCAAGCCCTTTGAGCTCTTCACCAGCCTCCTGCCGCTGCCGGCGTACACATCATACGACCCGACGCCGTTCATCGGGATATTCTTCCCCATCTTCTTCGGCATGATACTCGGGGATGCTGGATATGGTCTGTTCCTCTGCTTATGTTCCTACCTGTTGATGAGGAAGTTCAGACGGCCAAGTATGGTCTGGGAGGGGGCCAAGATCCTGTTGATAGCCTCGCTCTATTCGATTTTCTTCGGCATCCTTTTCGGCGAGTTCTTCGGCGACCTTCCTGAGCGGCTTTTTCATCTCAAGCCCATCTGCATCGAGCGACGCGAGGCCGTTATCCCGATGCTCTATTTCGCGCTCACTGTGGGCGTCGCCCATATCCTCCTGGGATTGCTACTCGGTGCCATAACGGGCTTCAAAAAACATGAGAAAAAGGAAGCTACATACAAGATCCTCAGCATATTCATCATTATCGCCATGATCGCCGTTCTCGCCTCGTTCTTCGGCCTATTCCCGGCAGTGCTCGCACGGCCGATCATCATCCTGATCCTTTTCCTTACGCCGGTCCTGTTCTTCACCGGAGGCCTGCTGGCCCCGCTCGAGCTCCTAAAGACCATTGGCAACATCATCTCCTATGTCAGGATCATGGCAATCGGGCTCACCTCTGTGCTGCTTGCCTTTGTTGCAAACCGCCTCGGCGGTGCGACAGGAGACATCGTGACCGGTCTGGTGGTCGCGGGATTGCTCCATCTGCTCAATATCGTCCTCGGGGTCTTCTCCCCGACTATACACTCGCTCCGTCTCCATTACGTCGAGTTTTTCAGCAAGTTCATCGAGCACGGGGGGAGAAAGTTCGAGCCGCTCAAAAAATGAACGGTTGACCCTACGGGGAGGAGCGGGAATGTGCCGACCGTAGATTGCCACTTCTCATAGCACGGCCAGTTGTCATGGACAGTAAAATTGCGCAGCAGATAGAGAGCGAACATATAAAATATAAAAAGGAGGAATTGCCATGAATTACGAAAAGGTACTTATTGCATTCAGTGCGGCTCTGGCAATCGGTCTTACCGCGCTGGCTACAGCCTGGGCGCAGGGGAGAATCGGGTCAGCAGGTGCGGGTTCGCTTGCGGAGAAACCCGAGCTGACCGGTACCATCGTTATTCTTGTCGCTATTCCCGAGACCATGGTGATCCTCGGCTTCGTGATTGCGACGATGATCCTCTTCACGGTGAAATAGTATGGGAAGCAAAGAGTTAGTTGAATCGCTCCGGAGAGCGGCAGACGAAAGGATCAAGCTGATCTGGCAGGAGACGGAGGGCGAGGCCGAAAAGGTCAGGGAAGAGGTCTCCCACAAGCTCGATCAGCTCCGTGAAAACTGTTCACGGACGGCGTCGCTGGCGGTTACGGCTGCTCAGGTGTCCGCCGTTTCCGAGGCGAACAACCGCTCGCGGACACGCCTTCTTACGGCCGAAAAGGCGCTTTCGGAACGTCTTTATTCTGTTGCCCTGTCTTCCCTGCTGCGTTTGAGAGGCAGTGATTACCGTGAGGTATTCGGGAGAATGGCCCGGGAGCTTCCGCTCCTTGCCTGGAAGATAGTGAGGGTGAACCCCGAGGACGCCGGACTTGCAGAAAGTATTTTTACCGGTGCCGAAATCATTCCGGACAAAGCTATTACGGGCGGAGTGGACGCGATGACGGACGGAGGGAAGATCAGGGTCATCAACACGTTCGAAAAGAGGCTCGAGAGGGCGTGGGTGGATATGCTTCCCGAACTGCTCAAGATAATCTATGATGTTGTAGAGGAAAGCCCGTGAGTGTCGTTGCCCAGATGAAGAGGCGCCATATGGACCTCCTTGTGTATCCCGAGGACAGAGGGTATCCGACCGACTACCTTTTGTCAAGGATCAAAGGCAGGAGAGGACAGCTAATCAGGGACTGGCGGCCCCTCGTCTACGATGCCGCTCCGCTTGAATCCCTTTCCTCCTCACGGTACCGGGGTCTCATAAGCATTAAATCTCCGGATGCTGTCTGGAGATATCTTGTACAGGAATATCGGTGGGTATATGTCCAGATGAACGGGGCGCTGCGGCGCATATTCTACCCCTTCTTCCTATACACGGAACTCAGGACAATCTTTATCTGTCTTCGGCACTTGAAGGAAAAAAGCGCATGGAGGACGGATGAGCTCCTTGCCGCCAGTTTGCTCTCGGAAGAGATCAAGACGGTCCTTGCAACGAGTGCGGACATTTCCGCCGCTATTTCAGGAATCGAACGCATCTTTCGAGCTGTTTCCCCGAATTTCGGAGGGATTAGGGGACTCCTGGATGAAGAGGGTTTGCGCGGGATCGAGCAGCGTTTGACAAATACATATCTGGTTCATACCATGGGTACGGACCTGAATCCTCTGATACGCGATCTTTTCTCCCGCATCATCGATTCACGGAACATCATGAGCCTGTTTAAATATCAGCGACTGAATAGCAAAGCAGCGCCGGTCTTCATCCCGGGCGGCAGCATTGCCGTGGCTAGGCTCCAGGAGATCATCAAAAAAGATGATATCTCTGCTGTTTCTAACCTGATCCGGGAACTCGCGGGGATAAAAGCAGACACGCCGAACCCCACGCTCATAGAGAGTTCCCTGTATAAGGGGATTACGCAGTTCTTACGGAAGAGGGGAAAGAACCCCTTCGGAGCCGAACCGATCATGGATTACCTGTGGCGTTGCTCAATAGAGGCAATGAACCTTGGTGTCCTGTTCTACGGAAAGGACCTGGAGCGTGACGTCATTACGGCGGAGCTGGTACATTGAAGAAGATTGCCGTCATAACCCCTCCTGATTCAAAGTACGGATTCAGCCTAGGCGGCATCCCCCAGTTTGTCTCGGAGCCACACGACTTGGAAGAAACGCTGAAGAACGTCATGGCCGACCCCGATAACGGGCTGGTCATCATTGATGAGCGCATGATCAACGGTGTGACCGAGGAGCGGTTGCATGAGCTTGAACAAGGGTGGCAAGGGATACTCCTCGTCCTCCCGTCACCCGTGAAGCCCCCGGCCGAGATCGAAGATTATGCGGCGCGTCTGATCAGGCGCGCGATCGGATATCATGTGAGGCTTAAATTATGAACGGCATGAACGGTAAGATACAGGGCATATCTGGACCGACGGTGGTGGTTGACCTCAAAGGACTTAAACTCTATGAACGGGTCTACGTGGGCAACGCCATGCTGACAGGTGAAGTCGTGCGGATCGAGGAGAACAGGACCGTGATCCAGATTTATGAAGATACACGCGGCCTTGCCGTGGGAGAACCCGTCAAGGGTGTAGGCATGCCGCTTACGGTCCGGCTCGGGCCGGGGCTTCTGGGCGGGATGTTTGATGGTCTTCAGAGGCCTCTCGAACGGCTAAAGGAGGATATGGGGCCTTTCATTACGGGGGGCAAGGAGATCTATGCCCTTGATTACATGCGCCGATGGGAGTTCACGCCTTTCCTGAAAAAAGGGGACACGCCGTCCTTCGGGACCATCATGGGTTCCGTTGATGAGGGCGCTTTCAAGCATTATATCATGTGCGGAGCAGAAGCGGGCAGAACGGTCGCCAGCGTCGTTGACGGCGCTAGCATAAGCCTGAACGAGCCTCTCGGGGAATTTGAGGATGGCCAGGATATTCCGGGCTGCCACGAGTGGCCCGTACGGCTCGCGCGGCCTTACCGGAGAAAGTTCGCTCCGGCCGAGCCGCTGGTGACCGGGCAGCGGAGCATCGACTTCCTGTTCCCCCTGGCGCGGGGAGGCACCGCGATCATCCCTGGGGGGTTCGGGACGGGCAAGACCATTCTTGAGCAGGCTGTGGCGAAGTTTGCAGATGTTGACATCGTCGTGTATGTCGGGTGCGGCGAACGAGGCAACGAGATGGCCGACATGATCGCCGAGTTCGGGGAACTCCAGGATCCGTGGACCAAGCGGCCGCTGCGGGAAAGGACCGTCCTCGTGGTCAACACCTCGAACATGCCGGTTGCCGCGCGCGAAGCCTCGATCTACACTGCTGTCACGATGGCGGAATACTACCGGGACATGGGGTATCACGTCTTGTTCCTCGCTGACAGCCTTTCGCGCTGGGCAGAGGCCCTGCGGGAGATATCCGCGTCCCTTGAAGAGATGCCCGGCGAGGAAGGATATCCCACGTACCTTGCCTCACGCCTGTCCGGGTTCATGGAGCGCGCCGGTGTGGTCGAGACGATGAACGGCAAGATTGGATCACTCAGCATGCTCCTGTCTGTTTCGCCTCCCGGCGGCGACTTCACCGAGCCGGTCACCCAGGCATGCCTTAGAACGACCGGCGTTTTCCTCATGCTCGACACATCCCTGGCGCACGGGAGGCACTTCCCCGCCATCAACTGGTTCCAGAGCTATTCCCTCTACGGGAAAGACGCTGCCGAACATTATCACCAGAAGGTAGATCCCGATTGGGCGAAACTGCTCCAGCGTTGCCGGCAGATCCTGCAGGAAGAGGAAACGCTCCGGGAAGTGGCGGAGATCGTCGGGGCAGAGGGACTGCAGGACACGGACCGCTTGCTCATGCACGTGGCGGAGCGGCT
>DATJAO010000028.1:0-27186 GCA_035516175.1 Nitrospirota bacterium
TTTTTAACGTGTCTTGCCTAGGTAAATTGCATCAAGCGTGCCAGATTGTAACTCGTTGATTCCATGCGGGAACACACCAAAACCCTTTTGCACAGGTGAGAAAAGAAAAAAGAAATTGTTAAAAATGCGAAAAAAAACATACAAAAGACAAGGAGCGGACGTCAAGCTCAAGGTGCAAAAGTCTGCAGTTAAGGGATTAGTAATACGAGTAAGTGAAAAAATAAGCATATATAAACGCATACGAGAAAAATTCGTGAAAAAAGAAATTTTCCCTTGAAAATTGTATATACATGTGTTATTTTAGCGGTCGCCTTTTAAAAAAGGCATATCTTAATTACACACGCGTCAGGACCTGAGACAGGGTGTTCCGATTTCATCGGGATCTGTTCGGGGAAGATAGGCGCGGAGGTAAAACCATTAAGGAGGGACATCCATGTCCACGATCACGATGAAAGAGTTGTTGGAAGCAGGGGTACACTTCGGTCACCAGGCAAAACGGTGGAACCCCAAGATGAAGAAGTACATTTTCGGAGAGCGGAACGGGATCTATATCATTGATCTTCAGAAGACGCTCAAGCTTTTCAAGGAGGCCTATGACTTCGTCCGCATCGCCGCCTCGCAAGGAAAGGACGTTCTCTTTGTCGGCACGAAGAAGCAGGCACAGGACGCCATTACTGAAGAGGCAAAAAGATGCGGGATGTACTACGTCTCCAGCCGCTGGCTCGGCGGCATGCTCACTAATTATGCTACCATCAAAAAGAGCATTGACCGGCTAAAAAAGATCGAGAAAATGAAGGAGGACGGCACCTTTGAAAAGCTCACAAAAAAGGAAGTTGCCGGCCTTGAGAAAGAGCGCACCAAGCTGGAAAAGACCCTTTCTGGCATCAAGACAATGTCCGAGCCGCCTTCCGTGATTTTCATCATCGATCCCCGCAAGGAGGCAATCGCAGTGCACGAAGCGAACAAACTCGGCATTACCGTCGTCGCCGTGGTTGATACGAACTGCGATCCCGACAATATCGATTATGTCATACCGGGCAACGATGACGCCATTCGCGCCATCAGGCTTATGGCCTCCAAGGTCGCCGATGCGGTCATTGAGGGCAGGCAGGCCATTGTTAAGGAAGCGGGCGAGGCCATGGAGGCCGTAAAAGCGACCGGCGAGGTCCCCGCTGCAGCGCCGACGGAACCAGTGGTGATCGATGCTGAGGTCGACATCGAGGAAGAATAGGCGCTCCTGCTCATTCAGCTCGGAAGACAACCGTAATGAACTAAAAATCTGCAGACCGTTGCGGTCTATGGCCCGGTGGCCACGCCGCGGCATGGTTTCGGATTTTCCACTGAAAGGGGTTTTTTGACATGGCAACCATATCCGCCAGTGCAGTAAAGGACCTGAGAGAAAAGACCGGCGTCGGCATGATGGAGGCAAAGAAGGCTTTGGAAGAGGCCGGCGGCGATTTCGAGAAGGCAGTCGATATCCTGAGGAAGAAGGGACTTTCCGCGGCAGCTAAGAAGTCGGCGCGCGTGGCATCGGAGGGGATGATCGCCTCCTCCATCCAGAACAACGGCAAGACCGGGGTGCTGATCGAGGTGAACAGTGAAACGGACTTCGTCGCAAAAAACGAGGAATTCCAGAAGTTCGCTCGCGGGCTCGCTCAGCTCGTGGCTGCCCAGAAGCCTGCCGATGTGGCGGCACTCTCACAACTCACGATCGATGGCGAGAACGTTGAAGCAAAACGGAACTCGCTGGTGCAGAAGATCGGCGAGAACATTGCAATCCGCCGCTTCGTGAGTTTTGAGACCTCTGGCCATATCGCGGTCTACCTCCACGGTAACCGTATCGGCGTCATGGTTGATTATACGGGTGGCGACGAGCAGCTCGGCAAGGACCTCGCCATGCACATTGCTGCGGCCAATCCTCAGTTCCTGAGCCGCGAGAACATTCCCGCCGCTGTACTCGATCGCGAGCGTGCGGTGTACGAGGCTCAGGCAAAGGAATCCGGCAAGCCCGCTGCGGTCATCGGGAAGATCGTGGATGGGAAGCTCGAGAAGTTCTATACCGATACCTGCCTTGTCGAACAGGTCTACATCAAGGATCCCGATGGCAAGCTCAAGATCAAGGACCTCTTAAGGAAGGTCGGTGCGAACGTCTCCCTTAACCGCTTTGTCCGCTACCAGCTCGGGGAAGGCATCGAGAAGAAGAAGGAGAATTTCGCCGAGGAAGTTGCCGCGCAGCTTAAGTAAAACGGCCGTCGGATAGAACCATAGTCTTCTGCATCAGGTTTAACATTTATTATGACGCCTCCTCGCTATAAACGGATACTGCTCAAGCTCTCGGGCGAGGCCCTCATGGGTGAGCAGGGATACGGCATCGACTACGCCGTGCTCGACAAGATAACGTCTGAGGTTAAAGAAATCTACGATCTCGGCGTCGAAGTCGCCATCGTTATCGGCGGCGGTAATATCTTTCGCGGTCTGGCAGCAACGGCAAAAGGCATGGAACGGGCAAGCGCAGACTATATGGGCATGCTAGCCACCGTGCTGAACGCCCTGGCGGTCCAGAACATCCTCGAGAACAAAGGCGTCGTCACCCGCGTGCAGTCGGCCATCGAGATGCGCGAACTCGCCGAAACCTATATCAGGAGGAGGGCGGTACGGCATCTTGAAAAGAGACGGGTCGTAATTTTCGCTGCCGGCACCGGCAACCCCTACTTTACCACCGACACGGCAGCGGCACTTCGGGCCATGGAGATCGGCGCCGAGGTGATCATGAAGGCGACCAAGGTAGATGGCGTCTACAGCGCGGACCCCGTGAGGGACCCGACCGCTACAAAGTACGACCGCCTCACGTACATCGATGTGCTTCAGAAGAACCTCCGCGTAATGGACGCTACGGCCATCTCTCTGTGCATGGACAACAGCCTTCCCATTATAGTATTCAACCTTAATAAACCCGACAATATCAAGCGCATCGTTTTGGGCGAAGAGGTAGGAACGCTCGTAACCGGGAGGTAACGATGGTAAACGACTTCACAAAGAAGGCCGAAGAGAAAATGAATAAGGCCCACGAGACCCTGAAGAAGGAGTTCGCTACTGTCAGGACAGGCAGGGCATCTCTCGGCATCCTCGATGGCATCATCGTGGATTACTACGGCACGCCTACGCCGCTCAATCAGGTAGCAAACCTCGCCGTACCTGACCCGAAACTCATCACTATACAGCCCTGGGAGCCTAAATTACTCAGTGAGATAGAAAAAGCCATCATGAAATCGGATATAGGGCTCACCCCCACGAACGACGGCAAGGTCATCCGACTCGCCATACCACCGCTTACGGAGGAGCGCAGACAGCAAATCGTCAAGCATGCGAAAAAGCTCTCTGAGGACGCTCGGGTCGCCATCCGAAACATCCGCAGAGAGATCAATGATGAGATCAAGAAAAGAGGCAAAGACAAGGACGCTCATGTCTCCGAGGATGAAATCAAAAAGCTTCAGGACGAGATCCAGAAAATTACCGATAGCCATATCAAGAAGATCGATGACCTGCTCATTCACAAAGAGAAAGAAATCATGGCCATTTAGCACCAACAGGTATCTCACAACACTTGAGAAAGGAGCCGTTGATGAAGCTTGACAACCCGGTTTTAAGAATTCTTTCGCTTTATCTGGTATTAGCAATGCTGCTTCTCTCCCTTCCCTCGCAGGGCTGGGCCATGTTCATGCCTTCCAGCCAGGCCGCACCGGCCAGACAGACTGACATGATCGCCATTCAGAATGCTCTTGAGTCCTCGGTAGTCAAACAACGGCTGATGGACTATGGATTCTCTTCAGAAGAGGCCATGTTGCGGATCAATAAGCTATCGGATAAGGAGATACACCAGTTTGCCGGAAATCTTGACTCGCTCCAGGCAGGCGCTGACGCTTTAGATGCGTTGATCTTCCTCGTTTTGGTGGCAGTCATTGTAGTCGTGGTCCTTGAGGCCACGGGGCACAGAGTCATTGTCAAATAACCAGCACACCCTATCGGGAGGGTCCCCGTAATGAAAACCATGCTCAGGACTTTTTATGCAAAACCACTTGTGATCTACATTATTACTGCTCTGCTTTCTCTCACGGCTTTTTCCGGCCCGGCGGAAGCCATGTTCGTAACGACCATACCGCATTCGGGTCCGTCGGGCGGCCCCGCGGTGTCGGCTGGCAGGACAGCTGATTTGGCCATGATCCAGGTCGCGCTCGAGTCCAAAGTCGTCCAGCAGAAGCTCATGGACTATGGACTTACCCCGGAAGAGACTATGGCGCGGATCAATAAGCTCTCCGACGAGCAAATCCATCAGCTTGCCTCAAATACGGATGCGGTTCAGGCGGGTGGAGACGCCGTTGGTGCATTAGTGGGCCTCATTATCTTGGCTATTTTGGTCGTTATCCTTATTTACCTTTTGCAAGGCCGAATCGAGATCAAGAGCAAATGACGTTGAATCATAAAAGAGCTCCAGGCGCCTCCAGTCGTGCGATCGGGCTCTTTTTTTTTCTTCTTGCTGCGGCTCTCATCATCATCTCGGGATGTACAAGTAAAAATTTCAGCACACTCCGCCCCGGCATAGAACTCCGCGGCCATTATATCGACGGTGTTCCCTTTTACCGGCAAAAGGAATCTTACTGCGGTCCAGCAGCACTCGCAAGCGTGCTTGGGTTCTGGGATCGACCTGCGAACCTGGAGCTAATCACCGCTGCCGTCTATCTCCCCGAGCTGCGCGGCACACTGCCGATGGACATGGAAAATTTCATGCGGGAATCGGGCTTCGAGACAATATCTTCTGCCGGAACGCTCGAGGAGCTTAAAGTACGCATCCGCACAGAGCTCCCGGTTATCTGCCTGCTTGATTTGGGTTTCGGTCCTTACCGTCAGCCGCATTATGTTACGGTAATCGGCTTCGACGATGCGAACGCTGTCATCATCGCCCATGACGGCTTGAAAGCGAACAGCGTGATCGGCTATAAGACCTTCGAAAACGAATGGACCCGTGCAGGCCACTGGATGCTTATAGCCAACCCGAAATCATCCAAGGACATACCGTGAAAAGAGAACGTGGATTCGCATTCGCTGCATGGGTAGCGATGCTTTGCCTCTCGGCTATCCTCTTCATTCACGGATGCTCCCTGCCGCAGATTATAATTCTTCATGACCCGCTCTCGCCCGAAGAACACAATAACCTCGGCCGCATCTATGAGTCGCAGCAGCAGTTCGATCAGGCCATGCAGCAGTACCGTGCTGCACTCAAAAAAAACCGCAACTTTGTGCCTTCCCTGTTGCTCCTTGGTGACCTTTCCTATAGACTCAAAAAATATGACGAGGCGGAGTCTGCTTACAAAAAGGCCATGAAGCTCCAGCCAGAGAATGGCGATATCTATAATAATCTCTGCTGGGTCTACATTGATCAAAAGATCAACATGGAAATGGCAGAAGATTTTATTCAAAAAGCCATGTCACTCACGCCAGAGCACCGATCGTATTATCTCGACACGCTGGGAGTGATCCTGCTGAAGTCAGGCAAGCCTGTTGAATCTATCACTGCCCTCAAGCAAGCGGTGAATCTCATTCCTAAAGACGCACCTGAGTATCTTTCAGAAGCATACGCCCATCTCGCCGAAGCATACACAACGGCAGGAAACATGACGGCGGCCCATGATGCGGAGCAAGCAGCCGAAAAATATCGCATCGCAAAATAGCTTTCCTCAAAAAAACGCGCTTTAAAAATGATGGCCGCATATCGTACTCCGACGCCTATTTTAAAAACAAGGGCTCTTATTTTATTAACAAAACCATATATAATTATTAGGAAATTTTATGAGACCCTTCCTGGTTTTTTCTTGACAAAAAACAGGTGTTCCTGTAAATTTTTGCGAGCATAGCAATTATTTCATTTAAGGAGCGCTGGTATGAAAGAAGGTCCGCTGCTTTTACATGTACCAAACGTGCCCGAGCATGTCACCTACACGTGGCTTGCTATGGCAATCCTTATCGGCCTTTCACTAGCTGCGCGTTTTTCGCTAAAAAAGACGGCACCGACCGGCTTCCAGAACTTCTTTGAAGTCATCGTCGGCGGCCTCGAAAATTTTGTCGAGGAGATCATGGGGCCAGAGGGGAAGCATTACCTGACCTTGATCGGATCACTCTTTCTCTTTATCCTCGTGTGTAACCTCCAGGGCCTCTTCCCGGGATTCGATTCACCAACGGCAAACATCAACACCACGCTGGCACTCGCGCTTGTCTCATTCTCTGCAACCCACTACATTGGAATCCGAAAACACGGTTTCGGGTACATTAAGCACTTTTTTGGTCCGATGTGGGTACTCGCACCATTCATGTTTATCATTGAAGTTATCAGTCATTTAGCCAGGGTGCTTTCGCTCTCCATTCGTCTTTTTGGGAATATGATCGCCAAGCACGTACTGCTTCTCGTTTTGTTCTTTCTTTTTCCTTATTTTCTGCAGGTTCCTATTCTTGCCCTCGGCTTTCTTGTAGCTTTCGTGCAGGCGGGTGTGTTCTCGCTTTTGACAATGCTCTATCTAGCCGGCTCGATCGAAGAAGCGCACATCGGCGGAGAACATCACTAAGCTTCTGACCCCGGACAGCATCTGTTCCTTCTGATGGAGGAAGTGCCCGGGTGGTAGCGCTCCGGTGATATCCGGTCAACATCTTTTCAAATTTAGAGAAAGGAGGCAAACTGATGAGAAAAATTACCGTTATTCTCTTAATGGTCTTTAGCCTGACGCTCATTGCATCCGCAGCATTTGCAGCGGAGGCAGCGGCTCCTGAGTCAGGAAAGCTCGCGTTCTTCGGTACCGTTGCCGCCGCTTCGGCTATCGGAATGGGCATCGCGGCACTCGGGACCGGCATTGGTATGGGCCTGGGCATCGGCAGGGCGGTGGAAGGTATCGCCCGCAACCCCGAGGCATCAGGTAAGATTATGACCACCATGATTGTGGGCCTGGCCTTGATTGAGTCGCTGGCCATCTACACGCTCGTCGTAGTCATGATCCTTCTGTTTGTTAATCCGTTCAAAGTATAAGCAAGATAATGCAGTATGAAAAAAGGGACGGTTCAAGGAACCGTCCCTTTTTTTCATCGGAGTTAGAGAATCGCTATGAAGAGGCAGCCCTTTTATGCCGCCTCCTCTAAGAACGCGCATCTCCCAATCTCTTGGCATCGCTCCGGCCCTTGCATTCCCGAGAAATTTGCCGGTCCTGCCTACTTCGGCCTTGTCAACACTGACGACAGCGTCGCCATACACGCCGGCAAATCCATAAACCTTGGCATCTTCCTGGATCTTGCATTGCCGAATACCTTTGCGTTGCCAAATATCTCGTGTCTACCCGATACCTCAGCATCATCAAAGATTCAGGCATTTCGGAAGATGATTGCTTCGCCGCTGAGCTTGCAATGGCTACAGGTTTTGTTGAAGGGGCCGATGTATACACTACCGGCTACCTGTGCCGTCTTCGGTACCATGCCGCCGTTATCTCTAAAAAAAAATTATAAATATATTTTAAGTGTTCTCTATCATTACTGTGCGTGGTTACGACGGGACCTCAGAACTCATATCCTAAAATAAACGAGGGGCAGCGAAACCGCCCCTCGTTTATGTTCTATAACAACCTGGAGCACAAAATTCTCCCCCCTCTTCTCGTAAAGATGAACTTCAGGTTGCTATCAAAAAAAAATAATCATGCAACTTTTTTTTCAGCGCTGGTATTGCCCATTACCTTGGCGTCGCCGCAAACCCTTGCGTTTCCAAGAATTTTGGCACTTCCGCCAACTTCGGCCTTTTCAAATACCTCTGCATAACCGCTGACGATTGCGTCGCCGTAGACGCCGGCAAAACCATAGACCTTGGCATCTCCCTGGACTTTGGAATTGCCGAAAACCTTTGCGTTTCCGAATACCTCAGCCCTGCCCGATACTTCGGCCTTATCGAAGATCCAAGCATTCCCAAAAACGATAGCATCGCCGCTCAGCTTGCAGTGGCCACATATCTTGGCGAAGGGGCCAACGTAAACGCTGTCGGAGACCTGCGCCGTCTCGGCTACCATGCCTCCACCATTCGGATGATGATGGTATTTCACACCATCGATTTCTACGACAGGCTCCGTTGATAATACTCTGATATCCATATCAATACCTCCTAAAAAAATTTTTTATATGCACAAAGTGTGCTGTTATCATTCGTTGCTGTATAGCCCCTCTCTTCTCCCGTATCAAACGGGGCCATGCTTGGGAATCTAAAATTACAACTTTATACTTCTTAAATCATAGCGGACAGATTTTACTTTGTCAAATATTGCCCTCCTGGTTTAAAACCAAATACATGGTTTAAATTATTATTGATCTTGGCGAGGCAGGTTGAAAAGTAATACTTACAAAAGGTTATGCTTGTTCTTCTAGACGGATTAAATAACATAAGTAACCGCGCAGACCCTTAATTTTCTTTTTATTAAGCCGATATTTTGATATAATAACGCCGCGATATATAAACTATAGCGAAGGAGTTCGCCGCACCATGAGTACTCTGGATAATGTTCGAGTCCGTTTTGCCCCCAGTCCCACCGGCGCCCTGCACATCGGGGGCATACGGACGGCCCTCTTCAACTGGCTGTTCGCCCGGCACCATGGAGGAAAATTCATCCTCAGGATTGAGGACACAGATCAGACCCGATCCACCGACGAATCCATCCAGATCATACTCGATGGCATGAAATGGCTCGGGCTCGATTGGGATGAAGGCCCGTTTCGCCAAACGGAGCGGATGGCCATTTACCGTGAGCACGTTGACCGTCTCCTTAAGCAGGGCAAAGCATACTACTGTTACTGCACGCCTGATGAACTCGAGGTGCGGAGAAAAGAGGCACTTGCATCCGGCCGGCCACCGAAGTACGACAGAAAATGCCGGGCGTTGAGGACTCCGGTCGCGGGAAGAATGCCCGCAGTACGATTCCTTTCGTCCGACGAAGGCCAGACCATCGTGCGTGACTTGATCCGCGGGGCTGTGACCTTTGAGAACCAGCAGCTCGACGATCTGATCATCCAGCGCTCCGACGGGCTCCCTACCTATAACTTTGCCGTGGTCGTGGACGATGTCACCATGAACATCACGCACGTGATCCGTGGTGACGACCATCTGAACAACACACCGCGACAGATCCAGCTCTACCAGGCGCTCGGGTACGAACCGCCGGAGTTCGCGCACTTGCCCATGATCCTCGGCCCGGACAAGACCAAGCTATCAAAGCGCCACGGAGCGACCGCCGTCACCGAATACAAAGACCTAGGGTACCTGCCTGAGGCGCTTGTGAATTACCTCGCCCGTCTCGGCTGGTCTTCCGGGGACCAGGAGATCTTTTCTCGCCAGGAACTCATTGAAAAATTTTCGCTCGAGAACGTTGGAAAGGCCGCAGCCGTGTTCAATGCCGAGAAACTGCTCTGGCTCAACCATCACTACATCCAGCAGGCGGACCTTGCAAGGCTTGCAGGGTTGGTCATCGAACTTTTGAAAAAAGATGTCACAGTCGCTGCGGGTAAGGAGCCGGACATCGAGTGGTTCAAAAAGCTCGTAAAAATACTCGCCGAGCGGAGCCACACGCTCGTTGAGATGAAGACCGCTGCCATTCCGTTTGTCGTTGACGAAATAACGATGGACGAGAAGGCCAAGACAAAGCACTTAACACCTGACGTAGCACCTCTCCTCTCTGAGCTGTCAAAACGGCTTAAGACTGTTGATCCCTTTACACACATCGAGATTGAGAAGGTATTCAACGCCCTGATCGCCGAAAAGGGACTAAAACTCGCCAAAATCGCCCAACCCGTGCGTGTCGCCTTGACAGGCGGCACGGTGAGCCCCGGCATCTTTGAGGTCATCGAAGTCATGGGACCGGAAAAGACCATCAAAAGGATTGAGAGCGCTATCCGCAAAATCGTTTGACATGCTGAACATTACGATGAATCCACGACTTTGACGAAACATCCATCCCCGCAATGGCATCCCTCGCAGGAGAAAAATCCGCATGAACCAGAGAGGCCTGCGTTCGTACTTTAACCCATCAGGCTTTGCCGGCCTTATCTATGAATCCATTTGGGCCAACTATTTAAAGTTGTTCTTGGGCCACGCCGCCTATGCTCAAGCTCTTGTCCTTGCCGTGTTCATGGGAGGCATGGCAATAGGATCTTTGCTCTGATGAACTACCCGCCACTAAATCGCTGTCACGCTTGTAGTGGGGGTCCTCACGGTTCATTCAAGAGACGCGCAGGTAATATTTAAGGAAAATCAATTCGGACCTGACAATTCACGTTGTCATCTCTTTTTTTTTACGATATACTTTGATAGTGCGTCTCGACTTGTTCCTGAAAAAGAGCGGCCTCATTAAACGCAGGACCGTGGCACAGGACCTGTGTGATACAGGCAGGGTCCTCGTGAATGGACGGGTGGCTCGCTCCGCAAAAGAGGTGAAGCCGGGAGACGGCATTATGCTAGTCTTTTCCACCCGAAGCGTACAATTTGAAATCCTCGCGATACCTGGAGCAAAGCAAACATCCGTTGTAGTCCAGCCATATCGCATGATAAGCGAAAAAAGATTCGCGCAAAAAGACGACGCATGAAAAAGAAACCTCTCCTCGTCATAACCATGGGTGACCCCGCGGGAATCGGACCTGAGATCATCGCTAAGATCATCGACAGCGGTGAGATATTCCCGCTCTGCAGGCCGGTCGTTGTAGGTGATGCGAGTGTCATGAAGAAACTGATAGAGGACATGCGGCTCTCGGTTGCTGTCCGCAGCATTGCTTCTCTCACGGAAGCCGACCCTGGCACTGGCAAGATAGACGTGCTTGACCTTCACAACGTGGACATCTCCAAGCACTCATGGGGCAGACCGAGCGTTTCGTCGGGCAAGGCGACGGTGGAATATGTAAAGAGGGCCGCGGAGCTCACCATGAGCCGCAGCGCTGAAGCAATCGTAACCGCACCGATCAACAAAGAAATGATGAATGCAGCGGGATTTCATTATGCCGGCCATACGGAGCTTCTTGCCGACATTACGGGTTCCAAGGAATACGGCATGATGTTTGTGGGCGGCGGCCTGCGGATTATCCTGGCAACCATTCATCTTGCACTGAAGGACGTGGCTCGCGCAATCACCAGGGGAACCATTCTGAAGTCTCTGCGGCTCGCGAACAAGGCAATGGAATATTTCGGCATTGATATACCCCGCATCGGCGTTGCAGCCCTGAACCCTCACGCAGGTGAGGGCGGGCTATTCGGTAACGAGGAGTGGGATGTGATCCTGCCGGCTGTGATCATGGCGCGGGAGGAGGGCATCCACGCGAGCGATCCCATCCCGGCTGACACTCTGTTCTACAAGGCACGGAACAATTATTACGACGTCGTTGTGGCCATGTATCACGACCAGGGCCTCGCTCCGCTCAAGATGCTGGCTTTCGGCAATGCCGTGAATGTCACCGTCGGTCTTCCGATCATCCGCACCTCGGTAGACCATGGGACTGCGTACGATATCGCAGGCAAGGGCTGCGCAGATCCGGCGAGCCTCCTTGAGGCGGTCAAGCTTGCCGCTAGTATGGCGAAATACAAGGAACAAGGCAGGGAGGAATCATCGTGACCAATCAGCCGGCATCGTTTTTGACTCGCTCCCACATTTTTGCGGCTGTCTTTTTTGCGATCTTCATTTTTCTCCTGTACCAGATGGCGCGCCTTTTGGCGCCCTTTTCCTCAGCCCTGCTCTGGGCAGCAATTCTTGCACTTGCCCTTTCCCCGGTGCACGCACGTCTACTACGCCTGGTCAACGGCAGGGAGGGACTGGCTGCAGGCGTTATGACTTTCTGCACCTTACTCATGGTGATAGGACCCGCGATATTCCTCCTTGCTGTTCTCACAGCGCAGGCTGTTAATCTATACCAGTGGACATCAGAATTTATTCAAACTGGTAAGCTTGTAGAAGCATGGAGCAGGTTCGCAACGCCGATGCTTGACCGCCTGTTGAGCCTTCCCTTACTGGCGGAAATTGATGTAAAAGGGATCCTCATCAAGGGTCTGAGCCAGTTTTCATCCGGCCTAGCATCCCAAATCGGCAGTGTCCTGAAGAATACGCTCCTTCTCGCGGTCAATCTCCTTATCATGCTCATTTTTCTCTTTTTTATCTTACGGGACGGCGAATCGTACTATTCAGCGGTCATGGATGTGTTACCGTTCACGCCGAATCAGCAGCAATCCATTGCCCTGAAATTTCGAGATACCTTTTCTGCTGTCATTAACGGCGTTTTCCTTGTCGCTCTTCTCCAGGGAGTGATGACAGGCCTCGGGTTCGCCTTGTTCGGCGTACCCTTTTCCGTGTTCTGGGGATTTCTCGCTGCCGTTCTTGCCCTCCTGCCTGTCGGAGGCGCGATGCTAGTATGGGTGCCGGGAGCACTCTATCTTTACTTGACTGGCTCAACACTTCAGGGCGTCTTCCTTGCACTTTGGGGAGCCCTTCTGGTGAGCCTTCCCGACAATTTCTTAAAGCCCCTCCTGATCGGGAGAAAAGCGAAGCTCCCCACTTTTCTTCTTTTTATCGGAATACTTGGCGGGTTGCAAGTATACGGCTTTTTGGGCATTCTCTTCGGACCCCTCATTGTAACCCTGCTTACTGCTTTTGTGCAGATATATCGTGAGGAGTACGCAGAGCGGCAAGAGTGAAAACACTAAGGACTGCGTAGTCACAGATCGCCATCAAAAAGACGCACGAGTAGCTTTACAATCGATCAAAACATTTACCATACCACTCGATTCCATGATTTTTTCCATTTCTACCCAAAGACTGATCGCTGGATTGCTTTATGAAGGAAGGAGAAAATAAGTATGGAGGATTTAGCAAAGTCGGATACCTGGCGCGTGTTCCGTATCATGGCGGAACTGGTAGAAGGGTTTGAAGCGCTAAACGGCATCGGCCCGGCCGTGACCATCTTCGGGAGTGCCCGTCTCCAACCGGGATCCCCCTATTACAACAAATGTCTCAAGGTGGCCGAAAATCTTGCAAAGGACGGTTTTGCCGTCATTTCGGGTGGAGGCCCCGGCATCATGGAGGCGGCAAACAAGGGGGCGCAGAAGGCGAATGGCATTTCCGTCGGCTTGAACATAGAATTGCCCATGGAGCAGACGCCGAACTCGTATCAGGACGTGAGGGTGGAATTCCGCTACTTCTTCGTTCGCAAGCTCATGTTTGTCAAGTATGCTGTGGGGTATGTGATATTCCCAGGCGGCTTCGGCACCATGGACGAGCTTTTCGAGGCGCTCACGCTCATCCAGACCAAAAAGATCCGGAGCTTCCCCGTGGTCCTCGTCGGCAGGGACTATTGGCAGGGCATGATCGACTGGATGAAGAAAACGGTGCTGGAGGTCGGAAACATCGGTATCGAGGATATCGACCTAATGCACATCGTGGACGAACCGGAAGAGGCCTGCGCGATCATCAATAAGCGGTATAAGGACCGCGTAAGCGGCATCCATCGGGACAGGCGGGACAAGGCCAGAAAAGGCGTCTAACGCGCATTCCATGTGGATTCTTGTTATATCGAGTATCAAAAGTGCCCTTACTCTTGAGTTTAGACCTCGGTCTTCTCGCGTTCATGTTGCTTGGCACTGGTAGAGAGCCTACGGAATGCAGGTTTAATCACCTTTTCGTTTTTTCGATCGCAGCCAGTCTTGGTGTGATTTAAGCCGCTGCGCTGCCCGCATCCTCCGGAAACACCGCTCGATAGTTTCGCGGTAAATCATCACGACCAGAATGATCGCGATGCTAATGCTCATGACCGTGAAAAATGCGCCATACTGTTTCTGCCGGAAAAATGATCCTTCAATTGTAAGAAGCACGGTGCCAAGCAGACGGCCGGAAGTCGACACGATCAGGAAATCGCGCTGCCCCATATGTCCCAGACCGAGCAGGTAGCACAAATAGTCCTTGGGGAATCCCGGGATAAGAAACATGAGAAAGGCAAGGAATAAACCTTTGTGCTTCATCACGTAATCATAGCGCTTGATCGTATCAGGGCTTACCACCTTTTCGACGAGCGGCCTGCCCGCAAGACGCGCGAGACCGAATGCAAGCCACGAGCCGAGGGTAAGTCCGATGGTTGAAAAAACGACCCCCCAGAACGGGCCAAAGAAGATGCCTCCGACAAAGCCGGTCACCTCACCGGGCACTGGCGCCGCAACCACCTGCAGAAACTGAAGCCCGATAAAAATAAAAACCGCATACAACCGGTGTTCTCTGATGAAGTGAAGCAAATATTGTGTGTCTGTGAAGAGCTTGACGAGTCCGAGCGGGAACAGGAGGTATATGATGCCGGCGACAACCAAGCCGAATATCGCAAGACCAGCAATTGTCTTCTTATCAAACGTGGCCATCGTGGGAGAGCTGAAGCGGTTCACTTTTTAAACAGATCGTCGAGTTCCTTCCGTGTCCTATCGACCTCTGCGCCCGAAGGTCTGGAAGGCCTCGACTCGCTGAAGACAAAATAATCGCAAAAGTTTGCCCCTTTTTTATCTTTTACAAGCTCCGCCACCGGCTCTCGGCATCGTTTCGACACAGAAACATCGTGGAATTCGCAGTTCAGGCAGCAATGGAGGTCCGCACGGCACAGGATGCATACATCCCGGCGGCCAATCTTTTTTTCTGTCGTAATTCCTTGCCCGCAGGCATGGCAGGTCTTCATAGTCCAGCACATCATAACGTAATTATACGGACAAGACAAGGCGAAATGTGTAAAACATTTCTTGACTGACTTATTATTTTTTAGTTGATATTGACGCTTTTTGCTTATTTTCGTTTAAATATCAGATAGTTATGTGTACTCGCCCTAGGATGTCGGGGAAGGATATGGCCAGCACTCCTCTATTTCCGGAAGGATTGAGGAAGAATTAAAAATCTCTATTTTCACGGCATCCTAGTAAAGTTTTTTTGGATATAAACGATAAGTATACTTAAAGGAGAAACATACCCTAATAATTTCATGGTTTAGCTGTTTTCAGAGTGGCAGAATTTTTGTATCCTATGAAAGGTTTTAAGCACAATTATTAAAGTGAAGGGCCTTTGATAAGTTTACCTTACACCTTTCTTAGCCGGTCACGGATGGGGGACACCGGCAGTATTGTCGTCAAGCAAGGAGCAGTTTTATGAAATATGTAGTTCGAACCGTTTTACTTCTTGTTCTTTTTTTTTCGCTCATCACACACGGCTATGCGTCGCGTACAGGGGGAAAATCTCCTGATTTGCAGGAGACCCTGCAACAGTATGTAGAAGACCTGAAAAGGAACCCGGCTGACCACGCTCTGCGTGAAAAGATCATCAAGCTTGTTCTGTCCATGAAACCCACACCCACGGTTCCGGAAAATGCTGAGCGGAATATGGCACGGGGGACCGCTTTTGCACAGAAGGCAACGGAGATCACCGGATACAAGAAGGCAATTGCCGAATTTGAGGCAGCTTCGAACTCGGCACCATGGCTGGCACTCGCTTACTACAATCTCGGCGTAGTCCAGGAAAAAGCCGCCCTTTACAGTGACGCGATGCAGAATTTGAAGCTTTACCTTCTCGCCGCCCCGGACGCGAAAAATGCACGCGACGTCAGAAATAAGATTTACGCATTGGAAGTCGATGTCGAGGACGTGGAGGCGGGTAAAAATACTCCGGCGCCGGCGGATGCAGGTATGGGAAAATCACTGGCAGTGACCGGGAAAACTTCTCTCGAGATTGAGCCCGAAAAACAACTCAAGATAATTAAAATGCCCCCGCAATCTCAGGACAAGAAGCTGATGGTGCCAAATTTTGTGGGAAGCTGGTACTTCAAAGACATGCTGCATGGTGAAGATGTCAACATTCATGCGTTCGACATAAGCAAGAACACGAACGGCGACCTGGTTCTGACCCCCCCGAAGCGCGTTGCCGACAGCGTGGCAACGATCAATATCTTTGAGTTACAAGATAAGAATCTCAGGGTCCAGATGAAGTGGAAAATGAAGTCCGTCGTGGGTTACTGGAAAACAGAGACCTACGTCCTCACCATCTCCGAAGATGGGACCAAGCTGACAGGCTCGCACAACCAGCAGAGCGTCGGAGGTCGGAACATCGACATGGACAGAGTACTCTTCCGGCAGTAATACCTGCGGTAGAAACCATACTCTTCTTAAAAGAGAGCGCATGAAGCTTTTCAGGCCTCTTTTGCCTTTTAAGTCCCAATAGGGAACAGAATTTATTATCGTAACAGATACATCTCAATAATTTTCTATACAAACGATACCATGAAGTCGGCTTTTAAAACATTTTCCTCTCCCTGCCCTTCTCATGGCGATTTTTTTCTGCTATATTAATACCGACATCTTTCTGCTTGCCCGGGCTAAACTTTTTTAATGCATTTTCATAAAAGGCTGAATCCATTCGTACAGAATGCAAAATGTTCAGGGGAGGTAGTGTATGGCTACGAAAGTCCGTGTAGAAAATCTGCCGACCGATATCACCAAGGAAAGGTTGATAGATATTTTTTCGCAAATCGGTGACGTTCAGTCTGTTACTATAAAAACAGACCTGCTGACCGGGCAGCCAAAGGGATACGGGTTTGTCGAGATGTCGCTCGATGTGGATGCGTACCGGGCGATCAACATTCTCGATGGAACAACTTTTCGAGATAAAAGAATTCATTTGAAGGAGGAAAAACCGCTGATCGAGAGGGCCAAAGAAATCCTGACTCAGATCACCACAAGGAACGAAGGAAGTCCTGGAAATAGGCCAAGATCACATTAAGATATCAAATTGTGACCGACTATGCACGGGCTTTCATAAGAGGCAGACGATGAGAGAGTATTGATTCTATCGATCCTGTTAAACTCAAAAAGCTTAACCCCTGCGGCCAAGCCTTTTTGAGTTAATGCCCACGTTCAAACGTTCTAATTGACGATCCGGAGTAAAAACCTTTTTAACCGCTAAGGCGCGAAAGCCACGAAGATTGTTAAGCATAAATGAAGTAAGACTAAGATTTTCTTGGCGTACTTAGCGTCCTCACAGAAGAGAAAATCTAACTATTATTGAGACGAATTTGATTTTTTAGAACTAGTTCCAGTCGAGCAGCCTCTTCTGGCCTTCGAGCTTTTTAATCTCAGTTACGTCCTGACTCACTTCAAGACAGCCGCGGTACTGGCCCGATGCATCGCGAACAGCAAAGTATTTGATGAGGATGAACCTCCCTTTCATCTGGATCCAGAACTCAGCAACGCTCTTCGTACCTGCCTTGAACTCAGAAAGGATCTTCTCCACCATCCCCACGCTCTTGGGCGGATGGCAGTTCTGCACCGTTCTGCCGATGACGCCCGGACTCCGGGGAAATATACGCTCTGGCGATGCTGAGTAGTAAGCCACCTCATCGTTCTCGTTCACGAAAGATATATCGATTGGAAGGTGCGTCAGGAGCAAATTCACCTGCTCCGCCGTGAGCTGTCCTGTATCGAGGTTCAAGCTTCCCACTTTCTCGCCAAGGAGTGCCTGCTGGAACGACTCTGTTGAGGGCTTCCACCGGGCCTCGGGCTTAATCCAGGCATAGCCGATCTCCTCTTCCCCTTTACTGACCTTCGTCCAATCCTCCTCGCTCAGGGTCTCAAGGGTCATGGGGAAAAGAATATGCTCTTCCTTATAGATCATGTCATTCACCATTTTCATCAATGCATCGACTGCCACCTTTTCCATCTTGTTGTCCGTAACCCTCTTCCGGACATCCTTGATGAATGCCCGAATGTCGTCATGCAGTGCCCACATGACCTTTGACGGACCTGTAACGCCTTTTGTCTCTATGATCGGGAAGAGCTGGTTTTCTTTACGTACGAAATGCTTATCGATCTGGCTAAGCCGGTCCAGGATATCAAGGAGCTTGTCCTTCTCCTTCACATAATCCTTTATTGCCTCTGCTTCTTTCAAGATACTTTCAGCAACGCGGTTCTCGAGCATCAGAGTATGTACGGGGTGGCCAGCGGGAAGTCCTGGCACGGTCTGGTGCTCCAGCGCCTCTTTAAAGACCTGTACATGCACCTCACAGAGGCTCTTGATCTCCGCCTCGGGCATGCCCTCGGCAATAAGTCGCTGTTCCATCTGGGCGATCTCCCAGGGAGCAACGTCCTTGATCAATTCCTCAAATTTCTTTTTTTGAGATTCGGCGTCCTTCCCATCGTGGAGTTCCTTAATGATGTTCTTCAATGTGTCGATCCGCACTTCCTGCTCGTCCACGCCTGCTTCACCGTACGCGATTAAAACGGTTTCGCCGGTCTTTTTCTTGATCTCTTCAGCGATTCCATCGATTAGCTTTTTGATCTCCATACCGCCAATCATCGCGACTTTACCCAGAGACGCAATTCTACCCACGGTCTTTCGCATGAACGGGTTGTCCAGCATCTTGAATTCGGGGTTCAGGCTGACTAGGAAATCCTTCAGAAAGGGGTAAAGGTTCAGAAGATCATTAATTTTTGTTCTTGGGCTCAGTTCCATGGTTGTTCTCCTTTTTGAGTAAACGATACCATGAGTCTCTGTTTAAATCTATGATTTACGTCATGAAGCTTGAACATGCACATACCCATATTTTACCTGATTTTCACCTCATTTTATGATAAGCTTAGCGTGAAAATAGGTATATAATAATGATTGCTGATTACATTCCGTACTTCGCAGCAGTTTCATTTTATTTTTAGAAATTGCATATTTCATATAGACCTCGTAGCCCAATGAAACACTCACAAAATAGGACACTCTATAAAAAAAGGCCCTACAAAAGCTACAATTGTGGCCGGAGATGTACTGTGAGCCGAAGATCTCGAGAATGCAAAATGGATGTTTAAATCGACAGCTGATAAAAATATTACAATTAATTGAGGGGCTAAAGTGATATGAGTGTATTAATCGGGAAGGAAATCGAGAGAGCTTTAAAAAATAAATTGATCAATATCGAACCGCTCAAAAAAACACAGATCGGACCCGGTTCAATTGATCTTACTCTCGGCAATGATTTCAGGATTTTTAAAAAACGATCAAAGATCTATCACGTAAAAAATGATTCTCATTTTCAGGATATTACCAAAGACGTTCATATTACAGATGGCAATTATATAATAATTAAACCAGGCGAGATGGTTTTGGGAATCACGAAAGAAAAAGTTACTCTTGCCGATAATATTTCTGGTCGACTGGAAGGGAGAAGCAGATTCGCGCGTTTTGGGCTTGCAGTTCATGTTACCGCTGGATTTATGCATCCGGGCATTTCCAACCATCAAGTATTGGAAATAGTTAACTTAGGACATGCCCCATTAGCCTTATATCCTGGCACCAAGATTTGCCAATTTATATTTGAAAAATGCGACGGTCATGCCAAATATCAGGGGAGATTTGTTGAGCAAGTTAAGCCATGACCTTAATGTGTCGTAGAGTATGGTCTGTTGGTCTCTTCCTGTTAGATGAACCCATGATAGGTGTCATTTCACTTTCGGCGATTTAAGCGGTTACACACTCGTGGGTGAAATAAACGGCGTTGTAGCTGCAAACAGATAATCATAAAAACAAAGCCCATGCCGGGAAGCCGGCATGAGCTTTTGGTATCATAAATACCAAAAAACAGTTTAGAACACGCCTTTGACCTTCCCGGTCTCCACGTCCACGTCCACGCGGCGGTAGGCCGGATCGGACGATGTACCGGGCATGAGGGTAATAGTACCGGCAACGGGAACCACGAAGCCCGCACCCTTGTAAGTAAGAATGTCCCTGATACGGAGTTTCCAGCCCTTGGGAACACCTTTGAGGTTCGGGTTGTCCGTAAGCGAGAGGTGGGTCTTCACCATGCAGGTGCCCATCTTGGCAATCTCGGGGTCGGCCTCCATCTTCTTAGCCTTCTCGAGCGCCTCGTGCGTGAATTCAACGCCGTCTGCTCCATAGACCTCTTTCGCGATCAGCTCGATGCGCTGACGAAGGGGGGTGTTGAGATCGTAGAGGAGCTTGAAATCGTTCTTCTCATTGCAGGCGTCAATGACTGCGTCGGCGAACTCAAGCGCCCCATCGCCACCCTTTTCCCAATGGCGGGACAGGGCAACGCGTGCTCCAGCTGCCTCAGCAAGTCTCCTAACGGTCTTAATCTCGTTGTCCGTATCGGTATAGAAGGCGTTGATGCAGACCACCGGGTTGATACCCGCTTTCTTCACGGTCTTGATGTGGTGCACTAAGTTTTCGCAGCCCTTCTCTACCCAAGCTACATTCTCGCCCTTGTACTCGGCAGGCATGGGCTTGCCAGGCACCGGGATGGGCGCGCCGCCGTGGCACTTAAGCGCACGGATCGTAGCCACGATCACGGCCGCGTTCGGCTTAAGGCCCGACATGCGACACTTGAGGTTCCAGAACTTCTCGAAGCCGATGTCCGCGGCGAAGCCCGACTCGGTCACGAGATAATCGCCTAGCTTGAGACCGATGCGGTCAGCGATGATGGACGACTGGCCGATGGCGATATTCGCAAACGGGCCAGCATGCACGAACACGGGCTGGCCTTCGATGGTCTGGAGCAGGTTCGGGTTCAGGGCCTCGACCATCCAAGCAGTCATGGCACCGTCCACCTCGAGGTCTGCGGTCGTCACCGGCTTGCCATCCCTGCTGTAAGCCACAACGATCCTGCCCATGCGCTCGCGCATGTCTTTTAAGTCCTTGGCAACGGCAAGGATGGCCATGACCTCAGACGATACGGCAATAGCGAAACCGGACTTCATCGTGAATCCGTGCGACTTGCCGCCCATACCGATGATAATCTCGCGGAGTGACTGGGCACAGAAGTCGATGATCCACTTCATCTCGACATTGTGAGGGTCGATATTCAACCTTTTTAATTTTCTTTTTGAGAGCTGCTCATCGGTGTAGTTGAACTCATGCTGCATGCGGGACGTGAGGGCAACCATAGCGAGGTTGTGGGCGTTCATGATGGCGTTGATGTCACCCGTGAGGCCGAGCGAGAACGGGGTGAGCGGGATGACCTGCGAGAGACCGCCGCCGGCGGCCGAGCCTTTTATGTTCATGGTCGGGCCGCCCGACGGCTGACGGATCGCGGCGATCACGTTCTTGCCGCGCTTGCCTAGGCCCTGGGTGAGGCCGATGGTCGAGGTCGACTTTCCCTCGCCAAGCGGCGTCGGTGTTATGGCAGTGACATCGATGTACTTTCCATCCGGCTTGCCCTCGTACCGCTTGAGCACTTTCTTGAAATCCACCTTCGCAACATGGTGTCCATGCAGCAGGATCTCATCGGGCAGGAGCCCCATATTTTCCGCGATCTCAGCGATCGGCTTCATTCTCTTTTCCGAGTCTTCCGCGATTTCCCAGTCAGCATGCTTCGTTGGATCAAGTGCCATTGTGAACCTCCCTTTTTTAATATGCGTTAAAATTAGCCACGGAGCACACAGAGCTTACAGATAAAAACGAAAGGTTCTTCCGTGTTCATTGTGACCCCTTTGGCAAAAATCTTTTTTCTGTCTTGTGCTAATAGCTGATCAGGAGCTTCAGGAGCTTTTCGTTCATCGCGTGCACGTTTCTGCTCGCAATGCGGGCGATCGTCTTCATGACCTTATACATCATGTTCTTATCACTCTGCTCAAAAGCCTTGAAATCTTCTGTAGGAAGGCGATAGACCTCGGTGGCGTCAATCGCCGTGGCATCCGCGCCGTGGGTCTTCTTGTCTTCGATCACGGAGAGCTCGCCGAAGATGTGGTTTTCCGAGAGGATGGCAAGAGTCTGCTTCCAGCCGTCGGGAGTGGTCTTCGAAATCTCCACCTTCCCCTTCTTGAGGAGGTAGATGCCCTTCGTAGGCTCGCCTTCTTTAAAGATCGACTTCCCTTTGTTGAAGCTTTCGACGGAGATTTTTTGCGCTATCATGCCGAGCTCGGCATCATTCAGATCGCTGAAAAGGATCTGTCTCTTAAGTTCCGATTTGTCGGCCATCGTTTCCTCCTCGCTGTAAAACCGCTATGTTCACCCCTGAGATTGCTGAGTATGCAGATGCAATAATTCTGAACTCTACTTCCTAAATCCTAAATAAATTCGAAATTGCAACGTTTAAATTATTTTGAATTTGTGCATTCGGTACTTTGAAATTGTTTAAAGTACTGGATTTCGGACTTAGAACTTGATAATCCCCCGCGTACTCTGCGGTAAAAATTTATTTTATGCTTTCTCAATCCGCACCGCAGAAACCTTGAACGATGGGATCTTGGACAGCGGGTCGAGCGACTTGCTGCTCGTCAGCGCATTTGCCGCGGATTCTTTGAAATGGAAAGGAATAAAGACCACTCCCGCTCCGGGCCACTTTGACACCCTAGCCTTTACAAGGATAGAGCCCCTGCGCGAGCTAACCCTCACGCTTGCCCCATCCTCAATAGCAAGTCTCTGCGCGTCGGCCGGGTTGATCTCGATATACGCCTCCGGTGATACGGCATGGATGGGTTTGACCCTCCTCGTCATGCTGCCGGTGTGATATTGAAACAACTGCCTGCCGGTTGTGAGCAGGAAGGGAAAGTCTTTGTCCGTCAACTCCGCTGACGGTTTATAGTTCACGAGTGAGAACCTGCCCTTGCCGCGAGGGAACCCTCCTTTGAACAGGTACTGCGTGCCCGGATGGTCCGGCGTGGGGCAGGGCCATTGTAGGCCGCCGTCTTCGAGCCTGGCATAGCTCATGCCGGCCATCGCAGGCCAGGCCTGTCCGATCTCGCGGAATATTTCATTGGTATGATTATAGGGCATGTCGTAGCCCATGCGTTTCGACAACTCCATAATGATGAGCGAGTCTTTCATCGCTAATCCGGGAGAATTGACGGCCCTTCTGACCCGCTGGACCCGCCGCTCGGTGTTCGTGAAGGTGCCGACCTTTTCGGCGAACGACGAGGCCGGGAGCACAACATGCGCCAGCTCCGCCGTCTCGGTCATGAAGATATCCTGCACAACGAGGAAGTCGAGCGCTTTGAGCGCCTTAGTGGTATGGGCCACATCAGGATCGCTGATAACCGGGTTTTCTCCCATGATGTAAAGGGCCTTGAGGATGCCTTTTTCAGCGGCCGGAAGCATCTCTGTGGCGGTCATTCCTTCCTTGTCCGACAGCTTCGCGTTCCACAAGGCCTCGAACTTCTCCCGAATCGCTGGGATGGTAACCCGCTGATACCCCGGATAATTGTTGGGGATGCAGCCCATATCGGTGGAGCCCTGGACGTTGTTCTGGCCGCGCAGGGGATTTACACCCGCGCTTTCCTTGCCGAGATTCCCGGTCATGAGCGCCAGATTGGCGATTGAGAAGACGTTTTCCGTGCCGTGGGCATGCTGGGTGATCCCCATGGTGTAGTAGATGCCGGCCTTGTCCGATCCCCCGTACAAACGCGCAGCCTTGACGATCGTATCAGCAGGTACACCAGTGATCGCCGAGACAGCTTCGGGCGTATACTCCTCAAGATTTTTCCTGAACTCTTCGTCAAAGCCCTCGGTCATGGACGCGATGAAGTCCTGCTTGATGAGGCCCTCTTTCACGATCACGTGCATCATCCCGTTCAGGAGGGACACGTCCGTGCCGGGCTTGTGCTGCATCCAGATGTCAGCGAAGCGCACCAAGGGCACCCGCCGTGGATCGGCGATGATGATCTTGGCGCCTTTTCGCTTGGCCTTGATCATCTTGAGAGCGACGATGGGGTGGTTCTCCTTGGTGTTCGAACCGATGACGAACAGTACGTCGTTGTTCTCTATCTCGGCCATCGAGTTCGTCATCGCACCGGAACCGAATACAGTGGCCAGACCGGCCACAGTCGAGCTATGTCAGTAGCGTGCGCAGTGATCGACATTGTTCGTGCCGATACACGCACGGATGAATTTCTGAAAGAGGTAATTTTCTTCATTGGTGCATCGCGCGGAGGAGAGCCCGCCGATGGCATCGGGGCCATGCTTCTGCTTGATGGAACCTAGCTTCTTGGCAATAAGGCTAAACGCCTCGTCCCAGGAAGCGGGAACAAACGCACCGTCCTTCTTGATGAGCGGCGTCGTGAGCCGGTCGGGGCTGTTAATGAAACTGTATCCGTACCGCCCCTTGACGCAGAGCCATCCTTCGTTGATCGTGTCAGGCCGCGAGGTGATGCGCACCACTTCGTTCCTGCTCACATGCAGAGTGAGGTTGCACCCGCATCCGCAGTAGGTGCAGATGGTCTCGACCGATTTCACGTCCTTCTGTCTGCCCTTGCCCATGGATTGCTTGCCAATAAGCGCTCCGGTGGGGCAGATGCTGACGCACTGGCCGCAGAACTCGCAGTTCAGATCCTTCCCGAAGGGCGGCGATATTTTGGCGGTGAACCCTCTCCCCGCGACATCGATCGCGCCGAGACCCTGGATCTCATCGCACACGCGCACGCACTTGCCGCAGAGGATGCACTTCTCCATGTCCCGTTCAATAAATGGGTTCAGATCTTTCTTGGTATACTGTCGGCGCTCTCCGGCAAAGCGGTTCGAACGGATGTCGTAGAAATAAGCCAGCTCCTGGAGGGTGCAGTCACCGGCCCGCTCGCAGACCATGCAGTCGTTCGGATGGTCGGAGAGCAGAAGTTCGACAATGGTGCGACGCTGACGCTCGATCAGCTCGTTCGTGGTCTCGACCTCCATGCCTTCGGTCACCGGCGTCGTGCACGCGGTCACCGGCCGGGGCATGCCCTTTGCCTGGATGAGGCAGAGCCTGCATCCGCCGTGGGGCTCGAGCCTTGGATCGTCGCAGAGCGTCGGAATATAGATGTCGTTCCGCCGAGCGGCATCGAGAACGGTCGTTCCGTCAGGAACGACGATCTTCCTGTCATTTATAGATAAATTTACCATCGCTTACCCTTTTTTGATCGCCTTGAACTTGCATGTTTCGAAGCAGGCTCCGCACTTGATGCAGATGTCCTGAATGATCTTGTGCGGCTTCTTTTTTTCTCCGATGATTGCGCCAGCCGGGCAGACCCGCGTGCAGGCGGTGCATCCCTTGCAAAACTCCTCTAGGATGCTGTAGGAAAGCAGGTCCTTGCACACCCCCGCGGGACATCGTTTTTCATAAATGTGCGCCTCGTACTCGTCGCGGTAGTACCTGATCGTGGAGAGTACCGGATTCGGAGCGCTCTGTCCAAGGCCACAGAGCGATGACGTCTTCACATCGCTGCTCAGGGTCTCGAGGAGCTCGATGTCGCTCTCCCTCCCCTTGCCTTCGGTGATCCTCGTCAGGATTTCAAGGAGTCTCTTCGTCCCGATCCGGCAGGGAATGCATTTGCCGCAGGACTCGGATTTCGTGAATTCCAGAAAGTATTTGGCCACGTTCACCATGCAGTCCGTCTCATCCAGCACGACCATGCCGCCTGAGCCCATGATCGACCCGACCTTGCCGAGCGATTCATAATCCAGTGTCGTTTCAATTAAGCTCGCGGGGATGCATCCGCCTGAAGGACCGCCGGTCTGGACCGCTTTCAGCTTCTTGCCGCCTTCGATGCCTCCGCCGATATTGTAGATGACCTCTTTAAGCGGGATGCCCATCGGTACTTCGATAAGGCCCGAGTTTTGGATCTTGCCGGTCAGCGCGAAGACCTTCGTGCCCTTGCTTTTCTCCGTGCCCATGGAGGCATACCAGGCTGCCCCCTTGCGGATGATGTAGGGCACGTTCGCGAGCGTTTCCACGTTGTTGATAATCGTGGGATAGCCCCAGAGGCCTTTTTGGACCGGGAATGGTGGTTTAGCCTTCGGTTGTCCGCGCTTGCCTTCAATAGAGGCGATGAGCGCCGTCTCTTCGCCGCACACAAAGGCGCCGGCTCCGAGCTTGACTTTAATGGAAAAATCCAACCCTGTGCCGAGGATGTGCTTGCCAAGGAAGCCCCGCTCCTTCGCCTGTTTGATCGCGAGGTGAAGGCGCTCAACAGCGAGCGGGTATTCCGCCCGGATGTATACGTATCCGTAGGGCGCACCGATGGCATAGGCGCCGATAATCATACCCTCGATCACCGCGTGCGGATTTCCTTCGACGACGGAGCGGTCCATGAACGCGCCCGGGTCACCCTCGTCGGCGTTACAGATGAGATACTTGACCGGGCCGGGGGCCTTGATAGCCATGTCCCACTTCACGCCCGTGGGGAAGCCCGCACCACCGCGTCCTCGAAGGCCCGATGCCTTGATCACCTCGATCGTCTCCTGGGGAGTCATGGTCGTGAGGACCTTCTTCGTTGCCTCGTATCCGCCACGGCTGATAAAGGAGTCGATGTCCTCGGGGTCGACCTCGCCGCAGTCCGAGAGCACTACCTTGACCTGCTTGTCATGGAAGGTATGGTAATCGTCTTTCACGAGCCAGTCAGCTACCGGCGTGCCGCCCACGATATGCTCGCTCACGATCCGCTCCGCCATGTCGGGCTTTATGTACTGGTAGGTTGCTTTGTCGCCGTTGATAATTACATCGACGAGCACGTCACGTGCGCAGAAGCCCCGACATCCGACTTTGTGCATGGAGCAGTTCTTCTCCAGCGTCGCCGGGATGCCGGAGGCAGCAATGGCCTTCTTGAAGGAAGACATTACTTCCACGCCGCCTGCGGCTATCCCGCCCGTACCCATGCAGACTTTTATCGAGACTTCTTTATTCATGATTACTCCGAAAGGTCAGGCTTGAGGCCTGATTCTTCACCTTGCATCGCGCGATAAGAAGCGAAACGGTTTCCCTCATCTTTTGCATTAGATATAATCAGTGTACTCCCGCTTCCCCTCCTTAAGGGTCTTCATCTCTTTCATGAGCCTGTCGGGTGTCATCTTTCCGTGCACAGTCTTATTGATGATGATGACCGGCGCAATGCTGCAGGCACCTACGCAGTTGACCTTCTCCACGGTAAACTTGAGATCTTCGGATGTGTCCTCGCCATCGGGAATGGCCAGTTCTTTTACCAAACTGTTAATCAGCCGCTCCGAGCCCTTGACATGACATGCGGTGCCGCAGCATGCGGTGATCACGTTCTTGCCCTTGGGCTTGAGATGGAACTGGGCGTAGAACGTCGCGATGCCGTAGAACTTCGCCGGCGGCACATCGAGCCGTTCGGAGACCCAATAGATCGCATCCTCGCGC
>DATJAO010000029.1:0-29346 GCA_035516175.1 Nitrospirota bacterium
GTATATCCTGCACCCGTAAAATGGCCCGCACCGTCGGTATCGCCGGCGCACATAAAAGTGTACGCGATCGAGTCGCCAGGCGTCCCCGCTGACTTAAGCGCCATGCTGCTTACGCCGCTCGATGTGCAGGTCTGACCGACAGCGGTCCCGTTGGCGCTTGACACTTTTATGGTAAAGACCGTGCCGTTTGAGCATTTCAAGGTCTCGTCAGCGGCCGGTGAAAATGTCTGGTCCGAACCCACCAGGGGGTCGATTGTGATCGGATTGGGGAATGAACCGTGTTGGGCTTCCTGGCACACAGCTGCCATCTGAGCGTTCACCACGATGGTCTCGGAAACGAATCCCGATGGCGGCGCAGCAGATACCATCTCCGTCATCGATATGACGGTAGCTGCCATGACCGCGATTGAGAGAATCTTTATCATAAATTCCCTCCCCGTTACGTCACGCTAATACGTAACCGTAACGGTAATGATATCGGAATGAGCGCCTATCTTCGCATTCTGATAATTTGCCGGGGGAATCGAGAGGCCAATAGTGATCGATGTTGCCGTCGTGAATCCAGCGCCGGTAAGGGGCGTTGCGCAGCCCGTGATCGTGTAGACTATGGGATCGGTTATACCGTCGTTGCCGATCGTCAGCTTATTTGCGTGTGCCGATGAGCAGGCAACGGCATGGGTCTGGCCATTGGTGCACTTTACCGACGGCGACGAATTGCCAGCATCAGTCGTCTGCGGAGTGAGCGTAGCTACACCCGATGGATCGATGTTGAAGGTAATCGTGCCGTTCGTAGGTGAATTGCATGTATCAATCACGGTACCCGTCGCGGTCACCGTCGGGGTTAAAGTTGACGCCAGTGCGCCGCTTGTGGCGGCAAGAACGATTGCTATTGCCGCCAACACTATCATATACTTTTTCATAATTCCCTCCCTCCATGAAAGTTTCTCTGTTTCGCCGCGCACGGAGGAAGCCTCCCTGCCGAGGACAGCGTACAGCATTCATTTCTTTTCTGTTGCTGGTGCAGCTACCCCAGCTCCCTCGAGGGAGCTGGGGTCATCTTTTATGTTATCCGCGATAAGATCGCGTGAGCCCTCCGGGCTGCAGCTGCCTCTCCTCAGAACAACCGAGGTTCATTAAACGATAGAATTAATAGTTGATCGTCAGCGTTACCGTATCCGCATACGTGGCACTTGCTGCAGCGTTAATATATGCAGCCTGCGCAATGGAACCGGCAATGTTGAGGGGCTGGTCTTTGCCGACAGCAAACCCTGCTCCCGTACCACCAGCGGTACCGCAGGTAAATGTGTAGTTCATCGTGTTACTACTTGCATCTTTCAGGGTTCCAGTGATTCCCGCACCTCCACAAGTCACAGGAAGGGCTGGGTTGTTCTGGCTGGCTGCAGTAACAGTAAACGGCGTAGCATTTGAGCAAAATACAGTCGCATCATTTGCTATTGTCGCAAGAATCGGGCCAGCTACAGAAGGGTCGGGAATTGCAAACGACATGGCGCCAGATGTACCCACCTTACATAAGCCGCTTACCGTGGCCGTGACGGCCACCGGTTCTGAAACACTTCCAGCCGCATAAGCACCGCTTACCATGGCAATAACGATCGCTATTGCCGCCAATACGATCATGTACCTCTTCATAATTTCCTCCTTTTAATCTTTGACCTCATAACCTTCTCCGCTTTGCTAAATCACGACTAAACATAAAAAATGTAAAGCAACTATCGATTAAATAATCACCCCCTTAGAATGGCAAAATAGAAAGATTTTAATTTAATGGCTTATCTGCAAACTGAATACCAGATGTTAATTCATTGAAATAATTGATATGTTGTTTATGATCAGTGTCAAATTGTTTGTATTTATGTACGTCGTTCGTCATAGGTATGACGTTTTACGTCATGGTCACGATGAGCTATCAAATAATCGAATTAGTTTGAAACGACATTAATGCAGCACATAGGTAGGATGGTGTTACCTTAAATTCCATCAAGTAAATCGATAAGCATAATGACATCTTGAAACATTAAATAATGTTCGAACATCGATCCAAAAAAAAGGGCCTGGATATCCAGGCCCCGGTTGCACGGAAGAAATCATCGCTTTTTCATTTTTTCCGAACAGAATATACGTCCGTCAATTTTTCTTCACCTATCTTTTTTCCAGACACTCATTTTTTAAATATCCAGCTCGGCAAATTCGGCCCTTTCCTTGATGAACACGAACCGGGCTTTGGGGTCCTTGCCCATGAGCCTCTCGAACACGTCGCCCGTGGCCTTGTGGTCAACCACCTGCACCTTCATCATCGATCGGGTCTTGGGATTCATCGTGGTCTCCTTGAGGGTCTCGGGGTTCATCTCGCCTAATCCCTTAAAGCGTCCCACCTCGTGCTTTCTCCCGTTCAGCTTCGTGAGTATCTTCTCCTTCTCCATCTCGTCCATGGCGTAGAAGACCTCTTTACCCGCCTCGATCTTGTAGAGCGGCGGCATTGCCAGGAACACATGACCATGAGCGATCAGCTCCGGCATGTACCGGTAGATGAAGGTGAGGAGCAGCACACTGATGTGCGCACCGTCCACGTCGGCGTCTGTCATCAGGATCACGCGGCTGTAACGCAGCTTGTTGAGGTCGAAGTGCTGGCCGACACCGCAGCCGAGCGTGGCCAGGAGGTTCTTGATCTCGTTGTTCGTCTGGATCTTTTCGAGCGACGCTACCTGCTCCACGTTCAGTATCTTGCCGCGGAGCGCAAGCACAGCCTGGGTCTTCCGGTCCCGGGCCATCTTCGCGGAACCACCGGCGGAATCGCCTTCGACGATGAAGAGCTCTGTCTCTTCCACTTTATTCGATGAGCAGTCGGCAAGCTTGCCCGGCAGGTTGAGCTTCAACGAGGAGAGCTTTCTCGTCACATTCTCTTTAGCAGCACGGGACGCCAAGCGTGCCTCGGCAGCAAGCAGCACCCGCTTCACCACCGCATCTGCCATGGTGGGGTTCGCAAGCAGATAGGCCTCGCAAGCGTTCTTGACCGCGGTCTCTATGGGAGAGGATATTTCAGGGTTGTTCAGTTTCTCCTTGGTCTGACCCTGGAACTGCGGGTTCCTCACGAGCACGCTTACGATGCCGTAGAGCCCCTCGTACACATCCTCGGGAGCGATGGTCTTGATGTTCTTGGGGATAAGGTTCTTGCGTTCGGCGTAGGCACGCACCGCTTTGGTGAGCGCTGCCTTGACCGCCTGCTCATGGGTCCCCCCGTCGGACGTGTTGATCGAATTTGCGTAGGAATGGATCTCGGTCTCCGTTGATGTGGTCCAGTGCATGGCGCATTCGATCTTGAAGTCATCCTCTTTCTCTAAGTAAAACGGTTCGGGGTTCACGAGCTGGGTCCCGGAGACGATCCGCTTGATGTAGTCCTGGATGCCGTTGTCATACCTGAACGTGACCGGCTTCTCCCCGTCGCGCACGTTCTCGATGGTGATCTTGAGCCCCTTGTTCAGGAACGCCTTGCTTTCAGACACATCGACGATGGTCTTGAAGTTGAAGTTGGTCTTGGCAAAGATGTCAGGGTCGGACCGGAAATAGATGGATGTACCGTGCGCCTTGGTTGGTTTCCCTTTTTTGAGGTTACCCTTAGGCTTGCCGCGCGAGAATTCCTGGGTCCACTCATACCCGTCGCGCCAGACCGTGGCGATGAATACCTCGGATAGCGCGTTCACCACGGACGCGCCCACACCGTGAAGGCCGCCCGAGGACCTGTATGCCGTATGGTCGAACTTGCCGCCTGCGTGGAGCGTGCAAAGAATCGTCTCGATCGCGGGGCGTTTGGTTTTGGGATGGATATCCACGGGGATGCCGCGGCCATTGTCCGTAACAGTTACACCGCCGTCCTTCTCGATGGTGAGCGTGATCGCGGTGCAATAGCCGTTCAGCGCCTCGTCCACGGCGTTGTCCAGCGTCTCCCACACGAGGTGATGAAGGCCGCGCGAGTCCGTGGAGCCGATGTACATAGCCGGCCGCTTGCGGACGGGTTCCAGCCCTTCCAGAACCGTAATATCTTTTGCTGTATAGGTCGCTGCCAAAATTAAACCTCCTCACCTCTTCTAAGCGTCATTCCTGCCCACACTTTCGTGCGGGGGAAAATAGCTAAACCTCTTCCCATTCGTCTCACTGGCAAAATCCAGCACGGGCCCAGAGACTCTACATCCAATGTTCATAGATATGACACAAGATGAAAGAATTAACCTTATTCCTTTTTTCGGTGGGGATTATAAATCATGAAGGACGATAAAGCAACATGAAGTTTTGTTTACTCTTAGGGAAAGCGCCTGTTTCTTTCGGAGATGTATGTCCTTACGTGAGAACGCTATTATAAGGCCCTCATCTGTAATCGTTAGAGAAGTCTATTCTCTCGCGAAGTATAACGGGAAATGCTGGTTGTTTTACGGAGACAACCTCAGCTAAGATATTCTCTTCTCCTGTGTTCTCTGTGGTCCGATTGCCGCATCTACGATCAGGCCATCCGTAGCTTCCGTGACGTAAATCGTCTCCGTTTTCTATACCAGTGATAGCAATAGGCAGACAGCAGCGCTTAAATTGACTTTCTGTCCAATTTCGCGTTATGATGCATAAAAATATATTGAAACTGATTTCGGAAAGGAGAAACTCCCATGGACAAGAACCTTTTAAAACAAATCCAGGAATTTACCAATCTTTGGGGCGGGTTTAGGGCCTCGCGCGTGGTGCTCACCGCGAACAACCTCATGGTCTTTGAACACCTCCGGTCACCGGCAACGGCGAACGATGTGGCCAGTTCCGTAAGCCTCGACCTGCGGGCAACGGAGATCCTGCTCGATGCCCTTACTGCCCTTGGCCTGCTCAAGAAGACTGGCAATAAATACCGGAGCACGGAAATGGCGAAGCGGTTTCTCGATATGCGCAGCCCCTTATACCAGGGAGACATGCTGCGCCATGCAGATTCTCTCTGGAAGTCCTGGTCCGGTCTCGACGAGGTCGTAAGGAGCGGCCAGCCGAACCGTTCGGGGGGCCGTGACCACGAGTCGTTCATCAGGGCCATGCACAACAATGCGGTGTTCCGTGCCACGGACGTCATCAAGGCCATCGATGTCCGCAGTTTCAAAAAGGCTCTCGATTTGGGAGGCGGACCGGGAACCTACAGCATGGAGCTTGCCCGAAAAGGGGTCTCCGTGACCCTCTTCGACCTTCCGAACACCGTGGATATCTCCGAAAAGCTTATCACTGAATCAGGGATCAGGAACATCGATTTCATACGCGGTGATTTTCATTCCGATGGCATCGGCACGGGGTACGATCTTGTGTTCATCAGCCAGATTTTCCATTCACTCTCGGCGGATGATAACCTCATGCTTATCAAGAAGGCACGGAGCGCGATGAATCCCAAAGGGAAGATTGCTATCCATGAATTTATCCTCGAGAAGAACAGGGCCTTCCCGATCCCGGGTGCGCTCTTTTCCGTGAACATGCTCGTCAATACATCATCAGGCAGATGCTATACCTCGCAGGAGATGAAGGCATGGCTTAAACAGACGGGGTTCGGCGGCATCAGGACAAAGATCCTAAACGACACCGTCGTGCTGACAGGGATAAGATCATGATGGCCAGTAAATCACTATGAAATTTTTTTGCGGATTCACGATGGTATCGCAACTCGCTCTTATCTCAAGGATGAATAGCTTCCCGCTAGAATAGTGTCGGGTGGCCACTACAGGGTCATTTCTGAACCGGACAGGCCACAGACCCTGTCCGCCTGCGTACGATCTCCCGCAGCGCTTCCTTCATGGACGGGGAGAGGCCCAAGCTGTCCAGCTCCTTTACAAGGGCATCGTACGAACCATCGCCCCCCAGATACCCGTTCAAGCGTGCCGCTGCAGTTGAATCAACGAATTCCCGGTTAGAGGGATAGACCCGCCGGAGCTCCTGCATGAACTCGGGATAATGCTGGAGGCTGTGCTTCTGGTGATAGTCCTCTGCGAGCGTGAAGCCGGAGTACGGAACGATCTCCGTAAACACGGTGCCGTGGATTCCCGAGGCTATCCGTTCCATCGACTCCTCTGCCAAACGTTTCTGATCCTCGTTGTGATAGAAGATGATGGCAGCATACTGGCGTGACCAAGACCGGTATGCCGGGTTGTGGCCTTTCCAGAACACATCCAGCAACTCCCCATAGGTTATGCGCTTCGGGTCGTAATCGATCTGGATCGTCTCGGAATTGTCTCCCAGGTCATGATAGGTCGGATTTTTCTTCGTCCCACCGGCATACCCTACGCGAGTGCGGATAACGCCCGGCAGACTCCCGAACTGGGAGTCCGGTCCCCAGAATCAGCCCAAGGCGAAAGTGGCGGTCTCTGTCCGCGAAGGAGCGTTCATATCAATTGGAGGTTTAGCTGTAAGACCGTCTGCTGCGTAGATCTGTTTTCCCATATCGGATTCCCCCTTTTCTAGCAGATAGGATGCTTCTTTTTCCGACAGAAAAAGAAGAAGTAGGAGCACTGTGATCCTTATGCCCTTCACTTTTTTTCTCATATGCCTTACTTCGCATCAGGCACGAATTTCGGGGCAGCTGAACCCATGCATTAGCGCCTGACCGTAGGAGTAGGATCGACCCATCATCGAACACGTGGCCCAAATGGCGTTTCAGCGCGCCTAGAGCACCACGACCCGCGTCATGAAAAATGATCGGCCCGTCTCCCTCTTGATGTTCTGCTCCGAGATGGGCCCCCAGAAGCTCGGCCAGCCCATACCGGACTCGTACATCGCCTCCTGATGCTGATGTTCCCTCCCGCCTGTCGTACGCATCTATCTCACAGTATAACTCCAAGCACAAGATGTCGGCCAGCATTTTCTGCCTCGGTTCAGGAATATACATTCTTATAAGCATGCAAAGGCAAGACCAAAACCAAGACTGTAGTTGTCCCAAATAATCAGGGGATGGCCAAAGACATTGTCGAGAAAGCCTCGCGATCTGCTTCATCACCACACGCTTCGATGCATGGAGCCCGAGTACGCGATGAGTAGCGGGAACCGCTACGGCTGCTTCCATAGCTGAAGAAAGGAAGTAAAAGGACGATTCAGCGGAGAAACGAAAACATCGGTGTTCTCTTTATCCGCATGGTTTAAGTGAGGGTGGCTGGCCAAGTCGATATGATATGAGTACCAGAATCTACAGGGAGGAGATTTACGGTTTCTAGAGAAATATTGTCTGTATGAGCAGGCTTATACGTTAATGCCGCATGAATATTATCAAACGAGATTCTAAAACTTTCGGCATGATACTAGCCTCGTGGAGGCTAAAAAGACTCAACTCGTAAATCAGAACAAACCAAATGCCGTAATCGTTGCGGCAACATACATAACCGCTAGCATCATAAAACCAATGCTCAGTAATATCAAGATAGATTCTGTCCAAGTCATAGCAACCTCCGGACTACTTGAGTATTAACTCATTCATCTCCGATAGCTCTTTCTCATATTCTTGTTGTATCTTTCTGCCATTAATGAAAATTCCTCAGTAGTGGGACCTCTCTTAAACACAATTTATGATTTCTACCCATCACATCCCATCTACGTAGTCTAATGAGGTCGGGCTATACAAGATTCGCCATATGATAAGGTATCAAAGATACCAATGCAGCGAACTTCAGCTAAAGGAGGCTTCCCGAGACTGTTTGCCCGGAATACTTCTTCGTAATATACTGCTTAGCAACTTTATCGTCTTGTTCGATATTTTCTCTTCCTACACATTCATTTAGTAAGAATATTTCTTTGCTCGATAATAGTAGCTCTGTGATTTGACAGGGGCCTTAAATAAAGTAGGTGATCTTATGTGGTTCTCCCCGCCCCCGCCCCAAAACATAAGATCACCTTTTGAGCATATTTTTATTTAATCCCGGTGAAATAACCAAGTCTTATGGGGAATTCCCTCCAGGGACCCTAACATTTCATTTGAACTGTTTAGCAGCTCCAGCCCAAGCGGCTTCATATCCAAGCACTGTTTCCTCATTTCCCTCATCCCATTTATAGAGAAACAGTGATGGATAACTATTTGATAATTTGGATAAAAATGCAACTCTTACTTTTTCTGGCAACGCCTGATACAGTCTGGAATCCAGGAGCAGAGATGCTATTATTTGCTTCTTAAGTTTATCCATATTATCACCTCCATACTTTAGTATTAGCAATGTGTGTGCCAGATTATACCGGGGAAAGGCGGAGAAGAGAAATCAGGCAAAATTATTACCGAATTTTAGGAAGTAACCTTCGGTATGACTCCTGTTACGAAATATGGGTGATGTAGTATGCATGAAAATATATGCTGAGATAGAGGAACAAAGTCGCCATTCGTCCCTGGTTGAAGCCGGTCCCTTGACAAATAAAGAAACCAGGGTTATTTTTAAAACACAATTAGGATATATATTGTCTTCAATCATCGCGATAAGGCCGTTCCTTTCGCGAGAAGGAGGCGTAAAGTCACGGGTCTTGTCTGAGGATAAGATGGTCGGGCTGCCGAAGAGTGTACAACCTTGATGCTCGAGAGCGAAATATCCCAGATCTTTGGCGAGATGCAAGACGATGCCATGAACAATCCCTACGCTTGATACCATGGCTCAAAAGCGTTGTCCTCGGAGACATCGTGCATAACGGAGTCAAGCCCTGGACACTGGAAACAACGCCTGCCGAACGAAGGGCACGGATATAAACGCTGAATAAGGTCGCATTGCTCAAACCTGCTGTTGTGGTTGGAGATCACAAAATATCCCGAGCTATACAAGTCTATCCTTCCCGTCTGGAGTTCACTAAAGATTACCTGGATATTATGATGAAGCATTATCATCCTCCAGAACTGCAGATGAGTTCAGGCTAAAGATTAGAAACAAGTTCCCGGATCTCGATCTGAACATAATACTGCACTTGGCTCCCGATGCCGCTTTCCAGAAGAACGAAAGGAAATTAACAATATGAACTGAATAAAACGTGGCCGCATCCTCATGGATATACAGGACTGTCCGGAGAGACATAACTCCCATACCATCATACATGAAAATCACATTGTTCAGGTGCTGAAGGATGGGCGAAGATGCAGGTGCTTGTCAGTTACATGTTTTCAACACGATCGAAGAAATTGGTGACGAGACACCCTTGGTGCAGTGAGGAGTGGAATCTTTCGCGCTATCAGGAGGACATCATGACAAAAATCGCTTTGACTCTTACAGCGGCAAGCCTTGCACTTATGACTCACGCTGTTTACGGGGCTGACGCGGGGCGACAAGATAATAACAAGAAGATCGTGATGGAGTTTTATGACAAAGCCATCAACCAGAAGAATTTTGGAGCTGCCTCGAAATACCTCGGTCCGGTGTATATCCAGCATAACCAGAACGCAGCTGACGGGCGCGAGGGGCTGAAAGGCTTCATCCGGTACCTGCGCGACAAATTTCCAAACGCACACAGCGAGATAAAACGGGTGTTCGCTGATGGTGACTATGTAATCCTGCACGTACACGCTGTCAGAGTGCGTGGCACACGCGGCGCCGCTATCGTTGACATTTTCAGGCTCAAGGACAGCAAGATCGTCGAGCATTGGGACGTTCATGAGGACATCCTGGAGAAAGCGGCCAACACTAACGGGATGTTCTAGGCCGGGGTGGTAAAAGAGATCATAACATTAAAAGGCGAGACATCTTCCCAGATCACTGTCATAGGGGCAGCCTTTGTTCTGGCTATCACGACTTTCGTGTGAAAACGGATCTCTCATGGCCGCAATGTCGCGAGCATCACCTCCTATCCGCACGCCATGAGATCAAGGATTACTCGGCAATATATCTGGATAGCCCCGCAGGGCCGGTGAGCGGCAGCTCCAGCACCACTTCGATCCTGCCGCCTTCCAGTTCACGTTCGCTGACCACGGTGTAGCCCTTGAGAAAGCCCTGGATTTTTGAAGCGACGTTTTTGCTGCGCATGGCGTCCTTTACGTCCTGAACGTCGCTTATTCGGATCTGTTCTATTGTCCTGAGCATATTTCTCTGTGCATCAGCAAGAGCCGCACGTTGTGCCATTGCCCGGCGCACGCTGTCGTTCGCGGCGTTCTGCGGCGGCATTCCGATACCAGTGGCATGAATTTTCCCTGCAGCCCAGTCTACACCATCGATGGAAACAATAGGAAAGAGAACAGCGGTCTGCTCTACGTTCTGATTCCCGGTGATAACAACCTGAGCTGTATCCTCGGCGTGCCCTGGCGAGTTTGCCTGCACGACATACGTTCCGGCAGGTAATTCCTTAAATTCATATTTCCCCTCGCGGTCGGTTTGTACGGCAGCCCGCTCTCTTCCTTCATATATGAGTTTGACCTCGCTACCGGGACGTGGGGGTATGACCTTACCGGACAGGGTCGCCTTACCCACTGAAGGCATGAGTTCAATGGAGGGAAGTATTGTCGTCTCTCCGGATTTAACTACGATATTGCTTAAATTAAGCGGGTAGGGAGAATCAGGAGCTGTAACGTTGATCGTATAGGTCCCTGCTGCGAGTGCTATTTTGAATTTACCGTCCTGCCCCCCGGCGGGAACCGTTAGAATATTTTTACCATCCTGCATTGCCGATATGCGTGCTGACGTTCCTGGGGGGACGATTTTCCCCTCGATGGCCCCTTCTTGCTTTGCTTTGCAGGAAAATAATAAAAGAACGGAAATGGCCAGAACAATCTTATACGCTGTATGCATACCGGCCTCCTTAATTTGTAAGATTATATCATAAGGTGCAAAAAACATTTTCTGGATCGTCAGGGGGGGAGTAACGGATCGTTCTTTATTTTTACATTTTATTTTGACACGATGCCAAACCAAAAAAATGAATGGTCCCTAATTATTCTAAACCAATAACTATAATTAATATCAGGCTCACGCATTAGGGTATCGGTTATTTATGTTGACCTTTCTGTGTATCCATTTTTGTCTTGCACTCAGGGGAAAGCTCGCTCTCATGCTCCTTGAGGCACTTGATAATCCTTCCTCCGCCGGGCTTGACTCCCGAACAGAGCCTCAGGAAGTCGTCCTCGCACGCTTCGCGAAACTCATGCACCTTCTTCTTCACTTTTGCTATCTGCTGCTTGCAGACAAGCGACAGGTCATTCTCGTGCTCCTTGAGACATCGCGCAATGCGCCCCGCGCCCGGCTGAACGTCCTGGCAAAACTTCTGCATATCGTCGGCGCACGGACTCTGTCCTTGAGCTGCTGCCACGTGCACTGCGGCCGCGCTCATCCAGAGCGTTGCTACGGCAATCATCAACGCTACGATCCCCGGTTTTAGAACAAAAGCTGAATGTGCCATGTAATTCCCCCTTTTTTATTATGGATACATCGTGTGCGTTCTCCTGTATCCGTTTATATCCCCTCGCAAGAGCTTGCTGCCTCAGTCGATAAAACACATTGCTTGGAATCTTGTTGAATGAGTATGACTTTTTTGCTTTTCTTACTCTTGGCATTCCTTTAAATCATCGGGCTTTAATCATATAAAAGAAAAATATTCAGCGTCATTTACTTCCCTCCCCACTGCTCGTAAAAGCAGACCTCCTGGAGCGGTTTCCGAGCAGGCCCATCTTTTTTCCCCTCCGCCGCATAGCCCAAGGGAAAGAGCCCGACGATCCTGATCGCAGCCGGAATGTTTAGGAGGCTTCGGAGCTTGTCCTCATCATAGACCCCTACAAAGACCGTGCCGAGCCCCTGGCCGCAGGCAGCCAGCATCAGGGTCTGGGCCGCGATCCCGGCATCGGTGAGGTAGTAGTGCTGTTCCCATATTAGACCCGACTGCGCGGGATCGGCGCAAAGAACGATGACCACGGGGGCTTCGGCAAGGGCCTTTACGGAGGGGTTCGACTTGTATCCCTTGGGTGCGAAGTAGGACTCCACGTAAGACAGCTCGCTGATCTTCTCCTTCCTGGCTTTATCCTTCACAACCACCAGTCTCCAGCACTGCATATTCGCCCACGACGGCGCCATGCGGACCGCCTCGAGCACTGAACGGAGTTTCTCCTCCTCCACGGGCCTATCCGAATATTTGCGGATGCTTCTGCGCGTTTTGATCGCTTCGAATATATCCATATGTATTCTCCTGAAAAGACGGGGTCATAGGTCAAGGGTCAGGTAAAAAAACGATATTTGACGCCTGATGTAAGAGGCAAGCCTTACATCGCTAGAGAGGGAAAATGCTCGATCTATTTCTTTCTATGACGTTTTCTTCCCACGGTATGGCCTAGTATCTCGCAAAAATCTCGAGCAGGTAAAAAAGCGGCACGGAGAACCTTCTCTGTGCCACTGTGAAGAAGTGCGTCTTGATCCAAGCTCATGTTGCTGGCTTCACAAGCTTGGCCTGGAGCCTGATGTCGACGCCGGTCAGGGCCATGGACACGGGGCATCCTTTCTTGGCTGCCTCTGCCTTTTCACCGAAGGTCCGCTCATCAATGCCCGGCACCTTGCCTTGTGTCTCCAATTCGATGATCGTGATCTTGAACCCCTCGCCTACCTTATCGACATGCACCCTGGCGATAGTGCGGATCTGCTCGACCTTATATCCTGCCTGGTCCAGGATCATCGAGAGTGCCATGCTGAAGCAGCCCGCATGTGCCGCTCCGATCAGTTCTTCAGGGTTGGTACCCGGGGCGTTCTCGAAACGGGACCTGAAGGAATAGCTGCCTTCGAAAGCGCCGCTGCCGAGCTTCATTTTTCCATGGCCTTTTATTAAATTCCCTTCCCACATTGCTTCCGAAGTACGTATCGGCATAATGAACCTCCTTCAAGATAATGATGTTCGCTCCCGTTTACATAATTATTATCTAGGTATATTTTACCACTCACACAGCGGGCAGACATCGTACAAAAGTACTCTTTTACTAGAAGATTAAGTGTCATGACGGGGGAGCCGCATGTACCATAACTTTTTCGTATGCAAGTTATGATTAGTCATTAACCGAGTGTCGGCGATTAACCAATGGAATGGGAAATCAAGATTAAGAGAAATATGCAGCCTGTGTTTTTTTCCCGAAAGGCACATCTTTTAAGCTGCTATAATATTTAAAAAGGAGGTGACAAACATGGTGGATATTGTCAGGAAGGTGGCGTATTTTGCGATGGAGGTGCCGAACAGGCCGGGTGAGGGGACTAGGGTGCTGGGGGCTTTGGCAGATGCGGGCGTGAATCTATTGGCATTCTCGGGGTTTCCAAGTGGCAGGAAGTCGCAACTCGATATTATCCCCGAGGATGTGGCAGTATTTAAGAATGCCGTCAAAGCGGCGAAGATTAAGACGCGCCCGCAGAAGTTCGGTTTCCTGGTCCAAGGCGATGATCGGAAGGGCGCCGTGGCGAATCTGCTCAAGACACTGGCGGATAAGAATATTAACGTAACGGCTATTGACTCTGTGTCGGCTGGCGCAGGCCGTTATGCTGCGATCTTCTGGGTTGAGCCCAGGAGCGTGAACAAGGCGGCAAAGGCGCTGGGTGCAAACTAAACACATTTTTATGAACAGCTTGTGAATTGTTCCGAACAAAACGAAGGGCCTGTCGGTAGCGACATGCCCTTCCTCTATTATAAATCCTGGCTGATACCATAGTGCCGGGCCTGTCTTATTCCTCACGCTTTCTCCCTTTAGCCTGGGTTCAATTCGTTGAAGCTTCCGGTTCAATTTTATCGTTATCGGTATTTCTGCCAATAATCCTGAATAGTTTCTATGCCATGCAACTGCGAAGTGGCGTGTATGTCCTACAATTGTCAGCTAAATTTTTTTGCTCTGTCTTGCTTAAAATGCATAGAGACTCTTGCCAGTGTCCAGATTTATCATCTTTGATATTGAAAGATTGCGCGTTCTCTTCGGCATATATCAGAAAGATGTCGTGCATGTCTATGGGAGATAGCGCCCGCTTGTTTCTCTCGGCATGCACAATCTCCGCGCCGCCCTAATATCATCTGTCTCCTCGTCCCGATGCTATGAAACTTGCTTTGTTGATCATGACGCTAGTGCTTATCGCGATCATGCTGACCGGGTGCCTCTATTCCCACGTTACGCTCCCTTATGGAACCGAGCTCAACAGGACGGAACTGGGCCACAAAAAGGGGACAATTTCAGGTTGCTATCCTCTGGGGAACCAACGGGATCGGCGACGTTGCCAAGAAGCGTGGAGTCGAGACCCTCTTTGCCATGGCATTCATCCTTTATAGGATATACCATACAATAGAAGTTTTCAACCATCCTCTTTTTATGATTGCCTCGTCGCTTCTCCCTCATATTGAGATAACGCCCTACCTCGAGCCCCATGACCCTGGACCCTAATTTTGCCCACCTCGCCTTCCTTTCCTTCCACCCGGATATCAATGTCGAAAAACTGTTTTACAACCCAGATGTTCGTGAGCAAGTGCTGCGTGACGCGACTTGTAGTAAATTCCGATGTGCCTTTGCCAAAAGCAGCATAAGGGATGATCTGGTCTGCAAGGTGCGGATCGAGGGCTCCATTCGTGTCCTTATATCCAAACAACGCACGACATGCCTCGTCCGCCACATCCTCAGCGCGCTTACCGATCGCACCGAGAGCGTCAAATCCAGCGGAGATGTTCTCGAACTCTGCAAGGATAAAGATGAGCGTGCCTTTGCCCGGTGAAGGTGCGCAAACGATATCTATGTCCGCATCAATGCCTCGCTGTGAAAGCACCCTGAGCGCCCGATCCCGCTGACGGACGCCGATGTCTCGGGGGAGATTCGAGATCGCCGAGATTCCGGTCACACGGACGGGCTTCCCTCTATCGGAAACCGCAACTGGCTTGAACTCTTTCGCTGGAATGATGCGGGCAATTATCTTCCCACCGCCGATTGGATACCAGCCCCACTTTTCAATGTCGAGGTCGGGACTCACGCCGATAAAGGAAAGCATCGGTAAGAATACATTCTTAAGATAGTGGAACGATGGGCTCCAGGGGACATGCGTGCCGCCAATCACCGTAACGGTGGAAGGATGTCCTGCAAAGCAAAGCGGAAGCAGAACCGTCTGAAGAACAAGAGAGGTGCTCCCTGCACTTCCCTTTTCCCTGGACACGTCGAAAAAATAATCACCACCCGCGATTAAGCCAGGTGAGAACCAAAGCGAAGTGGACGAAAGCACCGCCCCCTGTACGTGAGCGTGGCTGATCGTTGCCGCTGCCTTGACTGCGGTAAGGTGTTGCGGCTGGAGTCCCGGCTTCCTGCGCGCCCTGCGGATGTTGATAACCTCTAAGGGCCTGCCGAGCATGCACGAAAGCGTGAGCGACGTCCGTAGGATCTGGCCTCCGCCTTCGCCGTAGGAGCCGTCTATGCGTATGATGTTTTTCTCAAGTGGTGTTGACATGTTTTATTGTACACTGAAAAAGACTCAAATGCCGGCGCTGTCATTCTCGCAGGAGCATGATATAATTAACAGAGAATATATATGTCGGACAGTTCGGTCATCATACGCTGTAGCTCTTGCAAGACGCTCAATCGGGTCCCCTCGGAGAAGTTGAAGAGCCGCCCCGTCTGCGGACAATGCAAGACGCCGCTTGAGTTCCCTCATGCGCCTATCAACGCAACGGCGGCTACATTCGAGCGCGAAATATTTGACTGGCCGGAATTCGTGCTTCTGGAGTTCTGGGCCAAGTGGTGCGGCTTTTGCCGGATGGTCGAACCGGTCGTAAGCGACCTCGCGTCTTGGAACGCCGGGCGCTTGAAAGTTGTGAGAGTCGATGTGGATGCGGAACCCGGCCTCGCGAGGCGCTTTATGGTGAAGGCCACGCCCACCTTTGTCGTCTACAAGAACGGAACGCAGATCGCTCGCATGGACGGTGCGCCCAAGGAAAAAATTGAACTGGTGCAGTGGGTCGATCAGATACTAAAGCTTTGACCACCTTCCTGCCGTTATTCTCTTCGCGACCTGACCACCGCTATGGGTTCAACGATATCCTTCTCATCACGGCCTGAATATATGCAGTCCCGTGTGGATCTTTGCGGTTGTCAACTTCACCTACTCCGGCTTTCACCCGGAATTGAACTGGTCCGCCGGAATGGTATCCCGGCGGTCGTTGTTCATGACCCTCTGGCTCCCCTCGTTCGAAGACAGATCCGGCTCCCGCCCACTTTTCACTTCTCTGGGGAAATGGTCCCCGGACAGCATGGCGTCATCGTTTCCCGGGGAGTCGACGAGTCCGAACGCGCCCTTCTCGAGTATTATGCAGAAATAGGGACGTGCCGCTTCGAACTCGATAGAAACATGCAGAGTGCAGACCTTTTCCTGACCGAATGCGGAAGCGAAGCGGCCGCCCGCTGAGCAATGCAGCGTTTGATCTGCTGAGGCAAGGAGCCGGGCGAAGGCCGAAAGAGATATCCACACCCTTTCACCTGACTGGCGCAGGCGGAGCGTAAGAATAACAGTTCCCAGGAAACATGTTTTTGCGCACGATCACATCAGCCGTGAGCTGATATTTTCCTCATTCCGATGGGATTCGGTGAGCGCCGCTGAAACCCTTTTTCCTGCACCACGATATCAAGAGGAAGGCTTATAAGGTCGGCTATTTCGCAGCTCGTACGGGAAAGCAGGCCGGGTTCAATGGTCTTTACGTACGACTTGCATGCATCGCACGTATTGACCCTGAACTCCTCTTCCCCTTCGAACAAGAAAACATTCTGTTTCGGCCTATCATTGTTCTGACAGATCACGCATCCCATACGGTCGTAATACCCAGCGGTAGCACAGAACGAACAAGAAATTTGACGCTGGCCATCCTCACCGACCCACGACAGGGACGGTTGTGCATTGCACACCGGACATCTCCCCTCTTTCCATATCCGGTTGCTCAGGCGGTACGCGTCCCGCAGGCCGAAAAAGTACGGCTTGCTGATGAGGTACAGGAGCATGGTCAGGTCGTCCTCCGGATAGGGGAGCGAGAAAGCCGGGGTCTCGCTCAGGGGGAGCCGCGTAAAGTCTATTTCGCCCAGCTCCATCGCCCGTTTCAAAGGAGAAAGGTTCCCCTCCGGAAGCTCAAAGGCGACGGAGAAAGTCTCAAATATTCTGTCGATGTATTCACGCGGATAGGAATTCATCTCCGGACGCAGCGGGATATGGAGTTCTCTTACCGACTCTGTGAATTTCACAGCCCTCTCATAGAACCGGAATGGCTCCGCGAGATGTGGTTTTTTCCTGACAATATCCTCGATGGTCTCTTGCACTGGATATCCCTCTCTTTACTTTTGATCGGCATAGCGGGATAAAATATCTTTGTTCATCGTTCATTTAAATCCAGATTCATGCGGTAACACTTATCAAAAAAGTTTCTCGTCCTCAGGTGAACATTCCTGAAACACCGTGTACTCACTATGGCAGTTTCGGATACTCTATGACGACCGGCTCGCCGGTCAGTGCCTCGACGAGGAACGTCTTCAGATATTGCTTCTCCTTGGTACTGAGTTCCAAAGGCTTGAGCACCGCATTCCCCTTTCCTCCTCCCTTGTCGAAGAACTCGATAACGTCATCAAGTGTCGGGAAGATGCCGTTGTGCATGTACGGCGCGGTCCGGGATATGTCGAGTAGCGTTGGGGTCCTGAACGCCTTCCAGTCCTTCTTGTCCTTGGTGATCAGGTATCTGCCGGGATCTTCAGTGAGCGTGCGATATTCATCATAATGATAGACTTTGGCCACGAACCTTATAGTGATGTCGATCCGTGGATCGCTCTCGTGTTCCGGATTCTCCGGCACGAACAGCGCATAGAACTTGTCATCGGACAGACTGAAGCCATAATGGCATTCTGCGCACCTGCCCTTTTCCCTAAACAGGGCCAGGCCTTTTTTTGCGTCGTCCGAGAGCGCTTTCTTGTCGCCCTTGAGATACCGGTCGAGTGGCGTGTTCCGGGAAACGAGCGTCCGTTCGAAGGCAGCGATCGCCATGGCCATGCGCTCACGTGTGACCTCGCCGCCGAAGACCCTCTGAAACGCGTCAACATACTCCGGCACCGACCTGATCACCTCCTCGACGAAGTCGAGGTTTCTGTTCATTTCAAACGCAGACATCATCGGGAAGAGCGCCTGCTCCTCGAGGGTCTTCGCCCGGCCGTCGTGGAACAGGTACTTCTGAAACGCCACGTTCAGGAGGGTGGGCGAGTTGCGCCAGTTCCTCGTCGTGGGATAGCTGAGCGATATATCGAGCCCGTCGCTGAACCCATGGTCGGGGTCGTGACAGGTCGCGCAGCTCATGGTCCCGTCTCCCGAAAGCCTCCGGTCGAAGAACAGTTTTTTCCCGAGTTCGATCTTCTCCGGGGTCTGCGGGTTCTGCTCCGGCACGGGAACGGCATTGAACGGCTCAAGATCCCCGGCGAAGGCCCCAAGTGGCGCCATCGAGAATATCAAAGCGGTAAACACCGCCGTCAGTGCGAACCAGGGGCGAAGCAATGCTCTGGCTGACCGGTCACTAATCCCAGACATACACAAGCCGGAACGGGGAGCAGTAACACGAATATCACGAACCATTCGAGGTCCATGAACGACATCTTCTGCTTCTGTTTTATACGTGGAATTCGTCAGTCTCTCGTCATTTGTGTCATCGATTATAGAGATTTTCTCGCCATGGTGACAAGCCCTCTGCATATGGTTAGAAATGAGGGCTTCTGATTCAGAATTTCTTCTCATTTTTCAACTCCTCATCGATGATTTTTTTGAAATATTCGAATGGCCGTTCACCTACGACCTTACGGCCGTTGATAAATATCGTGGGCGTGTTGTAGATGTCCATATCAGTTGCGAGCTTTTTATCCCGTTCGATTTCCTGCGCATGCTTTTTGCCGTCGATCGACGCGGCGAATTTGTTCGTGTCGAGCCCGAGCTCCTTCGCATAGCCGATAAGGCTCTCGCGATCGAGTTTCGGTGACCTTTTGAGCAAAAGGTCATGCATCTCCCAGTACTTTCCTTGGTCCCGCGCAGCAAGCGATGCCTCGGCCGCAATGTGAGAATAGTCGCGATACTGATACGGGTAGTTCTTAATCACGAGCCGTATTTTGCCCTTGTAGGTATCCATTATCTTCTTGATGGTCGGACCCGCCGCCACACAGTGAGGTCACTGGAAGTCGATAAATTCTACGACGGTCACCGGAGCATCCAACGGTCCAAGGGTTGGCGAGTCTCCGAGAGGCACCGGATACCTCTTCTCTTCAGCTGAGGCAGAGACGGCGAGGAGAAAGAATGCCATAACGAGCATGGTCTTTTTCATGAAAGCCTCCTTAGGAGTTCGACATTCCACTGAGCAGCCCAAACGCTTGGATTTACAGCGGGAAATGAAAAAGCCCATTTGCAGTCAATGAAACTACAAATGGGCTTTTCAGGCTTTTTCATCCTCCCGACGGCCACAATAGAAACGCTGAATACTTGGTTCAGGATGACATACTATACTGGATATATTATATTTTTACATCCTCATCCTGTCAACCTGAAATTCCAACACGTCCCGAAATGACCGTAGAGATCGTCGTTAACAATATTATTTCACTGAACTCTCCCTTTTACGAGCGAATCCACTACGGACGGATCGGCAAGCGTTGACGTATCCCCAAGATCTTCCAGTTGGTTATGGGCAATCTTCCGCAGGATACGCCTCATGATCTTGCCGCTTCGCGTTTTCGGCAGACCGGGAGCGAACTGGAGCTTGTCAGGCGATGCGATGGGACCAATCACCGAACGTACATGTCCCACGAGGGTCTTTTTCAGATCATCGGACGCTCTGAAACCGTCCTTGAGGGTCACATACACATAGATGCCTTCGCCCTTGATATCATGGGGATATCCGACAACCGCAGCCTCCGCAACAGCCTCATGGCTGACGAGGGCAGATTCTACCTCCGCCGTCCCAAGCCGATGCCCGGAAACGTTGATCACGTCATCCACGCGGCCCATGAGCCAGTAATCGCCGTCCTCGTCGACGCGCGCACCGTCGCCGGTGAAATACACGCCGGGGAACCTACTGAAGTAGACTTCCTTGATCCGCTTGTTCTCGGGATCGCCGTAAGTGCCGCGGAGCATGCCTGGCCAAGGCTTCTCAATCACCAGATATCCGCCCTCGTTCACGCTAGCGGGCGAGCCGTTCTCCTTCAGGACCTTGGGTACCACGCCCGGGAATGCCCGCGTTGCCGAGCCCGGCTTCGTGGTCATGGCGCCGGGCAATGGTGTAATAAGGATGCCACCGGTCTCGGTCTGCCACCAGGTATCGACGATCGGCAGTTTCTCCTTCCCGATGTTCTTGTGATACCACATCCATGCCTCGGGATTGATCGGCTCGCCGACCGTCCCAAGCACCTTCAAGGAAGAAAGGTCATGCTTCTGGACCCACTGATCGCCCTCTTTCATAAGTGCGCGGATCGCCGTCGGCGCCGTATAGAAGATGTTGACCTTGTGCTTGTCGACGATGTCCCAAAACCTGCCGGGATTCGGGTATGTCGGGATGCCTTCGAACATAAGGGATGTCGCCCCGCTGGATAGCGGGCCGTACAGGATGTAGCTGTGTCCGGTGACCCACCCGATGTCAGCGGTACAGAAGTGGATGTCCTCTTCATGGTAGTCGAAAATCCACTGGAACGTGAGGTTCGTGAAAAGCAGGTACCCTCCCGTGGTATGCAGCACGCCCTTGGGCTTGCCCGTGGAACCCGATGTATAGAGGATGAAGAGCGGGTCTTCCGCGTCCATCTTCTCAGGCTCGCAGTATCCAGCCACGTCTGCAGCGTTCATTTCATCGTGCCACCACGTGTCCCTGCCCGGCTCCATATTGACCTTGCCGGTGCCCGCGCGCTGAACCACGACCACGTTCTTGACCGTAGGGCATTCATTCAGCGCGTCGTCGGCGTTTGCCTTCAACGGCACGAACCGTCCACCGCGCATGCCCTCGTCGGCGGTAATGACCATTTGGGACGCACAGTCCTGGATCCTGTCCATGAGCGATCTCGAGGAGAACCCTCCGAACACCACGCTGTGAATCGCGCCGATCCTGGCGCAGGCGAGCATGGCGATCGGGAGTTCCGGTATCATGGGGAGGTAGATGGTAATCCGGTCCCCCTTTCTGATACCCTTTTTCTTCAGGACATTGGCGAACCTGTTCACCTCGTAGTAGAGTTGCTGGTAGGTGAACGTCCGGTAGGTACCGCCGTCAGCCTCCCAGATGATCGCGGCCTTGTTCCTCGTCGGGGTGTTGATAAAACGGTCAAGGCAGTTCACCGAGGCGTTCAGCTTCCCGCCACTGAACCACTTGATGAAGGGCTTGTGAAAATCGTACTCAAGCACCTTGTCCCACTTCTTGAACCAAGTGAGGTTCCGTTCGGCCATCTCGGCCCAGAACTTATCGGGGTCATCGACCGATCGTTTGTATAACTGCTCATATTCCTTCATGCTCTTGATATGAGCTTTCTGGCTGAATTCTTTTGACGGCGGAAACGTTCTTTTTTCCGTCGACAGGACTTCGATGCTTTCCTTTGCCATGCCTCGGCCCTCCTTCTCGCTGCTGAAAAATGAATTCCGCTGTCGAAGCGGCGGAAAAGTGTTGCTGCCCTCTTTCCCTATCAACTCTAGGGGAAATGGGGATATTTGTCAAGAGGCAGGGGTACGCAAAATGCGGGGTCCCCCCGCCTCCCGACGAATGGTATAATCTACTCCGCGCCGATGCCGATATACTCCCTGACCCTCTCGGCGTTAAACTTCTCCTGCGCCTCCTTATCCGGAGTCATGAAGGAAACAAGAATGCCGATCAGGAACGCGGCAGCCATAGAGAATATGCCTGGGTTCTTCATGGGGAAGATGGCCTTTGGCATGGCTGCGCTCGCCTCCTTCTTCTTCGAAGCCAGCGCTCCCTTCTCCTGCATCTTTGCCGCTACGGACGCCTGGATATTCGCGTTCTTTCTCTCGGCAGTGGGTTTTTCCTTCTTCTTGAGCTTTGCGATCACATCGGCGCTAACCATCTGCTTCTGCAGATCGGCGATCTGCGCGTCGATGGCGGCTGCTGCTGTATCGATCTCCTTGATCTGCGCGTTCACTTTTGCAACCTCGTCCTTTTTCACGATATCGACCCACACCGTGGGGCTTAATATGATAAGCACCGTCGCTATCACAAGGCCCGTATATATGCTCATCACGGCCCCCAAAGTCGTGAACTTTTTCCACACGATGGACATGAGCAGCGCCGGGAAGTTTGCACTCGCGGCGATCGCGAAGGTCAGGCCAACCAGGAAGGCGACGTTTTGCCCCTTAAACAGGATGCCCAGAAGGATTGCAAATACACCGAGGCCTACGGTAGCGATCTTGGCGACCTTAACCTCTTCCTTCTCGTTCGCAACGCCGCGACGGATCACGCCCACATACAGGTCGTGTGAAAGGGCCGACGCACCGGCCAACGTAAGACCGGAGACCACAGCAAGGATTGTGGCAAAGGCCACGGCCGACAGGAAGCCGAGGAAGATGTTCCCTCCCAAGGCCTCGGCTAAGAGCGGACCGGCCATATTGCCGCCCTTGTCGATTCCCATGATGATCTTCTGGCCCACGAGCACTGCCGCGCCGAAGCCTATGGTTACGGTGAGGATGTAGAAGTATCCTATGAAGCCCGTGGCGAAGAACACGGACTTGCGGGCAGCTTTTGCGTCAGGCACGGTGTAGAACCTCATCAGGATGTGCGGGAGGCCCGCGGTGCCGAACATCAACGCAAGACCGAGGGAGAAGGCTTCCAGCGGACTGGTAATAAGCCCGCCCGGCGTGAGGAACTTTTGGCCCGCTGGTGTGGCAGTAGCCGCCTGGCGGAAAAGCTCACCATAGCTGAACCCGAACTTGTAGAGTGTCATAATCACGAGGATCGTGGCGCCCCCTAATAGAAGGCCGGCCTTAATGATCTGGACCCAGGTAGTCGCGATCATGCCTCCGAAGATCACGTAAGAGATCATGAGTGCTCCGGTTATCACGATGGCCAGTTCGAAGGGCAGACCGAACATGAGCTTTATGAGAGATCCGGCACCCACCATCTGGGCGATCAAATAGGTGAGAACAACAACGAGCGATCCCGCGGCTGCTGCCGCGCGGATTGGCCGCTGCCGCAGTCGGAAGGCGACGACGTCGGCAAAGGTGTACTTGCCGAGATTGCGGAGAGGCTCCGAGATCAGGAACATGATGATCGGCCATCCCACAAGCCATCCCACTGAATAGATGAGGCCATCATAGCCCTTGGTGGACACGAGGCCAGCGATGCCTAAAAACGACGCAGCACTCATGTAGTCTCCCGCAAGGGCAAGACCGTTCTGGAACCCGGTAATGTTTCTGCCGGCTGCGTAGAAATCTTTTGTGGTCCGCGTCCGTTTCGCCGCCCACCAGGTTATTACGAGGGTGGAAATAACGAACAAGACAAAGAACATGATTGCAACGGGATTAGCCTGTCCTATGATTGTCTGGGGCATGTTATCCTCCTACCTTTTCTATGACTCTTTTGACCATTTCGTCATATTTCGCGTTTGCCCACCAAATGTAGATTCCGGTGAATATCCATGACAGCACGATGGTCCCGACCGCGATCGGTATCCCAATCGTCGCCGCGCCGCCTTCACTCATCTTCTGCGAGAGAAAGTCCTTGCCTTCCGCGACGAGGTAGATGAACCCGAAATAGAGCACCAATTCCAGAATCGTTAAAATAATCGAGATGGTATTCTTCTGGCTGGTCAGCTTGATGAAATCCGGGTCATTCAAGATGTCTTCTTTTTTTAACTTGCTCATGATCCATCCTCCTTTGTTTTGTGTTTGATTCTAAAAGTTGCTGAACTCTCCTGATATTCTGAAGCGATCACCCCCTTTGAACGGTGTTCCTATCTTGAGCAGATCCCCGATTTCCTTCGTTCCCGCTTCGATAATCAGCGGGAGAAACCTCTGGAACAACTGAGCCGTGGTAAAAGCATCCATGAGCGCGTTATGCGCCCCGTTGACCGGGATGTCGAAACATTTTACTATATCATAAAGTCGGTAACCCATGAGCGGCGTGGCAGAGCAGTCGCGGCATTTCTGCCGTGCCCGAAGCCATTCGTACATGCTGAAGGTGTCGAGCGCGGAGGCCCTGATTTCCTCTCCATAAATCCTCTTCATCTCGCGGTTGATGAAGCCGAGGTCGATCGATATGAAATGACCGACAAGAACATCATTCCCGCAAAAATTGAGGAACTCTTTGAGGACGGCATCGATAGCCGGTTTCTCGACCACTTCCGAAGGCATGATCTCGTGGATAACCACGCTCTGTGCCGAGATCATCGTCTTCGGGCTGACGAGGCGGTAGAACGTTTCGCCCAGGACGATCTTTCCGCCGTGCATGCGCACTGCTCCAATGGAAATGATGGAATCTTTCTTTTCGTCGAGGCCGGTGAGCTCCGTGTCCAGGACGACATATGGGACATCCGTTATCGGCGTCTTCGGATCGATCCCGGGCGGTCGTTTGCGTATTCCCTTGAGCAGTCCGAACATATTCCTCACCAGATCAGCGACTTGTACCGCTCAATGATCAAATCCTGGACCATCGAAACCAGCTGAAACGCTTCCTTGATCGACCGCTTCTCAAGATGGCTCAACCGGTTCGGGTTGATGAAGTTGTCCGGCGTCTGGCCCGAGCTAATCTGCGCGTACTGGTGATGGATCCGTAGGAGCGTGATGAACTCGAAGGCCTGCTCAATGTCATCTCCGTATTCCGTCACGGTCGTATGCTTGTCGCGCAGCGTCTCGAGCCGTTCGAGGGTCGAGGTCTCGCGGATCCCCTTCTCGAGCGCGAAAAGGCGAATGATATCTACGAGCGGCGCAATGCCCTTGACCTTGAGGTTGAGTTCGTCCTTGTGCTCCCCGCTTTTTTCGACTACGAAGGACTTGAAAAAACCGATCGGCGGCGTGTTCCTGATCGCCATGTTCGCAAGGTAGCCGAGAAACACCTTCTCGTCCTTGAGGATCTCGATGAGATGGTCTCGCAGCTTGTCCGCGAGTCCGGAATCGCCGCACATGGGCCTGAAGTCGAAGAACGCCACGGAGTTCATAACGGCGTCCGCGGTTGGCGTATTCACCCAGGAGGAGAAGTATTTCTTCCAAGCCTTAAGCGGCTGGCACCACGTGGGGTTGCTCGCCATGTAATTGGCAGGGCATATCGGAAACCCGCACCGGATAAGGTCGTCCCGCACGAACTCGGCGAATACCGAAAAGTATTTTTTCGCCGCATCTGCCTCCGCGTCCGTGGCCGGATCGTTATAAATAAGGGCGTTATCCTGGTCCGTCTTGAAGGTCTGCTCCTTGCGGCCCTCGCTTCCGAACACGATCCAGCAGTACGGCACCGGCGGCCGGCCGAACTTCCGCTCGGCGAATTCCATGATCTTCCGCACCAGCCGATCATTTATCTCGGTGATTACCTTGGTGATGTTGCTTGCTTTGGCTCCCTCCTTGAGGAGGAGCCCGACGATCCCGTTGATTTTTTTCGAGACGGGGATGAGCCCCTCGATGGTCTGCTGGCTCTCGATGTCCTTCGTGAGCGAAAGCGGCGAAGTGCCCTGTAGCATCATGAGATCGTGGTTCGTGATTACGCCCGCGAGCTTTCCGTCCTTGATCACGAGAACATGGTGGATGTTGTATTTGAGCATCCTAAGCACGGCCTCGAAGCAGTAGTCGCGGGCGTCCACCCGTATGAGCGACGTGGTCATGATATCCTTGATCGATTCCTGCACGTCCCTCCCCTTCGCGACCACTTTTTCACGCAGGTCGCGGTCCGTTACGATACCCGCCGGGAGGTTGTTCCTATTCATGATGATGAGTGAGCTGATCCGGTTCTCGGACATGATCTGCGCCGCCTCGCGAATCGTCGTCTCTTCCTGGACGGAGACAACCTCTTTTATCGCCATATCTTCCACGCGCGTCGTGAACAAGAGTCGGTCGCTCCCGCCGTAGAACATGCTCTTGTCCTGCATCTCTCGATAGGTCCGGTCTATGTACTTGGTGATGTGCGACTTCAGGAAGTATTCGGTGAAAGAAAGGTTCGAGTCGAGGAGCTGCAGGAGCATCTCTTTCCCGAGGAGGTAGCAAAGCGTGTCATCGACGGCCGTGATGTTCGACCGTACGCGGTCTTTGCCCACGAGCGACAGGAATCCGAAGGTATCGCCTTCGCCGCGGTAGTCGATAACCACCTCGCCGCCGTCCTCGGACACCATAGAGACCTTCACCCCGCCCTTCTTGATGATCCTTAGTGCATCGCTCGGGGGGCCGTCCTGTTCCAGGATGACCATGTCCTTAGGATAGAACTCCATGGAGAGGTTCCTGGCAATGGCCAGCAAGTCCGCCTCTTCGAGGAACTGGAACGGGGGGACCTTTTTCAAAAAGGCCACTACATCCTCTAGAATCATATTGCTTGCGTTGCCGGGCTTTATTGCGGACCTCATGCCTCAAAAATAAGCAAATTGAATACCACTTTTCGGTTGTACAGGAACATCAACCACACTTGGAATGGCAATGAGATTATTTTGTGTTCATCCCCACAGGGGCAGCCTTGTGCAGATCGGTAAAAATCATGCGTAACGCGACATGGTCCCATATATAACCATCATGAAATCAATATGTTTCTATTACGCTGTGCATTTTAGAATAAGGAGGGAGCATGAAGATGGAACGGATAATAAAATTGTAATTTATAGAAGATTACATATTTAAAATGGGTAGTCACAAAAAATTTTCCATTTGATCTCATGAATCATATTCCATATAATTGACTTTTCCAATCTTAATGTAACGAAAAGTAATTTTTACAAGGGGCCAGCAGATACGAAAAGTAACTATATGTTGTATACACATTTTTCAATGAAAGTTGCAGAAAAAAGTTTTTTAGCATCCCGCGACGAAAACCTAGTTCACGCATACTGCCCAGCCGCGTATCCCGATGCCCAGGCCCAGTGGAGGTTGTATCCACCGAGCTCACCTGTCACGTCGATGACTTCGCCGATGAAATAAAGGCCGGACACATTCTTCGCTTCCATGGTCTTTGACGAGAGTTCATCTGTATCCACGCCACCTGCGGTCACCTCTGCGGTCCCGTATCCCTCGGTCCCTTTTGGAATGATCTCCCATGCATGAATCGCGTTTGCGATCTGACTCAGTTCTTTGTCTGAAGTTTGATTGAGTGGTTTTGCAGTCATCATGGTATCGCACCAGACCTGCGCGAAGCGCTTCGGGAAATATCCGGCAAGCAGGTTGCACATCTCCATTTTGCTTTGACGCTGGGAAAAGAACACACCGAGGATATCCGTTTCAGGGAGGAGGTCGATTTTGAGCAATGCTCCGGGCTTCCAGAAGAGCGAGATCTGGAGAGCAGCTGGTCCGCTCAGTCCAATATGCGTGAACAGAATGCTCCCGCGGAACCTTTTTAAGCCGCTAGAAACAGTCGCGTCAAGAGATATGCCTGCCAGTTTCCGAAAGACCTCTTGGTCCTGGCTAGAAAAGATGAAGGGAACAAGCGCAGGCCTGAGCTGCGTGACCTTGAGTCCGAACTGACGGGCCATGTCATAGCCGAAGCCGCTCGCGCCGATGTTGGGGTACGAAAGCCCTCCGGTGGCGATGACCAGAGAATCCGAACGAAAGACCCCCTGGTTCGTCGTAACGGTGAAATGTTTTTCCTTCCGAATATCTGCCGCGCTGCATTTGAGTCGCATCTCCACGCCCGCCTTCTCGCGCTCCTTTTCAAGCATGTTGATGATATCACGGGAACTCTTGATGCAGAATATCTGGCCTGCCTCTTTTTCATAATATGCGATACGGTGCTTCTCGACAAGAGCAAGCATCGTGCGGGGTGTGAAGCGGGCCAGGGCAGATTTGCAAAAATGGGGGTTACGGGAAAGGTAGTGGCCGGAGGTTACGTTCAGGTTCGTGAAATTACTTCGTCCTCCGCCGGAGATGCGGATCTTTGGACCGGTCCGCTCCCCATGGTCCAACACCAGCACCGAGCGGCCACGCTTCCCGCATTCAACGGCGCACAAGAGACCTGAAGCGCCTGCGCCGATGATTATAACGTCTTTTTTAGTATCGCTTGTCATGCCGGGCCTCATTTCATTCAATCCGACTCATTATCTGTTTTCTGCAGAATACGGCAAGTCCACTACTAAGTGATTTAGTGGCACATTCGACAAGATGTCGTCGGGGATGGGCGGTATGTCTCCTGGTCGCGGCATTTTCATACCTACTTTAGTTTATGGCAGGTCAGACATTGCTCTTTCGGCGGATGATTCCGCTTCAGGGGAGCCTGTTTTCCCGGGGAATGGCACTCCGCACAGGCAGCGTTCGTCGTCACGTTCCTATGCAGATCATCAGACGGGATCAACGGCGCTTTCTTGCTCGAATAGAGAAAGAAGAGAAAGAGAAGTACGGCCAAGGCGAAGGCGATGAACGTCAATGTATTTTTCATAGTAATTTTCCCCTGCTTCAAAATTCAAGATTTAAAACCCGATGCTCATAATTTAACGATGATGGTTTATTTTGCATATTGAATTATTTGACAATTATTTTTTGCTCCTCATAAGTTGTCCCGTAGAGCCCTCAGCCGGTATCACCGATCTCATCATCGATGAACGCTATCACGCATTGGTCGGAAGGCGACTGGCCGGTCTTCTTTTTGCGTGTGCTGATTCGAAAAGGCAGCCTTGTGTGGTTACCCATTATTCGGGCGTCTACACGGGGCCGCGTTTGCAACAACTTTATTTAGAATATCATTGATTTTTTTTAAAAACAAGGGGTATTGAGGGCGCCTAGGTCGGCCGAGGCATAGCTAAGAATGCCCACTCGGATGATCTGCGTGAAAACATAAAAGACACGATGTTTTGGATAGGTTCGTTCCAATACTTCTGTATGGCAATTTCCTGCTAAATAAAGCGGTAAATCTCTACGATGGTCTTATCCAGATATTCAGGTACACTACCTGAGGTCATCTCGATAAGTTGATGCCTTCATTTTATGGGATGAAACCACTAAGCATAAACCGTTCCTCAGGCTATGGCCAACTATTCCACAAGGCCATAACGTCACTCGAACAGTGCTAGTGACGATTCGCATGCCGGGGTCTCACCGGCCCGGGCGGTATGGTCACAAGCCGCGACCTATCCCTGTCAGGGGCAAGTGTCGGCGAGGATCGGGAAGCTCCCGACCGTCCGTGTGCTGCAAGCACTGCTTTGTCTTTCCGAGATGCCGCTGCCCACTGGCTCCACACATGCCTGCCGCGATTCCTTGCAGGTAGCGGCAGGGTGCCATGAAGCTGGCTCGG
>DATJAO010000030.1:0-11237 GCA_035516175.1 Nitrospirota bacterium
GAGATGGTGATGCCGGGCGACAACATGAGTTGCTCCGTAGAGCTGATCACCCCGATCGCGATGGACAAGGAACTTCGGTTCGCCATCCGCGAGGGCGGCAGGACCGTGGGCGCAGGAGTTATCACCGAGGTCATCGAGTAACAAGAATTCCTGCGGATCAGGGATCGCAAAATACGTGATCCGCAAACAACAATCCGAAGTCGGAAATCGAGACGAGAGAGGCTATAATAGATGCGGGAAATTATTTTACTTGCCTGCGGTGAATGCAAGCGCAAAAATTATTCAACGACCAAGAATAAGAGGAACACTCCTGACAAACTGAACCTGGAGAAATACTGCCGGTTCTGCCGGAAACACACGGTGCATAAGGAAACAAAAGCATAACCCGGCAAAACGAGCGTGCTGCAGAGTCGGAAACAGGCCAGTAGCTCTAATGGTAGAGCTCCGGACTCCAAATCCGGCTGCTGGGGGTTCGAGTCCCTCCTGGCCTGCCATTTCAATCCTGTGCGGAAAGAGGCCCATCGTATGTTCAAGAAGATCACGGAATTTTTTACTGATGTCAAGCTCGAACTCAAAAAGGTTGTGTTTCCGACAAAGAAGGAGGTCATAGGTTCTACCTGGGTGGTCATTATCACGGTGCTCATTGCGGCCATTTTTCTGGGTCTGGTAGATACGGGGTTAGGAAGATTGATGACCCTGGCCTTTAAGTAGAGATAATTATGCCGATGAACTGGTATGTCGTCCATACATATGCAGGATTTGAAAACAAGGTGAGAGCAAGCATTGTGGAGACCGTCTCCAAGCTGGGGCTGAAGGAAAAAATCGGCCAGATCCTTGTCCCGACCGAAGAGGTCCTGTCGATCAAGGGAGGGAAAAAACGCAAGTCACAGCGGAAGTTCTTCCCCGGATATATACTCGTCGAAATGGAGATGGACGATAATACCTGGCATATTGTGAAGGATACGCCCAAGGTGACGGGGTTTGTCGGCGGCAGTACGAATCCGACTCCGCTCAGCGAAGAGGAGGTCAAGAACATCCTCAAGCAAGCTGAGGAAGGCGCCGTTGCGCAGGCGCAGCCCAAGCAGGCATACCAGAAGGGGGATCGGGTCCGGGTGATCGATGGTCCGTTCAGCAGCTTCATCGGAACCGTGGAAGATGTGAACCCGGCGCACGGCAGGCTCCGCGTGATGGTGAGCATTTTCGGACGTTCAACGCCGGTGGAACTGGAGTTCTTGCAGGTTGAGCGCGAGAAGGATGCGAAATAAAAAAATCCAATGATTCGAGAATTTCAAGATAATGTTAAAAAATAAACGCAGGAGTTTATAAATGGCAAAAGAGATAACAGCAAAAATAAAGCTTCAGGTCCCGGCAGGAAAGGCCAATCCCGCTCCGCCGGTGGGCCCCGCACTCGGACAGCATGGCGTGAACATCATGGAGTTCTGCAAGGCATTCAACGCGAGGACTCAGAAGATGGGCGAGACGATTGTCCCCGTCATCATCACGGTTTATTCAGACCGGTCGTTCACCTTTATCACCAAGACGCCGCCGGCGGCGGAGCTGCTCAAGAAGGCCGCTGGGATCATCAAGGGTTCCGGTGTCCCGAACAAGGACAAGGTCGGCAAGGTGACCCGCGCCCAGATCAGGGAGATCGCGCAGACGAAGCTCCCGGACCTCAATGCAGCAAGTATTGAATCGGCCATGCGCATGATTGAAGGTTCAGCGAAGAGCATGGGTCTGGAAATCGCGGATTGATGATATTCCTCGAATGTCGAATTGAAAGCTGAAAGTTGATCATTTTAGAATTATGATTTATAATCATCAATTTGCAAGGTGAATTTTCATGCGGGAGGCTGATAACAGCCGCTAGCACCGCGAGGAGGAATCATGGCAGGGAAGAAATATAAAGCAGTTGCAGCACTGGTAGATCGGACAAAATTGTATAGCGTCGAGGAGGCCATCGGCCTCGCCAAGAAAACAGCGAGAACCAAGTTCGATGAGACCGTCGATCTCGCAGTGAAGCTCGGCGTAGACCCCAAACAGGCGGACCAGATGGTGCGTGGAACGGTTGTCCTCCCGCACGGCACTGGGAAGAAAGTAAAAGTTCTGGTTTTTGCCAAGGGTGAAAAGGAAAAGGAGGCCAGGGATGCCGGTGCAGATTACGCGGGCGCCGAAGATCTGGCAGACAAGATCCAGAAAGAAGGCTGGATGGATTTCGATGTAGTCGTGGCCACCCCCGATATCATGGGGCTCGTAGGTAAGCTTGGTAAGGTGCTTGGTCCCCGGGGATTGATGCCAAACCCCAAGACCGGAACAGTAACATTCGACATTGCCAAGGCCATTAAGGACATTAGGGCCGGTAAGGTGGAGTACCGCGTGGAGAAGGCGGGCATTGTGCATGTCCCGGTGGGCAAGGCATCCTTTGATGAGAACAAACTTGCTGACAATGCGAAGGCGGTTCTTGAATCCATCTTGAAGGCGAAACCCTCCTCAAGCAAAGGCAAGTATCTTAGGAGTGCGACTGTTTCCACCACCATGGGGCCGGGCATTAAAATGGATACTGCTCTTGTTGAGAAGCTTGCGGGTTAACGGTTAGCAACACAAATAAAATTTAAAGGTCGGCCCCTCACAAGCAGGGGTGCGGTCCGAGACAGCAGGCACCAAGGGAGAATGTGAAACTTTCCCGCGGTTTAATTCCAGAAGGAGCCTGCCGAGACCCGGGTCAATAAAAGATAGTAGAGATTCAGCGCTGCTTTCTTTTGAGATTCCCGGGCTGGTCATCGGGAATTCTTGAAAGAAAGGAGGACAGCATTGAATAAAGAAGAGAAAAAAGAGGCAATTGATAAGCTCCACGAAAAGTTTGCCCGTGCGAAAACCGCGGTGATAACCGGTTATTCCGGGATCAACGTGGAGCAGATCACCGAGCTCCGCTCCAAGCTACGCAAGGCTCACGTTGAATATCGCGTGGTGAAGAACTCTCTGGCACGCAAGGCAGCGGAAGGTACGAGCCTCCAGCCGCTCAAGGATCATTTCATCGGTCCTGTGGGCATAGCGCTCGGATATGATGATGTGGTTGCTCCCGCGAAGGTTCTCTACGATTTCAACAAGACGCAGGTCAAGCTGGAGCTCAGGATTGGCGTGCTCGAAGGCAAGTTGCTGAAGCCGGCGGAAATTAAGGCACTGGCAAGCCTGCCCTCGCTGAACGTGCTTCGTGGGAAGATCGTCGGCCTGCTTCAGGCACCTGCATCGAGGATCGTCGGTGTGCTCGCAGCACCGGCCGGCCAAATAGCCAGGGTCATGAAGGCGAAGGCAGACAAGGGTTAAGTCGTAAAAGCGCACTCGTTCATCGAGAGCGAATTTTAAAAAAGTTTATATCATTATTAGGAGGAACTGAAACATGGCGGATTTAGCTAAGTTGGTAGATGATCTGAGCGGCTTGACCGTTCTTGAAGCAGCAGAGTTGAGCAAGATGCTCGAAGAGAAGTGGGGCGTATCAGCAGCAGCGCCCGTGGCCGTGGCCGCCGCAGGTGCTGCGGGCGGCGCAGCAGCAGCGGTGGAAGAGAAGACCGCCTTTGACGTGATCCTGGCGAGCGCCGGTGCCCAGAAAATTAACGTGATCAAGGTTGTGCGTGAGCTTACGGGCCTCGGCCTCAAAGAGGCAAAGGACCTGGTTGAAGGTGCTCCCAAGCCGGTAAAAACCGGGGTCTCGAAGGAAGAGTCGGAGACCATGAAGAAGAAACTCACCGAAGCAGGCGCAACCGTCGAGGTAAAGTAGGATCGCTATCTGAGATCCATTTGTCAAGTCCTTGCCCTCCGGCTACGGTCCGGAGGGCAGAGGACTTTTTGCGTTTATGGATAGTACATGCAGAAAGCGGAGTAATCGCACATTTTTTGTGTCATCATGACGTATTTTAGTACCAAGGTAGCCATACGAAGCAGGTTATTTTAGAGAGGTGCAAAAATGTCTAAGGAAAAAAGAGAACTTGTCCGCGTGAGGAAGGATTTTTCGAGGATCCCAACAATCCTGGAAATTCCCGATCTGATTGAGATTCAAAAAAGGTCCTATGATTTCTTTCTCCAGAGAGATCTCGCATCAGATAAGAGAAAGGACATGGGGCTCCAGGCGGCGTTTAAGAGCGTGTTCCCTATATACGATTTTAACGAAACCGCAATGGTGGACTACCTCGGATACTCGCTCGGGGACCCCAAGTACAGCATTTGGGAGTGCCTGCAGCGCGGAGCCACCTACGCCGCACCGCTCAAGATAAAGACGCGGCTCGTTTTTTTTGAAAAAGACGAACAGACCGCTACTAAGCGGGTAAAGGATATCAAGGAGCAGGAGGTTTATGTCGGCGACCTCCCGCTCATGACCGATACGGGGACCTTTATCGTGAACGGGACCGAGCGTGTGGTGGTCAGCCAGCTCCACCGTTCCCCTGGAGCGTTCTTTACGCATGACAAGGGAAGGACCCATGCGAGTGGCAAAATTCTCTACTCCGCCAGGATCATCCCTTATCGGGGCTCATGGTTGGACTTCGAATTCGATGTCAAGGATATCGTGTACGTGAGGATCGACCGGCGGAGGAAGATTCCCGCTACCATACTCCTTAAGTCATTTGGATACTCCATAGAAGATCTGCTCCGGATGTATTATCCCATTGAAGATATCAAGATTAAGAAGGACGGCTTTACGCGGGGTATCCATCCGGACGTGCTCAGCGGTCTCAAGGCGCCAAATACGATCACCGACAAAGCAACGCGAGAGATGATAGTCAAGGAAGGCGCCAAGATCACCCGTGTGGCCATTAAGAAGATGGAATCCGCCGGCATCACAGAGATACCCATTCCGCGTGAAGAGCTCATTGACCGTGTTGTTCTTCGTGATGTCATCGATCCGGAGACAGGCGAAGTGCTCCTGCCGGCGAACGAAAAAATTACTGAAACCTTCTTGAACAAAATCGTCACTACCAAAGTGGAGAAGATGGAAGTGATTTACATGGACGGTATCCATGTGATTTCTGCCATACGTGATACATTGCTTTCCGACAAGGTGCAGTCCTCTGACGAGGCCCTCTTGGAGATCTATCGGAAGATGCGACCGGGAGAGCCGCCGACGATTGAGATGGCGCGGAACCTCTTTTCGGGAATGTTCTTCAACTCTAAGCGGTACGACCTCTCGTCCGTGGGCAGACTGAAGCTCAACAAGAAACTCAAGCTCGACATCCCCATCGAGAAGACTACGCTCACCGCACAGGATGTTGTTGAGGTGATCCGCTACCTTGTCAACCTGCGGACAGGCAAGGGCGAGGTGGACGATATCGATCATCTCGGGAACCGTAGAGTGCGATCTGTGGGCGAGCTTCTTGAGAACCAGATTCGCATAGGCCTTGCGCGAATGGAACGCGCCATCAAGGAGCGCATGAGCCTCCAGGATATCGATACGCTTATGCCGCACGACATCATCAATCCTAAGCCCGTGATCGCTGCGATCAAGGAATTTTTCGGATCGAGCCAGCTCTCTCAGTTCATGGATCAGACCAATCCGCTCGCGGAGATCACACACAAGAGGAGGCTCTCAGCCCTCGGGCCCGGCGGTCTTACGAGAGAGCGCGCGGGGTTTGAGGTACGCGATGTACACACCACCCATTACGGCAGGATCTGTCCGATTGAAACGCCGGAAGGTCCGAACATCGGTCTCATCGTCTCACTGGCCACCTATGCCCGGGTGAACGATTATGGCTTCATTGAGGCGCCATACCGGAAGGTCAAGGCAGGGAAGGTTACGGATGAAATTGAGTACCTCTCTGCAGTTGACGGTGAGAACTTCGTCATCGCCCAGGCAAATACGCCGATTGATGGCCGCGGCAAGTTTGCGGTGGACAGCGTGTCCGCCCGTGCGGGCGGCGAGTTCAAACTGGTGAGCGCCGAGGAAGTGCAGTATATGGACGTTTCGCCAAAACAGATCGTCTCCGTATCGGCGGCACTCATCCCGTTCCTCGAGAACGATGATGCTAACAGGGCGCTTATGGGATCGAACATGCAGCGCCAGGCGGTGCCGCTGCTCCGGCCCCAGGCACCCGTGGTCGGCACCGGCATGGAGCGCGTTGCTGCCAGGGACTCCGGCGCGATAGTCTCGTGCAAGCGTGACGGAGTGGTGGAGACAGTGGATTCTACCCGCATCGTGATCAAAGGTGAAGATGCCAGGGGCAGAACGGTAATCGATACGTACCCGCTCACCAAGTTCTACCGCTCCAATCAGAATACCTGTATGAACCAGAAGCCGATTGTGCGTATGGGCGACAAGGTAAAGAAAGGTCAGGTGATTGCCGATGGCCCAGCGACGGACCTCGGCGAACTGGCGCTCGGCCAGAACGTGCTTGTGGCTTTCATGCCCTGGAGCGGATACAACTATGAGGACGCAATCATCATCAGTGAGAAGCTCGTGAAAGAAGACCGCTACACCTCTATCCATATCGAAGAGTTCGAGATCGAGGCAAGAGACACCAAGCTCGGGAAGGAAGAAATCACCCGCGACATCCCGAACCTCGGCGAGGAGACACTCAGGAACCTGGATGAGAACGGCATCATACGTATCGGCGCAGAGGTCATGCCGGGGGACATCCTTATCGGCAAGGTTACACCGAAGGGAGAGACCCAACTCACGCCTGAGGAAAAGCTCCTCCGCGCGATATTCGGGGAAAAGGCTGGCGATGTGCGCGATGCTTCCCTTTACGCGCCGCCCGGCATCGAGGGAACGGTGATCGATGTGAAAGTCTTCTCCCGCAAGGGCGAGGACAAAAACGAACGATTGAAGACCCAGGAGAGCGAGGAGATCGCAAGGTTACAGAAGGAATACCAGGATGAAGCCCGTGCAATAAAAGAGGACAAGTATAAGCGAATCCGGAGGATCCTGGTTGGCAAGACTGCTGCCGACAAAGTCGTGAATACCAAGACCGGCAAGACCGAACTGGCCAAGGGGAAGAAGATCACAGTAGAGATCCTCGACAAATTGCCGGAGAAAGACCTTGCCAAGATCAAGGTGGATTCCGCAGAGTATCCAGCCAAGCTGCAGGAAATTCTGGACGGTTCGGAAAACCAGCTTAATATTCTTGAAACCATCTATGATGAGAAAATAGGCAGGCTCAAGCGCGGAGACGATCTCCCGCCGGGCGTTGTGAAGCTCGTGAAAGTCTATGTTGCCATGAAGCGCAAGCTCTCCGTCGGCGACAAGATGGCAGGGAGGCACGGGAACAAAGGCGTGGTCTCGAGGATCGTTCCCGAGGAGGACATGCCCTATCTCCCGGACGGAACTCCTGTCGAAATCGTACTCAACCCCCTGGGCGTACCTTCCCGTATGAATGTGGGTCAGATACTCGAGACTCACCTGGGTTGGGCAGCGAAGGCGCTTGGTCTGCACGTAGCCACCCCCGTGTTCGACGGCGCGTCCGAGGAGCGGGTACGCTCTCTGCTGAAAGAAGCAAAGCTCCCGCTCACAGGGCAGTCGGTGCTGCACGACGGGCGCACGGGCGAGCCTTTTGACAAACCGGTGACAGTCGGCTACATGTATATGCTCAAGCTCCATCACCTCGTTGACGACAAACTGCATGCGCGTTCCATCGGCCCCTACTCGCTGGTGACGCAGCAGCCCCTCGGCGGCAAGGCGCAATTCGGCGGTCAACGCCTCGGCGAAATGGAGGTCTGGGCACTCCAAGCCTACGGAGCGGCCTACTGTCTCCAGGAGTTCCTCACGGTCAAGTCCGATGATGTGTCAGGAAGGGCGAAAATTTACGAGGCGATCGTGAAGGGTGAGCACGCGCTCGAGCCGGGCCTGCCTGAATCGTTCTATGTGCTAATCAAGGAACTGCAGAGCCTGTGTCTAGACGTGGAACTCATCGAGCGCAAGCACGAAAAGGAACGTGTAATAGAGCTCGAGAAAATATCATCCGCGCGATAGCATGTCTGCTTCTCTCGGGTGTATGTGCATTTGGTGATTATTGATCAGGGTCATGAGGGCGCTGCCCTCTCCTATGGAGGTTTGCTGTGGAAGAAAAAAGAATGACAGAGAACAAGGCTAGAACTGATGTCATGAGCCTCTTTGATAAGCCGAAAGATATCAGTTTTGACGCAATGCGGATAAAGATTGCCTCTCCTGAGCGAATCAAGGAATGGTCGTACGGCGAGGTAAAGAAGCCCGAGACCATCAACTACCGTTCGTTCAAGCCGGAACGGGACGGTCTATTCTGCGCCAAAATATTCGGTCCGATAAAAGACTGGGAGTGCCTCTGCGGCAAATACAAACGCATGAAGCACCGCGGCATTGTGTGTGACAAATGCGGCGTCGAGGTGATCCAGTCCAAAGTGCGCCGGGAGCGCATGGGCCACATCGAACTTTCTTCTCCTGTTGCCCACATCTGGTTTCTCAAGGGATTGCCGAGCCGCATCGGCACCCTCCTCGATATGACGCTCCGGCAGCTCGAAAAGGTCCTCTATTTCGAAAATTATGTGGTGACGGATCCCGGCGAAACGCCGCTGAAACAGAAGGAACTGCTGACGGAAGAGAAATTCCGCAAGGCACAGTTGGAGTACGGCTCCAGCGCCTTTAAAGCGGGCATGGGCGCCGAATCGATCAGGGAAATGCTCAATGCCATCGATCTGGAGGCGGAGTCCGAAGATATCCGCAAGAAGATTGAAACTGCCACTTCCATGGCCACGAAAAAGAAGCTCACGAAGCGGCTCAAGGTCATTGAGTCATTCCGCAAATCAGGCAATAAGCCCGAGTGGATGATCCTGGATGTGATCCCGGTGATACCGCCGGAGCTGCGGCCGCTCGTACCGCTCGAAGGTGGGAGGTTTGCGACCTCCGATCTGAACGACCTCTATCGCAGGGTGATCAACAGGAACAACCGACTGCGCCGGCTCGAGGAGCTCAAGGCTCCCTCAGTCATCATTCGGAACGAGAAGAGGATGCTGCAGGAAGCGGTGGATGCACTCTTTGACAACGGCCGTCGCGGACGGGTGCTGCGCGGTCCGAACAAGCGGCCGCTCAAGTCCCTTTCCGACATGCTCAAGGGCAAGCAGGGACGCTTCCGCCAGAACCTGCTCGGAAAACGAGTGGATTACTCGGGCCGTTCGGTGATCGTGGTGGGTCCTGACCTGAAGCTCCACCAGTGCGGTCTGCCGAAGAAGATGGCCCTTGAACTGTTCAAACCTTTCATTTTCAACAAGCTTGAGGAAAAGGGCTACGCCACGACTATAAAGAGCGCGAAGAAGATGATTGAACGCGAGCGTCCCGAAGTTTGGGACGTGCTCGAAGAGGTGATTCAGGAACATCCGGTGCTCCTGAACCGCGCCCCCACGCTTCACCGGCTCGGAATTCAGGCCTTCGATCCTGTGCTTGTGGAAGGCAAGGCGATACGTCTGCATCCGCTCGTCTGCGCCGCCTTCAACGCTGACTTTGACGGAGACCAGATGGCAGTGCACATTCCCCTCTCTGTCGAAGCACAGCTTGAGGCGAGAGTGCTTATGCTCTCGATCAATAATGTCCTCTCGCCAGCGAACGGGAGGCCGATCACGGTTCCGTCACAGGATATCGTGCTTGGATGCTACTATCTTACGAAAGCACGTTCCGGCGTCTTTGGAGAGGGTAAGGTGTTCTCCGGCAGGGATGAAGTGCGCATCGCCTACGATCAAGGCATGGCGGATATCCATGCGCGTGCCAGAGTCCGCATAAATGGCAAGATCGAAGAGACCACTGTCGGGCGGGTGTTGTTCAGTGAGGTCCTTCCGGAAGGAATTTCCTTCTCTTCCGTCAACAAAGAAATGAACAAAAAAGAGCTTGCCAAACTCCTTGATGAATGTTACCGGAGGCTTGGCTTAAGGCGCACCGTGATCTTGATCGATGAACTCAAGGAGATTGGGTTCAAGTTCGCCATGCGGGCCGGCATCTCCATCTGTATCTCTGACATGCATATCCCGAGCAAGAAGCAGAAGTTTATCGACCAAGCGCAGAAAGAGGTGATGGAGATTCATCATCAGTACACCGAAGGTCTGATCACGAACGGAGAGCGCTACAACAAGGAAATTGATATCTGGGCAAATGTGACTGAGAAGATCGCGGACGAGATGATGTCGGAACTCGGCATGGAAGAGATCGAACTCCGGGGCGGCAAGAAGTCGGAACTCCAGGAGGCGAGGTCGTTCAACAATATCTTTATGATGGCAGATTCCGGAGCGCGCGGCAGTACGCAGCAGATCCGCCAGCTAGCCGGCATGCGCGGACTCATGGCCAAGCCGTCGGGCGAGATCATCGAGACCCCGATCACGGCGAACTTTCGAGAGGGGCTCACTGTGCTCCAGTACTTCATCTCGACGCACGGTGCGCGCAAGGGTCTCGCGGACACAGCGCTTAAAACTGCCAATTCGGGGTACCTCACGCGGAGGCTCGTGGACGTTTCTCAGGATGTGATCATCACCCAGGATGACTGCGGCACGACCGATGGTATCATCGTCGGGTCGCTCGTCGAAGGCGGCGAGATCATCGAGCCGTTATCAGAGCGTATACTTGGACGCGTTGCGGCAGATGATATCAAAGATCCGATCACCAAAGAGGTGATCATCGGGACCCGCCGTGAGATCAATGAAGACCTCGTCAAGAGGATTGAGGAGGCCGGCATCGATCGGATCAAGATCCGTTCGGTGCTTACATGCCAGTCCACACGCGGTGTATGCAAGATGTGTTACGGCAGGGATCTCGGCCGCGGAAAGCTCGTGGACATAGGCGAAGCCATCGGCATCATTGCTGCACAGTCCATCGGCGAGCCGGGTACCCAGCTGACGATGAGGACCTTCCATATCGGCGGTACAGCAAGCAAGGTGGTCGAACAGACTGTTCTTGAGGCCAAGAACGCCGGTACCATGAAATACCTAAACTTGAACACGGTGAAGAACAAGGAAGGGGATTATGTCGCCATGTCCCGAAGCGGCAGCATCGCTATTTATGATGACACGGGGCGCGAAAAAGAGAAGTACGCCATCATCTACGGCGCCAGGCTCAAGGTGCAGGATGGCCAGAAAGTGGATGTGGGGCAGAAGCTCGTGGAATGGGATCCCTATTCCTTGCCCATCCTCACCGAGATCGGCGGGAAGATCGCCTTCGGCGATATCATCGAAGGCGTCACCATGCGCGAGGAGGTGGATGAAGTAACCGGCCTATCGCGTAAGGTGATCATCGATTACCCGAA
>DATJAO010000031.1:0-63151 GCA_035516175.1 Nitrospirota bacterium
CAATGGGACACTGAATGTCCAAAAGAACATGTGCGCACAATAACATCACCGCATCGCCCAAGCCCCGTTCCGAGCGAATTGTGCCGAACAAAGGGACATTTTTCTTTGCCCTCGCGATAGTCCTGATCACCCTCTTTCCCGTATTTTCCGTTTCCGCAGCCGGCGAGAAGGATGCTGCTTCAACTTCCCCTGCACCCTCGTCTACGTCCGGTGGGGCGAAGCCGGAAACCGACGCGGCTGTCCCTCCATCCCCGAAAGCGACCACCCAAATCATCGTGAGCGTCACCATTAACATGGAATCCAAGGGCGATTTCTTTGTCGAACTCGACAATGAGCGAAACCTGTTCATCAGGGAGGAAGACCTCAAAGCACTGAAGCTGAAGTACGCCGAAGGCCGGACCGTCCTCATCGGAAACGAGCAGTACGTGCCCTTGAGCGCTGTTCTCGACGTCACGTACAACTTTGACGAAAAGAGTCTGACTGTCGCCATCATCGGAAAGACCACGGAGGTCCAGAAAACGTCTGTCGACCTGTTCTCCCTCAAGTCCACGCCTCAGAACGTCTACTATCCCCGGGAGACGAGCGCCTTTCTGAATTACGGCCTGACCTATTCATATAGCAGCACCGACGGGTTCCAGTCCTTTACAGCAATAAACAAAGTGGGCGTAAGTTCCGGGAACATTTTTTTTACCTCTGACTCTCAATATACCAAGACGGAACAGAGCGCAAGCTTTGTGCGCCTCCAGAGCAGCGCCACTTACGAGCGATGGGGCGACCTCCAGTGGCTCGTGCTCGGAGACCAGTTTGCGAACTCCGGGGACCTGGGCAGCACCGTCAACATGGGAGGCATCGGTTTTTCGAAGGTCTACAAGCTCGATCCCTATCTCATTACCCAACCCGTGATGGACCTTAAGGGTACCGTCACTCTTCCAACGCAGGCTGAAATCTATCTGGACGGCACACTGGTGGGGAAACAGCCGATTGCCCCAGGGTCGTTCGAGTTGAAGAACCTCTACTCCTACACCGGCGCCCATAACATCGATCTTGTGCTCAGGGACCCCTTCGGAAACATCCAGAGGATTTCCTATCCTGCGTATTTCAGCACTCAGCTGCTGCGGGAAGGGTTGCACGAATACAGTTATAACGTGGGTTTCCTGCGGGAACAGTATGGTGTCGAAAGTAACGATTATGGAAAGGCGGTGTTTTCCGCGTTCCACCGCTATGGACTCACGAATGCTGTGAACATCGGGGCTCGGGCCGAAGGCGGCGATGGCGTCTATAACGGAGGAATATCCACGGCCTTTTTGGTCCCCCGGGTCGGCCAGTTTGCCCTTTCCCTTGCCGGAAGTTCCGCGAACGGCAATAAGGGGTCCGCGGGGTCATTCCAGTACTCCTATCAGCTCGGCAGCTTCAACACGAATGTGCTCCTGCGCGGATATTCAAGGGATTACGCGACCATCAGCAGCGTCGTGTCCGATAGCACCGATAGCACCAGTAGCACCAAATATGAAGAGAACCTCGGAATGGGGTTCATGGTAGATCCTCTGGGGAGCTTTTCCCTCAATTATGCGTCGAGCGAAACATACGACGGGGTCAGTACGCGCACCACCGCTGCAAACTACTCGCGGGTGCTCTCGAGAATAACGAGTCTTTTTGCGACTGCCTCGACCACCCAATCATCAAGTTATAGTAATAAGATTAACGCCGTGTTCATCGGCCTTAACATCAACTTCGATTGGAATCTTCGCGGTTCGGTACAGTATAACCACAGTGGTGACACAAATTCGGAAACCGTGCAACTGCAAAAAGACACGCCCGTCGGGGAAGGTCTCGGCTATCGGCTTTCCCTCAATCAGAACGAAACAGGATCAACGAACACAAAATCCTTCAGCCCTTTTATCCAGTATAACGCTCGTTATGGCGTCTTGACTCTCGATTCTAGCATACAGAACTCCGCCGGAGTAACTTCCGAGCTGTACAATCTATCAGTCGCCGGATCGTTCGTGTATACAGGAGGATTTACCGGTATCTCGCGGCCGGTGAGCGATAGTTTCAGCATAGTCATGGCCGACAAATTGCAAGGCGCCGCGGTGTCCAATAACGGCCAGGAGATCGGGAAAACGGATTCTTCCGGCACGCTGATCGTGCCGACGCTTACATCTTACAACCGAAATCAGATCACGCTTGACACGAAAAACATCCCCATCGATTACAGCATATCCGACGTGAACAGGACGCTCACGCCCTCACTCTGGAGCGGCTCCTGTGTATTCTTTGATGCCCGGAAAGTACGAGCTCTTATCGGGACGCTATTTGTTCAGAGTGACGATAAAAAAACGCCGCTGGAATATATTGATATAATGTTAAAGGTCGGTGAGAAGGAAGTAGCCTTCCCCACGGGAAAAGGCGGGGAATTCTACCTCGAGAACAGCCTGCCCGAAGAAGCTAAAACCAGCAGCGTCGATAACCTGAGCTGCCGGGAAATCGCCGAACGGAAAAAAACCGGCGGAAACATGATCAATCCGGGCACCTACAGTGCCAGGGTGGACTATGAGGGCGGGACATGCGCATTCTCCATCACCTTCCCGGAGACGGAGGACATGTTGACCGATGTCGGAGAAGTGGTCTGCAAACCCCTGAAGGCGCCAGCACCGCCGAGAGCCGGTGTCGCTCCACAACCGGTAACGGTGATGCCTGCCGCCCCCGCGGTACCAGCAACACCAATAGTAAGGCCTGCCGCTCCCGCGGTGTCGGCAGCTCCAGCTGAAGCAAAGAAAAAGATCCCCGAGTCCGCAGCTGTCACCGAGACAGTAGTCATTAAGGCGAATTTTGATAAAAAAGGTGCTCCGGTCACCAGTAAGGACAGGAAGGCGCTTGAGTATGTTGTCCGCCTGTTGAGGGATCATCCCGAGCTTTCCGTTGAGATCGAAGGGCATGGAGACCGGCACGGGTCCGAGGCGGCTACCGTGCGGATCGGAATGAAGAGGGCAGAGGCTGTGAAGACGTATTTGCTCCGGTCAGGAGTGAAGCTGCAGCAGATCAGAAAGGTGGAGAGCCTGGGACGGAAGCAGATGGTCTGCACTGAAGCAACAACAGTATGCGACCGCTTGAACCGTCGCGTTGTGGTCAGAGCGGTTAGGAGCAACGTCGAAGCTGTGCCCACACCACTACAGAACGATAAAGGGGCACCTGGAAGGTAGATTGTGGTGCTGGAGGAGGTGTAGCCTGTTTATGATGCCGTCCATAGAGAAGAACAGGACAACGGAGAGATATTCTAGGCAAATTGGCAGAATACCTCTTGTGGCTATTACTGCACTGTTCCTATGCTGCCAACCGCAGTCGTGCGGTGATGCGGGCAAGGTCAAGAGAGAAATTAAACCTCTTGTTGCTGCAGGTGGCGATAGAACCACGAAAGAAGCTTCACCGGCGGCTCCTGCAGGAGCGGATAAAGTTAAGATAGAGACTGCACCTACCGCTACGCCAGGTTCGGACAAGGCCGAGAAGAATGCTATGCCTCCGGACGGGACGAATATGGCCAAGCCCAAAAAAAAGCGTATGTCTGCTGTCTCGACGGTGACGACCCAAACCAATAAAAAAGCTGTGCCTGTCCTGAACATTCAGGGGTACTATGTTGGCATGTCCATCGGCGAGGTAAAGCAGATCTTGCGCAAGAGAGGCGTCAAGGCTTACCAGACAGGGTACTCGGACTTCTTTGTTTACGACAGTGAGCCTGATACGGAAATAAGCCTCTCATTTACGTGCAGCTCAAATCGTTCCGTGCTAAGCACCGTCCAACTGGTCACGACATACGATGCGGCAGAAACCGCCGTTGCCGTAGCAAAGTACAAGAAAAAGATGGTATCGAAGTATGGCAAACCGTCTCTTGCGGAATCCCATGGTGAACAGTTCGAGTACTGCTGGGGACAATGTCAGCGGAAGGCAACGGGGACGAGGCTCCAAGCCAAAACTATGGATACCGCCGAAGGAAAGCGGAAGCTCGTAGTGACCCTTCGGAACGATCATCTCGTACAGGTCTGCGCTGCACAGAGACGAACAAAGATCCTTGCGTGGATAAATCAATGGATCGGAGCCGTTCAGAAATATAAACCAGGCATGACAGTGAACGCTGCCCAGAAAGCCTATATGTCCTTTTATAAGGTCAAACCGGTTGTGGAAGCGGTTCCTGCTGAACAATATCCAAAACAAAACATCATAACATTAACGATCGTCGATCACGACAACTTCGACTCCCTCGATCCCAATCTGCGCGTGTTTGAGGGCGGGGAGCCTGGCCGGATTGTGCTTAAATTCACCGGAGAGCAGACAGGCCGAGGTGACAGGCTGAACAGTCGCTTGTACTATAGTTTCTTTTCGACGACGAGGTTCAAAGGCCAGCATCTTTACAGGAAATTGACAGGGAAACTCGATCAGTTCTCCAGGACATTCGGCCCGCCCGATGAGATCGAAGCGAGGGAGGACAGCATGGTTGCACAATGGATGAGCGGTGCGAGTAGCCGGAAGCTGGAGATCTTCGATTCCGGGCTGATCACGTTTGAGCAGTCTGATACATCTCTGCTCGAGGCGTACCGAAACAAGGTCTTCAAGCAAAGAGAGAGCTACCAGCGGACGAAATTTGACAAGAATATCTTTTGATCATTGCGGTGCCGTCGGAAGTCGGCGGGAAGCAACAACCCTACCGTTGCTATATAGAGCGACCAGCGAAAAATACCTAGCAGCATCAATGAACATCAACGGACTATACGGAAGAGGGTTTCTTGATACGATGAAGAAGAAAAGGTAAACCATGGACAGTGCGCGTCGGCATACCAGCAGCATGGTGCTAGTATTTCTAACAGGGCTGCTGGCATGTAATGCAAGAAAGGCTGGGAAAGAAGCCGTGCCAACGACCACGGTCTAAAATAAGGTTAAGGCCGCTCATCCATGGGCAGCAGTACTCACTATAGCGCTCGCTGAGCATTTTTGACTCGGGTTTGACCACGTTTGAACAATCGGACCTTTAGCTGAAAAATGCGTACTGGGACTTTGCAATCAAGAACATGAACGAATATAATAGGACGAAGTTCGATAAAGCGTTTTCTTGACATCGGAACAGGTCATCATTCGCCCATCTTTTGAACGTCATTCCTATTCACCTTTCCCGGGATGAAACAGCCTGAAAATATCATTTTATTTTTACGCCCCGCTAAGTCGTGTGGTTTTTTGATTGACAGTTATTCTTCCTATTTGGTATAGTAAAAAATCGTTTATTTTGCAAGGAGTTTTATGTTTCGGCCCTCTCTAGAGGAGTTCAAACAGAAAGCGAAAAAAGGCAATCTCATTCCCGTACACCGTGAGATCCTTGCCGATATGGAAACGCCGGTCTCGGCCTTTCTGAGGATCGATGATGGCCGTCATTCCTTCCTCCTCGAAAGCATGGAGGGAGGAGAGAAGTGGGCACGGTACTCGTTCCTCGGCAGCAGGCCTTCGGTTGTCGTCAGGAGCTACGGCCGCAAGGTCGAGATCACAAGAAACGGAAAGACCGAGGAACGATCGTTCGAGCGGGACCCGCTCGAGGCGGTACAAAACACACTCTCTGAGTACAGCCCCGTTCCCGATCCCTCGCTGCCGCGTTTTTTCGGAGGCGCCGTCGGTTTCATGGGCTATGATGTTGTCCGTTTTTTTGAGGACCTGCCTAACCGTGAGAAGAGCGGCCTCGACATCCCGGACATCTTCTTCATGATCACCGACACCCTCGTGATCTTCGACAATATTACCCACCGGATCAAGGTGGTGTCGAACGCCCATGTCAATGGGAAATCGGTGACGGCTGCATATAAGGAAGCGACGGAGAAGATCGATGCTCTGGTCAAGAAACTGAAACAGGGGAAACGTTCAACGTTCGACGTCCAACGTGCAAGAAAGAAGGCGAAGAAGCATAGGCTCACGTCCAATTTCACCAGAGCCCGGTACGAACAGGCAGTGCTCAAGGCAAAGGAGTACATCAAGGCAGGCGACATCTTCCAGGTCGTGCCGTCCCAACGGTTCGAGACGAAGATCAACATGGAACCCTATGAGATCTACCGCGCGCTTCGGCTGATCAACCCCTCTCCCTACATGTATTTCCTGCGCTGCGGAGATGTGACGGTAGTCGGCGCTTCACCGGAGGTAATGGTCAGGCTCGAAGGCGGGAGGATCGACCTCAGGCCTATCGCGGGTACGCGCCGCCGTGGTGTGACCGAGGAGGAAGACAAAGCGCTTGCAGAGGAACTTCTCGCTGACCCGAAAGAGCGGGCCGAACACATCATGCTCGTTGACCTTGGCAGGAATGACGTGGGCAGGGTGAGCGACCCGGGCAGCGTGAACGTGAGCGAACTCATGGTGATCGAGCGGTACTCTCATGTGATGCATATCGTATCGAACGTCAGGGGATCGCTGTCTCGCGGCAGGGATGCCTATGACGTGATCCGTGCCTGTTTCCCGGCGGGCACGGTCTCGGGTGCTCCCAAGATCAGGGCCATGGAGATCATCGATGAGCTTGAACCCACACGGCGCGGGCCCTACGCGGGCGCTGTCGGATACTTCGGGTTTTCGGGCAACATGGATACTTGCATCACCATCCGCACGCTCGTCATCAAGGAGGGGGTTGCGTATATCCAGGCAGGCGGCGGCGTAGTGGCCGACAGCGACCCGGCCGCGGAGTACCAGGAGACGGTGAACAAGGCGAAGGCAATGATGCGTGCCGTGGAGATGGCGGAGAAAGGGTTAGATTAAGAATTTGTTGCCCGCAGAGACCAATGAATACCGAGAAAACATGAAAATTAAAAATTCGAGATTTAAGATCTAAATTTTGCGCCCTCTGCGCCTTTTCGAGACACGATTTTTAGAGGTTCTTTATGCTACTAATGATCGACAATTACGATTCCTTCACCTACAACCTGGTCCAGTATCTCGGTGAGCTGGGACAGGATATGGAGGTATACCGGAACAATAAGATTACGATCCCTGAAATCGAGAACATGCGGCCCGATCGCATCGTGATCTCACCTGGACCGTGCACGCCTAAGGAGGCCGGGATATCGATCGAGGTGATCAAACACTTTTCCGGCAGGATACCGATCCTCGGAGTCTGCCTCGGCCACCAGGCGATCGGCGAGGCCTTCGGCGGAGATGTGATCCGCGCACCGTACCTCATGCACGGCAAGACCTCGATGATCCACCACGACAACAAGACTATTTTTGCGGGGCTTCCGAATCCCTTCGAGGCCACTCGCTACCATTCGCTCATCATTAAGCGGGAGACACTGCCAACAGTGCTCGAGGTAACGGCCTGGACCGAGGACGGCATCATAATGGGCGTGCGGCACAAGCAGTTCAAGGTAGAAGGCGTGCAGTTCCACCCCGAGTCCATCCTGACCGGAGCAGGGAAAGAATTACTCAGGAACTTCCTGAAGATGTAGGGATCGTTTAGCGAAGAATTATCACAAATCATCACGAAAAAACGTAAAGACTGAGAAGAAATGGACCAGAAAGGAAAACGGAGAAGAATGAACAGGTCATGTTTTTCACACCCTTTTTCCAATACGCCCTTTTCCCTGTGAGCTTTTGATTCGTGTAATTTCGTTGCGACAGGAAGTTTGGAGATCAAATGATCAAGGAAGCTATCGCAAAGGCAGTCGCGAAGACAAACCTCACGGAGACTGAGGCCGAAACTGTGATGCGCGAGATCATGCAGGGCGAGGCCACGGACGCGCAGATTGCCGCGTATGTTGCCGCGCTCCGGATGAAGGGAGAGACCGTTGAGGAAATAACAGGCTCGGCCAGGGCCATGCGCGAGAAGGCCGTTCACGTGAAACTCTCTGCTCAGTACCAGGTGGACACCTGCGGTACAGGCGGCGACATGGCGCACACATTCAATATTTCGACCACGGCGGCCTTCGTCATCGCCGGCGCGGATGTCACCGTGGCTAAGCACGGTAACCGTTCCGTCTCGAGCAAGAGCGGAAGCGCCGATGTGCTCCAAGCGCTCGGCATAAATATAGAGATCCCTTCCCCGCGGGTGGAAGAGTGTCTGCAGACAGTTGGTATCGGGTTCCTGTTTGCGCCGCTCTTGCATCAGGCCATGAAGTACGCAATTGGGCCGCGGCGGGAGATCGGTATCCGCACGATTTTCAACGTCCTCGGTCCTCTCACGAACCCCGCAGGAGTGAAGTCGCAGATCATGGGAGTATATTCCTCCGATCTGACGGCGCTGCTAGCCCGGACCCTCGGCAATCTCGACGCAACACATGCGTTCGTCGTGCACGGCATGGACGGGCTGGACGAGATTACCGTCACGGACCGGACAAAGGTATCCGAGTTCAAAGACGGTGCGGTGAAGGACTTTTTCATCCATCCTTCGGACTTCGGCTTCCCCGTAGGGAAGTCCGTGGACCTGCGCGGCGGCGACGCAGCGGACAACGCCAGGATCACCCTTGACGTTCTCAAGGGGCAGAAGGGGGCCCGTCGCGATATCGTCCTTCTGAACGCCGCCGCAGGATTTGTGGCATCGGGCAAGGCCTCGTATTTTAAAGAAGGCATCGAACTCGCAATTGATTCGATCGATTCCGGGGCAGCGCTCAAAAAGCTCGAGATGTTGAAGGCGTTTACGAATAGACTCTAAGGGGCAGGATAAGGACACGGCGCGCCGTGTCCTAACGGGAACGATACAACAACGGAATGATTTTAGACGAGATCATCGCGCATAAAAAAGAAGAACTGGCGGAGACAAAACGTCGGGTACCATTTTCTGATGTTAAGGCAAAAGCATCGGATGCTGAACCGACGCGGGGGTTTGAGGGATTGCTCTCCGCTGAAGGCGAGATCCGACTTATCGCTGAGGTGAAAAAAGCATCGCCGTCAAGAGGCGTGATCCGCAAGGACTTCAATCCTGTGGACATTGCAAGGATCTATGCAAAGTCCGGGGCATCATGTATATCGGTGGTGACGGAAAAAAAGTACTTTCAGGGAAAGCTCGAATACCTCGGTCAAATCCGGGCGGCTGTCGAGCTTCCGCTTCTGCGCAAGGATTTCATCATCGATGAATACCAGATCTATGAGGCACGTGCTGCGGGCGCCGATGCGCTGCTCTTGATCGCGGCCTGCCTCGATCGACAGCAGATCCAGGATTTTCTCGGTATTACCGCAGAGCTCGGTCTCGATGTGCTCGTCGAGTCGCATACGTACAAGGAGCTTGATACGGCATTGATTGCAGGCGCGTCGCTCGTGGGCATCAACAACCGCGACCTTTCAACGTTCAGCGTGAGTCTGCAGACCACGATCGATCTCTTACAAGATATTCCTAATGATCGCACGGTAGTGAGCGAGAGCGGGATCAAGACGCGCGGTGACGTGCTCACGCTTAAGAAGGCCGGTGTGGACGCAATACTGGTAGGCGAAAGCCTGATGCAGGAGAAGGATGTCGGGAAGAAAGTGAAAGAACTTTTGGGAAAGGATTGATTTTTGCCACGGAAGAACAGAGATTATAGAGGAACACGTTAAAAAACGGTAAGACTCAGATGAGCATTGAAAAGTGGATATAGGGCGAATCTTTAGACTGTAATTTTAAATTTATCTCTCTTTTCCGTGTACTCTGTGCCTCTGTGGCGGAACTCAAGAATATGATCAAAATAAAAATCTGCGGCATAACCAATATAGATGATGCGCTCCATGCGACGGATCTCGGCGCCGATGCGCTGGGGTTCAATTTCTACAAGAAGAGCCCGCGCTACATCGATCCGGAGAAAGCATCCGAGATCATTGCTCAACTGCCACCCTTTGTCGTGCCCGTCGGCATCTTTGTGAACGAGCGTGAGGAAAAAATACGTGACATCCAGTTCACCACGGGCATAAAGATCCTGCAGCTTCATGGAGACGAACGTCCGGAGTTTTGTGCGCGGTTCGGCTTCGGAAGCCGTGTGATCAAGGCATTTCAGGTGAAAGACCGCGAAAGTCTCAAACATATGGTGCAATACCGGGTAAGCGCTTTTCTTCTCGACAGCTACCAGGAAAATCTGCGGGGAGGCACGGGCGTAGCGTTTGACTGGCATCTGGCCGTTGTGGCCAAGACGTTCGGCAGGGTAATCCTTGCCGGAGGGCTCACGCCCGAGAACGTGGCCGAGGCAGTGAAGCTCGTACAGCCGTATGCGGTGGACGTGGCCGGCGGTGTCGAGAATGGCAAAGGAATCAAGGACCATGCAAAGATCAAAAAATTTATTATAGAAGTCCGGAGGGCATCGCGGCCATGAGCATCCCGGATAAAAGGGGACATTTTGGAATCTACGGCGGGAAGTTTGCTCCGGAAACGCTGATGCCCGCGCTTGCCGAACTCGAGGCCGCTTACCACGCGGCGAAGAAGGACAAGGAATTCCAGTCTGAGCTTGAGTTCTATTTCCGCGAGTTCATTGGGCGACCCACCCCGCTCTATTTTGCAAAACGGCTCACCGAGCACTTGGGTGGTGCGAAGATCTATCTGAAACGTGAGGACCTCTGCCACACGGGTGCCCACAAGATCAATAATTCACTGGCACAGGTCCTGCTCGCCAGACGCATGGGAAAGACCCGCGTCATCGCCGAGACGGGTGCCGGCCAGCACGGTGTAGCCACGGCAACGGCGGCCGCCATGTTCGGCTTGGACTGCGAGGTCTACATGGGTACTGATGATGTGGCTCGCCAGTCACTGAACGTCTTCCGCATGAAGCTCCTCGGCACAGTGGTCCGGCCGGTGGATATTGGTAGCAAGACTCTCAAAGACGCGATCAACGAGGCCATGCGCGATTGGATCACGAACGTTGCGAACACGCATTATGTGCTCGGGACGGTCTTCGGCCCCCATCCCTTCCCCCTAATGGTGCGCGATTTTCAGTCCGTTATCGGCCGCGAGGCAAAGAAGCAGATTATGAAGTTCGAAGGTAGGGTGCCGGACTGCCTTGTCGCCTGCGTGGGCGGCGGATCAAATGCCATGGGGCTGTTTCATGAATTCCTCGATAACCCATCGGTGAAGATGTACGGTATCGAGGCCGGCGGTCTCGGCATCGAACCGGGAAAACATGCGGCGCGGTTCGCTGGCGGGTCGCTCGGCATACTTCAAGGTTCGAAGACATTCGTTCTTCAGGATGAACAGGGGCAGATAGAAATGACCCACTCCGTCTCGGCAGGTCTGGACTATGCCGCTGTCGGTCCGGAGCATGCGTTCTATCACGATTCAGGCCGCATCGAATATACCTATGCCATCGATGAAGAAGCAATGGAGGCATTCGATCTTCTGTCCCGACTCGAGGGCATCATCCCGGCTCTCGAAAGTGCCCATGCTGTGGCCTACTGTCTTAAACTCGCTCCCACGCTCAGCAAGGACAAGATCATCGTCGTCAATCTTTCAGGCCGTGGCGACAAGGACGTTATGCATGTGGCGAAGATCAGGGGAGTCGAGCTGTAAAGAGAAGGCAAAATTTAAAAGTCTAGGTTCAAAGTTGGGATTATGCATAGAATAAAAAATACGTTCAACCGGCTGATGAAAAGAAATGAAACGGCTCTCATCCCGTATGTCATGGCGGGAGACCCCGATCTCGCGACCACAAAAACTCTCATCCTCGAGATGGAAAAGGCGGGGTGTGATATAATCGAGCTTGGCGCCCCTTTTTCCGATCCCTTGGCGGACGGGCCGACGATCCAGAAGGCGGCGATCAGGTCGCTCAAGAACCATACGAGCGTATCCGACGTCCTCAGCCTGGTTGCCGATGTCCGCAAGGAGAGCGAAATACCGCTCATCCTCATGACCTATTACAATCTTATCTTCAAGTATGGAGAAGAGCGGTTTGTGAACGACGCAGCGTCGGCGGGATTGGATGGGGTAATCCTTCCCGATCTTCCGCCGGAGGAGGCAGGGACGCTGATCCCACTGGCAAAGAAGGCAGGGCTGGCCACCATTTTTTTGCTTGCGCCCACCAGCACCGATGAACGGATACAGCTTGTATGCAAGGTATCTCAAGGGTTTGTCTATTACGTTTCGCTTGCCGGCGTGACGGGTGCGAGAACAGGAGTTCAGAGTTCCATTCAGGATTCACTCAAAAAGATTAAGCAAGTAACGGGCAAACCCATTGCCGTTGGTTTTGGCATCTCGACGCCTGACCAGGCCGCCCAGGTTGCGCTCTGGGGAGCGGACGGGGTGATTGTAGGCAGCGCCCTTGTGAATGTGGTCGAAGAGAATATCGGGTCACCGAAGCTCATAGCAAGCACCGCAGCTTTCGTGAAGGCACTTAAACGGGGGGTGCTTGCAGGACATGGCGAGTCGTCAAGCTGATCCGAGCAGTCCATCAGGGAGAAATGGTTCTGCAGAAGCCAAAGCTCTCCTTGCCAATAACTTCAAAGGCATTCTCAGCCTGACAGGTATCTCATAATGTCACAATGTCCGATCACGAGATCTTCCCTCATGGAGTCTCGATCCTGTTCTCGATGATGCCTTTCTGAAACGTTTGAGACATCGATATCCCTCGAGCCGGAGAGAGGCCGGAAAGACAATCAAGAAGATATTACGATGCGGAAAGAGAACGATGAGGGTTTACTCGCAACTTCATCTCTTGTCGATGCTTTTTTTGTTCGTGAGTTCAATGGGCAGGTGCAACACTTAGGATAGCGGCTGTTAAAATCTCTCGAATTTCGCCAGAGAGTCGGAATGATGGCGTAGATGCGTGAGAGGATATGGTTCAAAAACAAAATTGGCCGCTGGGAAGACAGACGACAGCTATTCTTGTTAGTCGGAGATGAGTTAACATGAAACTGAAAACGGGTAAAAGGGCAGGTATCGCTATCGCCCTTATGGTTGCCGTTACGCTTTCTGTCTTGCACTTCGTGAACTTCAAGTTTTTCGAGATCTTGGAGCAGAAGACTCTTGACATGAGGTTCCTTATTCGCGGGACGATCGCACCGGGACCGGAGACCGTTATCGCTGCCATTGACGAGAAGAGCATCAACAAGCTCGGGCGCTTCCCGTGGCCCCGTTCGGTCTGGGGACGCGTCGTGGACCGTCTCACGGAAGAAGGAGCCAAGGTGATCGTGTTCGATGTGTTCTTCACCGAGCCGGAGAACGTGGATTCTGATGATCTGTTCCAAAAGGCCATCATGCAAAGCGGCCGCGTAATACTACCGATTGTATTCGATTTTACCGAGCAGGGTTATAAGGAGTCGGGCTTTACCGACAAGAAGCTGGATTTCATTACCCCTTCAGCCTATTCCGTGTTTAAGAATACCCACGAGCCGTTCTATCCGTTCGAGGCAAAGATGGTGCTGCCAACACTTTTGCGGTTTTCATCGGTTGCCAATTCCGTCGCCCATATCAATATGGTCCCCGACGACGACGGGACTCTCAGGTGGGAACTGCTCGCGATAGGATACAAGGGTGATTACTATGCCCCCATCGGGCTTCAGGCTGCATGGCTCTATCGCGGCCTGAAGAAAGAGGACCTCGTGCTCGACTTCAAGGGAAACGTGCGTCTCGGGAATACGACCATCCCCACCGACGAGCACGGGCGCATGCTGATCAATTATCGCGGCCCGACCGGAACGTTCCCGGCATACTCCATCTCCGATATTCTGGACAGGACCACACCTGATGGAACGTTCAAGGACAAGATCGTGCTCATCGGCGCCACGGCCCTCGGTATCTACGACTTGCGCGTCACACCTTTTTCGCCTAACATGCCGGGGATCGAGAAACATGCGAGCGTGGTGGACAATATCCTGCACGGCGATTTCATCTACCGCACCGATGCTTCGGTCGTATTCCTCATCTTCCTGTTCGCGGTCGTGCTGGGAAGCTTCATCCCCCGGCTCGGGGCCAAGGCCGGCGCCGCCCTGTTCCTCGTGCTGCTCGCAGGCTATGCGGGTACCGTGTACTGCCTCTTCGTGACCAAGGGCATATGGTTCAACCTCGTCTATCCCGCGTCTGCCCTCTTCTTCGGCTACACGAGCCAGACCGCCTACCGGTTCTTTACGGAAGAGCGCCGCGCCCGGGACATCCGTAAAATGTTCTCGAGCTATGTTTCTAAGCGGATCGTGGACGAGTTAATCCGAGACCCGAGCAAGGCAAAGCTCGGTGGTGAGCGCAAGGAGATCACGGTTCTCTTTTCCGATATTCGCGGCTTCACCTCGTTCTCGGAAAAGCATGAGCCTGAAGAGGTGGTGTCAATCCTGAACGAGTATCTCGGCGCGATGACGGACATCGTGTTCGATTATGAAGGTACGCTCGATAAGTTCGTAGGGGACGCTGTGATGGCGCTCTGGGGTGCTCCCGTGGGCCAGCCGGACCATGCGGAGCGTGCGGTCCGTTGCGCTATTGCGATGATCGAAAAGCTTGAAGAACTCCAGGAGAAGTGGACCGCTGAGGGAAAGACAGCGCTCGATATCGGAATTGGCATCAACACGGGCGACATGGTAGTCGGCAACATGGGCGCCGAAGGCAAAAAGATGGATTACACCGTGATCGGTGACAACGTCAACCTGGCAGCGCGGGTAGAGGACTTGACAAGACAATATAATAATCATATCATTATTACGGAGTTCACCTATAACAGAGTAAAAGATGTCGTGAAAGTGAACGAACTGGGGTCGGTGACCGTAAAGGGCAAGCAGCACCCCGTGGTGATTTATGATCTCGTAGGAATGAAGGAGCAGGGTTCCAGCTACGAAATACGAATATCTGAACTCGGAAGCACCGGGGCTTAGAATAAAAATTCAGAATTATTGAAGATTCGAATTCAGAATTTGCCCAAGATTCATGATTCTAGGATCTGCACTTGCTTGGGTAATTGGGTAAGAGGGGTGAATGAAGGTAAAGGTTCTGGGCTGCTCGGGTTCGGAGACGGTAGGCCATATGCCCCCGGGTTTCCTCGTGAATGACGTGGTGATGCTGGATGCAGGTACGATCACGGCGGCGCTGGGCTTCGAAGCCCAGCGCAAAATAACCGATATCCTCATCAGTCATACTCACCTTGATCATATTAAAGCCCTCCTGTTCCTGGCTGACAACATCGTAGGCCATGTCAGGAAGCCGGTGAACATACGGACCACACCCAGAGTGATCGACGCGATCAAGAAGCACCTGCTGAACGGTATCATCTGGCCGGACTTCACCAAGATCCCGACTTCCCGGAATCCCGTCCTTGCCTATAAGCCGATGCAGGTGGGAACGCCGGTGAAGATAGGCGGGCTGACTGTAAAGGCCATCCCCATGAAGCACGCCGTTCCTACCGTTGGGTTCCTGGTAGGCGATGGAAAAGCTTCGATACTGTACAGCGCCGATACAGGGTCGAATGAGGGGCTCTGGAAAGAGGCTGCCAAGACGACGAATCTTAAAGCGATCATTGTAGATACATCGTTTCCGAACAGGCTTGAGATGATCGCCGATGCGAGCGGTCACTTTACGCCGGCCCGGCTCCACAACGATCTTGTAAAAGCAAGCCTTGACAACAGCGTACCACTTTATATTTACCACATAAAACCGGTTCACTACCAACAGGTGATCGACGAGCTCCGCGCCCTGGGCAGAAAAAACGTTAAAATTCTGCGGGAAGGGAAGACATACATATTTTGAGATTCGAAAAGCAAAGCGTGACATCCGGACCTGGAATCTAATTATAATAAGGAGAATCATGGCCTGGTTTAAAAAAGAACGAACTGAAAGCAGCGCTCCCGAGGCCCCCCCCAAGAAAATCAAGATACCCGAAGGGCTCTGGGTGAAGTGCGACAACTGCAAAGAGATCATCTATCGAAAAGAGGTGGACAAAAACTACAAAGTCTGTCCCAAGTGCGACTACCACTTCCGTATTTCGGCGTCAGAACGGCTTCCCTATATTGTCGACGAGGGCAGCTTTCTCGAGGTGGAGGACGGCCTTTCGCCGAAGGATTTTCTTGGCTTCAAGGACTACAAGGACAAACTCAAGAGCAGCCGCAAGAAGACCGGACTCAAGGACGCGATCATCTCCGGCGAGGCAAAGATCGGAGGCAGGCCCGTGTCGCTCGTGATTATGGATTTCAACTTCATGGGCGGCAGCATGGGCTCGGTCGTGGGAGAGAAGATTGCTCGGGCCGTGGAGCGGGCGATCGAGAAAAAGGCCCCCTTCGTGTCAGTGGCTTCATCCGGTGGAGCAAGGATGCAGGAAGGGATTCTCTCGCTCATGCAGATGGCCAAAACCTCGGCTGCCGTGGCCCGTCTGGGGGAAGCCGGCCTCCCGTTCATCTCCGTGCTCACGGATCCAACGTTCGGAGGGGTGACGGCAAGCTTTGCCATGCTCGGTGACATTATTATCGCCGAGCCCAAGAGCCTGATCGGTTTTGCCGGACCCCGCGTGATCGAGCAAACGATCAAGCAGCAGCTACCGGCCGGGTTCCAAAGAGCGGAGTTCCTCCAGGAGCACGGTATGATTGATATGATCGTTCCGCGGCGGGAGATGCATGCCATGCTGGGGAAGGTCTTAGAGTTCTTTTCCGAGTAATTGTGTAGTCGCGGATTGCCTCGCACGTCTCTTTATCGACCAGGCAGGGGTTAACGATTGCATGGGAGAAATGGCGAAAATCATCATCGTGATCGGGGTTGTGCTTGTCCTCGTCGGCCTCACAATTCTTTTTCTCCAAAAGGTTCCTTTTCTGGGAAAACTCCCGGGTGATATCCTGATCAAAAAAAAGAACTTCACTTTCTATTTTCCCATTAGCACGAGTATCGTCGTCAGCATCATCATCTGCCTCATTCTGTATCTCATCAGCAAGTTCAGGTAGGATGGTGATGCCAAGAAATTCCTGTCTCTTCATGCCTAGGTACTCTATGGAACATCCATCAGAAACAGGTATGCATGATGCCGACGTAAAAAGGTCCGCACTCCTTGTCGCCACACTCGCGTCCTTTTTGACCCCCTTCATGGTCTCTTCAATCAACATCGCGCTCCCCGCTATCGGATTGGAATTCAAGATGAGTGCGGTACTCATGAGCTGGGTCCCGACGTCCTATATACTAGCCGCGGCCATGTTCCTCATGCCCTTCGGCCGGATCGCTGATATCCACGGTCGGAAGCGAATATTCGCTTACGGCATGTGGATATTTACTATTTCCTCGTTTCTGCTTGCCTTCTCAACCTCTGCTGCTGCGCTCATCGCGCTCCGGGTTCTTCAGGGTTTCGGCAGCTCAATGATCTTCGGGACAGGCATGGCGATACTGACCTCCGTGTTCCCCGCAGACGAACGCGGACGGGTGCTCGGAATCAACGTAGCTGCCGTGTATCTGGGGCTCTCTCTCGGGCCGGTCCTTGGTGGTTTCCTCACCTATCAGTTCGGCTGGCGCAGCATCTTCCTCGTAAACGTGCCACTCGGGATTTTTGTGATATATTTTGTCTCTACGAAATTGAGGCATGAGTGGGCAGAAGCACAGGGCGAGAAGTTTGATCTGGCCGGCTCTATCATATACAGCGTCATGCTCGTCGCGTTCATGTATGGGTTCTCTCTTTTGCCGGCAGGGTCGGGGATCGCTTTCATCATTGCCGGCGTTTCCGGTGTGGTGCTGTTCGTTCTCCGGGAGATGCAAGCTGCAAGCCCGCTCCTAAACATGAACCTGTTCTTCCATAATACGACCTTTGCCTTTTCTAACGTCGCTGCGCTGATCAACTACAGCGCAACGTTCGCTGTCACGTTTCTCCTGAGCCTCTACCTGCAATATATCAAAAGTTTTACTCCGCAGCATGCCGGCATGATTCTTATCTCTCAACCTGTTGTGATGGCGATTTTTTCTCCTTATGCAGGCAGGCTTTCTGATAAAATAGAACCAAGGATCGTCGCGTCCGTCGGCATGGGATTAACTTCAGGGGGACTCTTCCTGTTCACGTTCCTTGGCCGGGATACGCACCTCGGCTTCATCATCACGGGTCTTGTGCTGCTAGGCTTCGGCTTTGCTCTCTTCTCATCGCCGAACACGAACGCCGTCATGAGTTCCATTGATAGGCGTTTCTACGGTGTGGGCTCTGCGACGCTCGGAACTATGCGCCTCACCGGCCAGATGCTGAGCATGGGGATCGCGATGGTCGTTTTTGCGCTCCACATAGGGAGCATGCGTATCACGCCGGAATACTATCCGCTCTTCATGACGAGCATGAAAACGGCGTTCATGATATTCGCTTCCCTCTGTTTTGTCGGGATTTTCGCATCGCTCGCGAGGGGTAAGGTGAGGTGATATATGGACCGCAGAAAATTCCTAAAAATGACACTTCTAGCTGGCGTCGGCCTCTCGATTCCGCCGGAACTGAACGTACTCGCGGAAGCCGCCGAGGCGTCTGCACCGCCTGACCTTGTCGTCGCGCATGGCGCATCTCCCGAACAGATCATAAAGGCCGCCATCGGCGCCATGGGAGGCATCAAGAAGTTCATCTCGCGCGGAGACATCGTGGTTATCAAACCGAACATAGCCTGGGACCGGACACCTGAGCAGGCAGTAGACACAAATCCCGAAGTGGTTGCTGCTGTGGTCAAACTCTGCTTCGAGGCAGGAGCTAAGAAGGTGAAGGTCTTTGACCGGCCGGTGAACGATCCGCGCCGTTGCTATGTCCAGAGCGGCATCGCACCGGCTGCCGCTGCCCTGGGCGCCGATGTTGACTATATGGACGAGCGCAAGTTCAAGGATATGGCAATCAATGGGGAAGTCCTCAAGTCGTGGCCGCTCTACAGCGAGGTTTTTGAGGCCGATAAGGTAATCAACATCCCCATCGCAAAACACCATGGGCTGGCGAAGCTTACCATGTCCATGAAGAACTGGATGGGCGTGATGGGCGGGTCTCGACGCCAGATCCACCAGAAACTGGACGAGAGCCTTGCGGATCTCTCGATGAAGATTAAGCCTACGATCACGATCCTTGATGCTGTGCGCATACTTACGGCTAATGGCCCGCAGGGCGGCAGCCTCGCGGATGTGAAGAAGCTCGATACGGTCATTGTGGGCATCGACCCGGTTGCAATCGACTCTTACGGCGCCACGCTCTTCGGCATGAAAGGGAGCGACCTCGGCTATGTTCGGATCGGTGATAAACTTGGCTTAGGAAAAATGAATTTAAGCAAGCTGAAGATCAGGAAGATACAGGTTTAGACGGATTGGCCAAAAACTGGTTATTTTATGTTACCATTGCGAGCAATCAGGATGGGTATGGGAATCTGACATTCAAGCGTGCTTGCCGTTTCGCCGCTGGCAATGACAGTATCATCGCGCTGTTTGCATAATTGGCTGAGAATATGCGTCTCTTTACTATTCAAAATCTTCGCAGAATCACACAGGGGCTATTCCTTATATTCTTCCTCTTTCTGTTCATTCAGACAGAATCCAAGGGAAATGATGATCTCGGCTATCCGGTCCGGCTCTTTCTGGATTTCGACCCGCTCATCTTTGTGACCACGATCCTGTCCGCGCATGCCGCAGCGAAGGCTTTTTATCTTTCGATTATCACCATTGGCATCACGGTAATTTTCGGAAGGGTTTTCTGCGGTTGGGCTTGTCCGCTCGGCACGCTGAATAATCTCGTCGGCTCTGTCAGGAAAAAGGCGGCAGCCCACCAGGGCAGGAATTGGTACCGGGCCAAATATTTTATTCTCATCGGCATCATCTCCTCGGCCATATTCACGCTCCAACCCGCGGGGGTCATGGACCCGCTCTCGCTCGTCATACGATCATTCTCCGTAAGCGTATATCCTCTGTTCAATTACAGCGTGCGGGCTGTTTTCGACACTCTATTCAGCTTAAATCCGCTTGGTATTGCGGTCGCCACGGAACCGCTGTACTCGGTTCTGAAGAAGACCGTACTCACCTTCGAGCAGTCCTTTTATAACCAGAATGTGTTCATCGGTCTCGTCTTCTTTGCCATTCTCGGCCTGAATCTTATCGAGAAACGGTTTTGGTGCAAGTACCTCTGTCCATTGGGCGCTTTCCTCGGCATTCTTTCGCGACTATCAGTCCTCAAACGGTCGGTGAGCGAGGATTGTACGGGATGCGGGGCCTGTGCCACGGTTTGCCAAGGCAGTGCTTTGCCTGACCAGAAGGAGAAATGGAAGGACACGGAATGCCTTTACTGCTGGAACTGCGATGACATCTGCCCGCAGAACGCGGTGAGCTTCAGCTTCGGTAAAAAGAAGGCAGTAGCAGCCATGGACCTCAGTAGACGACGGATTATCACATCGGCGTTCACCGGAATAGTCGCTGTGCCTCTTCTACGCGCAACGCCCCTTTCAAGGACAAACTCTCAGAACCCTGGCCTTATAAGGCCGCCGGGATCTCTTAAGGAGAGGGAGTTCCTCAAACGGTGTGTAAAATGCGGCGAGTGCATGAAGGTCTGCATCACGAACGGGCTCCAGCCGACGCTGTTCGAGGCAGGCGTTGAGGGAATCTGGTCGCCGATGCTTGTGCCGAGGATCGGGTATTGTGAATACCGCTGCACGCTCTGTGGTCAGGTCTGCCCGACGGGCGCGATCAAACGTCTGCAACTCGAGGAGAAAGCCAAGGTCAAGATAGGCCTCGCCATGATCGATAAGGGCCGTTGTCTGCCCTGGGCCCATGCGAGGCCGTGCATCATGTGCGAGGAAGTATGCCCTACACCTAAGAAAGCCATTTGGTTCGAGGAAGTACAAGTGCGCGATCGCCAAGGGAAAATCGTGATACTGCAGCAGCCACACGTAGACCTGGAGATTTGCATTGGCTGCGGCATCTGCGAATCGAAGTGCCCTGTGCTCGGAAGGCCTGCGATCTATGTATTAAGCGTAGGAGAGAGCAGGTCAAAGGAGAATCAACTGCTCCTGATCTGATTTCATGACGGTCCTTGACAGTTGGTACTAAATAAACTCTACCAAGCAAACATATGGTGAGTGAAAAAACGAGATTACGTTATATAAAATTATTTTACCTTTAATACTGATATCGCCATTTCCACGGTGTTCCCTTGCCACGACCAAATTGCGTAGTTTCTGCACTACCCAAAATACTCCATAAAACTACTTGTAAATAATAGGTGATTAATAATATAATCTGATGCAATATAATTGAAAGCATCAATGTGGGAAAAATATGATATCAGTCGATTATCTTCCCTGCGCCACCCCCGGTTGTAAAAATACTCCCAGTGATATTACGGCGAGGACCGCGCACGCAATATGTGAATATCAATTGCGTTATAATCCGCGATTTACTCTAAACCTGGAATGTGATGTATGTGGAAGGCGGACAAAGTATACCGATGAGCAAATCATCAGCCTCATCCCTCCGGAGGAACGTCCAAAGCCACTGCCCCACGACTATTTCTGGGCATTTATCCTGCTTGAATTGGATACATGGAAGGTCGTGGATAATCGTGTATTTGTGGGCGACAGGGTGCTCGTACAACGATTACATACCGAACCAAATGGAACGTGGTATGGTACTCTTAAATCGACATCCCCCTATGCTCCATCATTAAAAAATGGAAACTACGTAAAGGGTGCACCAAGGGGTAAGTACGAGCTATGCCTTTTTGTCGTAGAGGGTGGGACCCCGAATCCCGTTCCGCGCCCCTCACCAATTCCTCGAAGCAGTAGTTTTGGTATGTTCTTATCACCCAAACAGAATGGCGAGGAACTGTTGTGCGCAAATATATTTTGCAGTAATCCTTCGTGTAATCACATCTATAGCACTATGACGTATAAGAAGTTTAAGGAATTAGCCAGGCGGGATCTCGAGCATGCACACTTATTTGATAAGGACTCATCGCCAATAGTGATGCTCCAGTGTGATGTTTGTGGAATCGCCCGGATTATTGACGAACGATCGTTTGACGGTCTTTTCAAAGAAAAATAAATACTACCAGGACATCATTATCTCACCGTGTCTATCACAATTCAATTCACCAATACAAAAAAGAGGAAGTACCGGTGATGATTGGTCAGTTCCTCCACGTCAGGTTTCATTTCACGATCTTCTGGAGAGTATTTTGAGCCATTCTGCACAGTTCAAAGTGGGAAAAACAGCCCCCGAGGCATGCTCATCCAAAGAGAGTAGTCTTTGGGAATAGAAAGAACGATCCCCATGGGACTGTCTCCAAACGCTGACAACCCTGTCAATTTTATCGGAAGAGTTGCTTCATGCCGAATGAATAAAATTACAAGGGGCAAACACACCATGAAATAATAGGGCGGAATTCTCATATTTTATGGATAAGAGCAGAACGCTATTAAAGACATTCATGGACGAAGGTACTGTTACGGAGGATAGTCTCGAGAAAAAATGAGGGTAAATAGGTCATGGCTAAGCAGAGGGATAGTATGAGCTATCTCCGGAGCATGCTCAGGCGGGAAGGGATAACTCTCAAGCAAAGTAGCTAGCAACGGCGACGGATGCTCTGAGAAATCTATAGCAGAGCTCCATAAAAGCAAGGTTAGCTGAAAGATACCATTATTTATCCAAATAATGGCTTATCGGGCTATCTCAGACATATTTCTTTTTTCGCTTTTGTTTTTCTCTTAAAGATCCTTTTAGCCCCTTCACGATTTCCTTCACCTTGTTTACGATTGCCTGTTTTGATATTTCTTCGTAATCCAAAAGTTCATCCGGCTTGCCGCTCTTCGGCAACTTACGCACGGCGAGCGAATAAACGGGAGCCAAATGACCCGCGAGTGCACTGGCTACGGCTTCACCGATCCCCCCCTCGGCAAAGTGATCTTCTACCGTGATAATCGCACCGGTATCGCTTGCCGCTTGCGTGAGTGTCAATATATCCACCGGCTTCACGCTGTAGAGATCTATCACCCGGATGAGGATTCCCGCTGCGTTCAATTCTTCATATGCCTTGAGCGCTTCGTGAACCGTGATGCCAGCTGCAACGACCGAAGCCACGTCAGCCCCGTTCGATTTTAATATCTTGCTGCCGCCTATTCGGAACACCTCATCGTTCCGGTAAAGGATTGGCAATTCCTTTCTCGTCGTCCGAAGGTAACAGATCCCCCTATGCTCCGCCATCTTCTCGACGAGCTTTTCCGTGGATACGGCATCTGAAGGATAGAAGACCACGCTGTCCAGGAGGGTCCTGAATATGGCGATGTCTTCGAGGCCCATCTGGGACGAACCATCTTCGCCGATGGACACGCCTGCGTGGGATCCGCAAAACTTGATGTTCGCGTGCGAATACTGGCTCATCCGTATCTGGTCAAAGGCGCGGGTCAGAAACGCGGCAAAGGTCGAGACAAAAGGCATCTTGCCGCGGATCGAGAAGCCGAGGGCCGTGCCTACCATGTTCTGCTCGGCAATGAACATTTCGAAGAAACGGTCGGGATATTTTTCCTTGAATATCTCGGCATAGGTCGAGTTGCTCACCTCAGCGTCCAGCACCACCATGTCAGGGAACTGGGGGAAAATACGCCTGAGCGCCGTGCCGTAGGCGTGGCGGGTGGCCACTGGCTTCGCCGGATCGAATGAAACCGATTTTGCCTTCTCGCCTGCCTGTGCAGGCGGGTTCGCATTATCCGGCTTTGCTATTTCACCCCGTAATGATTTGTTGACCGCACCAAGTTCCTCGAGCGCGCGAGCAAGCTCGTCTTTCTTGAGCGGTTTGCCATGCCAGCCGTTCCTGTCCTCGATGAAGGATACTCCTTTGCCTTTTATGGTCCTGGCGATGACCATGGCGGGTTTATCCTTTGCCTGAAGGGCCTGTTTATAGGCAGTCAGTATCTGGGGGAAGTGATGCCCGTCGATGACGATTGGCTCCCAGCCAAAGGACGCCACCCGCTCCTTATACACAGAGAGATTATGGCCGTACATGGTTTCTCCTCGCTGTCCTAGCCGGTTCACATCGATGATGCCGATGAGATTGTCGAGCTTGTAGTAGGCTGCGATCTCCATTGCCTCCCATTGCGAGCCTTCTGCCATCTCGCTGTCACCCAGGAGCACATAGGTCCTGTACGGCAGCCTGTCGATGTACTTCGCGTTCATGGCCATGCCCACGCCTATCGAAAGCCCCTGTCCCAGGGAACCGGTGGCGGCTTCTGTATAACGGAAGGCCGGCGTCGGGTGACCTTCGAGGGGACTGCCGAACTTCCTGAAGCTCATAAGCTCCTGTTCAGTGAGCTTGCCCGCTGCGGCCCAAAGAGAATAGAAAAGAGGAGATGCATGGCCCTTGGAAAAGATCAGCCGGTCATTGTTCGGATGACGAGGGTTGTCGAGATCGTATTTGAACGTTCCGCTGAAGAGGAGCCCGGCCATCAGGTCCGCGGCGGACAGAGACGAGGTGGGATGTCCCGAGCCTGCCTCAGTGGACATGACGAGGCTGTAGTAGCGGATGAGCTTGGCGAGTGCTTCAAGGTTATTCATGAGAACCTCCCGATTCCTTGTACAGGATTAACACGTGAAAGTATTAAAAACAACAGGAGAAGAAAGGAACATGGAGGAAGAGAGAGAGGTCAAAAAAATTCATTAATTACCTCACTGTCTCAACTTCCCTCTTCTCTCCTTAATCATTTCTCCTGTATATCCAGATATCCCGAAAAAAAAATTAAGTCAGACCCTGCACCAATTTCTGAATCATTTGTATCACCGGTACAGGATACACTCCGAGCCAGATAAGGAGGACCGTGAGTCCTGCGAGCACAGCGCTCCCCGAGAGTGAAAGCCTCGCCGCTGCCGTAATTTCCTCTCCCCCGCGCGTGTACATAGGGACGATAAGGCGCAGATAATAATATAGCCCGAGAGCACTATTCACTGTTAGAATGATTACCAGGAACCAGAGCCCGGACCCTACACCTGCGGCGACGACATAGAATTTCCCGACAAACCCCGCGGTCAGTGGAATGCCTGCCAAAGAGAGCAGCATGGCAGTGAAGACGCCTGCAAGCCAGGGCCTGCGCCAGGCAAGACTGCGGTAATCAGCCATGCTGTCCGCATCCCTGTCCTTTTCTGATAAAATCGTGACAACACCGAAAGCGCCGAGGGTGGTAATGAAATATGCGCTCAGGTAAAATGCCGCTGCGGTCGTGGCCATGGCCCCGCTTGCAAGCAATGTCACCAGGAGATAGCCGAGGTGCGATATAGAAGAGTATGCCAGGATGCGCTTGACATTGCTTTGGAACAAGGCTAGTAAATTGCCGGTGAACATCGAAGCAATGGCAATGATGGTGAAGATAATGAATAACGGCCCGGAGATAGGGACGCCCACCATACTAAAATAGCGTAGAATGACAGCGAATACGGCTCCTTTCGAGACCGTGGACACGAATGCAGTTACCGGAGCGGGTGCTCCTTCATACACATCAGGAGTCCAGAGGTGGAACGGAACAACGGCCAGTTTGAAACCCAGGCCAACGATGATCATCGCGAGGCCGGCTGTGAAAGGCAGACCGCGAACCCCTGGGGACGAGGCACGGGCAGCGATAAGCGTAAAGTCCATGCTGCCAATCTCAGCATAGACGAGGGCCATGCCGAAGAGGATGAACGCAGACGATACAGCGGCAAGGATCAGATATTTAACGCCCGCCTCGATACTCCGGTCGCTGTGACGCAGATAGGCGACCAAAGCATAAAGAGATACGCTCAGGATCTCGACCCCCAGGAAGAGCGAGGCAAAATGCATGCTTCCGGCGAGAACAGCGCATCCGAGCGTTGCGAGGAGAAGGAGCAGATAGAATTCTTCGCGGTGGCCTTCGTGGATTTCAAGATAAGAATAGGAAAGTGCGGCAACGGCAAAGCTCGCGATGAAGATCAGTCCCGTATAAAAGAGCCCATAGTGGTCGAGGATGAGCAGCGGAGTTATCCTGTGCGGCAACATGGGAGAGACCAGAGTAAGAGAGGCCCCGGCAAAGGCGAGTCCTGCAAGGGTCAGGACAGCCGTGAGCTTGTGATCCCGGAGAAAAGCGATCACAAGCATGACCACGATTACGGTAGTGGCAATGATGACGAGCGGCAGAAGTGCGGAGAGATCAGATACATTCATTGCACTCCTCCTCGTATCGGTATCTGGGTCGAAGAGTCGCTACGCGCGATACTGTTCAAAGTCTGCTCGGACACGTTCAAGAAGGGCTGTGGGTGGAGACCGATCCAGAGTATTACGATGATCAAGACCGCCATCATGCCTATTTCGCGCGTAGAGAGGTCGGGCATCTGCATGCCTTCCGGTTTTTCTCCGTGGAACACGCGCTGGATGATCCAGAGCGAGTAGATTGCTGAAAGGACAAGTCCTGTTGCCGCAAGTACCGTGATCACAAAGCTCACGCGGTACGAGCCCAAGAGTACCAAAAACTCAGCGACGAAGTTGCCGAAACCTGGAAGGCCGAGCGAGGCCAGAGCGAAGACGAGCCCCACGCCGCTCAGGCGGGGAACTACAGCCCAGAACCCGCCCATTCCGCTCAGTTCGCGGGTATGGATTCGCTCCTGGATCATCCCGACCGTGATGAAGAGTGCGCCTGTGCTTACGCCATGGGCCAGCATCTGGATGACCGCGCCGGAGAGGGCGGTCAGGTTTCCAGCGAAGATACCGAGCAGGACGAAGCCCATGTGGCTGACGCTGGTGTACGCCACCAGTCGTTTCAGATCGGTCTGGCCGAAGGCGAGAACGGCGCCGTAGATGATGCTGATGACAGCGATGACCATGACCATCGGAGCGATGGAAGCCGCCGCGTCCGGGAAGAGCGGCAGGACAAAGCGCAGAAGACCGTATGCACCGGTTTTAAGGAGCAGTCCGGCAAGGATCACGCTCCCCGCAGTGGGCGCCTCGGTATGGGCGTCCGGCAGCCATGGATGGAACGGAACCGCAGGAAGTTTCACGACAAAGGCGATGAGAAAGCCGAGCATGAGCAAGACTGCCGAGGTGGGGGACAGGGGAGTACCAAGGAGCTGAGTGTAGTCAAAGGTGTAGGAACCCGTATTGCTTCCGTGAATGAAGTAAAGACCGAGGATCGACAGGAGCATGAACAGACCGCCGGCCTGGGTGAAGATGAAGAACTTCATCGAGGCGTATACGCGGTTCTCATGGCCCCAGATGCTGATAACAAAGTACATGGGGATGAGCATAAGTTCCCAGAAAAAATAGAACAGGAACAGGTCGAGTGCCATGAAAACGCCCAGGATGCCTGCCAGTATCCAGAGGAGGTTGAAGTGGAAGAACCCGACGCTTTCCTGGATCTCGTTCCACGAGCAGATTATGGATATGATGCCGAGGAACACGGTGAGTGCGACCAGTAACAGGCTCAGGCCGTCCACAGCAAGATGGAGGCTGATTCCCAGCTGAGGGATCCATGGCTGGTTGTACTCGATGAGCCACGTGTTGTGACCAAGAGCAGCCTCTGCGGAAGGTGCCGGCCATAAGTACAGAATCAAGACCAAGTCAAGCACGAGCGAGGCGAGCGATATCCATCGAGCCCAGTCGCCGTACTTGCTGCCCAGGAACCAGGCAGCCAGTCCGCCTGTAAGAAGTATGACAATCAGCCATGTGAGGATCATAAATGAAACTCTTTTCTCTCTATCAACACCCTCCACGGAGGAGGAGGTTTTTCCTTAATGAAAGAACACGACGATCCCTAGGAACACGACTGCACCAGCGGCAATGCCCATTGCATACCAGCGTATATTGCCCGTCTGGGTAGCGCTCAAGACAGCGTGAAGGACCCGGTTAATAGCTGCTATCCCTGTGTAGATAAGATCAATGAAATCATCTCGATTGATCTGTATCAGCCAGATAAATGGCCGGACAAAGAGTATGTCATACAGCCGGTCGAAGCCCCAGCCCGAGAACCAGAAGCGGTCTAATGCCGAACCAGCAGGAGTTCTCAACAATGACTCCGCATATCGCGGTCGACCAATGAACAATACATAGGCAATGAATACACCGGCAAGAGAAGCCGCCGAAGCGATGAACTGAAGCATGAGCTCGGTTGCTGCACCGGCATGTTTAACGCTTTCTCCGGGGAATACATCCCGCATGAAATTTGAGAACAGCGGCAGGTTGCCGAGCGTATCCGGCAGTTCCATGAAGCCGCCGATGATCGACAGGATGGCGAGTATTACGAGCGGTATTACCATGCGGGCTCGTGGCCGGCTGCTTATGTCCATCTTCGCTTCACCAAAGAAAGTGATAAATACCATGCGGAAAGCGTAAATCGACGTGATGAAAGCACCCAAAAGTCCCGCGGCCCAGAGACCCTTGCCTCCCATAGGAGATGACCAGGCGTACCAAAGGATGAGATCCTTGCTGTAAAAGCCAGCGGTTATGAGCGGCAGGGCTGAGAGGGAAGCGGCGCCGATGAGAAACGCCCAGAATGTGAGCGGAAGTCTTTTTCGCAGGCCCCCCATCTTGAACATATCGTGCTCGTGGTGCTGAGCCAGGATCACGACACCCGCACCCAGGAAAAGGAGCGCTTTGAAAAACGCGTGGGTCACGAGATGGAAGATGGCGGCCGACCAAGCGCCAACGCCGAGAGCGAGGAACATGTAGCCGACTTGGCTGATCGTGGAATAGGCCAGGACGCGCTTGATGTCCCGCTGCGCGAGCGCGCTGCAACCGGCGATCAGGAGCGTAGCGGCACCGATGATGGCGACGGCAGCCTGTACAACGGGAGCAAGGGCGAACAGCACATGGGTACGGGCGATGAGGTAAACGCCGGCGGTGACCATGGTCGCGGCATGAATCAGGGCACTGACCGGTGTGGGGCCTGCCATGGCATCCGGAAGCCAGACCTGAAGAGGAAGCTGTGCCGATTTTCCGATGGCGCCGCCGAGCAGGAGTGCTGCAGCGAGAACGGCTGTTGAGGCCCCGGGTGCCCACTGTTTCGGAGCGCTCTGCATCAGGGCTTGGATATTGAGGGTTCCCAAATTCGTGAACAAAAGAAAGAGGCCTAATGCCATTGCTGTATCGCCGATGCGTGTCATAATGAAGGCCTTGCGTGCCGCCTTGCCATTTGCCGGGTCTGTATACCAAAAACCTATGAGGAGATAACTGCACAGCCCGACGCCTTCCCATCCGAAATAGAGGAGCAACAGGTTGTCGGCGAGAACGAGGGTAAGCATGGAGCCTATGAAGAGGTTCATGTAGGCGAAGAAGCGGCTGTAGCCTTCTTCATCGAGCATGAATTCGACAGAGTAGAGATGGATGAAAAATCCCACAATCGTTATGACCAGGGTCATGATCAGTGAGAGCGGGTCGATAAAAAGAGACACCGCTGGCGAGAACCCGTCTACCTCCATCCATGTCCAGAGTGTTTGGATGAATTCACGGCCTTCGGTCGGATGCGAGACAAACCCAATCGCCATTAAAACGGACAGAAGTGCGGACATGCCTACAGTGCCCGCACCCACCAAGGCAACGGTTGCCTTCGAAAAACGACGGCCTATGAGTGATAGAACGATGAAACCGGCAAAAGGAAGGCCGGGTATGAGGTAAATAAAGTTTAACATAATATACCTGTCAGAATGCCCTTCTGCTCGTCATTCCACGAACACTGGAATCCAGCGCCGTTGAAAGACACTTGACTCCAGCGTCCGCGGGAATGACGGACATGGTAAGATCATAAGTTGTTCTATCCTCGCATCTTGCTCGCAGCATCGGCATCCAGGGTTTTGAAGCTGTGGTAGAGCTGGAGCACGAGCGCCAAACCTACGGACACTTCGGCAGCTGCCATGGTCAGGATAAAGATAAACATCACCTGGCCGTCAACCTGTCCCCATCGCGCACCGGCGACAACGAAGGCCAGACCTACGGCGTTCAGCATCGCTTCAATGGACATGAGCATGAACACGATGTTCCGGCGAACGAGCACGCCCACGAGCCCGAGCACGAAAAGTGTTGCAGAGAGGAAGAGGCCATGTTCCATCGGCACGTTTGTGATCATTGGCACTCCTTTATAATCAGCAGGCTAGACACAGATGCTCGGAGACAAATGACCCTCCAAGCCTCAGATACCGCGAAACAAATAAACGCCAATAACCATGTGCGGTATCACCTGCATGTCGGAAATTGTTCAGTATTTGATGTTTGGTGTATGCTTTTGAGAAGCTACTCCTTCTCTGTGTCTCTGTGGCAGCAATTTCAATGCTTGTGCGGCCTGCCGAGATGATAGGCACCGATGAGCCCTGCCAAAAGCAGCATGGACGCCAGCTCAACGCCCAGCACATAGGGGCCGAAAAGAGCGATTCCCACCTGCTTGGGCCCAACGAAACCTGCGGCGGAGAGCCTGGCCTGTTCTGATGTGAACATATAGATAAGCTCCGCAGCAAGAATCGTCATCAGGATCGATGGCCCTATCCATATCCCGGGGTTCAGCCATTGAGATTCCTGCTTAGCCGCCTGTGCACCAAGGTTCAGCATCATGATCACGAACACAAAGAGAACTATGATTGCTCCGGCGTAAATGATCACCTCGAGTGCTGCCACAAAAGGCGCGCCAAGCGAGAAGAAGATGAGCGCCACAGCTAGAAGCGATACGATGAGGTAAAGGAGTGCGTGCACGGCATTCGATCTGGTGACCACCATAAACGTCGATAGGGCCGCCACGATTGCAGATATATAGAAGAGTAAGTTCATAAAATGAATTCTCATGACACGAAGCACGCCACGTCACACATAGATCGAATTATTTAGCTATTTTTCCCTGATTTCTTTGCGACCTTAGCGGGAGACAAGGTTTTTAAGGCATGAGACCCTTTGCGTCCACCGGTTTTTCTTCATTCTCTGCTTCGCCTTTGTCCTTTCCCCTGATTGACAACCCTGCAACTTTGTAGAAATTATAATCATGGTATTTCCCCGGGCCACTGATAAGCAGATCTTCCTTTTCGTATATCAGGTTCTGCCGCTTGTATTCACTCATCTCGAAGTCGGTCGTAAGCTGGATGGCATAGGTCGGGCATGCCTCTTCACAGAACCCGCAGAAGATGCAGCGTGAGAAGTTAATGCGGAAGAACTCGGGGTATCGTCTCCCATCCTGGTCTTCCGTTGCCTGGAGAGAGATGCAATCCACCGGACAAGCCACTGCGCAGAGGTAGCAGGCAACGCAACGCTCCTGGCCGCCCGGATCACGGGACAGGATGATCCGTCCGCGCCACCGGGGAGGTATGTAAGGTTTCACCTCGGGGTAAAGGATCGTCACCCGCTTCCGGAACATGGTCAAGAAGACCGTCCAGATTGTTTTCAGAAGGCTAATCATATCTGCAAAGACATTACCACGAAGAACACGATTTTAAAATTGAAGATTAGCAACGGGAAAGATTTTTCCCGTGATATTCTTTGCGGGATTCGAGTACTCCGTTGTTCAAAGTGTATTTTTTTAACTAGTCATTAAAAGCACCACCGTTCCTGTCACCATCAGGTTCACAAGTGCCAGAGGAAGCATCACTTTCCAACCAAAGGACATAAGCTGATCATACCGCGGCCGCGGAAGCGACGCCCGGAGAAGTATGAAGAAGCTGATGAACGCAAAGGTTTTGATCAAAAACCAGACCAAGGGCGGAAGCACCGGCCCCAACCATCCGCCAAAGAACAGCGTTACCGTGAGCGAAGAGATGAGCGTGATGCCGAGATATTCTCCGACAAAGAACATCCCGAACTTCATTCCCGAGTATTCCGAATGGTACCCCGCCACAAGCTCGCTCTCGGCTTCTGGCAAATCGAAAGGCAGGCGGTGCGTTTCGGCGATGCCGGCGATAAAAAAAATCATGAACCCTATGGGTTGCCACGCAACAAACCAAACGTGGCGCTGCGCTTCGACAATCTCACGGAGGTTGAAAGAACCGGCGATCATTACCACACCCATGAGGGATAATCCCATGAACACTTCGTAACTCAGCATTTGCGCCGATGCCCGCAGGCCGCCTAGGAGCGAATACTTGCTGCTGGAAGCCCATCCCGCCAGCGCAACGCTATACACGCCGAGTGACGACATGGCCAGGAAGAAGAGAATACCGATGTTCAGGTCAATAACCTCGATCCCCGGCGCAAAGGGGATGATGGCAAATGACATGAGAACGACTACAATGATTAAAGCAGGTGCAATGATGAACACGGCTTTGTCTGCAAAGGGTGGTATCCAGTCCTCTTTGGTGAAAACCTTGATCATGTCTGCCAGCACCTGAAGGAGGCCAACGGGCCCTACGCGATTCGGACCGTACCTGTCCTGCCACAGTCCAAGCAGTCTGCGCTCGAGCCAGATGAGCAGCCCGCCGATGGTAAGCACCGCGAAGAGGATGGTGAAGAGAATCACGATGTGTAAGATTGTAATGGACATTACTATATTTTTCTTATGTTACCAGAAAAAAGAGGAACATGTTCTAATGCGACGGATAAGCCTGCGCCCAATCCGGCTACGCCACAAAGCAATCCTGATAAAACCTTAACATTAAGTTGATGTCTTAGAGCACCCACTGATAGCTCTACTGTTTCCCCGTCATGTACTTTAATACGCTTCGCATCTTCGGGATTGAGCGCAACATAAGGCATAGGCTTACGCTCCGCAATACCGGGAGAGAGAATACTCAATTCCTCAGAGCCGAAGATGTGGTAGAGAAGCACGACAAGCCATTCGTCTTCTTCTGATTTAAAGGCTTCAGGGATATTATGGAAATACGTTGCTTTTCCCCCCGCCGGTTCGATCAATCTCTTGCCGGTATCACCGCCGCGAAGCGGACCAGCAACTTCCTGCTGAAACTTGTTCAGCGCCTGGACGGAATTCCATCCAGGTGACCAGTAACGAGAGATTAACGGAGCAGGTGGCTGGCCTTCGTACCCTTCCATAGAGAACGATAAGGGAGAATCACGGTCTTCCGGGGGCCTGGGCTCGTGTACACTGATATTCGCAAGCATGGCCGTTCGTCCGCTGTAACGATGCGGTTGGCGTGGAACCCTCATCCCTGCGACGCGAAAATCTGCAAGCGGAGCTATATCCTGAACGGGTTTGAATATGGGCAGCGTAGAGGTCATGTCTTTTGTTATTTCATCAAGATTCAGCCACGTTCCTGCTCCTTTACGCCCTGATGCTGTGATTATATCATGAATCCATTTCCAGCTTTCCTGAATTTCGAGATCGGGTGAAAAGACTTGGTAAAAACGCTGTGCACGGCCTTCAATATTCACGAGCGTGCCATCGGACTCAGCAAAGGTGCCCGCAGGAAGAATGATCTCCGCTTTTGCTGACGTTGGGTTAAGCAGATGGTCAATGACGATGACATGTCCTACGCAACTTAGGAACTCATTCACTGTTTTTTCTTCCGCCCTGCGGTAGAGATCGTTTTCTAAAATGATAGCTGCTTCGACCTTCCCCTTTAGAGCTGCATCGAAAGCCCCATCCAGATTCCTCCCAACCATGAGTCCTACTCCAATGCTGTTGCATTCCGGCACCGTGTAACAGAGTTCCGCCGGATGACCGCCTTCGCAGAGCGCCCAAGCTATATTGGCTGCGGACTGGATAATGGCGTCGCTGCCGAGGCTCGTGCCGGAGATGATGAGAGGCCGCGTGGCACCTTTGAACGCCTGGACGATCTCTTTGGCAAGAGTTAACATGTCATCAGAAATCCCCGAGACAGCCGGAGCATGGTGATTCAATTCATGGGCAATTGAAAAGCCAAGCCTGGCAATATCGTCTGGTGCTGCATGGTATGACTTTGATGCTATATCATCCAGCTTTGTGCTGACGACCGAAGCAATGAAGAGCGCACTTTTCTCGTCCTGGGCAGCGTTTCGGACCGCCTTGTCGTCCCATCCTGGAATTTTTATCTTATCGGCTATTTCAAACGACTTTCGTCGTACCGACTGCCGTAGCGCAAGGGCGAGCATAGGGGCCGTGTTCGTGACATCTTCTCCAAGCACGAGCACAGCGTCTGCCATCTCGACGTCGTGCAGGGAAGGTGTACGGGCCGGGCCTTTAGTGAGTATTTCAATTATTCTGGACAGAAGCAGCTCTTGTTGCTTCGAAATGCCTGAATAGAAGTTTTTTGGTCCTACGAGCGTACGGAGCGCAAAATTGGCCTCAAGCGATGCCCGGGGCGAGCCGATACCGATCACACTTTTGCTTTTGGACAGGATATCGAGCACGTGAGTGATAGCGACATCTTTCATCACCGGCTCCATCCGTTCCTGATTGGCCTCTTTTACCAGAGCCTTTCTTATCCTGTGACCGCTGTTCACGAACTCATATCCGAACCTCCCTCGGTCGCAGAGAAAATAGCCGTTTACTGTATGGTTGTAACGGTTCAAAATCCTGCGGAGAGAGCCGTAGCGCTCTCCGGGAATGGTGTTGCAGCCGAGACCGCAATGAACGCAAACCGATGGCGCGGTCTGGAGATCCCACTTGCGAGTGTAGTGATGCTTCAGCGTTTTGTCAGTGAATACGCCGGTTGGGCATACCTCGACGAGATTTCCGCTGAATTCGCTTTCGAGCGCGCCGTCTTCATGGCGGCCGAAATATACTTGGTCATGACACGCGAGGACATCAAAGTCACGACCGCCTGCGTAGTCGCGGTAGAAACGGATACAGCGGTAGCATTGTATGCAGCGGTTCATCTCGTGATTAATGAAGGGGCCCATGTTCTGATTGCGGTGCGTCCGTTTCTTGAAACGGTTCCTCCGATAGTTGTGGCCCGTCATGACCGTCATATCCTGGAGGTGGCATTCTCCTCCTTCGTCGCAGACCGGGCAATCATGCGGATGATTCAACATGAGCCACTCTATCACGCTCGACCGGAAGGCACGGGCCTCGGGGTCATCCACGGAAAGGCGCATGCCCTCGGCGACCGGAGTCATGCAAGACATCACGATCCTGCCGCGAGTGTCCTTCTCGTCCTTGAACTGTTTTACCGCGCATTGGCGACAAGCGCCCACGGAGTGCATGGCCGGGTGCCAGCAGAAATAAGGGAGGTCGAAGCCGAGCGAAAGACAGGCGTGCAGGAGGTTCTGGCCTTCTTGGACTTGATAGGGCTTATTGTCGATGAAGATTGTGAGCATAAAATTATCCTAATCAGTAAAAAACGTAACGAGGACCGCGCAGATGCAGCATGCGCATGAGAAATCAGTCAAATGTCGACTTATGCTTCGCTTTACATCCTTTGCGTCTTTGCGGAATAATATTCATATTTCCACGGGCATCTCTTCTCCCGAATGTGTTTCTCAAAATCCTCAACGAAATACTTGATCGCGCTTTGGATAGGCTCGACCGCGCCGGGCGCGAGGGCGCAGTAGGTATTGCCGGGTCCGAGCAATTTACACTGCTGTGCCAGAACCTCGATGTCGCCAGGCTTACCGTGACCGTTTTCGATCGCATGGAGCATTTTTTCGATCCACGGCAGACCTTCACGGCAGGGTGTACACCAGCCGCAGGACTCACGGGCAAAGAATTTAATGAGGTTATGCGAGAACCCGACCGGACAGGTCTTATCATCAAGGACGATCATCGTAGCGGTGCCGAGGCGGCTTCCAGCCTTCATCACTGAGTCGAAGTCCATCTTCACATCCAGATGGTCTTCAATAAGAAAGTCAGTGGAAGCACCGCCGGGGATTGCGCCACGGAATTGATAGCCGTCCAGCATGCCTCCCGCGTGCTGTTCGAGGAGTTCCCGCATCGTCACTCCCATGGGCAGTTCCCACACTCCAGGCTTGTTTACCTTGCCGCTTACGCCGTAGAGCTTGGTCCCGCTGTCGGTGCTCTTGCTCAGACCCTTAAACCATTCGGCCCCGTTGTTTACGATATGAGGTATGTTTGCGATCGTCTCAGCATTGTTTACGATCGTGGGCTTGCCGAAGAGGCCGCAGACCTGAGGAAAAGGTGGCTTCGAGCGAGGCGTGGCGCGCTTGCCCTCAAGGGCGTTCAAGAGCGCTGTTTCTTCGCCGCAGATGTAGCGGCCTGCACTCCCATGGATTCGAAGTTCAAGGCTGTATCCCGAACCAAGGATATTCTTGCCGAGATAATTGCTCTCATACGCCTCGGCAATTGCTCGTTCCAGCCGCGTTGCCGCGAGCTTGTATGCCCACCGCACAAAGATGAAGGCATGCTCTGCTTCGATCGCGAAGGCGCTTATGATCATGCCCTCGATGATCTGGTGCGGGTCGCCTTCGAGAAGCAGCCGATCCTTGAACGTGCCGGGCTCCATCTCGTCAGCATTTATAATGAGATATTTTGGTCGTGGTGATTTATCGCCCATTGGCACGAAGCTCCATTTCATACCCGTTGGGAAACCGGCACCTCCGCGGCCACGCAGGTTCGACGCCTTAACGATGTTCTGTACGTCCAGAGGCGACATGGCAAGCGCTCTACGCAAGGCCTGATAGCCTCCTGCCTTCTCGTATTCTTTCAAGGGCAGGGGCAATAGGCCAGGGTGTATGTTCTTAGTCAGCGGTTGTTCCATAATTAATAATGGTTTTTTTAGCGTAACGCCCGAAGAGGTCGCAAACCACAAAGAAATATGTTCTTGGCTCCCTTTGCGTCTTTGCGAGAGATGGCTTTACTCATATTTCCGTAGTATCTCATCCATCATCTCAGTTGAAACCGGCCCATATAAGTCATCATCAACCATCAAGGCCGGTGAGCGGTCACAGGCACCCAGGCACGAGATGGGTAGCAAGGTAAAACGTTTATCCTCGGTCGTACCGCCGAAGGTGATTCCCAGTCTGGTCTCCAGAAGGTCAAGGAGCGGATGGTATCCCATGACCCAGCAGCTGATGCTGTCGCAGATCAGGATCACATGCCGTCCCACTGGTTTCCTGAAGATGAGGCTGTAGAATGTGGCCACGGCATCCAATTCATCGGGTGTCATGTCGAGCATTGCCGCAATGCCTTTCACGGCCTCGTCAGACACCCAGCCGCGATGACGCTGGACGATATTCAGTGCTTCGACAGAAGCGGATGCCTTCGTCGCGCAATGAGCCAGTTCGGTATTAATTTCCTGTGTTTCTTTTTCGGTCAGCATAAATGATTTGTGCCACTGAGGCACAGAGCCACAGATAAAAACACAATCACCGCGCCTCCCTGATTCTTCGTTTCCGCGTCTGTTTTTACCTGTCAAGGTCCGCCAATATGAAGTCAATACTCCCGAGGATCGCCAAAAGATCGGCAATCATCAGTCCTTTGCTTATCGTCGGCACCATCTGTAAATGCGCGAACGAGGGCGTCCTGATGCGCGTGCGGTAAGATACAGTGCTCCCGTCGCTGATCAGATAATATCCATTATTGCCCTTAGTCGCCTCAATCCCGAAGAACGCCTCTCCAGGCGGGATCACCGGGCCCCAGCTTACGCTCAAGAAATGGTTTATGAGCGTCTCGATATCGTGCATGGTGCGCTCCTTGAGCGGAGGCGTAGCCAAGGGTTGAACCGACTTGTAGGGTCCTGAGGGCATGTTGTTCACGCACTGTTCAATGATGCGGAGGCTCTGCCGGATCTCTTCCACGCGGATCACTCCGCGGTCGTAGCAATCACCGTGATCAGTCGTGGGAATATCGAACTCGAAGTTCTCATAGCCAGAATATGGCCGTTTCTTACGGAAGTCCCATTCGAGCCCGCAGGCCCGAAGGCCCGGACCCGTCACTCCCCAGTCGATCGCATCGTGCAGCGTGTATTTACCTACGCCCTGGGTGCGCGCTTTGAAAATGCGGTTCTGCATCACGATCGTGTCATATTCTTTAAGCCTCGGAGGAAGATATGTGAGGAAATTTCTTACAAGACGGTCCCACCCCTTGGGCAGGTCCTGCGCCACACCGCCGATCCGGAACCATTCGGGATGCATGCGGCCGCCGCATACCGCCTCGATGATGTCGAACACCCGTTCGCGGTCGGTGAACATATAGAACACGGGAGAAAGCGCACCTACGTCCTGCGCAAACGTACCGTACCATACGAGATGGCTGGCAATGCGGAAAAGCTCGGCAAGCATGACACGTATCGTTTGCACCCGCTGCGGCACCTCGATGCCGGCAAGCTTTTCTACGGCAAGGACATAGGCGAGATTGTTCATTGTCCCGCCCAGATAGTCGACACGGTCGGTATAGGGAATGTACGTGTGCCAAGACTGGCGTTCACCCATCTTCTCGGCGCCGCGGTGGTGGTAGCCGATGTCGAGCACGGCGTTCGTTATCTCTTCGCCATCGAGCTGGAGAATAAAGCGAATGAGCCCGTGCGTACCGGGGTGCTGGGGCCCAAGGTTCAGGAACATGAAATCCGTGTCCTCGGTATCGCGCTGCATGCCCCAGTCCTCAGGCCTGAACTGGAGCGCCATCTGCTCCGTCTCTTCTTTCTCATCAGGCAACTGAAACGGCCCCATCTCCGTGGCGCGAGCAGGATGATCTTTCCGCAGGGGATGACCTTTCCAGGTCGGCGGCATCAGGATTCTTTTCAGGTGGGGATGACCGTTGAATTTTATGCCAAACATGTCCCATGCCTCGCGCTCATACCAGTCTGCCGATTTCCAGAGAGTGGTTATCGAAGGGAGGGACGGGTATTCACCTTTGAGCGGGACTTTGATCCTGATATCCTCGTTCCGGTCATAGGAGAGGAGATGGTACACGATGGTGAAGTCGCTTTCGGGCTGGCCCTGTCGATGCGAACGTACACGCTCATCGATGACCGTGAGATCGTATAGCATTTTGTAGGGATGATCGATAGCCGTTTTGAGATAGAGGAGGACATCGCGGACTTGGCCGCGATCTATCCAGAGCGTGGGGATGGTGTCTCGAGTGAGCTGCACCGCGAGCACTGATTCGCCGAAGGCGGTTTTCAGATCATCGATGATAGGATGGTCTTCGGTCATAAGAGATAACGAATGGCAAATGACGGAGCTCAAAGCTCAATGGAATGTAAAATCAGGCGAATGAAAATATAGTGAGACATTTCGCTTTTTTAAGTTTGATTTGAATATTGGATTTTGAACTTTGAAATTCTTCCTCTACACCTCATCAGGCGGACGCAGGATCGCCGACTTTTTCCGCTCTTCGCGCTTCAGATCACGCATGCACGGCATTTCCGGCCGCACAACGCCTTGCGGTCCCGCGGCCCAGCTCAGGGGCCGCCTCTCTTTGCCGATGAGGTCGCGGAGCATAAGGAGGCCTTCCATGAAAGCGTCGGGCCGGGGAGGGCAGCCGGGAACATAGACATCTACCGGCAGCAACTTGTCCACGCCTTGTACCACGCTGTAGATATCGTACATTCCGCCGGAGTTGGCGCAGGAACCCATGGAAATGACCCACCGCGGCTCCATCATCTGCTCATAGAGCCGCTTGATGACGGGCGCCATCTTGATAAATACCGTCCCCGCAATGATCATCATATCCGCTTCACGCGGCGTGCCTCGAATCACCTCGGCGCCGAACCGTGCGATGTCATATTTGCTCGTTAGGCTAGCCGCCATTTCAACATAGCAGCAGGAGAGTCCGAAATTAAAAGGCCAAATGGAATTTTTTCTGCCCCAGGCGAGCATATCCTGAAGACGGGCGAAGAGAAGGCTTTTGCGCACCGCATCTTCGATCGGGTCGTGAGAAGGGCCTGCAGGTTTTGTCAGCGTCCAGTGCATGATGAAAACCTTTCAAGGTGGCTCAGAATACTGAGTTCAAAGTACAAAAGACGAATGTCATCAACAGCATTGTTGTGAATTTTCATTTTGATTTTGTTCTGATGAACGCTCCCCATTCCAAGGCCCCGAGCCGCCAGAGATAGACCAGCGCCGCGGCAAAGATGCAGATGAAGACCAGCATCTCAGCGTAGCCCATCCAGCCTGCCTCGCGAATCGAGACGGCCCACGCGAAGATGAATACGGCCTCAAGATCGAAGATGACGAAAAACATGGCAATGAGGTAGAACTTGATATCGAACCGAATCCGTGCAGTGCCTGTGGACACGATCCCAGACTCATAAGGCTCAGCCGTCTGTTTCTCCCGGTGCCTCTCCCCCAGGACGTAGGAAAGAGTTATCATTACCGTCACAAGGATGACGACAGCGGCGAAGTATACAGCCAGAGGCCAAAGCGCAGTACTCATTAGCGCGTTATCTGTCATGGTAAAAGAATATCACAGGGGGCCGGAAAGTCAAGTGTTTGTAATATTTCTAGAATTGTTTATTGACAAAAAAGCCGAACGCTGATAGTCTACGGTGAATTATTTTCAGGATGGCATGCAGCGAGCCGTGTTGCTGCGCAGTATCGATCCTGCCGAAACTCGAAAGGAGATGTTATGAAATTCATGTTAGGGATGGTGTTGTGCGCTGTACTCCTGACAACCACGGTCGTAGCCGCAGAAAATCAGGAGCTGAAAACGCAGAAGGACAAAGTCAGCTATGTCGTCGGCCTGCAAATGGGGAATAGTCTGAAGAATAACACGATAGATGTAAATCTCGATATCCTTGTAAGGGGAATCAAAGACGCTATTTCCGGAGCAAAGCCCCTCATGGCCGAACAGGAAATGAGGGAAACCATCATGGCTTTGCAGAAGGACCTTCAGGCCAAGCAACAGGAAAAAGTAAAGGCTCTCTCTGAAAAGAATAAGAAGGAAGGGGAAGCCTTCCTCGCGGAGAACAAAAAAAAGCAGGGTGTGATCACCATGCCGAGCGGCCTGCAGTATAAGATACTGACCGACGGGAAAGGGAAGTCTCCCAAGGCGACCGATACGGTGACAGTTAATTACAAGGGCACGTTGATCGACGGGACCGAATTCGACAGTTCCTACAATCGCGGAGAGGCGGCAACATTGCCGGTAGGTGGCGGCATGATAAAAGGCTGGACCGAAGCACTGCAGCTGATGAAGGAGGGTTCCAAGTGGCAGCTGTTTATCCCTTCGAATCTTGCTTACGGCGAGCGTGGAGTAGCAGGTGCCATCGGACCGAACGCTGTTTTGATCTTTGAGGTCGAATTGATTTCCATTAAGAAACAGTAGATAGACAGGCCGGTCCCTTCAGACCGGCCGCTTTTTGAGGACGATATGCAGTAAATCTGACGGCCGCATCAAAACTGGCTCCAACCGAGCATGCTACCCTACTTCAGATACGCGGTTTTTTTTCAACCCCGCGCGGCGCTTCCAGTTCCCATTCCTTGAGCTTTTCCCTGATGAATCGTATGATCTCGTGGTGTTCTTCGGTGCCATGGTCTCTGATCGTGAGCGGCTTTCCGAATGCGAAGTGCACGCGCTTCGTCGGAACGATCCTGCCGTAATCCTTCAGGTATTTGCCATTACCCCAGGCATCGGTCTTGAGCGCTATGGGTATTACCGGCACCCCCGCCTTTTTCGCCAGCTTTATCCCAATCGTATTGAACTGGTTCGGGTCGAAGACCGGCGTGCGCGTGGTCTGGGGGAAAATGATGATCGACATCCCTGATTTCAGCCGCTCGGTCCCTCCCTCTAGGACTGCTTTCAGGTCGTCACGAGGGTTTTCCCGTCCAACGGTTATGGGGTTCCGTGAACGCATGATGTGTTTGAAAATCGGGTAATAGACGAGACCTTGTTTAACCACGAACGTGACGTCTTTTAAAGGTGCGATAATGGCGGGGAGGATGAATGTCTCAAGTGTGCTCATATGGTTTGCAATGAACACACAGGGTCCGGCGACAGAAGCAAAGGAATCAATGCCTTTTATCTCTATGTCCACCCCGACACGTTCGAGGGCACGGAGTGCGGCGAGACTGCTTTTGGACCATTCGTGAGTGTCATAATGCCCTCGTTTTGCCTTGGCGCTCCCCCGCAGGACAATCATGATTTCCTGAAAGTAAAAGATGAGCGAAGGGAACATTTTTGCCGGCAGGGAAATGCGGGCAGGAGACGTTCTGTATGTATTGTTTTCGTACGTGAGATCTTCCAACATTCAACTCCCGCGAAGCATGAAATGGGGTTTTTCCCGAACTGGCTGTTAAGTATACCATGCGTGAGAATAAGATAAAAGCGGGAAATAGACGAGCAATTTGTCGGTGACCGTCAGATACCGCAAACCCCAGAGAGCCCTCGGTCAGATGCGGGTGCTGAACGAGGCCACGTGCGGCAGTGTCAGCCGCTCGAAATCGGTGTAATGCATGCGGATCGCTTCATAGTGCGTACCGGCGTTAAAGGTAATATATTCGTCCGTCGTGAGATTAGCGTCCACCCAGACCTCCATGGAGGAGAGATGTCCGAGGGGAGGCATGGCGCCTATCTCGGTTTCTGGGAACAACGCCTTGAGCTCCTGTTCGGTGGCGATGGTCAGCGTTGATGCATGTAACTGCGTTTGCAGCGCCGAGAGGTTTATTTTCCTGATAGAGGGAAGGACGGCCATACAGTACCTGTCATCAGCTTTTATGATGACGACCTTTACAAGCTCCTTTCCCGGCACGTGCAGTGCCTGAGCGAGTTCCTGGGCAGTGTACACCTCTTCGTGAAGAATGACCTGGTAGGGGACGTTGTTCTGCTCGAGATACTGCTTGATCTTTGCGAGGGTATTCATGATGTTTACTTCGGCACCACCCTTAATCATATTGTTTGTATATTCAGTATATCGCAGGTGCAGCCTTTGTCAACGGCTAAGTGACTTTTCCTGCTGCAAAAAATGCTTGCAATACACCAGGGAAAAAGCGACAATGCGCCCATGCAAATCCGATCACTCAGAGAAGGCGTGGCGCAGATGGTGATGCCAAGGATCGAGGGATCGAAACTCGGTGATCCCGCATACCGTAAGCAGGTGCGAGAACTCGTTCACGATGGTATCGGCGGTTTTATCCTTTTCGGCGGCGATACTGAGAGCACGCCACGTTATCTTGGAGAGATCAGTCAGTCGGCGGAGATTCCGCCGCTTATTTCCTCAGACATCGAGAGGGGCCTCGGCCAGCAGCTTGATGGAGGGACCCGTTTCCCGAGTCAGCGCGCCGTGGCTTCCGCAATCAACCGCCGTTCGAAAAAGGACGTGCAACTCCTCGATGAAATGCTCGATGCTGTTCGAATTGAGACGCGCGCCGTCGGGATCCATGCGGTTTTCTCTCCGGTCGTCGACGTGAATAACAATCCGGAAAACCCGATTATCTGTACCCGGGCGTTCGGGGACGATCCCGAGGTTGTCGAGTGGTTCGGTTCTCGATACATCAAGGGCCTCCAGAAACCTGCGGGAAAGAGCAGACTCGACCTGCTGGCCTGCGCGAAGCACTTCCCCGGTCACGGAGATACGGACCAGGATTCGCATTCCGTTCTCCCCGTGATACGGGCGGATAAACCGAGGCTGAACCGGGTGGAGCTTCCGCCGTTCCGGGAGGCTGTGAAGGACGGTGTCGGCATGGTGATGGTGGCCCACTTACTCGTCCCGGCCCTTGATCCGGCAAAACCGACGACGTTTTCCAAGAAGACCGTGACCGCCCTTCTTCGCGAAGGCATGGAGTTCGATGGACTGATCGTATCCGATGCGCTCGACATGGGTGCGCTCGCGGGAGAGTATTCCCAGGAAGAGGTCGCTGTTCGTGCCGTGGAGGCGGGGATCGATATCCTGCTCCATCCGCAGGACGCGCGCATCACCGTAAACGCTGTGGTCTCGGCCGTGGAACAGGGGAGGTTGACCCGGCAAAGGATTAACGAATCCGTTGAGAGAATCCTGGCGGCAAAACAGAGGTTGGGGCTATTTGATAAGGAGAGGCCGGCTGCTTCGCGGGTCGATTATAAAAAGCATCAACAGATCGCCGGAGAAATAGGGCATAAGGCGCCCCGCATCGTATCCGGAATAAAAAGGGCCCTCCCTCTGGACCATGAGGGCGGAGTGGCGTGTTTCATCCTCGATGACGACGATAACCGGGAATCAGGAGATTCCTTTATCCACGCATTGAAGGACAAGGTAATGAATCTTTCGATGATCGTGCTCACGCCGGATTCAGGCATACCGACGTCGCTGGTAAACGACAGCATTCAAGGAGCTGGTGCCGTTATCCTCGCATTGTTTTCTAGGATTTCCGCCTCCAAGGGCCGCTCAGGGATAAGCGATGGACTTCGCGACATGGCCATGGATATCCTGCGTACAACAAAATTGGCAAGGGCAAAAGCCGTCGTGATATCCTTTGATAGTCCCTATATTCTCGATCTTTTCAAAGAATCCGATGTCCTTATTGCAGCGTATGACAGGATGGACCAGATCCAGTGGGCTGCGGCGGAGCTGGTGGCAGGGAAGTAGATACGAGAGAAGATTCCTCCCTTTGAGCGTCGGATGAGCGATACCTGAGCTGTATTTCCTAGACTCAATTCCATGATCAAAATCATCATAATTTTTCTCATATTCGCATTTATCCACAGCATTACGGTCGCTAGATGGTTTAAACAATCCTGTAACAGAGCACTCGGCATTACCTTCATGCGGGTCTGGTACCGGTTTCTCTACAACGCTGTGAGCTTTATCAGTGGTGCCATAGCCATATATCTCATCTGGCAGGTCCCTGACCGGGTCCTATGGGAGGGGCCCCTGTGGTTTCGCTGGACGCTTCATCTCATCCAGATTGCGGGCCTTGCATTCGGCGCACTTGCTTTTGACTATCTCAATGCGCAGGAGTTCCTGGGCTTCAAGCAGGTGTGGCGGTATCTCAAGCGGGGAGAAGTTGCAGGGGACATGGAAGGGCTGACGGATAGGGAACTCGTCACCACCGGCGTCTACGGGATCGTGCGCCACCCCATGTACTTGGCGGGTATCATTGTCTTTACCTTTAACCCGAACATCACCGTCAACAGCCTCTTGATCACGGTGCTGGCCGACCTTTATTTTCTGTTCGGGGTGTTCATCGAAGAGCGAAGGTTTCTGAAAATATTCGGTGAAGAGTACCGGATGTATATGCAGCATGTACCGAGACTGATACCATCCTTGAAGAAACGCGATGCACGGTAAACATATCGCTTGCTCTGCCGGCATAGTATAGCGTGTATCATGAATCAGGATTCATCCTGACCATTGCTATATATGGTAGGTTCCGGTACTGCTCAGCGCAGTCCACACCGTAGCCCACCACAAACACATCCGGGATGTCAAAACCCTTATACGCAAGTGTTACCTCGACCGTGCGCCGGGGCTTCTTGTCCAGCAGGACCACGGTTTCGAGACTGGCGGGGCCCTTTGCCCTCATCTTTTCTAGCAGGCAGTGTAACGTTTCTCCAGTATCAATGATTGTATCGACGAGGAGCACGTGTTTTCCCTTTATATCGGTTTCGATATCTTTCGTGATGATAATATTTCGAGATGGTTCGGTCGATACGCCATAGCTCGCAGCACGAACAAAATCGATCTTAATCGGCATCGAGAGGCAGCGCATCAAGTCCGCCATGAACACGACCGCGCCTTTCAGGATGCAGACTAGAACAAGGTCCTTACCCGCGTAGTCTATCGATATCCGATTGGCTAGTTCCTTGACCTTCTTTGAGATGGTTTGCTCATCGAAAAGCATTCCCTGGATCTCGATCATGATTACCTCACTGATAGAGCAGGCTGTTGAGAAACTGAACTGACCTATAATACTGAGCGAAGTGAAGGGTCACTACTGTTTGGAAGATCGAGAATCTTCACTCCGCTTAGAACGACATTTTGTAGATTTATTCATTTTAACAACAGCCCGTTGGATGAGTTGACAGGATTTACCGGATAGTAAAACAATTACTAAAATAGTATCCAGTTGATCCCGCCAAAAAATGTTACACAAACAGGTCCACAAACGTGAACTGATTCACGTCCACGAGCCCCTTGTCCGTCAGCTTCAGCTCCGGGATGACGGGCAGGGCCAAGAACGAGAGTATGCCGAAGGGATGTTTGATCTTTACTCCCAGCTCGTTAACCGCCGCCTCGATCTCCGCCAGTTTTTTGACGACATAACTGAGTGGCTTGTCGGACATGAGCCCTGCCACCGGCAACGGAATCTCGGCAAGCACTTTTTTGTTTTGCACGACGACCAACCCGCCCTGAAGCTTTCTGATCTCCGACACGGCCACGAGGATATCATCATCGCTAACACCCGCGGCGATGATGTTGTGGGAGTCGTGCGCAACGGTTCCCGCGATAGCGCCCGATCGCAATCCGAATCCCTTGACAAGGCCGAGGCCGATATTGCCGGTTGCTTTGTGACGCTCGATCACCATAAGCTTGAGAATGTCTCTCTTCGTGTCTGAGAACACAAAACCGCTCTGTGCGGAGACCGGCAGCACTGAATGTTTTGTCTCGATCTGGTCCGGGATGAGTTCGATGACCCTGGCACGGCCGGTCTTAGTTTTGATCAGGATATCCTGTTTCGTAATCGGACGTATCCTGACCGTCCGTCTGGTCTGTTCGTGATGCCTGCTCTCGCACGGTATGACGCAGGTGTCACCCTTTGCAACGAGCTTTCCTTGCTTGAACACCATCTCGACAGTAAAATCTTCGAAGCTGTCGATGATGACAAGATCGGCATCATACCCCGGCAGGATGGCACCCTTGCGCTTCAGCCCGAAGTGCCGTGCGGGATTGATCGTGGCAATCTGGACCGCGGTTATTGGATCCAAACCGAGGCGGATGGCTTTTTTAACGAGCTTGTTGATGCTTCCGTTCTTCAGATCGCCAGGCTGGAAGTCGTCCGTCGCGAGACAGAAGAACCGGGAATTGGCAGGGGTGACGGCAGGCAGCAGAGCCTCCATATCCTTGGCTGAAGACCCTTCGCGGATGAATATAGTCATGCCGAGTCGTATTTTTTCCCTTGCTTCATCTGCTGAAGTGCACTCATGATCCGACGTTATGCCGGTGCCCACATAGGCCGAAAGATCTTTGCCCGATAGCCCGGGCGCGTGGCCGTCAATTACCCGGTCTCTAAAACTTCTCAACTTTAGCAATACATCAGCATTGCCTGACAGGGCCCCGGGGTAATTCATCATTTCGGCCAAACCCAGAACCCTCCCGTGCTTCAAAAACGGCATAAGATCTGTTGTCTTGAGTCGTGCGCCCGAGGTCTCGAGGGGAGTTGCAGGAACGCAGGAGGGAAGCATGAAATAGAAGTCGAGCGGCAAGCCCTCGCTGGCCTTGAGGATATAGTTGATGCCCTTTATCCCCAGAACATTCGCGATCTCATGGGGATCGGCGACTACGGCCGTTGTGCCGTTGGGCAAGATGGCTTTCGCGAATTCAGCCGGCGTAAGCATAGAACTTTCGAGATGTACGTGGCTGTCGATAAGGCCGGGCAGGATGAGCTTTGATGCAGCGTCGATGACCTTTTTCCCCTCATATTCGCCGAGTCCGGCAATCGTACCCTTATGGATCGCAACATCTGCCCTGTAGATCTCGCCCGAGAAGACGTTCACGATCCGGCTGCCCTTCAGAACAAGGTCTGCTTTCCTAAGGCCTCGGGCGACAGCAATCCTGTCTTTGAGGTTGTTTTTCATGGAGAAAAAAGAGTCCAAAAACTCTTGGCCACAGAGAAACACGGATTACCACGGATAAAGGCGATATCCGGTAGAACTCAACAAAGTGTTATCCACGGTCAAATAAACTGTTGTCATGCCCTCTTACTTGAAAAAGATACAGCATATTGTTAAAATTGTAAAGAGAGGACAATGCAGGGAGGTGAATGCCATGAAAAAGGAAGCTCTACTTGTTATCGATATGCTGAACGATTTTGTTCTTTCAGGCGCTTCGCTCGAAGTACCTGATACGAGGACGATCATTCCGGTCGTTCAGAAAGAAATCGGGAAGGCCCGGGCCAATGGCAATCCCATTATCTACGTGTGCGATGCCCATGCCCCGGACGACAAGGAGTTCAGGAAATTTGGCTGGCCCACCCATGCGGTAAAAGGTACGAGGGGAGCCCAAGTCGTCGAAGAGCTCAAGCCCGCGTCAGGTGACAGTATTATCGCGAAGGACACGTACTCAGGATTTTACGGCACAAGGCTTGACGAGACTCTGAAAAACCTGGGTGTGGACTCGCTCAGGCTCACGGGCTGCGTTACGCATATCTGCATCATGGTCACTGCTTCGGACGCCGTTCTGCGGGACTACAAGGTCACGGTTGTGGAGGACGGAGTAGCCGGTCTCGCCAGGGAGGACCATGACGCTGCACTCCGGATCATGAAGAACGTTATGGGAGTGCAGATCGTGCAATCGGGGACAGAGGAATCAGGTAGGATAGCAGCATAGCGATCAAAGCCGGAGGATTCATGTTATTGCGGTATCCCTTGTCCCATGATCCACAGGAGAGGAGGTCTCATGTTCCTTACCGCTGACCCCGAAGACATCCTTGAGGGGAAGATCACCGACGTTTATTTCGAACGGGCCCTCAAAATACTGAAGGCCAAGAACATCAATCCTGTGGTCAAGGCGGAATTTATTGCCAAGAGCCTGCCAGATGACTGGCCCTGGGCACTCCTCACAGGCACGGGTGAAGCCATGGAGCTCATGAAGCACCTGAAGGTAAAGGTCAGGGCAATGCGCGAGGGTTCGGTCTTTTATTCCTACGAACCGGTCATGGAGATCGAGGGTCGGTATCAGGATTTCTGCGTATACGAGACGGCTCTCCTCGGGCTCATTTGCCAGGCGTCGGGTGTTTCCACCCAGGCTGCGAGAATGAAAAAGCTCGCCGGAGAGCGGCTCGTCATGAGCTTCGGAGCGCGTAGGATGCATCCCATCCTCGCGCCCATGATCGAGCGGAACGCGTACGTGGGCGGGTGCGACGGTGTTTCCGTAGTCAAATCCGGCGAGGTCATCGGTGAGGATCCAATGGGTACGATGCCGCATGCGCTTATCCTGTGCATGGGATCTACCGTTGAGGCGATCAAGGCGTACGATGAGGTACTCGATCCGAAGCTCAAAAGGGTTGCGCTCATCGACACGTTTCTGGATGAGAAATTCGAGGTCCTGAACGTAGCGGGGGCTCTCGGGGAGAGGCTCTTTGCCGTAAGGTTCGACACACCGGGTTCGCGGCGTGGCAATTTTTACCGGATACTCGAAGAAGCGCGGTGGGAGCTAGAACTGCGGAGGCTCGGCCACGTCAAATTTTTTGTGAGCGGCGGCATCAACGAAGAGGACATCCCGCTCCTGAACCCCGTGGTCCACGGTTACGGTATCGGCACCTCTATCAGTAACGCCCCTGTCATTGATTTTGCAATGGATATCGTTGAGATCGACGGGAAACCGCTCGCGAAACGGGGCAAATGGTCCGGCAGCAAAAGAGTGCTCGTCTGTTTGCGGTGCAGGAAGAGGAAAATCGTGCCGAGCAATGGTGCTGATAAAACCGCATGCTCCTGTGGCGGCATGTTCAGCGATGTTCTGATCCCGGTACTCGATAACGGTAGGTATCTCATTGAACAAGAGATACCTACCCGGATCAGAGAAGCGGTGCTACAGAGCGTGAAGGAACTGTCTCTATAGTATTCAACGGCGGTGAACAGGTATAAGTTCGGTCCCGTAATTTTGTACATTGTCAAAAGGACTTACCCATCTAGAATAAAAAAATTAAATCATAAGATTGAAGGACAATCGTTACCTTGTTCGACGTATTGAATCATAAGATACTGCGGCGCTGGCCTAGCCTCGAAGTGGAGAACATCCAGAGCGCAAGCTAGCATTAGCAGCCCCCGAAAAGGTGCCAGTGCAATGATTGGTTTTAACTGCTGCATCCTGTTAATTTCATTGGTATATTAGCGGGCTCGTTGAAAGAGAGGGGATAACCATGAGAACCATACAGAAATCCTTCTGGGCTTCGATGGTCGCGGTATTGATCCTGTTCACCGCGTGCGCCGCGACGAAATTAACAAGTGTCTGGAAGGATGAAACATACCAGGGGCATCCTGCCAAGATCATGGTTATCGCCGTGTCGAACACGCCGGCGACCAGGAGGCTTATAGAAGATGCGTTCGTGAAGGAATTGCAGGACTACAAGACCGATGCCATCGTTAGTTATACTGCATTGCCGGACCAGTCCGTGACGGACAAGGGTGCCATGAACGCAAAGGCGAAGGAACTGGGGGCAGACGCCGTGCTCATCACGAAAGCCGTCGGCAGGAAGACAGGAACCACGGAATCTCCCTGGGCGACTTACCAGGACGAGTACATCGATATAGAAACGAATATCCTTGACGTCAAGTCGGGCAATCTGATCTGGGCCGCCTCGTCAGAGACCTGGATAAGTGACACCACATCTGTGGGGAGCCGAATACAAGCATTCGTCAAGATTATCGTAAGGGTGCTGTCAGAGCAGAAGCTTCTTAACCCCGTACCGACTGCGTCCAACATCAAGTCATACTGAAAAGGCAATAAAGCGATGGGGGAAATGAGGCTATTCACCGCGCTGATGCTCTCTATCCTTCTCCCCGAGTATGATCGGTTGGATGATCTTAAAAGGAAGTTCCAGCGTTCTCTTCATTGAACCGTGAAACCCCCACTACAAGCGCGACAGCGATTTAGTGGCGGGTGGTTCATCAGTAGCATTTACTCCTTGCGAAAAAACCGGTGCTCGGATATTATTGCACCATAGCAGGTCGTTTTCTGCTGTCACTTCAGAGAAATCTCTCGATTCTCCACATCTACGGTGATGAGTACAATGTCAAGCTTACGGACGTTACATCACAGGTGGGATGTACGTATTACTTTTAACAGCAATGCCGGTTAAGGCAGGGGATTAATATGGAGAAGAGTGACGTGTCAGCATCCCTGTGCGGTCATGTGGAGAAGGGCCGTCGCATCGGTTTAGCTATGATGCAGGCCGCTCACTTTTTAATCACCAATCGACGGAAAGCCATTGACAAATTTGTAGTTCGGCATTACATTAGGAAAGCAAGAGAGACATCCGTTTATACCCAGAGGTGATACGACGATGTCGGCTGCCAAGACCGAAAAAAGACGAGAGCGGCGTTATTCTTTTCATTCGACGATAGATTACCTCTTGCTCCGAGGTTCTGCCGCTGAAGTCCATAAAGGCGTTACCATAGACATCAGCGACACCGGGCTCGGTCTTTATTTATTTGATCCTCTTCCTGAAGGACAGACGATAATCATTCAGAACGCCCTTCCCGCCGGTGGCAGGGCTGCGACTATTTGCTGGATAAAAAAAGAGCGCGAGGACTTCTACAAGTCAGGACTCAGATTTGAATGACGCTATGGCTGTTTTAATGCCGAATGCGGACTTCCCTTGCCTGTTTACCGAAATGCCTTTCACCCAACATGTTTCCCATGACAAGAACCTGATCAATACAGCACTCGTAGCGCGGGAGCTTGCAGGGTTCAGATCGTGACTCGGGTTGTTTCCGTGCAGGGATTCTCAAATGTCCCGGCGGTTTCCTTCCCTGCGACGAGACATATACAAACCGCCAATGGCCGTATCTCTTTTTCCCTTCAATGTGCTTGTACTGCTCAGGGAAGTTCGCCTGCTTGAGCAGTTCTGCCCCGCTCGAGCTGTGCACGCCGGTAATTCCGCTGGCGACAGGGGCCCGGATCACGACAAAATCCTCTCCGGTGAAGGGGTCTTTATACTTCTGGCGAAAATACCGCTTGCCGTGGGATGTTACTGCCAGTACCTAGTGTCGGAACCGAGGCTGATCACGACAGCTGCGAGTAGCGCCATGAAAGTGCAGCCTTTGAAATTGCGGAATGCAGATTGCGTCATGCAGCAGACATTGAGCGTTAAACTATGAATTTTGAACTTCTCATTCAGCCGTCTCAGTACCGTCCCTGCATTATTCTATAAACGTTACCCTGTTGATCTCCTTCAGGGTCGTTTCGCCCGCCAGGACCTTGGTAAGTGCGGATTGGCGGAGGGTCGTCATGCCTTCAGAGATAGCGGCCTTCCGGATCCAGGACGATGGTCGTTTTGCGAGGATCATCTCACGGATGCGGTCGGAAAGGCCCAGAAATTCGGTGATGGCTTTTCTGCCCCGGAAGCCCGTGTAGTTGCACTCCTTGCATCCGCCTGCCTCGTAGAACGCGTGGTCCTTGTATCTTTCGTAGTCCAAGGCCGAGTCCTCGAATTCCTTGCGAGAGAGCTTGACCTGCTTTTTGCATCGGGGGCAGAGCATCCGTACGAGCCTTTGCGCCAGGATGCAGTTGAGCGATGAGACGAAATTGTACGGTTCAATGCCCATGTTCAGGAAACGGCCGAGAACATCAAAGGCATTGTTTGCGTGCACGGTGGTAAGAACCAAATGACCGGTGAGGGCGGACTGGACGGCGATATGGCCCGTTTCGGCGTCGCGGATCTCGCCCACCATGATCTTGTCCGGGTCATGCTGCAGGATCGAGCGGAGCCCGCGCACGAAGGTGAGGCCCTTCTTTTCGTCCACCGGGATCTGTACCACGCCCCGGAGCTGGTATTCCACGGGGTCCTCGATGGTGATTATTTTGTCCTCGCCTGTCGTAATCTCGGAGATGGCCGCGTAGAGGGTAGTGGTCTTCCCGCTGCCCGTCGGCCCGGTAACCAGGGCCATACCATAGGGCTCCCGTATGCTTTTCCGGAACCGGCGGAGGTCGCTCTCGTCGAAGCCGAGGCTGTCCAGCCTGAGGGTGCTCACACGGGTGGTGATGGATTCGTTATCGAGAATGCGGATGACTATGTCCTCGCCGAACACGCTCGGGAGGATCGATACGCGGAAATCGAAGGTCTTGCTGCCGCTTTGGAGCCTGAACCTGCCGTCCTGGGGCACACGGCGCTCGGCTATGTCGAGGTCGCTCATGACCTTGATGCGTGAGACTATGGCGCTGTGGAACTTGATATCGATAGGCTCAGTTGCAGCATAGAGGACACCGTCGATACGGTACTTGAACCAGACGTTTTTGTCCGTAACCTCGATATGGATGTCACTCGCCCGCCGTTGGATGGCATCAAAAATGGTGGTATATACAAGCTTGATGACAGGGTCCTCGTCCTTGTCGATGGTCTCGAGCGGGAGGATCTCTTCGCCTTCGCTGCCATCCTTTTCTTTCACGATATGGAACTTAAGGTCCTCGGAGATGACGTGGAACACCTGTTCTGAGGAGCCGCTCTGTTTCAGCACCGCCTGGATAGCCGATGGGGTGCTCACACAGATATCGAGCCCCTGGTTGAGGACCATTTCGAGCTCGTCGATGGCCGAAATGTTATTGGGATCGGCCATGGCGACGATGAGACTACCTTCTTCCGCGTTCTCCACAGGTACGAACTGGTACCGCTCCATGAGGTCTACAGGTATCTTTTCGATGAACTTTGGATTGATATGGAAGTCCTTCAGGTCGAGGTATTGCATGCCGCGTTGTTCGGCCACCGCCTGGGCAAGGGCGTCTTCACTCACCAGACCTTCCGAAACGAGAAGTTCTCCGAGCCGTTTTTCGCGTCCGTCGGTCCGTGCGAGGAGCTCGTCGATTTGCTCCTGGGTCACGATGCCTTTAGCCGTAAGAATATCGCCTATTCGTTTTCTTCTGAAGGATGTCATTTCAGCCGTGCCCCCATATCAAAGATCGGTAGGTAGAGCGCGACAACGGTCGCCGCGATCACGATCCCCATGGAGAGCATGAGCATTGGCTCGATGTATGCAAACGGGGGCATAGGTTGATAATACCAGAACACGGCGGCACAAGTCAATAAACGTGTATCTGGTGAGCAATTATGAGGTTATAATCAGAAGTCCTGTTTTTCAAATCCGATCGAATGGGGGAAATAGCGTTGATTACAAGATTGAATATAATCAGGCAGGACTTGTATTCTAAGTGAGACTTTTCCAATACTTTCTCTGCACCTTGGCGATTCTTTCTATCACCTGCTCCGCAGCGGGAGAAGGAGTAAGAACAAAAGGCGGGTTCTGTTTTCCTAGAAGGGTCAGGAGCACGGCCCTGACGCCGTTCCGCAATCCCTCGGGATTGTATCCTCCTTCAAGGGTGAGCAGGATCCTGCCGGGGCATGTTTTCTGCGCGATGTCCTGTACGATACCGGCAAGGGCGCCGAATCCATCCCCAGTAACCTCCATGCCGCCAAGGGGATCCTGAACAAAGGGGTCGAAGCCGGCCGAGACAAGGATAATCTCAGGCCGGTATTCGAGGGCTATGGGTTTCAGGATCCTGCTGTAGACATGGATATACTCTGCGTCTCCGAATCCCGTGGGAAAGGGCGCGTTCACGGTAAACCCTTCGCCATTGCCGCTCCCGACTTCGTCGAAACCTCCGGTGCCGGGATAGTACGGATACTGGTGGGAGGAAAAGAAGAGTACGCCGGGATCGCCATAGAAGGCGCGCTGGGTGCCGTTGCCGTGGTGCAGGTCCCAGTCCACGATGAGGATCCTTTTCAGTCCGTACTTTTCTTTCGCGTATTCTGCGGCTATCGCTATATTATTAAACAGGCAGAAACCCATACCCCGCGCCGGTTCCGCGTGGTGGCCGGGGGGGCGAACAAAGGCGAATATTGATTCCGGAGTGAGGATTGCGGATTTCGGATTGAAAAGAGCGTCTACGGCTTGGAGCAGGCCGCCTGCGGCTAGCCTGGCGGTCTCATACGACCGGGCAGAGAGGCCGGTGTCGGCATCAAGTCGTGAGAAGTGCTTGCCTGCGGTGTTCGCTACTGTCTGGATGTAGAAAGGATCGTGAACCAGGGCGAGCTCGATCTCCGTGGCAAGACGGGGCGGGATGAGCGGGAGGTTGCTGAATTCCTTGTCAATGAGATCATGGATCACGCGCAGACGATTGGGGCTCTCAGGATGGCCTTCACCGGGGTTGTGCTCCAGATAACGGTTGTCTTTGATGATGGCGACGGAGGACATTCATTCAACCTTCAACCTTTGGCAGAAAATAATCAAATGTTCAGGACGCAGATATAATGAAAGCGAAGTCCCACGTTTCACTCAGGATGAGCGAAACGTAGGACTTAGGTCGACGCGGTAATCTTGTTTAGCAACCAGTGAGACGATGGTTCTTATTTCTGGTCCCGTACTCTCGCAATTGGAGGCGGTGCAGCTAAGATGTAATCTTTTACGCTGAACGATTCAAGCCACTTCTGCAAAGCCGGCGGGTTCGGAAGCTTGGCCGGGAGCTTTGCTTCGGGAGCACAAACGGTCAGGACCGTTTGGACCAGATCTCTGACGCTGAACTCTAGTATCTGTTGGATGGCCTTGGGATCTGCATTGTCTATCACGAGGGCGTTCTCGCGGTACCACCCATTGCCGCGGGGAGCCATTGGTCCGCAGGGAATATGTTCGGCGTTTTTGGTTTGGACGTCTATTTTTTTCGCGAAGGCCGAGACATCGGCCCGCAGTAGCTGGAGTCCTTTGAACGCAGGGTTCGAACATATGCCGGCCTTTCCCCAGCAGAGCGGATCGAACCGGGATATATTTATCCCGCAGCAGTACAGGTAAGAACTTGGCCCCAGGTCTGGTGCCTGGCGGATAATGATGTACAGGAAATCATTTTTGTATTCGTAGGAACGTACGGGTTGAGGTTTCATCAAAGTGGGCTCCAATCTTTAGTGTATGCTGCACAGGTATCGATGGGAATGCATATGGATGGCGACCGGAACGTCATGCAGGTTACGGCTTCATGAACCGGTTGTCTTCCTGCTGTCTACGAGGTCAAAAGCAACCGAGCTACTTGCTCTTGGTGGCCTTCGATGATTTCTTTGTGGTGCTTTTGGAAGTTGCCTTCTTTTTTACCGCGGGTTTGGCTTTCGGTTTTGATTCGAGTTGTTGGACTTTTTTCTTGAGGGCATCGATTTCCTGGCTCTGGTCCTTGAGCATCTGCTCAAGCTTGGCGTTGTCCTGTTTCACCGCTTCGAGCTCCTGCCGGGCGATGTTCCGCTCGGTCCGTGCCTTGTTCGCGTAAACAAAGGTCACGATCAAGAGGATCGTCACCAGCGCGGCAAGCGATATGAATATGAGCTTTGCTTTCTGTGCGTCATCTTTCTCGTTTCTGTCAGTTCTCTCCATTCTCTCCATGCTGTCTTCCTGTCCTCCTTCTTTTTCCATTATGATTTATTGCTATTGATATCGTTTTACTTCGAATCTGAAGAGGCTTACTGGTGCCCCTGGCGGGATCCCGGCCTTCTGCCTGGCAATGCTGATCTGGAAGTCCACGGTGTCCACGCCATCGAGGTCCGGCAGGAGAAGACCCCGTCTCCCCCCAGCCTGGACGATCACGCCGTAGCGTATCGGATCGAGCTCGCTCCTGTCCTTGACTGGCTCTGGAGGGGTGAGTACATCCACCGTATATTCGATGGCATCCAGTTCGTCGGTACGCACACAGGTGAATCGAGGATCACAGGTCGCTGCGCTGATCGCGTTCCGAACGATCTCGTGCGCTATCGTGGGCTCCGCAGGCTGGAAGGTACCAATGCACCCCCGGAGCGTGCCGTCAATTTTGAGACAGATGAACACCCCCGCCCGCCGATTAAGCTCAGGCGTGAGCTCTTCTTCCCGGACTTCCCGTATTTTGCCTTTCCGGATGTAGAGCTCAACAGTTTCCTTTGCCAGCTTAACAAAAGGGTGCATTACATCTCCCGCTGCACCACGTAGTCCGCGAGCGCCATGAGGGCTTGGCGAGGCATTGATTCGGGGAACACGGCCAAAGCCGCCTTCGACTCGTTCGAAAGTGACTGTGCTAAGCTGAGCGCTTCATCGACGGCTCCGTACTTCTCCATCAACCCCAGCGTATAGGTAAGGTCGTCTTCGGAGACCGTATCGGCGAGGAGGATGCTCCGGATATGTTCCTTTTCTTCTGGATCCGCCTTGCGGATAAGATAGATGAGGGGGAGGGTGACCTTGCCTTCGTCCAGGTCCTTGCCGAGGACTTTGCCGAGCTGTCTCTGGTCAGCGGCATAATCGAGGGTGTCATCGGTGATCTGGAACGCAAGACCAAGTTTTTTCCCATATGCCGTGAGGGCGTCCTCTTGGGAAATCGGGGCCTTGCTGATGATGGCACCGAGTCGGCAGGAGGCTGAGATGAGCACGCCGGTCTTGCATTCGACGAGCCTGAAATAATCGGCCTCGGTGATCTCTGCGTTCTGGATCTGCATGAGCTGGAGGACCTCTCCCTCAGACATCGTCGTGGTGGTTTCGGAAAGAACATCCATGACACGCTGGTTCTGGATACGGACGGCATGGTAGAGCGCTTTTGAATACAGATAATCGCCGACGAGGATGCTCGCCTGGTTGCCCCAGAGGGAATTTGCCGATGACCTGCCACGCCGGATCTTAGCCTCATCAACCACATCATCATGCAGAAGAGATGCCGTATGGATGTATTCCACGACGCTGCCGAGAATATACTCGGCAGCGTGTTCCCGGTACCCGCAAAGCCGCGCTGAAAGCAGGTGGAGCAGAGGTCGGAACCGCTTGCCGCCAGCTCCGAGGATATATTTGCTGACCTGCTGGATGAGTGGAACGTCGGTGCCCAGGCTCTCATGGATCCTGTGCTCCATGCGTTCCATATCTGATTTGTACTCTTTAAGGACATCCTGAAGTGTTGTAATCATGAGATTATTTCCCGACGGGCCTTAAAAGAATAATAGGGGAGATGCCCAATATTGTCAAGGTTTTTTCTGTTTCACGGACGTTTAACGCAGAGTAAGAGCGGAGATGGCAGAGCACGCATGATCAGAGCTAGTGAGAAAGGGTTTTGAATACTATTTCCAGGGTCGGAACCTTAGTATTAGTATGTGCCAGGCTGTGATGAATCTATCCGGGATCTCTGAAAAGGGGAGACAGAATTACTTCTGTATCCAGGATTTGTATTGTAACTATCCTCCGTATTTCCCGTGATCATGTCTCAACAAGCAGTTGTCCATTGCGCCGTGCGTACGCGGCCCTGAGAGACGGAGCTACAGCTTCATCGCCTCGTTCACTTCGGCTAGTGTCTGTGCGGCCACAACGCGGGCGCGGTGCGAACCTTCCCGGATGATCTCGGTGATCCTTTGCGGTTCGGCGGCAAGTGCTAATCGCCGTTCCTGCATGGGCGCAAGGTAGGCGAGGAGGTGTTTCAGGAGCTCTTTTTTGTCGTCAACGCAACCGATGCCGGCGCGCCGGCATTCCACATTCACGTGATTCACCCATTCCTTGGGTGAGAATATCTGGTCGAGTGCGAAGAGGGGACATACGTCGGGGTTGCCGGGGTCCTGCCGCCGCTTCCGTGCCGGGTCCGTGACCATCTGCATCACTTTCTTGGTGATTTCTTCGGGTTTGTCCGAAAGGAAGAGACAGTTGTTGTAGCTCTTGCTCATCTTGCGGCCGTCGGTGCCCGGGAGCTTTGGGTACTCGGTCATGAGCGGCTGGGGTTCGGGGAACACCTCGCCGTAGAACGCGTTGAACCGGCGACAGATCTCGCGCGTGAGCTCCAGATGCGGGAGCTGGTCGATGCCAACTGGCACGAAGCGGGCCTTGTAGATGAGGATGTCCGCGGCCTGGAGCACCGGGTAGCCGAGAAACCCGTAGGTGTGCAGGTCCTTGTCCTGGATCTGTTCCATCTTTTCTTTATAGGTCGGCACGCGTTCGAGCCAGGGCAGCGGCGTGGACATGGACAGAAGAACGTGGAGCACGGCGTGCTCGGGCACGAGAGACTGCTGGAAGAGCACGGACTTCTCCGGGTCGAGTCCGGCAGCAATCCAGTCAATAACCATCTCTTTGATATACGAGCGGATTTTGGAGGTGTCAGCGTAGTTGGTCGTGAGCGCATGCCAGTCGGCAATGAAATAGAAACACTCATACTGGTTCTGCAGTTTTCTCCAATTGTCGAGGGCTCCCATGAGATTGCCGAGGTGGAGCAGCCCGCTCGGCTGCATTCCGCTTAAGACCCGGTTTTTGATCATGATAAATCCTTTTCACTGCTGAGAACACAGAGGTCGCGGAGAAAAAGAACTCAAAATGCAAGGTCCAAAACCTTACGTTCTCAGTGATAAAATTGTTTCTTACATGATATCCCCGCCCAGAAGCAGTGAGAGGATCGGCCGTATGATCGGTCCGATGATCCTGCCGAGAACGCCGAGCATGATGAGCCCCATCAGGATGAGCGTGCCATACCGTTCGAGTCTATAATAGGCCGCCGCCTGTTTGTCGGGAAGGATCCAGTACACGACTCTGCTCCCGTCGAGGGGGGGGATGGGGATCATATTCAGTACAGCGAGCACAACGTTAATGATGACCCCATAGCCGAACATCAATGTCACGGGAAATGCGAACAAGTCCCATGACTGTTTCGGAATCATGCCTTCGAGCGGGGGCATTACCACGCGCAGGAGGAATGAAAACGTTATAGCCATGACTATATTGGTTCCGGGGCCTGCAAGGGACGAGAGAGCCATGTCTTTTTTCGGATTTTTGAAATTGTAGGGGTTGATAGGCACGGGTTTAGCGTAGCCGAACACCATCTTTCCGTCCGTGAGAAAGAAGAGCAGGAGCGGCATGAGCACTGTGCCGAACGGGTCAATATGAGAGATGGGGTTCAGCGTGAGCCTGCCCATGCTGCGTGCCGTATGGTCGCCAAGCTTGTCAGCGACCCATCCGTGTGCGACCTCGTGAAGCACGATCGCGAACACCAGCGGCAGGGCCATGACTGCGATCTTTTGTATGGTGTTCAGTTCTTCCATTGGTTTACCTTATTGAATGATGGTTGACGGCAACGGTTATGAGGCCATTTTCAACAGAGAACATTGAGCATGGAGCACAGGGCAATGAGTGGGAGGGCATATTGCACTTTGCACCATGCGTTAGACTCTCTGCGCATTGCAATTCCGTTCTCTTACCACCAGCGACACGCTGGAATCGATACTGTCTCTATGCAACCAAATTCCAAACGCGGCATTTGATACTAAGGGAAAGCAGGGGGGTGTGTCAAGAAAAATGAGGCTTCGGCTCGATTTTAGTTGTTGACGAGCACGAACTTGCCGTCTTCGACCTTAACGAGGTACAGTTGTTTCAACGCCTCATTGCTGCCCTGGAATGTGGTGGATCCGGAGACTCCCGGGTAGTCCTTGAGCCCCAGGAGGCCTCCCTGGATTGCTGCTGGTGTGTCCTTATGTTCCCGTAAGAGCGAGAAAATCATCATGGCTGCGTCATAGGCCTGGGCAGACAGGATGTCGGGCTCTTCCTGATATGCGGAGCGATAGTTATCAACGAAAGACTTGATCAATGGTACGCCGCTTTCCGGGAAGAAGCCGTCGACGAAGACCGCCCCTTCGGCATAACGTCCTGCCCTATCGATCAGATCTGGCGTGTGCCAGTTGTCCGAACCGATCATGGCTTTTCCGGTTATATTGTAGAACGCGAGCTGGGGGATAAGCAACCCGATGCTCTCGGCATATCCGGGAAGATAGAGCGCGTCAAAGCTGGGGGTATATTCGAGGAACAGCTTTTTCCTTTCGGCATCATCTTCGGGAATGGGTATCCTGCGGGAACGGAGGTCGATCTCGATGATCTTCCGTATGTAAGGACCGAAGTCCTTGGTCTCCGCAGGGTATGCTATGGTTGCGAGGATCTCAGCCTTCCGCTCCAGGTCGCGCGTAAACAGGAGCGACAGGTCCTTCCCGTAGGGTTCATCGGGATACATGATAATGAACTTTCTGAGGTTCAGGCTGAGCGCATACTGTGCGGCCGACTGTGCCTGACTGTCGATGGTAAGGGCGTTCCTGAATATCCAGGGGCTTTTGTCCGTGAACCCTGCGCGCGAAGCGGCCGGCCTGATAACGGGGATCTGAAGTTTTTCGAGCACCGGCACAAGCGCCTCTTCATCTCTGGTCGTGATGGGGCCGATAGCGGCAACTATGCCCTTGGAGGCGAGCTCATTCATAGCGGTTACTGCCTTCTCCGGAGAACCTTCGGTGTCCTTGACGAGCAGTTCTACACGACTGTCGGGATTCTGAAGATTATAGGCATGAACGGCGAGTTGAATGCCTTTGAGTATGCGGTCGCCAAAAAAAGCGAGCTGACCGGACTGAGGCACGAGTGCTCCGACATAGTACCGGGGAGCGGTAAGCCTTGAGGTGGCCTCGTTCAGGAGCATTTCCGCCCGCGTTTTTTCAGGATGGCCGGGAAAGCGATCGAGGAACTCTTTGCTGATCCTGATAGCATCGTGGTAGTTCCTCTGCTCGATCAGGAGGCTGCTATACCGCAGCATGGCGATATCTGAAGGATAGGCCGTGCCGCCGGCAAGGGTTTTAAGCTCATCTTCGGAAAGACTTTTATCGACGATCTCCCGGATGCGGTCACGGTAACCAGCCCTCTGCTTCTCATTCTGCGCTGTTTCCGCAAGATAGGTGTACTCCTCCACTGCCGGCAGGTAGTTCTTTTTTACCATGTACGCAGCGGAGAGCATCTCGGCGATTCGTCTGAGGCGAGCCGTATCGGTTATTTTGCGCCGGTCTTCGAGGTTGGAAATGGCCAGATCATATTCTTTGAGCTCGAAATAGCACAGACCGAGCTTATATTTTGATTCGACAATAAACGTGGAGGCTGGAAATTTCTCGATGAGTTCCTTATAGTAACTGAGCGCCTGCCGGTAATCGCGCCCCGTCAAGCGAATTTCGCCCATAAGGAATAGCGCCCGGTCCGCGTGCCGGCTCTTCGGGTAGCGGGAGAAGAAGGCATCCAGGGTTTTTGCGGCCTGGTCATACTGTCTCCTGGCAAAAAGGCCGTCTGCCTGGTCCAGGAGCACACTCGCGTCTTTTTCCCACTCAGGCTCCGGATGGAGCGTGGGAGCGCAGCCTGCCGACAGGAGCACGGCGAGACATGCAAGCACGACCAAGATGACGGTTGCTGAGGAGAATATACGCCGGAACGGCATCCGCTATTTACCTTTCTTGGCGGCAGCTTCGGCCCTTGCCGCTTTGCGCTTTGTCTTCAAGGTCTCTAATTTCCGTTTGCGCCTGCGGCGCAGTTCACGCTGTCTTTCACGCACGGGATGGTTTCTCCTTTCACAGTGGTTCGAACGATGTTTCAGACTGATTACTATAGCGAAGATGAACTGATTTGTCAATAACTACAAAATGCAATGAAGAAGTGGCAGCAAGGACCCGGCGGTCAATCGTCATCATCATTGTATCTTAGAAAAATTATTCTGCCTCCTGCATTCTTAGCTTCTGTTCCTTGCTGCAACTGATTTTTTTCTTGATTTATTCCGCCCGATAGATTAGATTATAGCCGCGTTTACGGCAGGGGGCGAGTAGCTCAGCTGGGAGAGCACCGCGTTCGCAATGCGGGGGCCGAGGGTTCGAATCCCTTCTCGTCCACCAATTATTCAAAGGCTTGCAAGACTTGTTTCACTTCACTTACTTTGGAGTGTGCTAAAATTGTGCTAATCCTGTCCAATGTATCAACTCCATCCCGCAAACTCTCCGAATAATGGTGCGCATAACGCTGTGTCATGATAGGCGATTTGTGACGCATCAACTTCTGTACCTTGTAAAGATCGACACCAGCCTGAACAAGTCTTGTTGCGAAGGTATGCCGCAGATCATGAAATCTGCAATGCGCGATTTTTGCCAGCGTTACAGTACGCGTAAAAACCTTCAAAACGTGTCTGCCATCCAGCTCTATTCCATTGCTGTCATAAAAGACAAGATTCGATTTAATTGACCTGATCTTGTGCCTTGCCTTTAAGACTTCCAATACCTGTTCATTAAACGGCTGTGTGTCCTTGCCCTTGTTCTTCTGTTCCAAGATGGTAAGCGTTTTTCTGGAGAGATCAACCTTTTCCCATTTGAGCGCCAGAATTTCAGATCGTCTCCATCCTGTGTTCACGGCGAAAATGATAATTTCCCGTAACCAAGAAGGGGAGACAGCTAAAAGTTTCTCTTGCTCCTCACAGGTCAGCCAACGTTCAACCTGATTATTGACCCGGTCCCGAGAAACGCGCGAGACAGGGTTGTAATCAATCCACTCCCATTCTTTGATTGCAAGGTTGAAGGCATGACTGAGAAGGCACAATTCACGGTTTACCGTACTTGGAGCCCTGCCCTTGTCCCTCCGCATAACCTTGTACTCTGAAATGGTTTTCGGACCTACCGCAGAAAGCTGCATATCACCGAAGTAGCGATTGATGATCTTGACAACGCCCTTGTCCCGTTCATACGTCTCTACCGTCCTATTCTTTGCGGAGTGTTCATCCAGATATTTCTCGAACAGCTCCCGAACGGACTTGTTGGAACCGACGGGCTTTTCAAACCACTTGCCTTCTGCAATCTGAGTCATAACCTTGTGATAAATCTTCTCAGCCAGCTTCCTGTCGGTTGTCTCTGTCGGTTTTCTTACCTGCTTACCATTGTAAGTAAAT
>DATJAO010000032.1:0-36401 GCA_035516175.1 Nitrospirota bacterium
GTCGATGCGGGCTGTTTGAAAGTTCTCTATTCTTCCTATGATCGTGGTTTCATTCTGCGGGACCATGTGAGGGTTTCTCTCCCGGAACTCCCGGATCGACCTGTCGGAAAGCTCCAGTTTTCTCTTGTATTCCTTGAGCTGCGCTTCAATGAAATCGTATGCGCCCACCGCGTCTGACCGCTGAAATCGCACGCTATCCTCTATGAACTCTTTAACGAGAGTGTCGACTAGGTCCCGTACGACCTTTGGGTCGCCTCCCTGATACGAAACCGTAAACAGATCAGGTTCTCGCTCCCCGGAACTGCGCATGTTCACGTTGAGGCTTTTCTGAATGCCCGCTGCCATTTCATCATCCTGACTGGGAGTTTTCAGGTTCTTGTCCAAGTCGAGCTTCTTAATGACCCGCTCTACAATGTCCCTGCTGGTTATCCTGTTGCGGATACTCCTTTGCCTTTCTTCCGTGGTGACGGAGACCCCGACGCCTTGTATGAGCGGTTTGATGATGCCCACGCTTTCAATGGCCACGGTGGAGCTTGCCTCATAGGTCTTGGGCATGAGAAAACTTCCCCAGGTGAAGAGCGAGAGTACGCCGAGGGCCACAGCAAGCGATAAATATCTCCTTCGCTGGATGATCCCTAAATATCGCTTGATATCAAAATCTTGTGACCTTTCGTCCAACATGGAAGCCTCCTAGAATATATTACTGTGAACCATGACGATGTCACCGGGTTGCAGAAACAGGTTTTTATCTATGTTCCCGTTCATGACATCCTTCAATTTGACCTCGATGTTCTTGACCGTGTCCCCATCTTTCCTCACTACAACGACGCTGTTCTGGCTGGCGAATTCCGTAAACCCGCCTGCGCTCAGCACCGCATCAAGCGCCGTCATGCCCTCCGAAAAGGGAACGATCACCGGCGTTTTTACAGCTCCGGTGACCCGGATGCGCTGATCGTAATTGTCCGGGATATAGATAACATCGTTGGAGGCGAGCTCGATATCCTGCGAGATATCGCCTCTAGCGACAAGCTGAACAAAGTCGACGGGCAGCTTTTTCCCTCCCCGAAGGAGATAGGCATTTTTCAGATCGGCGTTCTTCAGGGAGCCAAGCTGCGCCAGAAGCTGGATGAGCGTTGTATTTTTCCTCAACGTTATTACACCGGCTTGCGTCGCTCCTCCTGGCGTAGCACCCGCCCCGGAAGGCCGTGAGATCCCTTCTCCGAACACATAGACCTTGAAGCTGTTGATAGCGGTCACCATGACGCTCACTACCGGCGCTTTTACGAATTTCGAAAGGCCCTGCTCCAGTTTTATCTTCAGCTCCTGGGGGGTGACTCCCGTAGCCTGCACATCTCCGAGGAGCGGCACAGAAATCTTGCCATCGGGCCTCACCGGGACCGTAACACTCAGCTCCTGGTTTCCCCATACCGAAATCTGTAGCACATCCTCGTCGCCGATAACATACCCACCGGCCATTGCCGGCATGCACATCATGAAGATAAGAAAAACCATGCCCGTGAAAAAGGCTCCCGTTCTCATAGTGCCTCCTATCGTGCCCCTCTCCCGAATAACATGACCTTTATCGTTTCGATAACGATCAGCACATCGAGAAAGAACGAAACATTCTTTATGTAATAGAGATCATGTCTTAATTTTTCGACGGCATCCTCAACTGAAGCGCCGTAAGGGTACCGGATTTGTGCCCACCCTGTCACTCCCGGCTTCACAAAGTGTCTCTCGGAATAATAGGGGATGCACTTTTTCAGCTCACCGACGAACTCCGGACGTTCTGGTCTCGGCCCGATGAAGCTCATTTGACCTATAAGCACATTATAGAGCTGCGGCAGTTCGTCGATCCTGGTCTTTCGGAGCAGTTTTCCGAGCCTCGTGACCCGGGCATCATTCTTCTGCGCCCAGACAGCGCCGGTGTCGTTCTCGGCGTCCGGACGCATGGTCCTGAACTTGTAGAGAAGGAACTTTTTTTCCAGCTCCCCCACACGCACTTGCGTGAAAAAAACAGGCCCCCGGGAATCCACCTTGATCATCAGCGCAATCAGAGGCAAAAATGGCATCGTCATAATCAGGCCAAGAAGCGAAAATACCAGATCGAATATCCTCTTGTTAAACCTCTGAGAAGCGCTCATTTTAAAGCCATTGGAAAAAATGAACCAGCTCGGCGTTGTATTCTCTATGAGAAGCTTTCCCGTCATCTCTTCATAAAACGAAGGCGCATCAATCACCTCGATGCCGCTGAATTTGCAGTTCAGGACATCCTGAACTGGAAAGAACCCTCTCCGTTCGGAGAGGGACACCACGAGCTTTTGGGCCTGTTTTTCTCTGACCGTCTCCACAAGCCCGTGTCCGTTTCCAACAATGGACTCTGGGGGGACATGAGCCGACTCGCCGGTCAGATTGACATAGCCTCTGAGAATGTGCTGATGGTTGGTGGTCGTAATAAGATCTCCGATCTTCTTTGCAAGAGGGCCGGTCCCGAGCACAAGGACCCTTCGCGCGAGGCCTGCAGAATTAATCAGGCGCGCATATCCGGTATGCAGCAGAAATTGGAATACACCAAAGAAACCGAGCGAGAGGACAAGCAACCCCCTCCCGAGCATCAAAGAAGGGACGCTATAGTACATAGGGGTAAGCATCAGAAAGGTGACTGTCAGCGCGATGAGAGTGCGAACAAAGACCTCTCTTTTCCTCTGCTGTTTTTCAAGATCGTAAAGCTCTAACAGATAGGAGGAAAACACGGCGAACAGCGCAAACACCAGTAACCGCTCCGCATCTAATGCGTATGGATATATTTCTTCCAGTGACCCAAATCTTACAAGGCTTGAGACATGTACTGCTAGGATTGATAGCAACGCATCCCCTATCAGCAATGTCAACGGCGATTTCATCTTATACTAACCTTTCCCGCATTGTGTCAAATATGCATCCGACGCGGTTAGTGCTTCCTTCAGTGCTACAGAGGCCATCAAGAGCTCCACGGGTGAAGACCACAACCGCTGCCTCTGAGTACGACCGTGACTAAAAATCGTGAAAAACTTCCGAAGAATCGGAATCCGGGAAGCCTGTTTTTACAATGCTCCGCCCTCTCAGTTACAGCGGAATAACTGTTAAGGGTCATGATGCACTCCTCAAATATACGATACGCCACGCCCGGTGTTCAAAGAATCCGGTCCGGTGAAACACCCAAATGACCCTCAATGCCGTTAGACCGGCTCGATGTCATGAACACAGATCTTAACGGCCACACTTCTGCCCAGGAGCTCTATGTTCACCACGAAGAGATCTTCATCTTCCCGTTTCGCAAGGACCCCTTCGGCATACTTCAGCGGCCCGCTTTTCACCCTCACACTCGTTCCCTGTTTCAAGTGGGGATAGATATCGATATCGTTGCCGCTCTCGATAATGAGCCTCAGCGCGGTAATCTCTTCGGGTGCCGCGGGCGTCGGCTTACCCGGCTCCAGAGCGATAAAGGACACTACGCCCCGCGTCTTGAGCACGGTGAGAAACGCGCCGGGATAGGAAGGTACTTGCACAAAGATATATCCCGGGAAAAGAGGATATTCGATGAGCTTCCTTCGGTCCTTCCATTGGCTGATTCTCTTTACCGAAGGCAAGAAAGCTTCAACGCGTTTTCGTTGTAGCTCACTGAAGGCAACAAATTCATGCCGGGGTTTCACATAAACGGCATACCAATTCGGTATCGCCGTCACGGCGCTCCGTTCCTCGATCATCGTTTCTGAAAAGGGACAATTGTGAGCAACGGCAAGCTGATCCACTTTGCTATCCTTTCCTGCACCGGTCACCGTCGAATGTGACGAGGCCGCCATGAAACGACGCGCGTCCTTTTTACTCCCCTTCGAGGCCTAGGGCCTCAAGAAGGGCGGAGCGGTTGATCGTAATCTTCGGCTCATTCTCATCAAGCTCAGACTCAGGCTGCTTGGAACCCCAGTAGAGCGCTTCAAAATCGAGGTCCTCGACAATGTCTCTGACCATGGCAGCATCGAGGGTCTTCTTCTCCTCCATAAAAGCCGTCAGCAGAAGATAATCACACATGATATTCACCAGCCGCGGGATGCCTCTGCAGTACTGGAAAACGATATCCACGCAGTCGTCGGAGAACGTCACAGCCTCTCTGTTGCCTGCGACCTCGAGCCGATGAAGGATGTACTCTTCTGTCTCTATTCTGGTGAGGGGAGAAATACGACAGTTGATGCTGATCCTTTGCCGCAGCTGCCGCAGTCTCGAGAGAGCGAGGAGTTCCCGGAGTTCGGGCTGTCCGACCAGGATGATCTGCAGGAGTTTGGCCGTGTCTGTTTCGAGGTTCGACAGCATTCTGATCTCTTCAAGAATATCGGGTTTGAGGTTCTGTGCCTCGTCAATGATCAGCACTGAGTTGTTCCCTCTGGCATGCTGCTCGATCAGGAAATCGTTGAGCTCATTCAACATGACGACCTTATCCTTGCCCTTAACATCGAGTCCAAAATCATCATTGATCATCGCGATGAGCTGTTCAGAGCTGACTTTGGTGTTGAAGACCCTAGCAAGGTTCACGTTCGCATCGATGCGATTTATGAGATCGCTGATAAGGGTGGTTTTCCCGGACCCTACTTCCCCGGTAAGAAGAATAAATCCCGCTCTTTCCTTGATCCCGTAATACAGGTAATAGAGCGCCCTCTTATGGGTCCTGCTCATATACAGAAAATCTGGATTGGGAACCAGTTCAAACGGTTTTGTCTTGAGATTGAAAAATGCTTCGTACATAGGTTCTTCTTCTTTCCCTATCGATTTGGCGTACAGTGATGCGTGATAGCGGTCGTTCGTCCCCGGGAATGCCCCGCCTTGTGTCTGAATGTGTTCAACGCATAGCGCTCCGGTATGTTCTTAATTATGCCGGGTTTTCTCCATCTCGGCGCATCGTTTGATTGACCAGTGTTCTGAACTTATTGTAATCAAGCGGCTTTATCATGCAGTAAGACAACGACTTATCGAAATGCTCGAGTGTCATCATGAGCTCTCTATTTATGTGATCAGAAAGGATGATGGTCGGGATCCTTTCCTGCTTCAGTTTTTCGAGAAGAAACGCACCAAAGGGATAGCTCGTTATTACCAGCCCAAAATCGCTGTAGTCCATCGTCGAGTCGATATCATGAACATCACAGATGGCATTCGTCCCGTACCCCTCCTTTTCAAGGATCGCTGAGCAGATACGCGAAAACCCCGCCTCATCAACAATTAGTATTTTTTTCTTCATCTCATCCATATAATGTAATAGAATAAGCAAGTTTAATGCCTGTCGCAAAGGCGTTTTTTTTCAAAGTAAAAAAAAGAGAATTGGTCAATGAAACAATGGAGTGTTTCCCACGGATACATATATGCAAGAATACCTTAGTTTTAACTTTGTATATATTGGAAACATTATATAAATATCTTTTTTAATCAATATATTATGAATAATTAGTGTTTCTAAGGGAAACAGTTTTCGTTCTCATAATCTTACAAACAAGGCATAGTTAATCTTCCCTGTTGTTTGATAATACTTTGTTCACATCGTCATTCCCTTTACCAAAGTTTCATTGGCCATAAGCATTTCCCATACTTTCAAACAGTTCTTCGCGCAACAAAAATTTCCGTACCCATTTATTCATAAAGGCTTCTTTCCTCTTCGGGGTTGCAGCAATACCATTTTTCGAAGGCATGCATTTTGCTTTCTCTTTATTATTTATAAATTGCCTTTTTGGCTTGTAACCTGATTTTTTTCTCGTGGTAGCCTCTGGCAGACCGGCCAAATTACTATCATGAAGAAAATTCCCATAGTTTTTTAGACATGTAAATCATGTTTGATGAATGGGTAAGTCTCATTTTAGTAGAAGTAGCACGATGTCTTGCCTAATAAAGATACAGGCTCTTTGAATCACGAAGCACGCGAAGCTCACGAAGGCAAGCATGTAGCGCCGGATGTCCTGATAACTCCTTAATGTATTTCGTGGCTTTCATAGTGCAAGCCTTTCTGTTGCGTAACTTATTTATGATGGTGAGCTGGAGAAATGGACTGCGTCGGCATGGAATCATCACATGTTTGGCAATGTCATTCATTTATATAATTATATAGGTTCCTTGCGTGATATTTTTCTGCGATGAAATAGGGAGGGATTATGAAATTAGATTTTAGAGGAAGCTTTAAATGGCAGGGATTCCCCATCTTTGACCTGATCAGGAATATATTAAGTCTTCAGTCCTCATCGACGCTCTCCCGTATTTCTAAGGTTCTCAGTATTATCGGATTAACCTGTCTGGTAGCCTTTGCAGGCATGCCTTCAGCGCAAGCAGCCTTATCGGGTGTAACGTCTATATCCGCAGGATACCATTATACAATGGCGTTGACAAGTAGTGGAACGGTGGTTGGCTGGGGGTATGACGGTGATGGCGAGACGGATGTGCCTACGGGCTTATCCGGGGTGACTGCCATATCTGCCGGATATTCTCATGTCCTCGCGCTGAAGAACAACGGAACAGTGGTGGCTTGGGGAGGGAACTATGATGGCCAGGCGACTGTGCCTACGGGCTTAACCGGGGTGACTGCCATAGCTGCAGGAGGTGCTCATTCCCTCGCGCTCAAGAGTGATGGAACCGTGGTTGCCTGGGGTGATAACGAAAATGGCCAGGCGACTGTGCCTACGGGCTTATCCGGGGTGACTGCAATAGCTGCGGGATACAATCACAGTTTAGCGCTCAAGAGTGATGGCACCGTTGTTGCCTGGGGTGCCGGAGAATCCGGAGGGACAGGCGCGGATGATATGGGACAATCAATCGTGCCTGCGGGATTATCCGGTGTGACAGCTATAGCCGGGGGATACCGATTTTCGGCAGCTCTCTTGAAAGGCGGAACAGTGGTGGTTTGGGGAGATGACTCTGATGGCGAGATTTCGAATATGCCTGCAGGGTTATCCGGGGTGAAAGCCATAGCCGCGGGATATCATCATATAGTGGTACTCAAGACTGACAACACAGTGGTGGCTTGGGGTGCCGGAGGTACCGGACCTACTACGTCACACAACTTTGATTATGAACAGTCGATCGTACCGGCACTAGATGCATCCGGGGTGATCGCCGTAACTGCAGGGCAGATCCATACCGTGGTACTTAAGAGCGGTGGAACAGTGGCGGGCTTTGGTGAAAACAGTTCTGGACAGGTATCACCTGATCTACCTGTTTTGACTAAGGACAGTATTGCCTCGAACAATACCAACACAACTGTTGCGATACCCGGCAATACGGTCACCGTGACGATCACTGCATCGGGTATTATCAGCGCTCCGACTGTAACTATAGGCGGGGATGATGAAGATATCGCCGGACATACGGCGACCGTGAGCGGCAGCGGCACAAGCTGGACGGCGTCATATATAATGACTACTAGTGATATTGTAGGGACCGTATATTTCTGGATCAGCTACAGTGACTCGGCTGGCAATGTAGGGGTACTAAAAGATCCTGCGTTGGATGGAAGCACCGTTACCTTTTCTCTGCTACAGCCAACGACGACAAATTTAGCATCATCGTCACTTACATCGTTAGCAGGCGCTCCAGTGACCTTCACGGCCACGGTCATAAGTAGTGGGACCGGCACGCCTACCGGTTCAGTGTCGTTCATGGATGGTACAACGCTCCTTGGCACAGGCACCCTGTCCGGCGGCACGCCTGACACGGCCACCTTTACCACAACTACGCTTGGTTTGGGATCACATTTGATCACGGCGGTCTACAGTGGTGATACAACTTTCTCGACGTCAACATCACCTGCCATCACCCAGACAGTGAACGCGACTTCGACATCAACAAGTCTCACGGCCACTCCCAATCCGTCTAAAATTGGCGATTCAGTGACCTTCACGGCAACAGTCATAAGTAGTGCGACCGGCACGCCGACCGGTTCAGTGTCGTTCATGGACGGTACAACGCTCCTTGGCACAGGCACCCTGTCCGGCGGCGCGCCTGACACGGCCACCTTTGCCACGTCCGCCCTTGGTTTGGGGTCACACTCGATCACGGCGGTCTACAGTGGTAACACAAGCTTCTCGACGTCAACATCACCTGTCATCACCCAGACCGTGAACCAGGCTTCGACATCAACAAGTCTTACGGCCGCTCCCAATCCGTCGATATCCGGCGCTTTAGTGACCTTCACGGCCACGGTCATAAGTAGTACGACCGGAACGCCGACCGGTTCAGTGTCGTTCATGGACGGTACAACGCTCCTTGGCACAGGCACCCTGTCCGGCGGCACGCCTAACACGGCCACCTTTGCCACGTCCGCCCTTGGTTTGGGGCTACACTCGATCACGGCGGTCTACAGTGGCAACACAAACTTCTTGACGTCAACATCACCTGTCGTCACCCAGAACGTAAATCAGTCTTCGACATCAACGGTTCTCGTGACCAATCCCAACCCGTCGGCATACGGAAGTTCGGTCACCTTCACGGCTACTGTCACAAGCAGCGGAGGCACGCCAACCGGTTCAGTTACGTTCAATGACGGAGCAACGACCTATGGTCCAGTCACCCTGTCTGCCGGCACGGCCACCTATGCCACATCAGCCCTTATCGCGGGTACGCACTTGATCACGGCAGTCTATAGTGGTGCCACAAACTTCTTGACGTCAACGTCATCTACAGTCACCCAGACCGTGAACCAGGCGCTGACATCGACTATTATCAGCGCGCCTACGGTAACGTACAACGCAAACGGAATTGTAACCGTAAACGTAACCTCGGGGACGCTCGCCGTCACAGGAAATGTGTCCCTGATCGAGGACGGCGGAACGGCAATGACGCTGCCACTGAGCAACGGCTCCGCATCCTTCACGATCCCCATCCCGGGTGTGGGCAGCCATACCTTAAGCGCATCGTACGCGGCACAGGGCAACTTCGGGGCAAGTTCGAATACTGGCATCCTGACGGTAAACCCGGCGCCGACATCGACGTCGATAACCGCGCCTGCTATTGCGTTCGGAGCTAACGGCACCGTGACCGTCACTGTGAGTTCGGGGATCCTTATGCCCACGGGCAACGTGTACTTGACTGTGGATGGCGGAACGCCGATGCTGGGATCAGTAACCATTACCGGAACAGCGACCTTCACGATAACCAGCCCCGGTTATGGTACCCATGCCTTGTATGCAACGTATGCAGCGCAGGGCAACTTCGGGGCAAGCTCGGCTACCGGCTCCTTGACCGTAGGGGGGGCTTCAACGACAACGACGATCAGCCCGCCTGCTACGGTGACATATGGCGCAAGCGGCAGCGTGACGGTAACTGTCAGCTCGGGGTCGGGGACGCCTGGAGGCAGCGTGACATTGAGTATGGATGGTGTACTAATAACGACCCCAACTGGACAGGGACTAAGCGGTGGGTCTGCGACTATCACGATTCCAAGCCCGAGTGCGGGTAGCCATACCTTAATCGCATCATACGCGGCGCAGGGCGATTTCGGGGCAAGTTCGACAACCGGCACCCTGATCGTGAACAAGGCAGTACTCACGGTGACGGCGAATAACGCGAGCAGAGCCTACAACACTAATAATCCGGTGTTTACAGCAAGTTACAGCGGGTTCGTGAACGGCGACACGTCAGCAGTGCTAAGCGGTACTCCGTCACTGAATACCGCGGCAACTCTGGCGAGTCCGGTGGGTACCTATCCCATAACCGCGGCGGCTAACAGTCTTTCGGCAGCCAACTACAACTTTAGCTTTGTGAACGGCACGCTTACGGTAACCCAGGCGTCGACGACAACAGGCGTCACATCAACCGCGAACCCGTCGATATACCTCGCATCCGTGACCTTCACTGCCACGGTCGTAAGCAACACGACCGGCATTCCAACCGGTTCGGTGACGTTCAAGGATGGCGCAACGACCCTTGGCACAGGCAGCCTGTCCAGCGGCACGGCCACCTATGCCACGTCCGCCCTTGGTTTGGGGTCACACTCGATCACGGCAGTCTACAGCGGCGATACGAACTTCGCCCCATCGACAACATTGTCAGCCGTCAATCAGGTCGTAAGTCAGATTCCGACATCAACGATCCTCGCGGCCAATCCCAATCCGTCGACTTACGGGGGTTCAGTCTCCTTCACGGCAACGGTCACTGGAACAGGTGCGACTGGTACGGTGACGTTCATGGACGGTGCAACAAAGACCCTCGGCACAGGCAGCCTGTCCGGCGGCACGGCCACCTATGCCACGTCCGCCCTTGGCGGGGGTACGCACTCGATAACGGCGGTCTACAGTGGTGACACAAACTTTGCCCCGTCAACGTCACCTGTCATAACCCAGACTGTGAAAACTGTATCTTCGTTGACGACCGTCTCATCATCTGCCAATTTGTCGGCATACGGAAGGCCGGTCACCTTCACGGCAACGGTCACCGGAACAGGTGCGACTGGTACGGTGGCGTTCATGGACGGTGTAACGACCCTCAGCACAGGCAGCCTGTCCGGCGGTACGCCTAACACGGTCACCTATACCACGTCCGCCCTTGGCCAAGGCGTGCACTCGATAATGGCGGTCTACAGCGGTGATGCAGACTTTGCGACATCGAACTCATCGCCTATTTCACAGACCGTGATTATGCCCGATGGCCAGCTCGTTGATACGGGTACTGTGACTAGCGCAGATGCTCTCAAGGCTCTTCAGATCGCGGCCGGAATCGATACGCCTTCGACATCAGATCTTGCTCATGGTGATGTGGCGCCTCTTGTGAACGGGAAGCCCCAGCCTGACGGAAAGATCGATATCGGGGATGTGGTGGTCATTCTGAGAAAGGCAGCGGGGCTGGCAACATGGTAATGCTCATGGGAGCACAGGATGGTCAGGTTCATAGCTGATTTTATCCTGTGATTGTGTCAGAAACTCGCTTTCTCCGACATTCGTTATTAGTTACACAGCGTGAATTTATATTTTAGGAGGATTAAATACATGAAAAAGATATCCCTATCGAGCTGGCTGATATTCGCTCTTTTACTGACCACTCTTTCAGCCTGCGGTGGTGGTGGCGGTGGTGGCGGTGGCACGGCGCAAACACAGCAATCTGCCACGGCGATTCTTACACTTGCCACGTCGGGAACCGGTACAACGATCAACGGAATCGACGTAACCGTGCTCCTTCCCGCAGGAGTGACAGTCAAGAGCGTAACGGCACCGCCCCAAACGGACATTGGTGTTGTCCGTTTAAGCGGTGTAGCAGCTGGTGGACCCATCACCCCACAATACGCGATCGGTGTTTACACGCCAGCGTCCGGTGGTATTCCGGGAAAGGTAAAAATAGCTGTGGTGAATGTAAATGGATTCTCTGCCGGTCCGTTCTGTACGTTAACCTGCAACATAGCTCCAGGAACTACACCGGTAGCTGGGGACTTCAGTTTGGCCAATTTTAATCCTGTGGATGCGAATGGTGCACAGATCATAGGACTCACGCCGGGGCTCTCGCTTAGTATACAGTAAGAAAGACCGGGTTCATAATCATGAAAATCCGGTCGATCATTTCCACAGGTCTTCTTGTCGTTGTTATGTTTATTTTGGCACTGTGTCGGCCTGTGCCGGCCTTCGCTACCTCGACGGTGACGATATCCCCGGCCGGGGAGGGGGTCTTTCTGCTCCGAGGCGTCGGGGTCGAGGATGCGGCTGCGCTTGATATCATTGTCGTGTACGATACGGATACGCTCGCCAATCCCCGCGTCATTGAGGGGCCGCTCATTGCCGGGGCCATGACGGCGACAAACCCGAATGTGCCCGGAACCGTGCGTATGGCTATTGTCCGCCTCACGCCGGTGAAAGGCAGCGGACTGATCGCGACGCTGGAATTTGAATGCACGGGGTCCTCCCCTGGCAAAATCATTTCACTCAGTGCCAGACTTGCAAATATCAAGGGGGATCCCTTGCCGGTGCTGACCCGGGTAACAATCCGCCCGATTCATCAGTGACGGCCTCGAATTCTTCTCAAGGCCAGGAGCCCTCGCCGGAACAACGACGTCAGGCCAAGCAAGCGCCGTCACATCAGGAGCACCATCAATAATTGCTCCAACGATTATTATTGCGGGGCCGCCGGCCAGGACCGGTGAAATCAAAGGTACGCCGGATGCGCCCCGCACCAGGGCACAAGACGTTCAACCATTCACGCCGGATATCATGTTATCACCCGGAAAAGAACTAGCAGCCCTGGCGCATAAGAACGACAGGACTTTCGGCACCGGAGACGTTATAGCACTAGCAACGCCCTCAGCACCGAAAATATTCGAGCAAAAAAGAGTTCTACAGCGTTTCCGGGAATACCTAGTCCCTGGATTTTAAAATTAGTAGTTTCTTCACTATTCATAATTATACGTATCTCTGCTCAGTTGCACGCTGACAGATTTGCTCTATCAATTAACTATAGCTTTTCAGCGGTGAATTCGGGGTAGTCTAGGCAGTGTCATGAATGCAAAAGGAACATCCTTTAATTGTCAGGATTATTTAAGGAATTCATTGTTAACAGTTTAATTGATAATGTGGAGGGTGTGTACTATGTGCGGCATCGTTGGATATATTGGTAAAAAAGGATCTCTCCAGATGCTCGTGGACGGACTGAGGAGGCTTGAATACCGAGGATATGACTCGGCGGGAGTGGCATTCCAGAACGGGAAAGGTTTAGAAATATATAAGACGAAGGGCAAGCTCAGGGATCTTCAAAGCATCCTCCCCGACCCTTCGCCAGCTATACGGGTAGGGCTTGGGCATACACGGTGGGCCACGCATGGTGCACCATCTTCCGTGAACGCGCATCCGCACCGGGTAGAGGGTATTGCCGTAGTTCACAACGGGATAATCGAGAATTATCGAGAGCTTAGATCACACCTGGAAAGCGAAGGCCACCGGTTTCTCTCCGAAACCGATACCGAGGTCGTGCCGCAGCTGATATCAAAATATCTTCGTCAGGGTCTTGTTATCACCGACGCGATCCGGGCCGCCATTGCACAGTTACGGGGAACCTATGCCCTGGGTATCATAAGCGAAACCTGCCCGGACACTCTCTTTGCCGTCAGGAAAGGAAGCCCGCTCGTTCTCGGGATCGGCAGTGAGGCATTTTACTTCGCGTCGGATATTCCCGCGATCCTCCCCTACACGCGGAAGTTCATATTCATGGAAGATGGACAGATATGTACTCTGACGCGGGACGACGTTGACCTGCGTCATGTTGAATCAAATGAGGTCATTTCATGCAGGGATAAAGCGGTCGAAATCGCCTGGACCCCTTCCATGGCCGAGAAGGACGGTTATGACCACTTCATGCATAAGGAGATCTATGAGCAGCCACGAGCTATCAGAAATACTATTGGTGAGCGAATAAATGATCCCTTGAATTTCATTATGGACCTTGGCATTTATACGCAGAGGAGAGCAGATGTACGGAAGTTGTACATCGTTTCTTGCGGCACGTCTTACCATGCAGCCCTGATAGGCAAGTACATGATCGAGAGCATTGCGAGGGTCCCCGTTAGCGTTGAGATCGCTTCGGAGTTCCGTTACCGGAACCCGATCGTTGAGCACGGCACGCTCTTTGTGGTCATTACGCAGTCAGGCGAAACGGCCGATACCCTTGCGGCTCAGCGTGAAGCGAGGCGAATGGGCGCACGGACCCTCACCATCTGCAATGTCGTGGGAAGCACATCAACGAGGGAGGCTGATTCGGTCCTGTACACCCGCTCCGGTCCGGAGATAGGTGTAGCATCCACCAAGACCTTTACGTCGCAGTTGGCGGCGCTATGCCTCCTCGCCATCGGTATGGGATTCGGACGACGCTGTCTGACCCAGGAAGAAATGGATACCATGAAATCGCAGCTTTCCGAGATCCCCGGCCTGATAGAAAAGACCCTGAATAAGGATGCCGAGATCAAAGCGCTTGCCACGACGGTTACGCATGCGAAGGACTTTCTCTATCTCGCTCGGGGCATCAACTATCCCATCGCCCTCGAAGGTGCCTTAAAGCTGAAGGAGATATCATACATTCACGCAGAGGGGTATCCGGCCGGAGAAATGAAACATGGTCCGATCGCCCTTATCGAAAAGGGGCTGCCGGTCGTTGTCATGGCCCCCTCGAACGACCTTTTTGAAAAGGTGTTCTCCAATATCGAAGAGGTTAAGGCTCGTGGCGGTCGGGTAATAGCGATAACTGATACTCCCGAAGCACTAAAAGGCAAGGCGGACGACATCATCGAAGTTCCACCAACACATCCGCTGTTAACGCCCTTTGTGAATGTCATTCCCCTCCAGCTCCTCGCGTACCATGTCGGCGTCCAGAGGAATTGTGATGTCGACCAGCCGAGAAATCTTGCGAAAAGCGTTACCGTCGAGTAACCGTCAGGATGTGGCCCCGCAGCGCACGCTGCGGGGATGCCGTAAACGGTCTGCCTGCATCCTTAATGACGATCTCTCCCTGCAGTCGCTTCTGATCATTCCGCCTGAAGCAGTTCGGGATTGGTATGGGGTATGAAAACGGCGCCCAGATACTCCTTCATAAACTCGGGATCATCGTGCATGTGTTTGTAGGTGATCCTAGCTGCGATCTCGTTCACCGTGCTCACAAGGCTGCCGTTCATAAGCAGCATTCGTGCGCCTTCCAGCGACGAGTTGCCGAGGGGCTTAACGATCTCCGGGGACCATGACGGGAGCATGCCTATGCCGACCGCCTTCACAACATCGATACCCGTGCCGAGCGCGCCGGAGACATACACGCTCGCGATATCCTTGAACGAGATGCCGACGGACCGCGTTAGCACAAGAAGCAGGGTGAACATGGCGGCCTTGGATTTCATAAAGGTGTGGATCTCACTCTGCCTGATATATAGAAAGTCCTCGCATGTGCAGGCAATGGCGAATGCCGGTTCTCCCTCGATGCTCGTCACCTGCTTTCCTGCGGGATTCAGCGTGCCGCTCTTGTCGATGATTCCCGCGTTATAGAGCTCATACAGGAGGCTTACCATGCCGGAGCCGCAGATGCCCTCGGGCACGGCATTATCAAAGGTCTTGCACTCGATGCTGTCACCGCGGATCTTTATATCGTAGATGATCCCCTTCTGCGCCCGTTTCCCAATCCGCGATATCCCCTCTTCGAGCGCCGGACCAGCGGCTCCGGCACCCACGATCATCCATTCCCTGTTCCCGATCACAATCTCGGCGTTCGTACCTACATCGATCAGAATGGAAAGCTTGTCGGACTGAAACATGCCCGAGGCGAGGATCCCTGCAGTGATGTCACCGCCCACGTAGCTGCCCGCGTTCGGGAACACATACAGTATCGCTTCCGGATTGATGGAGAGGGACAGCTCCGAGGCCCGGAGAAAGCCAGGCGTCCGGACAACCGGGACAAAGGGGTCCAAAGGGATCGTGCTGATATCTAGGCCGAGAAAGAAGTGGCTCATGACCGTATTTCCCGCCACGGTCATGGCGTGAATGTCATGTGCATCTATTCCGGCTGAGCTGCAAATCCCCGAGATCATGTTGTTAATACCGTCAATGAGCGCACGATAGACCTCTTCTGCACGGCCTGATATCGCGTGCTGCATTCGCGTGATGATGTCGCTTCCGTACGCTATCTGGGGGTTCTCGAGGCTCCTCGTCAGTATGTTTTTCTTCGCTGTATTATCATAGAGCTGGGCGACAAGGTTCGTCGTACCGAGGTCAAGGGCGATGGAAAAGGACCGCTTACTGCCGATATCGATCAGCCTGTACCCGTTCTCGGTCCGTCCGATGATGCAGGGCAGGGTCCTGTTCTCGGTAAGAAGAGAATATCTTTTTCTCAGGACCCCTAGAGGAATTGTTAGTGGAGCGAGCCCCAGCGTATCCCTGATGCGCTGGTCATGGGCGCGCCGGTCATCGTCGGACGGGAGCGGAAGGGTTATGGTATTCTGAAAAATCAAAGAGGTCATCGGTTCCCCATCATTCCTTGCAGAAATCAGGAAGCATTCTATGAATATCACAACCAGCAGAATGATGTCAATGGAATGTTACTTGTGTGACATGTAAGGCACCCAGAAACAGTCGGTCACGTTACAGGGGATTTTTTACGGGTTGGTGCGCAGGGAGGCGCTTCAATGATCGCGGGGTCTTATGTTCTTAGTACGGTGAACGGAGATCGCGGCCGGAGGTGGATGCCGTGTCTTATTTCGTCACCACCACGATCCCCGACTCGGTGACTATGCATCCTCGCAGCCGGTCATTCTCATGGTCAAATCCGATCTCCATCCCTTCCGGGATGGTGATATTCTCATCGACGATTGTTTTTTTGAGCTTTGCACCCCTTCCGATTTGCACATTCTCAAAAAGGATCGAATCTTCGACCAGTGCGTAGCTATTAACCCTGCAGGAAGGCCCAAGGATCGACCGCCGGACAGTGCCCCCGCTGGTAATGCAGCCACCGCAGACAAGCGAGTCGAGGTTCTGTCCGCGGCGACCGTCAGCATCAAATACGGTCTTTGCCGGCGGGAGGTTCCCCTGATTGGTCAGGATTGGCCAGCTATAGTTGTACAGGTTCAACTGGGGGCTCACGCTGATGAGGTCCATGTTCGCTTCGTAGTACGAGTCAATGGTCCCGACGTCCTTCCAGTAACCCCTTTCGTTGGGCTCCATCCCAGGGACATAGTTGTCGAAGAAACTGTAGGCAAAGACTCGCTTCCCCTCTTCGAGCATCATCGGGATGACATGCTTCCCGAAATCGAGGTCATCATATTTGCGCTTGCCTTGCTTGAGGACATCAATAAGCTTTGCCGTGGAAAAGACGTAATTCCCCATCGATGCAAAACAGGTCCCCCGCCCCGGGACCTGCGGCGGCTGTTTCGGCTTTTCCTGAAATGAGGTGACCCGCAGATCCTCATCAACATGCAGGACGCCAAACCGCGACGCCTCCGCGGGAGAGACCTCGAGTGCCGCAATGGTTATATCGGCTTTGTCCATGCGGTGGTATGCCACCATCTGCGAGATGTCCATCTTATAAATATGATCGCCGCCGAAGATAACCACATATTCTGCACCCGACGACTCGATGAACCTCAGGTTCTGATAGATAGCATCGGCAGTGCCCTTGTACCACTGCTCGCCGACATTCGTCGTTTCCGGAGATATAGCATCGTAAAACTCGCCGAGCCCGACCCACTTCCCCCACGATTCCTTGATGTGTTTGTTGAGCGAATAAGCCTGGTATTGGGTAAGGATATAGACCTTCCTGATGCCTGAGTTTAACATATTGCTCAGCACGAAATCGACGATCTTGTATTTCCCGCCGAAGGGAACGGCGGGCTTCGGTCTCCCAATGGTAATCGGACTGAGCCGTTCTCCCTTGCCACCGGCCATGACCATTGCTATGGTATTCCGTGATATGTTTCCACTCGCGTGCATTCGGTCCCTCCAGCTGTTCGTTTATCGATAAAAAATGCCGGCCTGACGGTATGCCATTCTTATGAAAATCTTAGTATAGAACAGGCGAAAATACAAGGGTACTGTGCGAATATTTGCACTTGAGGGAAAGGAACTCGAAAAATAGAACCGCCCTCCATCATATTTGATGAAGGGCAGTTGCTTGTTCAGTGATGAGGACACACCAGAGGCAATGCGTCCTAGTACGCTACTTAGCTTATATCTTCCACTGGAGCTCCCAGCGGACAAACATTGCGTTGTCCCTATTCGTGGGTACGTAGTAATTGCCGGGCACAAAGTCCTCAAGGAGAAAATATCCGTCAACGGTTTTGGAGAACGTATGGCTTAGCTTTGCCTGGATGAGACTCCCCCGGTCTTTGCCATCCGCAGAGTAAATGGGCGGTGCTGTTGATACATGGGAGTTTTCATTCGCGCGCAGATAATTATAGGAAAGATCAAGCCCTGTTTCGGGGTCCAGCGAAAGTCTGAAACTTGCCCTGTAGAGTTGGAGGTTTGTCCAGTAGCCGACGATCCCCGTCTCCGTTCCATAAGATAAGACGTAAAGCTCGCTCATCCATGGCCAGCGCGAGAACAGGGGGTCCCATGCCTCAACCTTGTTGGTCGTTTTCGGATCATCACCTGACAGGTAGGCCCCTCCGAGCTCGAAATACGGCTTCAGGGTCACTTCTTCATACTTTCTCGAGATATATGCATAACCGCCGTCACCGGTGCGGTCATCCCCGTTTTCATAGCTTCCAAACTGATGGGCAAATTCACCTCGCAGATTCCATCCCGTGCCGAAGCCGTACACAGCCCGTGCGCCGACAGTGTTCAGCTTCAGAGCTCCCCTTCCGCCATAAGGCAGCGGAGTAGTCTGCTCCCTCTTAAATATATAGTAGGGTTCTAAGTTCAGGGTTTCTCCAATTTTTGTCCTGCCGTATACTACTGCACCCTGCTCATCGGTCGTATTCAACTGTCTTTTCCATTCATCATCATAAAGCGATGGGAGTGCGCGGTCGTTAAATTGATCAGTTATCCAGATGAGGTCAACACTTGTCTTATCGCCAAACTTCACGACCCCTTTAGCGGCATTGAAATAATAGGTCCTCGAACCATCCACCGGTGTGCCATCCATGATCAGGAAGCCCTCCCCGTAGGTTAGGAGATCCTGTCTGCCGATGGTCAGGTCAACCGGAGAACCGGCGATATTCTTGGCGCTGGCATACAGGTTGTCAAAGACAACTTCATCCGGGTTCAAACCCGCAGGACGGCTCGTCTGGCTGCTCGTCTCCATAAAATATCGCGCTTCATTCGTAAGCTTGGTGTAAAAGACGTATTGATCATCAACGGCCGCTTTAAACCATGGGGATGTTTTCAAACGGAAATAATTGTCGTCGGGTCTTGTAAACACCGGTGAATTAGAAGTCACGTCAATACGATTGATGTCGAACAGATTGTCCCATGTCTCCTGCCGCAGACGGAAGTTGATGCCGTAGGTCGTTGTGACCTCGGCATAGGCTGATACAGCGAACAGAAGGCAGAGCATTAAAGCCAGTGAAGCTTTCATTAATAACTTTTTCTTCATAGATCTCCCCTTTTATATAGATTTAGATCGTTTCCCGAACGAGAACGCTTTTATGAAATAAAAATTAATCAACGATGTTACAAAAGAACACATTGGTATATAAAACTTCAATATTGTAGCAAAAATGAAAATGAAAATTCAAACCTTATTTATATAAATTTATTAATAATTCTATAATATTTGCTAATTTTTTCCCCTGTCAATTTGCTGCTTTTTTAAACAGCTTTACCTTGACAAAGACACGGAAATCGACATATTATTAAGCATTTCCCCTGAGTAAAATGCAAAGTGCATGAGCGCGTGCCTTTTTATATGCATGAGGGAAGGAGAAACTCTTGAAGGTAGAGCAAATCTCTATATTCGTCGAAAACAAATCGGGACGTCTTGCCGAAGTGACCGATATCCTCGCCAGAAACGGAATCAATATCAGGGCACTCTCCCTGGCCGATACCGCTGATTTCGGCATTCTGCGGCTCATTGTCAATGATATTGAAAAAACAAAAAAACTTCTGAAGGACAGCGGCTTTACTGTAGGTCAGAACGAGGTCATCGCCGTGGAAGTACCTGACCGGCCTGGTGGCCTTGCGGGGATCCTGAGCGCGCTCCAGGGAAAAAATATTAACGTCGAATACATGTATGCTTTTGTCCAGAAGAGCGAGGGAAACGCCGTCCTGATCTTCAGGTTCGACGAGATCGAGAACGCCATCGACACGCTTCGGAAGGCAGGTGTCAGGATCTTGAGCGACGAGCAGGTACGGCGATTGTAATTCCGTTCCCCGACGCACGGTGGGCATATTTCATTCCAAGGGAGTAACGTTGAAATGAGAATTGTGAGATTGCTAACAGTCGCAGTATGCACCATGGCCGTGTTTGCCACACCTGCACTGGCTACCGACTCGATAAAGCTCGGCGCTATCCTGTCCGTGACCGGCCCCGCATCGAATCTTGGCGCTCCGGAGGCGCGAACCCTCGAGATGCTCGTCAATGACATCAATGCAAAAGGCGGCATCATCGGGAGAAATGTAGAGCTCCTTATCAAGGATACTGGCAGCAGCCCTGAGAAGGCTATTTCATTCGCAAAACAGCTGATCGAAGAGGAGAAAGTCTTCGCGATCATTGGTCCGTCCACAAGCGGAGAGACCATGGCGATCAAGAACATCGCTGAAGAGGGTAAGACTATCCTCATCTCCTGCGCCGCCGCCGATGTTATTGTGAACCCCCTTGCAAAGTATGTCTTCAAAGTAGCCCCGAAAGACAGCGATGCGGTAATCAAGATATTCCAGCAGATGAAAAAGATGAATATCTCGAAGATCGGCGTCCTGTCGAGCAACACGGGATTCGGCAAGGCCGGCAAGGAACAGATCGAGAAGCTCGCGCCGGAGCACAGCATCCAGATCCTGATCAGCGAGGTTTATGACAAGTCGGCGACAGACCTCACGGCCGAGGTGACGAAGCTCAAGGCCAAAGGCGTCCAGGCGATAGTCAACTGGTCCATCGAGCCGGCCCAGGCAATCGTGATCAAGAACGCCCGCCAGATTGGCATGACCGTTCCGATCTTCCAGAGCCATGGTTTCGCGAACATCCAGTACGCGAAAGCCGCAGGCGTTGCCGCCGAGGGTGTAATCTTTCCGGCGAGCCGGATCATCGTTGCCGACGTGCTGCCCGACAAAAATCCGCAGAAGCCGGTCATCATGGCCTACAAGAAATCCTATGAGGCAAAGTACCATGAGGATGTCAGCACCTTCGGCGGCCATGCGCATGACGCCCTTATGATCCTCGCCCGAGCTATGAGGGAGGCCGGCTACGACCGTGAAAAGGTCCGGAACGCCATCGAACACATGAAAAATTTTATCGGTACGGCCGGCATATTCAATTTTTCTCCGACGGACCACAACGGCCTCGATATCGACGCCTTCGCCATGCTGACGGTAAAGGATGGCAGGTTTGTGTTACTGGAGAAATAGGGGTTTTGTTTAAAACTATTGAGATTGCGGCAAAGGCGCAAAGAGTGTGGGGGATTATTTATGTCAGTCTCAAAGACTCTCTTTACGTCCTTCGCGCCTTCGCTTAGCATAGCTTTTGCTGTTCTGCCTCTTTAAGATTGAGAGTGGAATGTTTTTAGAATTATTCTTTCAATACCTTGTCGCCGGCCTCACCTACGGGACGATTTACGCCATCGTCGGCATTGGATTCAACATCATCTACAACACCACGGGGATAATCAATTTCGCCCAGGGAGAGTTCGTGATGCTCGGCGGCATGATTGCCGTGACTTTGCATGTGTTCCTGCCGCTTTCGCTCGCGATCCTCGGCGCCGTTTTAATAACGATGACCATCGGCGGGCTGATCGAGATGACCTTCATCCGCTGGCTCGTGAAACCGTCGGTGCTGCGTATGATCATCATCACCATCGGCATCTCGATCCTCATCCGGGAGGCGGCGCTCGCCGTGTGGGGGGAAAGCGTCAGATCCCTGCCCTATTTTACCGGCAATGAAGTCTCGTCCCTCTCCTTCGGTAGTGTCCATATCTCTCCACAGGTCCTCTGGAGCATTGGCGTGTGCTCGATCATTGTCATTTTCCTGAATCTGTTTTTCAAATACACCATGCTGGGGAGGGAAATGCGCGCCTGTGCCGCGAACCGCGAAGCCGCCGCACTCTGCGGCATCCCAACGAAGAACATGGTCACGCTTTCCTTTGTACTCTCCGCCGGCATCGGCGCCCTGGCCGGATGCGTGGTGTCGCCAATCACCTACACGCAGTACAATATCGGGACGGGTCTTGCCATCAAGGGCTTTACTGTTGCTATCCTCGGCGGGTTGGGCAACAGTATGGCGGCAGTGGCTGCCGGTTTCATTCTCGGCGTTCTCGAATCGTTCAGTATCTGGGTACTCCCGACGGCATATAAGGACGCCATTTCCATTTCGATCCTCCTCGTGATGCTTTTCATCAGGCCGAGCGGCCTATTCGGAAATAAGGAAGCCATGAGGTTAAAGGATTTCTGATGAGAACCTCCCGATTTACTCCGATCCTGAGCCTGGTCGGTACCGTTGTGGCGGTCCAGCTGCTGACGCTTGCATCGGGAAGGGATTTTTATCTAACGCAGCTCACCATGACGGCTTATTATTCGCTCGTCGTCGTCGGACTCTGTCTCTTAATGGGATTTGCGGGTCAGATTTCTCTGGGCCACGCAGGCTTCTTTGCCATCGGCGGCTATGCGTCAGCCGTGCTCACGACGCTCAACCTTTCAGCGTATAAGGACGTTCAGTTTATCTCATTGCTGACACGGCTCCACGTATTGACAGGCCGGCAGGACCTTTACGGCGCCCAGATCCTGAGTGTCCATCCTTGGGTCGCCTGCGTTGTTTCCGCGTTGCTTGCGCTGGTCATTTCCTACGCCATTGGAATCCCGGTGCTCAAACTCAAAGGTCATTATCTGGCGATGGCGACGCTTGGATTCGGCACGATCATCTTCAGCATCGTGCTCGGCACCCAGCGCTTCGGTGCTGCCGACGGGATCTCGAGCGTGCCGCCCTTCCCCTTAGTTGCCGGCATCAGCGTGAGTGGCGTCGCGTCCCTCCGGGTCCTGAACTATTACTTTGCCTGGCTCCTCGTTATCATGGCCATGCTTTTGCTTGTGAACCTCATCAACTCACGGGTAGGCCGTGCGCTCCGCGCAATCCACGGAGCAGAGGACGCATCGAACGCCATGGGCGTTGACACGTCCCGCTACAAGCTTTACACGTTCGTGCTGAGCGCCGTGCTTGCCGCTATTGCCGGCGTGTTCCTCACCCACTTTAACGGTGGCATCGGTCCGTCCGAAGCATCGATCATGAAGTCCGTCCGGTATGTGGCAATCGTTGGTGTCGGCGGCATGAGAAGCCTCTGGGGCACGCTCATCATGAGCGTGGTCTTGAACTTCTTTTCGCTGCGCGGATATTTCGGGACCTTTGATGACGCAGTGTTCGGCGGCATCTTGATCGTCATCATGCTCTTCGCGCCCGACGGTATTTTAGGATCCGATATTCTGGCGATTATAAAGAAGATTGTGCGGCGGTCAAAGGCGATGAGGATACAAACCTAGTGAACTACCCGAGTTACGCGAATCATGCAAATAAAGTGTAAAGAATTTCTTCATAGCATTCGAGTCAAACGGTTTCATGAATTATTGGCATTTAATTGTTGGGTAGAGCAATAATGGCTCTTCTAGAAGTAAATAATATCAGCAAGCGTTTTGGTGGCCTTCAAGCTGTGAAGGAAGTTAGCTTCACCGTTGAGCACGGAAGCATCAAGGCGGTCATCGGGCCGAATGGTGCCGGAAAAACAACACTCTTCAATATCGTATCTGGTTTCCTTTCACCCGACTCAGGCGCTATCGTTTATAACGGTATGCCGATCCACGGTAGGCGTCCCTATGAAATCGCGAAAGAGGGACTCGCGCGCACCTTTCAACATATCAGGCTGTTCACGCACATGACAGCGATCGAAAATGTCATGGTCGGCCGCCATGTCAGGAGCAGGGCTGGGTTCATCGCCGGCATGCTGAATCTTCCCTGGACCTGGCGCGAGGAAAAAGAGATAAGACAAAAATCGCTTGCGGTGATGGATTTTCTCGACATCGCTGGTCTGTCCCATCGCGAGGCCGCTAGCCTTTCCTACGGTCAGCAGCGCGCTGTTGAGCTCGCCCGCGCACTTGCGTCGGAGCCGCGGATGCTGCTTCTTGATGAGCCTGCAGCAGGCCTCAACATTCGCGAAACAGCGGATATGGCGAAACTCATCACAAGGATCAGGTCCCTCGGCATTACCGTTTTAATTGTTGAGCATGATATGTCGCTGGTCATGAAAATCTCCGACGAGATCGTCGTCCTCAGCTACGGCGAAAAGATCGCCGACGATTTGCCCCGCGCGATCCGGCACAACTCCGAAGTCGTCAGGGTCTACCTGGGAGAAGACGATGCTTAAACTACGGAACATTAATGCAGGGTATGGAAGCCTGAATGTGCTGAGACGCGTATCGCTTCATGTAAAACCCGGCGAGATCGTCACGATCCTCGGCGCGAACGGCGCGGGCAAGACCACGCTCCTCAAGTCCATCATGGGGCTGCTCAGGGCCCAGTCCGGCGAAATCCTTTTCAATGGCCGGAATATAGACCACGTTCCGACAGAGCAGATCGTGTCCAGCGGATGCTCGCTCGTTCCCGAAGGCAGGCAGGTGTTTCCCTCCATGCCGGTGAAGGAGAATCTCGTGCTCGGCGCCTATGTACAGTACCGGCGCGGGAACAGGCATGACGTCGAACGCGATCTCAAGCATGTGTACGGTTTTTTCCCGGTACTCAGGCAACGAGAGCAGCAGCTTGCCGGCACCCTTTCCGGAGGTGAACAGCAGATGCTTGCTATGGGCAGGGCTCTCATGGCCAGGCCGTCCTTAATCATGCTCGACGAGCCCTCCATGGGTCTGGCGCCGCTCATGGTGAAAGAGATCTTTAACATCATTGTCAGGATTCGCGAAGAGGGGAACACCGTGCTGCTCGTGGAGCAAAATGCTCGGAGCTCCCTCAAGATCGCAAACCGCGGTTACGTGCTCGAGACCGGTAGGATCATTCTCGAGGGAGAGGCCGATGATCTCCTGGCGAACCACGACGTGCAGCGGGCGTATCTTGGAAGAGACTTGGACTATGACAATTTATAATTTCGAGGTAAGAACTCCTGATAATCACGAGTGAACGAACCGCAATAATTAATTTGACTTTCGAGTTTTTGAATTATTTAGTACTTCGCTATTACAGTTTCGGGTTATTGGCGAACGGAGGTTATTATGTACTGGCAGCCTGAAAGCGAATGCATGGATAGAGAAGAGCTGGAGCAGCTGCAGATCGAACGGCTCGAGTCGACCCTGAACCGGGTGTACAGGAACGTCCCTTTTTATCAGAAAAAGTTCGATGAGATCGGGTTCAACCCCGATGACCTTCGCTCTCTCGATGATTTGGGAAAACTCCCCTTTACGACCAAAAACGACCTGCGGGAAAATTACCCTTACGGTCTATTCGCAGTTCCGCTCCGGGAAGTCGTCCGAGTTCACGCCTCATCAGGGACGACGGGCATGTCCACGGTCGTGGGTTACTCAAGGAATGATATCAAGACCTGGTCGAACCTTGTAGCGCGGATCCTCACAGCTGGAGGTATTACAAAAGACGATGTAATCCAGATCGCATTCAACTATGGCCTATTCACCGGTGCCTTTGGCCTGCACTATGGCGCGGAGCGCCTCGGTGCCTCGGTCATCCCGATCTCGAGCGGAAACACGAAGCGCCAGATCAAGATCATGCAGGACTTCAAGACCACAGCACTCGTAAGCACGCCGAGCTATGCCATGCTGATCGCAGACACAATCAAGGAAATGGGAATCAACCCGAACTCACTGTCCCTCAAGTACGGGCTCTTCGGTGCCGAACCCTGGTCAGACGCCATGCGGAGGGAAATCGAGGGAAAGCTCAAGATTATTGCGACGGACAATTACGGCCTTTCAGAGGTCATGGGACCAGGCGTTGCTGGAGAGTGCCTCGAGCGAAACGGTCTGCATATCAACGAAGACCATTTTTTTATCGAGATGATCAATCCCGACACGCTCGCACCGGTCGAGACCGGCGAGATCGGAGAAATGGTGATCACCACGCTCACGAAAGAGGCCTTCCCGGTCATCCGGTACCGGACCCGCGACCTCACCCGGCTTATTCCCGAGCCCTGCCCCTGTGGCAGGACCATGAGGCGGATGACGAGGGTGTTCGGCAGGACCGACGATATGCTCATCATCCGTGGCGTAAACGTGTTCCCGTCGCAGATCGAGACGGTTCTCTTCGAGATCGAAGGGATTGCCCCGCACTACCAGATCGTCATCGACCGCAAGGGCGCTCTTGATGAGACCATGGTGCTCGTTGAGGTATCAGAAGCGATTTTCTTCGATGAGATGAGGAAACAAACTGAGCTCAAGGAGGCCATTAAGAAGCGGCTCGCCGCGGAACTTGGCATCTCGGTTGAGGTGAAGCTCGTTGAAAAAAAGACGCTGGAGAGGTTCGAAGGAAAAGCAAAGCGGGTCATTGATAACCGCAAATTCTAATGCTTTGTTACAAAGCGACCGAGATAAGGAAAAAATTCTGGTCGATGAAGATGCTGATGAAATATTACGTTCACAGATAGAACTTTGACGCTGTTTTAAAATAATACATAATCAGTGTAAACCTGTGTTAAAAATCTTCTCAGTCTCTATGGCGATTTTATAAGGAAAATAAACATGAGATACATCGACTTCCACACCCACATTTTTCCGGACAAGGTTGCCAAGACCGCCATGGACGCTCTTTCAGCAGAGTCAGGCGACTACAGGCCCTGTACGGACGGAACATTACGGGGCCTGCTCGAGTCAATGAAGACCGCGGACATTTCCGCGAGCGTCGTCGCGAACATCGCCACGAAGCCTTCGCAGATGCTGCCGATCCTGGAATTCTGCATGCAAATCAAGAGCGAGGCCATCCATCCGCTTATCTCTTTCCACCCATCGAACGACACCGAAGAGGTGGAGGACATGTTCGGCCAAGCGCATCGGGCGGGCATCCGGGGGGTCAAGCTTCATCCCATGTACCAGAAGTTTTTTATCGATGACAAGTACATGTACGGTTTTTACGAGCTGATGGCATCATTCGGTTTCTACCTCATGTTCCACAGCGGGTTCGACATGGCCTTTCCTGGCAATACCCAGGCTGACGTTGAACGCGTAAGGAAAGTTGCTAACTGGTTTAAAGATCTTACGATCGTCTGTACGCATGTCGGTGGCTGGAAGCAATGGGACCGGATCAGCTGCCTCAGCGATTGCGAGAACGTTTATACCGAGACGTCGATGACCCTGAGCGAGGTGAGTGACGACCAATTCATTAGGCTCATCTCACAATTTGCTGAAGACAGAATACTCTTCGGGACCGACAGTCCGTGGACAGATCAGAAGGAGATGCTTGAACGAACGCTGCGATTAAACATATCCGACCGGATGAAAGAAAAGATGCTGTATCAAAATGCTGTAAAGCTGCTTGGGTTGAAACGACTTGAATAAATCGTCTCACCTTTTGCCTTCACTATAAGCCCGGTATCAGCCGACATTTTACCTTTTATGCTATAATCAGGTATGCACAATGAGCGCCATCCATCGGCAATCGAAAGGAGCAGGTCGAACGACCGCGGATCAGCCATGAAAAAAGTATTAATAGGACAGGATATTCATAAAACGTTGCGGCAGAAAAATAGCTTTTTGGATCGGTCGGACGTCAAGATATTTACGGCGGCCTCGAACGATGAAGCGCTCAAGGTCCATCGCGAGGAGCGCGTGCATCTTATCATTTCGGAACTCGACATGCCAGGAATGAGCAGTGAACAGCTTTTCACTCTGATTAGAGAAGACGTGGAACTGCGTTCAGTCTCGGTGCTCATGATCTGCCCCAACACCCCTGCAGCGATAGAACAAAGTTCGCGGTGCGGTGCGAATGCTGTACTGCTGCGGCCGGTCCAACCTGCTATGCTCCTTGCCAAAGCGCAGCAGCTCCTCGAAATTGCATGGAGGGAGACATACCGCGTGCTCGTCTCCGTAGAGGGAAATGCTATCATCCATGGAAGCCCCTTGAACACAACGTTTTTCTGCCGGTCGCAGAATATCAGCACAACGGGTATGCTCATTGAAACCGACAAGACCCTCGCTCAGGGAGACCATCTGGTCTGCTCGTTCTTTCTTCCTGATTCGATCCGGATACAGGCGACAGGGGAGATCATCAGAATCATCCCGAAGGCATCCGAAGCAAAAACCAAGCAATACGGCGTAAAATTTTCCCGCCTCACTTCTGAAGCCAAGCAAGCCCTGGAGTCTTTTGTTGACAAGAAAGCTCAAAAAACTCGGCGCGGAGTCTCGTGACGCAATTGACCACGGTCAGCAGGCATGCCAAGGCCACAGGGCAGGGAAAAATTACGTGGGAAGTGCAACTGAAAAAGGCGGCGTCTGATTAGCGGTTTTTTCTGGCCTTTCGACCCTTACTCCTGGCGCCCGGAGACATCTTTTCTTTTTACCAGAATTTCTTCAATCTCTTCTGCTGAATACAGCCTGCCCATGCCCACGCCAGGACAGTAAGCCGCGACGTCCCGTTCCCACACGGTCCTGTTCATGTTCTCCGGCCAGAAGGGCCACGTACGGCACTGCCAAGGACGGGCATCGTACACCATACAGCGGTTTTCCTGATAAAACGGGCAGTCCTTGCCTGTATATTTCAAATGATACTGGCTATCGGTCTTTTTGGCATATTTTATCGTGAATATATCGGCAGAAATGCCAAAGTAGGCGGCAAGCCGTTTGCGGTCTTTGAAGGATAAATAAACATACATGTACTTTCCTCTCGTTATACAGCACTTGCCAGAACCCTGGCATTCAAATTTAATGCCATCCTTATAGAAACTTTTACCCATCTCTGTATCCTTGCCATTCGCTCGCATGCATATCGGCAGATTACAGCATGACGACTGAAACAGCATCTGATCTAAGCAATTCCCTTCACTGCAAATCCGAACTTCATCGCACATTCCGTGAATTTGTCAACAGTGAGGGATTATGTAGTGGTCGACCTTGTCACAATAGCCATTCGGCATGACAAAACGCTTTAAACAGTAATACTATAGCATGGATAGGCTAATGGATACTGAGCACAAGATTTCTGATTCAGAAAAAAGACCAGATGATCGCCGAAAAGACTTACTGGCTAGTTATGAGACCTGCGCCTTTCCCGCCACAAAAGCCTTCTGGTTAATCTCAAGAACTTTTTTGGGGACCGTGTTCATGATTGCGTCGATGATGATCGATTCCTTGAGCGGGATAAACTTGAGCGCCGCGCCTAGCATGACGAGGTTTAACGTGCGCTTGTCTCCCGCAGCAACCGCAAGCTGCGTGCCATCGAAAGGCACGATGGTCTTGATGCGGTTTTTGATGATATCGTTGATGTTCGCAGGATATTTTTCCACGGCGACGGAAACTCCGATGGTGCCGATAGGACGCGTGTTGTAGATGACGGCACCATCGTCCTTCAGAAAGTGGAGATACCGCGCTGTTTCGAGCGGCTCGAACCCGATTAGGAGATCGGCCTCGCCCTCGCTCACGATCGGAGAGAACACCTTGTCTCCGAAACGCACCTGCGAGAGGACACTCCCGCCGCGCTGCGCCATGCCGTGCACCTCGCTCTGTTTCACATCCAGGCCCTGCAGAAGCGCAGCCTCGGCAATAATCTTGCTCGTCAGGAGCACACCCTGCCCACCCACGCCGCTGATCAATATATTATAAACGTTCATGTTCATACCTGTAAAGAAATGATCAAAATAATAGGACGCAGATTTACGCAGATGCTCGCAGATTTAAATCCTGAGCAAATACTTCCATCCGCTTATTCTACATTCATCGGCTCTCAAACAGTCTTCTCCCTTTAGTTCTCTGCGGTAATAAATCCTACATCGTCTTCATCGACCCCGTGGTGCACAGCTGCGCGCAGATGCCGCACCCGTTACACAAGAGCTGATCGATCTCGACGTGTCCTGTTTTCCCCTCGGGTGTAAAAGAAAGGGCAATACATCCGGCTTTGAGGCATGCCTTGCACCCAACGCAGGTCTTCCGCTCCACTGCAAAGGCCTTCTTCGAGATCCGGTAGCGCAGCACACAGGGCTGGTTCGATATAAGTACGGACGGGCCTTGCTCCACGAGTTCTTCCTTCATAATCTTTTCGAGGTCTTTGATCTTGTAGGCGTCGATCTCGCGCACCCGCTTCGCGCCGACTACTTGGCAGAGTTTGGCAATGTCGAGCCGCGGTGCGGCCGTACCTTTCGCCGAGCGGCCCGTGCCGGCGTGCTCCTGGCCGCCGGTCATACCCGTCGTGTCGTTGTTCATGATGATGACAATGGCGTCGCCGCCGTTATAGACCATGTTCACAAGGCCGGTTATGCCCGAGTGAAGGAACGTGGAGTCACCGATAACGGCAACGGGCTTCTGCTTGGTCCCCTGCAGGGCAAGTCCCTTAGCCATGCCGTGCGCAGCGGAGATGCTCGCTCCCATGCAGATGCAGGTGTGCATTGCCGAAAAGGGTGGGAGCGCACCAAGAGTGTAGCAGCCGATATCGCCAGAAACATGGAGCTTGAGCTTTGCAAGCACAGTGAACAGGCCGCGGTGAGAACAGCCGGGGCAGAACGTCGGCGGTCGCATGAGCAATCCTGCTACGGGTTCTCTCATAGGAAGCGGACTGCTGGAGATCTTCTCGAACACCAGCCGCTGGCTGAATTCGCCGCAGAGCGGGAGCATGTTCTTGCCGACATGGACCGCAATGCCCATGGCCTTGATCTGTTCTTCAAGGAAGGGATCGAGCTCTTCTACCACGGCGAGCTTCTTTACGGATGCGGCAAACCTCCTGATGAGTTTCTCCGGCAGAGGGAAAGTCACTCCGAGCTTGAGTACCGATGCGCCAGGGAAGGCTTCGCGAACATACTGGTACGAGATGCCGGAGGAGATAAAACCGATTTCCTGATCACCGTCGACCACCTGGTTAAGCGCTGATGTCTCGACCCATGCTTTGAGCCGGACGAAGCGGTCCTCAACGAACACATGACGCTTTTGGGCGTTGCTCGGGAGCATCACGTATTTGGCGAAATCTCGGGCAAGCCCTCGCCCAGCCGGACTCTCGGCAGCATCGATAGTCACAACGCTTTTGCAATGGGAGATTCGTGTCGTTGTACGGAGGATGACCGGCGTGTCAAAGGACTCACTCAGCTCGAAAGCGGCTTTAATGAACTGTTTTGCTTCTGCTGAATCCGACGGTTCGAGGCAGGGGATCTTACCGAGCCGGGAGAAGTAGCGCGTGTCCTGCTCGTTCTGGGAGCTGAACATGCCCGGATCATCGGCTGCCATAAGCACGAGCCCAGCGTTAATGCCAGTATATGCTGCGGTCATGAGTGGGTCGGCCGCAACGTTAACACCCACATGCTTCATGCACGCGAGGGAGCGCACGCCGGACAGTGCGCCACCGATGGCCACCTCGAGGGCTACTTTTTCGTTCACGGACCATTCAGCGTGGATGCCTTCGACCTGAGAAAGTGTCTCGAGCACCTCAGTGCTCGGTGTGCCGGGGTAGGCTGCAGCGATTTTGCCCCCCGCCTCGATAAACCCGCGGGCGATTGCTTCGTTACCTGAAAGGATTGCTTTCTTCAAAAAAATACTCCTCGCATAGATTTACGAACCGCGAAGGCGCAAAGGTACTTCCGGGAAAAAGCCATCCCTACCATGCCTCGTGGCTATGCAGCACTTTGGGGAAATTCTTACTTCAGCCGGTTGTCGATCACGCGTTTGGCCTTACCTTCGCTTCGCTGTATCGTATTGGGCGGCCGAAGCGTAACCTCGGTGTTCACGCCGATGATGTCCTTGATGTTCTTCTGAATCTCGCGTTTGAGATGAATGAGAACTTCCTCTTCCTGCGCAAAGGCCTTAAGGTCCGTGGAAAGCACCTGTTGCGCCATTTCCTCCATGAACTTCGTCGTCACCTCAACATTCACGTTCATCTCATCGAGCCTCCCTTTGCGCGTGACCTCGATGACGTAGTGGGGCGCCACCTCTTCGGAGCGAAGCAGGACCGACTCGACCTGCGACGGGAACACGTTCACGCCGCGGATGATGATCATGTCGTCGGCGCGGCCGCGCACCCGCTTCATGCGGACGAGCGTCCTGCCGCACTTGCAGGGTTCGGGGTTCAGGCTGGTAATATCACCTGTTCGGTAGCGGATGAGCGGCATGGCTTCGCGCGACATGCTCGTAATCACGAGCTCGCCTTCCTGTCCGTACGGCAGCTGATCGCCCGTCTGGGGGTTAATGATCTCGGGATAGAAATGATCCTCATTGATGTGGAGCCCGCTCTGCGCCTCGAGGCACTCCGACGACACGCCCGGGCCGATGATCTCGGAGAGGCCGTAAATATCAATGGCCTTGATCCGCAGCCGCTCTTCCACCTCGCGACGCATTTCTTCGGTCCAGGGTTCAGCACCGAAGAGACCGACGCGCAGCTTGATAGTATCGAGGTTGATCTTCATCTCGCAGGCAACGTCATAAATGTAAAGCGCGAACGACGGCGTGGAACAGATCACAGTGCTGCCGAAGTCCTGCAGGAGCATGATCTGCTTCTGCGTGTTGCCGCCCGACATCGGAATGACCGAGGCGCCCACGCGCTCTGCGCCGTAGTGCGCGCCGAGGCCACCGGTGAACAGGCCGTAGCCATAGGCATTCTGAACCACGTCCTTGTTCGTCACGCCGGCGCAGGTGAAGGTTCGCGCCATCACGTCGGCCCAGAGCGCGATGTCGTTCCGGTTGTAGGCCACAACGGTCGGCTTGCCCGTTGTGCCTGACGATGCATGAATGCGGATGATGTTTTCAAGGGGCTCCGCAAAGAGCCCGTACGGATAATTGTCCCGAAGATCGGACTTTTTCGTGAACGGAAGTTTGAGGATGTCCTGGATGCCTTTGATGTCAGAAGGCTTGATCCCCGTCTCATCGAACTTTTTTTTATAGAAGGGTACTCGGGCATAGACCCGTTCGCAGGCCTTCTGCAATCGATTGCTCTGCAGCTTCGTAAGTTCCTGTCGTGATAGGGATTCTTCGGCATTCCAGGGCATAGCGACTCCTCTGCGCTTTTGAGATTTCATACCGAAACGTGGGGATTTGCTTTGGAAACGTCGGTAATTATAAACCAGAACGACCTGTTTTGTAAACATAAATTCATATTATCTGTTGAGTCAGGAATGGGAATTTTGATATAATGACATCGCCTTTCTTTATGGCAAATTAAATTCTTGTTCACATGGAAAGAAAATTTCAAGAGCGTTATTATGAATGATCATGAATAATACTTTTTTCCTTCGTGACATGCGAACGATTCATGCAATTCGTGCTCATGCTTGAAGGGTTTCGTTTTATCCGAACAAGGAAAGGACCTCATCATGGATGACATAAAAAGGTTCGTTGACAATGATCGCTTTGCCAGACATCTCGGCATTGAGATTCTCGAATTTTCCCGGGGCAGGGCAAAAGCCAGAATGGAAATAAAACATCATCACCTGAACAGCGCAGGAACTGTCCACGGCGGTGCAATCTTCGGGCTCGCTGATGCGGTCTTCTCAGCTGCATCCAACTCTCACGGCACGCTTGCGATGGCGATCAACGTGGGTATTTCCTTTTTCAAGGCCGTAAAAAACGGGGCCTTGACCGCCGAGGCAAGCGAAGTGTCCTTGAACCCCAAGCTCGCGACCTATCTCGTCAACGTTACCGATGACGATGGCAACGCTATTGCTTTGTTTCAGGGTACGGTATACCGGAAGAAGGACAATATCGCTGATGTCATCAAATGATTTCATCGCATTCGGATTTAGCTGAAAGAAACCCTGCGCTTGCGCCAAAATAGAACTTGAACCGCAAGCACAGATCGCTCTCGAAGACACGAATCAATAGTATGTACTATTGAGATTTTTTTCTTCATGTCCTTTGTGTTCTTCCTGGTATAAATTTATTGCGTTTTTGAAGAAAGGCCTGTTGTCTCTTCATGACTGAACCCGCTCGCCGTTCCATCCACTACGCATGGATCATTGTTGTTACCGGCACGCTCTGCATCGTGGCCTGCCTCGGCTTCGGCCGGTTCGCCCTCGGCATGCTGCTTCCCTCAATGGCGTCGACCCTGAAGCTTTCCTATTCTCAGATCGGATTCATTAGCACCGGCAATTTCCTCGGCTATCTCGCCTCGGTGTTGTTCTGCGGCAACATCGCACGCAAGATGGGATCGCGTCGATTGATCATCATCGCACTCGTCATGATCGGCGTTTCGATGGCGCTCATCAGCCAGGCAGAGAGTTTCAGCGGGGTTCTGATCCTGTACACGATCACCGGCATGGGCAGCGGGGCAGCGAACGTGCCGGTCATGGGCCTTATCACCGCCTGGTTCGACCGGACGATCAGGGGGCGTGCTGCCGGGTTCGTGGTAATCGGCAGCGGCCTCGCCATTATTATATCAGGCAAACTTATCCCGTTCGTGAACACGCTCGTCGGACCGGAAGGATGGAGAATCAACTGGATGATCCTTGCAGGGATGGTGATAGCGATCTCTTTTATCGGTCATGTTTTCCTCAAAAACAGGCCTGTGGACGTAGGATTAAAGCCACTGGGCGGTGAAGATATCACTATCACTCCGGTTACCAGCGGCGAAAAATCGGCTCAGAGCATCTATAAAAACAAGACCCTCTATCTTCTCGGCATAATCTACTTCCTCTTCGGCTACACCTATGTGATCTATGCGACTTTCATTGTTACGATGATGGTCAAAGAGCGGGGATTCTCGGAGACCATGGCCGGAAATTTCTGGGCCTGGGTCGGGTTGTTGAGCCTTTTCTCCGGTCCGGTGTTCGGCACTCTCTCGGACCGGCTTGGGCGCAAGGTGGGACTCATGATCGTCTTTTCGCTCCAGATGTGCGCCTACCTCATGGTAGCAGTGAACCTCCCGTCGCTGTTCCTCTATCTCTCCATCGGCTTCTACGGCATCGTGGCCTGGTCTGTCCCATCGATCATGGTAGCGGCCGTAAGCGAGTATGTAGGCGTTAATAAAGCGCTCGCTGCCTTCGGTTTCATCACCTTCATCTTCGGGCTGGGCCAGATTACCGGTCCATCGGTCGCCGGGCTCCTAGCTGAAAGAACAGGAAGTTTCTCATCCAGCTTCTTCATGGCAGCGGCCTTTGCCGGCGCAGCAATCGTGCTCACTGGTTTTCTGAAAAAACCTGGTGCGACAGAACTCAGGGAAGAATAAAAAACGCTGAACATACTGAGATACTACGCGCATAAGGGGAAGAGGCTGTCCCCTGGACCTAACTTATAGATCGCGATGTCCTCGGCAAGCCGCGTTGCTATCCGATCCGGTCTGATAATAATTCCACTCTCCTTCGAAAATTGGTATAATAGATTCTGTCCTGACCGCTGTCTTATGGACACTGACTCTTATCTCCATCGAAAGGAGTTCTTATGATAGTTGTCACTGGAGCGACCGGGCAATTGGGACGTTTAGTCATCGCGGCACTGCTTAAGAAAATACCTGCATCCAATATCGTTGCTGCCGTAAGAAATGGGGAAAAAGCCAGGGACATTGCTGCATGGGGCGTGCAAGTGCGTCTTGCCGACTACAACCAGCCTCAGGACTGGGACGAGGCGCTGAAAGGCGCGGACAAGGTATTGCTAATTTCGTCTAACGAGGTCGGCCAGCGTGCGAGACAACATCGTTCCGTCATCGATGCGGCCAGGCGGGCAGGCGTGAAACTCCTGGCCTACACCAGCGTCCTGCGCGCCGGCGCATCACCGCTGGGTCTTGCTGCCGAACATAAAGAGACTGAGGCATTGATTAATACATCCGGTATTCCTTATACGCTTTTGCGTAATGGCTGGTACACCGAGAATTATACGGTCGGCATACCCGGCTTACTGGCGCGCGGCGCAGTGTACGGCTGCGCGGGCAATGGCCGCATTGCCTCGGCAGCACGCGTTGACTACGCGGAAGCCGCAGCTGAGGTGTTGACCGCAGAAAACCAGACAGGACGGGTCTATGAACTGGCCGGCGATACCGCCTACACCCTTGCTGAGCTTGCTGCTGAAATTTCGCGCCAATCCAGCAGGAACATAGGTTACGTGAATCTGGCGGAAGCCGAATACCGGAATGTTCTCGTGAAAGCGGGACTGCCTGATGCGGTCGCAGCAATGCTCGCCGATTCCGAAACGGGCATTTCCAAGGGAGCGCTGTTCGACGACAGCCGCCAGCTCAGTCGGCTAATCAAAAGACCGACAACGTCATTGGCAACGTCAGTTGCGGCAATGATGCAGGCCGGGCAGGGCAGGAAGTGAAATTGCTTTTGTTCGGACGTCTCAGGGCCAGATCTTTAATGTTATACTTCCTCAATGATTCTGTCATGTTGTAGATGAATCGTATATTCCACTCTTGTAGGTGATTTTCGTAATTTTGCGCCAGATTTATTTATTGACCTCTCCATCCTGTAATCCGCAGGGTTTACAATCTATGCGCACTACCATTTTCGACCCGTATTTGACAGCTGCCCATAAAAAAACCGCCGACAAACTAAAGATTTAGCAAAATATTCCGATAAATAAGATGTTGCTTGAGATAAAGTTGCGAACGTTCGGGTGTACATGGCGTTAAATCGTCTCGATGTATGGTCTAAGATATAGGGGGAGCGAAGTTTAACTGCGCAGCTTATGCGCCTGATTCTCCGG
>DATJAO010000033.1:0-12429 GCA_035516175.1 Nitrospirota bacterium
CGAAAGGAGAGGTGCGCCTTGTAATCTATGGGTCAAGCTATCCTGTTGAATAAATAAAATTGGAATTCTCTCTTGACAGGAGCGTTATAGTATGTGCTTTACGGAAGTCGTCTTTATGAACCTGACAGCATATCCCTGGTCCATGGCAAAATAGGCGATCTTTCTCCAGTAGTGGCCTGTTGGCTCCAACCCGATAAGAACATCCTTCATCCCATGCTTCGCTTTGAGATCTTCTGTTATTTGTACGAATTGATCGAATCCTTTCCGGGAGTTATACACCTTCGGATACCGGCCCAGGACATTTCCTTCCTTGTTCATGAACCCGACCGCATTAAAATCGGCGCCTATGTCTATCCCCGTAACCAACGTCGTCTCCTTTATCCTTTGACGCCGTTCATACTGCTTGTTATAATCATTAGTAAGCATGGCAATTTCTCCTTTCCGTTAAAAGATTTATTCTCCTAAATAAACTTTAACAGATAAGAAGTTGCCATGTCTACTTTCCACCACCTTATAGTAATCTGACTCTGCACCAGTCGTCTCTAAGTATAGGATGTATAAATCACTGAATTTATTATCCACAAGCAATACTAACGTTTTATGTCGTATCCGTCCCGTTGCCCCCTTGACAGTTGCGCAATCCTCGGTCATACTACATTAAAGCAATCCCTTTTAGCATGCCGAATCGATAACCTTATTCATTTCCAAAGCATCAACTTATTGTAGAGAATTAGTAAAACCGTAAGCCGCCGGGCAGCGTGAAGGAAGGCAACCGGATTCAGACCGTCCAGGGTAAGGGCTTGAGTGTCTGGCTTAGGCTTTAAAGCAGGCTCGAACCGTTCTTGACCAAGCCGGCAGGGAGAGATCGAGTTGGTAAAGTGACCGAACCAATCAAACAAAGAAAGGACAGAACTGTGAAAACAACACACAAACTAAGCATCGACGCCGCCGCGTTTGTTGGCGCGTCGGGCAGTTTCCGGATTGTTCGTGCGCCGCCCCATCTATATCATCAATACGGTGATCGTGCCTGCCGTAGGGTTCGTTGAGGAGGGAAGCCGTTCATTAAGTCAAATAGTAGTGACCCTAACCCAATATCGTGAGGAAAAAAGGAGATCGTTATGATGAAATTGACCAAGACCGTCGTTTTGCTGGTTGCAACGCTGTTCATGACACCGGCGTTTGCCCAGAACGCCCCGGCCGACAAGCCGGCAGACAACACGCAGATCCTGCGTGACAAGATCAAGGCAGACAAGAAACTCGTCGTTGCGACAAACATGGATCTCACCGAATCCGAGGCTAAAGGTTTCTGGCCGGTGTATGAGGCCTATCAGAAGGACCTCGAGGCGATCAACAAGCGCACGGTGGCGATGATCAAATCCTACGTCGATGCGTTCAATACAAAGTCCATGGACAATGAAAAAGCGACGAAGCTGACGTCCGACTTCCTCGCGATTCAGGCGGACGAAGTGAAGCTGATGCAGTCCTACGTACCGAAGCTGAACAAGGTGCTGCCGGCCACGAAGGTCGCCCGTTACCTGCAAATCGAGAATAAAATCCGCACGATCATCAAGAACGAATTTGTCGACCAAGTGCCGCTGGTTCCGGGAAATTAAATAATCCGCGCCCGGCTGTCGACAACAATGCCTTAGATCGCGGTCTATTTCGGAGACTCTCCTTCAGACTCGACGCAGGTCGTGCTGTCGGGCGCGGTAATCCGTAGAACAAAGGGGGCTTCTGTATCAGCAATATGCATGCTTGTAAATTCCATCTGGTATTCTGTATCGCCAGTATATCAACGGCAGTTACATGATAGGATGTGGATCCGAGTTTCATATAATATTAGCGAAGGTGCAGAATTCACTTTGTATCATTGCATTTTGTGATAAAGTTTTCTGTCAGCAATTCCTTCCTGAAGTTCTCAAAAGTTGCTGCTAAGGAGCATTGTATGTTTCGTTCGGAAACTGTCAGCCCCCACCTTGAAAATGCTTCTTCTTTTCCTCTTTGAGAACTAGCTAAATTCCTATATAATTTTAGCGTTGATTTATTTTTTTTGAAGGGTTAAAGAGATGGATGATAATAGTCAGGGACAGGCAGAGTGCAGTTATCAGAAATAAATCGTGTATCCGATGTTAACGGAGAGGTCCGACACCTTGACATCGTAAGTATCGCCGTAGATGCGCGGAGCAGCGTAGTTTATGGAGATACCGAAGTGGTGCCATCGTGCCTCGAGAAAATCGCTTAGCGCAAGCCTTGGTGAGTAGGATTTGCTTGCCGTGTGGATCTTCTCGCCACCAGGAACCTGTGAACCGGTCAACTGTACCGTGCCTGAATACGTGGCAGCGCCGACACCAACCCCGGCGCCCAGCCGTACGAATGTCCCTTTGTAATGGTGCTCTCCCCACTGATAGAACAATGTAGGAATGGCATAGATCATTTGCCCCGTTATTTCAGTGCCAAGGTTCACATATGCATTCCCGGCAACCTCCTGTTTCCCCATGTCGAAACTGACGTAGTTCACCATAAACGTATAGCCGAAGTTCGAGTCCTTAAAGAAGGTCGATCGTGTGCCGTAGCTCAGGAAGAACGCCGACGTGTCCCGCTGTGCCATAGTAGCGGATGCGCCATCGCTTTTTCGCTTGATAGTAAGGTCCGCCTCGAGGATGCCGTAACCCACGGTTAGATGAGCCTCGTCGGTCATGCTGTTCCACAGTCCGGTCCAGAATCCGTTTTTCTGCTGTTCCTTTTGGGCAACATCGCCGGTAGCGGGGGGTGATGAGCTGTCAGGCGTATCAAAGGGGACGGTGACTGCGTTCTCCGCAGGCAGGGCCGCTTGCGCCCGGGAAAGGCTTGGGGAGAGGAAAAGGGCGGACAGGACTGTGACAAGAAGGACGATGCGATAAGGGACAGGCATGGAACAGGCTACCTCGCATGGAAGGGCTCTACGGCACAGGGTCATGTCAAGAATATCATTGCCTTCCGGATTTGTAAAGCAGAGAGGTAAGGACACATTTAACAGTTGTGAAATAGTGTTCGCTCTGCTATTATTGCGATATCTTAACGCTGCGTACATGAGAACGACAAGCTCATCTGGACCGACACGTCGGAAACCTGGATGCGCGGGGAATATGACCTGCTGGTACGGTCGTTCATCAAGGCCATTGTCGAGCATTAGGTGAGTAACAAGATGCTCTCGGCAGGACCAGCAAAATAGCGCACGAACGGCTGGGCCCAAGAAAGGACCAGCCGAGGAAAGGAAACAGCGTCATGAAAAGCAGGATCATACAGGCGGCAAGCGTCGCGATCATATCTTTCGGTCTGCTCGCCTCTTGTGCCGGAACGAAGCTGGTCGCTCAATGGAAGGACGATGCATACCAGGGGCATCCGGCAAAGATCTTCGTCATTGGGCAATCGAAGGAATACGGGCCCCGGACCTTGGTCGAAGATGAGTTCGTGCGTCAGCTCAAGGCGCGCGGGAACGACGCTATTGCAAGCTACACCGTGCTCCCGCGTGAGGAAAAACCGGAGAAGGAAACGGTCCTGAAAAAGGTGCAGGAAGTGGGTGCCGACGTGATCATCGTGGTGAAGTTCCTCAAAAAAGAGATGGGGGGCACGCACACCCCCCTCCGCCGGTATGCCGTGCCGCAGGGCTTTGACACGAGCTGGGACAGCTATTACGGCGGCGTTTCGACTGATGTGGGCGTGCGGGACGTATCCTACGATTATGATGAGATCACCATGGAAACGACCCTCTTCCAGACCGCAACACGGAAGCCCATCTGGTCGGCGCTGTCCCAGACCACCTATCAGAGTGGTGGTCCCATGAAGCAGATCAAACCATTTACCACCGCTATTGTGAAAAATCTTGCTCAGGAAAGACTGGTCCGATAGTATGAACAGGGGCGTCTTGGTCACTATCCTGTTCTGCGTGCTGCTGGTTTGCATTGGCTGCGCCGCAACGCAGGTGAAGCAGGTCCGGATCGATGAAAACTACCAGGGAGGGCAGCCGAAGAACGTCCTTGTCATCGCGGTGGTGAGGCAGCCCACGACCAGGAGGATGATGGAAAGCGAGTTCGCAAAGCAGTTCAAAAAGCGGGGGATCGGCGCAGTGGAAAGCTTCCAGGCCCTTACGACCGATACGCTGGTAGGTGACGCGGCGCGCGACGGTATCGTCGCTGTCGTCAAGGAGCGTGGGATCGACGCCGTGCTGATGGTCAGATCTGCCGGCAGCCGGGTCGAAGAGCGGGACATCCCGGGCATGACCATTACGACCGGAGTTGGCATGCCATACGCATCCTCCGGCGCTTGGGGCGGTTATACCACCGTCATGGCTTCCTTCCCGGAGCCGTCCGCGCCGACGACACAGGGATACTCTACGGAGCAGAAGTTCCTGTCCCTTGAAACCCAGCTGTACGATGTCCGGACCGAGAAACTCATCTGGTCGGCATTGTCGGAAACGCGCATCTCAGGCTCGCCGCAGGAAGAGATCAATGCCTTTGTCTCGCTTATGTCCAGAGAACTGTTCAGGGCGAAACTTTTTCGATAGCTCCCCTCAAAGCTGTACCGTTAAAAACCTCCCTCTATCCCTCCTCTCGGATCACTGGCCCCCGTCTTTTTTTTCGCTCTCCCGGCAAGACCGGTTCGACTATCTTGACCAGGGCCTTCACGGTGCGCTTCAGGATGCTGAGCACGCCATCACCGACGGCAGATGCGGGCATGAGCTTCACCTCAGCGTTGCCGAACCTGCCGCTCACGGTTACAAGTATGGAAACGAGGGTATCCTGGAGGATATAGTTCACCACGGGGACCTTGCTGACGATCTTGTCTATGGTCGTAAAGGGGGCTACCAGCACCGTCATGCGGACCGAGAAATCCTTCAGATCGATCACACCCTGGCCGATGATGTTCAGCGAGGAAAAGAGCAGTCGCGATGATGATCGCCGCCCCGGCGATCCGGCGAGATGGTCTTGATATTCTTCTCATGGATATCCCTTTGCCAGCATTTCCATAATGATTATACGCAGTTCCTTCAATGTTTGCAAACGTGGGGAACTGAAATGATTTGATATTCAAAAAAAGAATTGGCGATAGCAACATGGACAACCATCATAGCGTATGATAAAATAATTTTAATGATTGTGAATAGAAACGCTTTCCCACCGGTATTTATTATCTAAAGTATTACAATTTCAATCATGCGGTGTCAGGAGGAGTGCAATGAAGCCAGTATGGGCAGTAGTAATCGTTCTTTCGGCACTGAACTTTCTGCTGGAAATGCCGGCAATGGCTGCTGAAATGAAAGCTCAAGACGGGCCTTCCGGTATCAAGACGGAAACCACGAGCATCACGTCCACGGTTGAGAAGATCGACTACCAGACGCGCACGGTGGTCCTCAAGGGACCCAAGGGCAACCTCGTTGAGATGCAGGTCGGGGAGGAAGCGCGGAACTTCGACCAGGTGAAGAAGGGCGACCTCGTCACCATTGAAAATTCCCAATCAGTGGCGCTCGAAGTCCAGAAAGCAAAGGGAGAGCCGGTTGCCACGGAAACAACAACAGTGACCAGGGCAAAGCCCGGCGAGAGGCCGGCAGGAACTGTTAAGACCACCGGGACCATGACCGTCAGAGTTGAGGCGATCAACTATATAACCCGTGAGGCAACGCTCAAACTGGCTGACGGGAGCATTATGAACATCACGGTCGGACCGCAGGTAAAGCGACTCGATGAGGTTCATAAGGGTGACGAAGTCGTCGTGCGGTACACAACGACAGTGTCGATCTCGGTGAAGAAGCCTTAAGGCTGGTCCGACTTTATCTCGGATTGCATCGGCTCGTACCCGAATACTTTTTCGTTTGGGTGTTCCGACATGACTTTGATCTAGAGAGCGAATCTGTGGTAATCCTTGGTTCGCGGCTTTTTTCGGATCATGGATCGTTCCATGACAATCACTAACAGGACAAAGGAGGGTATAGCTATGATCAGGCATCTTCGAATCGGTATTGCCTTCATCGCGGTCGGTGTCATCGCGAGCGGTTGCGTCAGCAGCGGCACGTTTAAAAAGATGGAAGCGGGGAAGAATGAAGAAATCACGACGCTGCAGCAGAATAAGGCGGCCCTAGAGGAGCAGAAGAAGACCCTGGAGCAACAGAAGACCGCACTGGAGCAGGACAATGCGACGTTGAAGCAGCAGGTCACGTCCCTGGAGCAGAAGAACACGGCGATGCAGGAGCAAGTCGGGTCGCTGGAGCAGGAGAAGGCCTCTTTGGTCGCAGCCAGCCAGCAGAGGCAGCAGCAGTACGACGCGCTGGTGCAGGGCCTCTCTCAGGAAGTGGAGAAAGGCCAGCTCCAGGTGAAGCAGTATAAGAACATGCTTGCGGTGGACCTGGCGGAGCAGATCTTCTTCGACTCCGGCAAGGCGACGCTGAAAAAAGAGGGCAAGGAAGTTTTGAAGAAGGTCGGTGGGGCCCTGAAAGGGTATGAGAACAAGATCATCCGGGTCGTAGGGCATACGGACAACGTACCGGTGGCCAAGTCCCTGCAGGCAACGTTCCCGACGAACTGGGATCTGTCTGTTGCCCGGGCCGCTAACGTCGTCCGTTACCTGCAAGAGGTCGGTGTTCCACCAGAGCGCATGGTGGCGGCAGGACGAGCTGAATACGATCCTGTAGCTCCCAACGACACGCCTGAAGGTCGCCAGAAGAACCGTCGGATCGAGATCATGCTGATCGACAAAAACTTGGTGAGCGAAATGACCAAAACAGGAGGCTAATGTCGCTTCCTTCAGAGGGTGTGGCAAGGAAGTTGTCGGCCGTCGAGGTGGGCAGGCAATGACAGGCATCGTGGGAACTCTCTAAAGGGTGAAAAATAAATACGCTCTTGGAGAGAAAGAGAAGACATTCAATAATGGAGAGATGGAGGGTTCCATAATGAAGAGGGTCATGTATGTGCTTCACTCGCTGCTGCTTATCGCGGCCATGGCGATGACAGCCATTCCCCTTGCCGTGGCTGCGGAGAAGAGCGCGGTCGGACATGAGTGGTCCTACGAAGGCGAGCACGGGCCTGCGCATTGGGGTGATGTGAAGGCGGATTATGCCGTGTGTAAGACCGGGAAGAGCCAGTCCCCAATTGATATCACCGGCGCGGTGAAGGCTGATCTACCGCCGATCCAGTTCGACTATAAGGCCGCTCCGCTCAGGATCATCAACAACGGCCACTCAATCCAGGTGAATTATCCCGAAGGGAGTTTCATCATCGTTGACGGGAAACCGTATCAGCTCGTTCAGTTCCATTTCCACCATCCAAGTGAGGAGAAGATCAAAGGCAAGAGCTTTGATATGGTGGCCCACCTGGTCCACAAGAACGCGGAAGGAAAGCTCGCCGTGGTAGCGGTGCTCATGCAGAAAGGTAAGGCCAATGCACTCCTGAAGACCTTGTGGGAACATCTGCCCAAGGAAGAAGGTAAGGAAGAGGTCGTAGCGGATGTGACGATCAACCCATCCGGACTCTTGCCAGCGCAGCGTGGATATTATACGTATACCGGTTCTCTCACCACACCGCCCTGTACAGAAGGCGTCATGTGGCTTGTGCTGAAAACTCCGGTGGAGATATCTGACGTCCAGATCGACCGGTTCGCGCATTTCTATAAGCACAACGCGCGGCCGGTCCAACCATTGGACGGCCGGGTCGTTTCAGAAAGCCCCTGATGAGTCCGAGTTCCGCAGCTGTCGCAAACGGGTCCCGCGGACATTGTCACTGTGACCTGTCGCGAGTCGTCCCGTGCTGCGGACCAAGGACCGGTCATGGTGACCGGACGTCGGATGATAAGTATGACTAAGAACACTGTCACGGCCGGATATGCTGGCGTGGCGTTCCTGGTCGTAGTAGTTTGCACGCTGCTGTCAATCGGCGTGCCCGCAGACTGTGCGCTGTCACTCGAGGGACCGACTTGGCTCCTTCTGGAGGTCAAGGGAACGAAGGTCGAGGTCCCGTCTGGAGAGCGGAAGCCCTTCATCACATTCAACAAGACGGAGGAGCGGGCGACCGGGTATTCGGGGTGCAACGATTTCTTCGGGAGCTACGCGCTGAAGGGTGAGGCTCTCTCACTCGGCCCTCTGGGCATGACGCGAAGATTCTGCGGGGGTGCGGCAGGCGACGTTGAACTGGCGTTCCTTCAGGCGCTCAGGGAGACCCGAGCCTGGCGGATCGAGAATGGCATACTGCTCCTTCTTGATGGCACTACAGTTCTTGCTCGGCTCGAGGCGCCCAAAGATGTCAAATGACAGGAAGTTCAATGCGTTACAGATTCACAGGATTGTTCCGGATCGACAGGAAGGGAGATTCTTTTTTATGAGATGGAGCGTTAGCGGACCGACACCGTGACGGCGATCTGCTTGACCGCTACGCCGGTCATGGGGGCGCGCGGACCTCAGCTACTGTGCCAACGCAGAGGACACAGGTCCCTCCGGTGATCAGCAGGTCATGACATCTTCAGTCATAGCCGAACGACCGACCGATTATAGGTGGGTTGAGGTTTTGTCGAATGCTTATACGGAAGTATATTACAAGAACACTGTTTTCTCTCTTCACCGCGGCGGTGATCCTGCTGCCGGCGGCATGGTCGGCAGCCGCGGACTTCGAGGTCACACCTTTTGCCGGGTACACCATGGGAGGGGAGTTCCATGATGCCGTTACCGGTAAGTCGCTCAGCTTCAACGACACGTCGAGCTACGGCATCATGCTGGATTTCAAACAGGCCGAGGACTCCTGAATCGAGCTTTATTACAGCCTCCAGAAGACGAGTCTGAGGGCAGACCAGGGACCGTTCTTTGGCAACCCCTTGTTCGACGTAAATATCGAATACTTCCATCTCGGCGGGACCTACGGCCAGGCGACCGGCAAGGTGAGGCCCTTCGTGGTCGGGACCATCGGTGCAACGTATATGGACCCGAAAGGTGCAGGGCTTAACCCGGAAACGAAGTTTTCGCTTAGCCTGGGCGGAGGCGTGAAGTTCTATTTGTCGGAGCACGTTGGGATCCGGATCGACGCCCGTTGGTTCGGCACGTTCATCGGAGGGAGTGGCTCCGTGTTCTGCTCAGAGGGCAAGTGCCTGATCAATGTGCAGGGTGATGTGTTGTCCCAGTTCTCGGCGAATGCCGGCGTGATCCTCGCGTTTTGAGGGCGGAGTTGTTAACAGTCTCAATATCATGACGACAGAGCATCTCCCCTTCGCGTCATTCCCGCAGAGATTCTGAGCGAGCATCCAGGTGTAATGAAGTCCATACTGATCTCCGAAGTAGACCATTGGGGATGATGCATAAGCCGAGGAGAACGGAAGGCCATTCTTTCAGATAGTTTTAAGGGTGGCGGCGCGATCACGGCACGTTCCTGTTGGGCGCAAGATGCCAACGAAATTTCGGAAGGAGATAAGTGACGTTGCAGGAAAATGATCATCCGACAATGGTCCCGTCAGGCGGAGCAGGAGATGCCCTCCAGGGAGAAGGGGAGTTCCAACGTGGGTTCTATCCCGAACGGCGGAGCTTTGACCGTCTGCTCGTGCCGTTCTCGGTCCGCTGCCTGAACGCTTCATTCGATCAGCTAGACCGGGAGATCGAGAAGGGCTTGGAGGAGGTAAATTCCTTTTTCGGCGGCGACCGGGTACTTCTCTGGGAATTCTCGGAAGATGGGCAACAAGCGCATCTTACCCATTCCTATGCCGGGGCGGGAGCCGAACTGCCGGCGAGATCGTTGCTGCACGAGACCCTTCCCTATATCTTCAACAGGGTCCGCAGCCTCGAGAACATCTGCGTGTCCCAGCCGGAGGAGCTGCCGAAGGATGCACACATTGACCGGCAGTATATGGAACGGTCCGGGATACGATCATTCCTCGTGATCCCGCTCCTTGTCGGCGGCTCCCTCCGGGGGGCCCTGAGCCTGGCAAGCATCAGGACCGAACGAGTGTCGTCGAACGAAGATCTGTTCAATTTCCAGCGTATCGGCACGGTCATCGCGGGCGTACTCGACCGTAAACGATCTCACGAGATGCTCGAACGTCGGATGCGCTTCGAGACGCTGATTTCGGATCTGTCTGCCCGGCTCATCAAGGCGCCGATAAGCGAGGTCGATGGGGAGATCGTACAGGCCCTGGCGCAGGTCCGGGAGATCTTTCAGGCAGACCGATGCGGCTTGCTCGGCATCCGTGCCGACCGTAAATTCTGCTGGGTCACTCATGCCTCGAATGGTGAAGGCATCGAGCCCGTGTCGAGGGATATCAATCTTGCGGACCTGTTCCCGTGGTCCTACGAGAGGCTTGTTGTTCAGGGGACCAATGTTAATATTCCCCGAATTGAGGAACTGCCGACGGAGGCTGAGAACGAACGCAGATCATGGTCCGCCTTGGGCATCCGGTCCTCTCTGGCCGTTCCGCTATACGTAGAAGGACGCGTCTCGTCCTTGATCGTGCTCAATGCCGTGCGCGGGGAGCGTTCCTGGCCCGAGGAATTCGTTCCGCGGCTGCGGCTGCTGGGGGAGATATTAGTGAATGCGCAGGAACGTCGGAACGCCGACGTAGCTTTGCGCGGGAGTGAGGAGCGGTTCCGGCAGGTGGCAGAGAACGTCAGCGATTTTATCTGGGAGGTTGACGCGAAAGGCTTCTACCGCTATACGAGTCCAGCCGTCGAGAAGATCCTGGGCTACGCTCCCGATGAGCTGATCGGGAAGATCCATTTCTACGATCTATTTGCTCCGGATATCAGGGAAGAGCTAAAGGCAGCCGCGTTCAACGTATTTGCTGTGAAGGCGTCATTCCGGTCATTCCCCAATCCAAATGTGAGCAAAGATGGAAAGATCGTGCATCTGGAAACAAGTGGAGTACCTGTGCTGGACGAAGCCGGAAATATTATAGGATATCGCGGCTCTGATACAGACGTCACCGAGCGGAAGCGGATGGAGGAGGAGCTGCAGACGCGACTCCAAGAGATAGAGCAGCTCAAGCAGAAGATCGAGAAGGAGAACCTCTATCTGCGGGAGGAGGCCTTGCTCCTCTTCGAGCACGGCGATATCGTCGGCGAAAGCGCTGCGATGAAGGCCGTCCTGGCCCAGGCAGAGCAGGTGGCCCGGACGGACTCCACGGTCCTCATTTCGGGCGAGACCGGCACAGGCAAGGAGCTGCTGGCGAGGGAGATCCACAACCTGAGTTCGCGGAAGGACCGGCCGCTGGTGACGGTGAACTGCGCTTCCCTGCCGCCCACGCTGATCGAGAGCGAGCTGTTCGGCCGGGAAAAAGGCGCCTATACCGGCGCCTTGACCAGAATGGCCGGCCGGTTCGAGGTTGCCGACGGATCGACCATCTTTCTCGATGAGATCGCGGAACTTCCGCTTGATCTGCAGAGCAAGCTGCTCCGGGTCATCGAGGAGGGCGCGTTCGAGCGGCTGGGGTCGACGAAGACCATCCACGTCAACGTGCGCATTATCGCGGCCACCAACAGGGACCTGTCGCACGAAGTACAGCAAGGCGCCTTCCGGGAGGACCTGTACTACCGGTTGAACGTGTTCCCCATCACAATCCCGCCCCTCCGTGCGCGTACGGAAGACATTCCGCTTCTGGTCTGGTCGTTTGTCCGGCACTTGGAGAAGAAGATGGGCAAGCAGATCAATAGCATACCGAGGCGGAGCATGGAGTCATTACAGGGCTATTCCTGGCCGGGCAACGTTCGGGAGCTCAGGAACGTGATCGAACATGCGATGATCGTCACCCGCGACAAGACCCTTAATCTACGCGCACCGGCTGTTTCCGTTGCCGAAAAGACCGAAGACAACGGATTCGAGCTTGAGGCCGCCGAGCGCAGGCACATCCTAACAGTACTTCAGAGGAGTGGTTGGCGAATCAATGGTGCGGGAGGTGCTGCTGAAGCACTCGGCCTCAAACGCACAACGCTTCAATCGAAAATGAAGAAGCTTGGTATCGAACGTCCCGCCAACTAGCGCCGATATTGCGTCAAAATGCCGAAATATCGGCAGTCTTCGGAATATTCTCTCCTTAACAGAAATAACAATTATTAATAAAAGTAATTAATTAATAACCTGTTGCCTCAATGAGTTTGGTGTATTCTACCAGGGCATGCTTTTCGCACTATTATATATAGAAACTTCTCACTTTTTTTAATCCGTAACAAAACAAATTAAATAACCGATGTCTGTCTGATGGAGAAAGTCAGTTCTTCGTATTACGTGCAGGCCGTGAATAAAATCACGCCCAAGGAGATGCCCATGATCCACTCAACGGTGAGGATTGTGACCGATGCAGGAAAGCGGGAAGAAGCATTTGCGATCCTCCGTTCTATGGCCGAGCGGACCAGGGTCGAGTCCGGCTGCATCACCTGCCGGATATACCGGGACGCGCAGGAAGAGCGCTCGATCATGCTCGAGGAGATATGGA
>DATJAO010000034.1:0-4933 GCA_035516175.1 Nitrospirota bacterium
ATGGGATCCCTATTCCTTGCCCATCCTCACCGAGATCGGCGGGAAGATCGCCTTCGGCGATATCATCGAAGGCGTCACCATGCGCGAGGAGGTGGATGAAGTAACCGGCCTATCGCGTAAGGTGATCATCGATTACCCGAATCAGAACCTGCGGCCAAGGATTTCGATCAAGGACCAGCATGGCAAGACCGCCAGGTTGCCGGGCTCGAATGTCGTTGCGCGATACCTCCTGCCTGCGGGAGCCCACATTCTTGTTGATAAGGGAGACGAGATTTTCCCCGGCGACATCCTGGTCAAGATTCCGCGTGAGACCACGAAGACCAAAGACATCACGGGAGGTCTCCCGAGGGTGGCCGAGCTCTTCGAAGCGCGAAAGCCCAAGGAACAGGCCATCATCAGCGAGATCGATGGGACCGTTGAATTCGGCGGGTTCGTGAAAGGCATGCGCCGCATCCTTGTTAAGGACGGGATGGGGAACGAGAAGGAATACCTTATTCCCAAGGGCAAGCATGTGAACGTGCATGAAGGGGACTGGGTGACTGCCGGTGAACCGCTCATGGACGGCCCGGTCGATCCCCACGACATCCTGAACGTGCTCGGTCCCAAGGAGCTCCAGAAGTACCTCGTGGACGAGGTCCAGCAGGTATACCGCCTGCAGGGCGTGAGCATTAACGACAAGCACATCGAGGTCATCGTCCGGCAGATGCTCCGCAAAGTTCGAATCGAGGATGCAGGCGATACGTCGTTCTTGATCGGCGAGCAGGTAGACCGGTTCGCTTTTGGGAAGGAGAACGAGGCAGCGATCGCCAAGGGGGGAAGGCCGGCTACGGCACGGCCCATACTCCTCGGCATCACCAAAGCATCGCTCACCACGGACAGTTTCATCTCGGCGGCGTCGTTCCAGGAAACCACGCGTGTTCTTACGGAAGCCGCGATAACCGGTGCGGTGGATGATCTTGTGGGATTGAAAGAGAACGTGATCATGGGGAGACTGATCCCCGCTGGAACCGGCATGACCGAATACCGGAATACCTATGTTGAGGTGGAAGAGGAGGAGACCGCCTCATCATAACGGGTTGAAATCAATCAGGTAACTTCGGCGGATTTGATTATAGGGAAACGAGGATGGTCTATGACACGAAGTAGTGCATTTTCCGCTGAGCTGCGCAAATTAAAGATAAAGAAACTTTTTGTAGCGTTAAAAAAAAACTTGACAATACGGGGTTATACCGATATAATCATCGGGTTTTGACTCAACGTTTCTCTAAATTGCTATGTGCATGTTTTTAAGGAGTAATTCACGTGCCGACAATTAGTCAACTTGTAAGAAAAGGCCGTTCGCTTGCTGCGAGCAAGACCAAGAGCCCCGCGCTCAAGAGCTGTCCGCAAAAGAGAGGTGTCTGCATCAGGGTGTACACCACCACCCCGAAGAAGCCTAATTCCGCTCTCCGGAAGGTTGCCAGGGTTAGGCTCACAAATGGGATGGAGGTGACCACCTACATACCCGGAGTGGGACATAATCTGCAGGAACACTCCATAGTTCTCATCCGGGGTGGGAGAGTGAAGGATCTACCAGGCGTACGCTATCACATCGTGAGGGGAACACTGGATACGGTCGGAGTCGCAAATCGTAAGCAGGGTCGGTCCAAGTATGGGGCGAAAAGGCCGAAGTAGTTTGATCGTGAGAAATCTGGGCGCGGAATGTAATCCGGAGTAGTCAGTTCCAAAAATCAAATTGCCAGCAGTTGCAGGAAATCAAAAAAAATTATGCCAAGAAAAAGCATTGTAGTAAAAAGAGAAGCATTACCCGATCCAAAATATAACAGCAAGATGCTCGCTAAATTCGTGAACGTGCTGATGCGCAAAGGCAAGAAGAGCACTGCCGAGGCCATCTGCTACAAGGCGCTGGACCGCATTCAGGAGAAGACGAAAGGCGATCCCATTGCCATATTCAAAAAGGCCGTGGAGAACGTGAAGCCTACCCTCGAGGTGAAGTCCCGTCGTGTGGGCGGTGCATCATATCAGGTCCCTATAGAGGTCAAGCAGCCCAGGAGACTGTCACTCGCGTACCGCTGGCTCAGGCTCTATGCATCGCAGCGGTCCGAGAAATCCATGGTTGAAAAGCTCGCCGGGGAGATACTTGACGCATCGAACAATACCGGCGCTGCAGTAAAGAAAAGGGAAGACGTACACCGTATGGCAGAGGCCAATAAAGCCTTCGCCCACTATCGTTGGTAAGGCGTTCATGCGGGAGCGGAGGTAGTATTGGCTAGGCAGTATTCACTCGAAAACACTCGTAACATCGGTATCATGGCACACATCGACGCCGGGAAGACAACCACGACCGAGCGTATCCTTTACTATACCGGTGTTTCCTATAAGATTGGCGAAGTGCACGACGGTACCGCGGTCATGGACTGGATGGTGCAGGAGCAGGAGCGCGGCATCACCATCACCTCGGCGGCGACGACCTGTTTCTGGCGGGACAAGCGTATCAACATCATCGACACGCCGGGCCATGTGGACTTTACCATTGAGGTGGAGCGTTCGCTCCGCGTGCTTGACGGAGCGGTCGCGGCCTTCGACTCGGTGAGCGGCGTTGAGCCTCAGTCGGAGACGGTGTGGCGTCAAGCGGATAAATATCATGTCCCCCGTCTTGCTTTCATGAACAAGATGGACCGCATCGGCGCAGACTTCTACATGAGCGTCCAGTCGATGATCGACCGGCTCGGAGCCAACCCCGTGCCTATTCAGATCCCGGTCGGCGCAGAGGACAAGTTTCGCGGCTGTGTTGACCTGGTCAAGATGAAGTCTGTCCTGTTCGACGATGAGACCCTTGGTGCAAAATTCGCGGTGGAAGACATCTCTGCGGATCTCTTGCCCAAGGCAAATGAGTACCGCGAGAAGATGATCGAGAAGCTCGCAGATGTCGACGACGTAATCATGGAAAAGTTCCTGAACGGAGAGCAGCCAACGGTAGCCGAGATCATGGCAGCGATCCGCAAGGGCACGATCGCCATGAAGATATTCCCCGTGATATGCGGCTCGGCATTTAAAAACAAGGGGGTGCAGCTCCTGCTCGATGCGGTTGTGGACTACCTCCCATCTCCTCTGGACATTCCGCCTGTGAAAGGCGTCCACCCGACAACTGGCGAGGAAGTGGTGCGCACTGCTTCTGACAGCGAGCCCTTTTCGGGTATAGCATTCAAGATCATGACCGATCCCTTCGTGGGCCAACTCACGTTCCTCCGGGTTTATTCCGGGACGCTGAAAACGGGGTCGTATGTGTACAACTCTACCAAGAGTACCAGGGAGCGCGTAGGCAGGCTGCTCAAAATGCACGCGAACAAACGCGAAGAGATCCAGGAGATATATGCCGGCGATATCTGTGCGGCCGTGGGACTCAAGAGCACACTCACGGGGCATACGCTCTGTGATGAAAACAAACCCGTCATCCTGGAAGCCATGACCTTCCCGGAGCCGGTGATCTCCGTGGCCATCGAGCCCAAGACCAAGGCAGACCAGGAAAAGCTAGGCTTCTCGCTCCAGAAGCTCATGCAGGAAGATCCGTCATTCCGTGTTTTTACTGATCAGGAGACGGGGCAGGTTATTATCTCCGGTATGGGAGAGCTTCATCTGGAAATCATCGTTGACCGCCTTTTGCGCGAGTTCAAGGTAGACGCGAATGTTGGAAAGCCGCAAGTCGCGTATCGCGAAACGATCCGAAAGAAGGTTACGGCAGAAGGCAAGTATATACGCCAGACCGGCGGCCGCGGCCAGTATGGTCACGCGGTCCTCGAGCTTGAGCCTCAGGAACCGGGAAAAGGCTTTGAGTTTGTCAACAAGGTGGTTGGGGGAGCGGTTCCCAAGGAATACGTTGCGCCGATAGAGAAGGGCATCGTAGAGGCCATGGAGAATGGAGTGCTCGCCGGCTATCCGATGGTTGATATCAAGGTCACGCTTATCGACGGGTCCTATCATGACGTGGATTCATCGGAAATGGCATTTAAAATTGCCGGCTCCATGGGTTTCAAAGAAGGAGCTAACAAGGCTTCGCCGGCTTTGCTCGAACCGATCATGGCAGTCGAGGTTGTCTGTGCCGAGGAGTACATGGGCGATATCATCGGCGACCTGAATTCTCGCCGCGGCCGGGTGCAGGGCATGAACATGAGGGGGGCCGGAAGGGTCATAACGGCGCAGGTTCCTCTCTCGGAAATGTTCGGCTACGCAACCGACATCAGGTCAAAGACCCAGGGCCGGGCGACGTACACCATGCAATTCGCGCACTATGAAGAAGTCCCCAAGAACATTTCGGAGCAGATCATCGCCAAGGTAAAAGGCGAGACGGTTAAGGCAAAGTAGTCCTAGTTCACTACGGAATTAGTTTTTCACTTCCCGACAGGAGGCGGACAGCATGGCAAAGGCGAAATTTGAGAGGACGAAACCTCATGTGAACGTGGGCACCATCGGCCATGTGGACCACGGCAAGACGACCTTGACGGCGGCCATCACGAAGGTGCTGGCGTTCAAGAATATGGCGAGCTTCGTGGCCTACGACCAGATCGACAAGGCGCCGGAAGAACGTGAGCGCGGTATCACGATTGCGACAGCGCACGTGGAGTACCAGACGGACAAGCGCCACTATGCCCATGTTGACTGTCCCGGTCATGCGGACTACGTGAAGAACATGATCACCGGAGCCGCGCAGATGGACGGCGCAATCCTCGTGGTTTCCGCGGCGGACGGCCCGATGCCCCAGACCCGGGAGCACATCCTGCTTGCCCGTCAGGTCGGCGTGCCGTATATCGTTGTCTACATGAACAAGGTGGACATGGTGGACGACCCCGAGCTCATCGAGCTCGTAGAGCTTGAGATCCGGGAGCTCCTGTCCAAGTACCAGTTCCCCGGGGACAAGACGCCGATCATCAAGGGG
>DATJAO010000035.1:0-8870 GCA_035516175.1 Nitrospirota bacterium
CCCGCATACCACTTCGTTTCTGGTCTCTCCGCGCTGACCAGCGCGTGCACCGTCCATCCAACAATCGCGGACCATTGTGCGTCGTTCGTTCCCGTCGCGGCCATCACCGGGAACGCCGTCAGCGGCTCCGGAAGGATGCGGCTCACCAGCCGGTTCACTCCCCCGTTGAGGCGCACCTCCGCGAGAGTCGTGACCTCGCCTGCGATCGCATGGCAATTCTGCACGATGTAGGTATCGATCATCTCCCCGTCCTCGGAGAACGCCCGGCGGAGCCAGCCCAGGTGCATCACATCGAAGTACGCCTCGAGGCTCCGCTCGGCCGAGCTGCCTATCATGAAGCAGATACTATCTCCGGCGAGATCGGCGACGTGGTGGGCGGCAGAGGCCGATGCCACCATCACCACGTCGGATTCCACGAAGACGGTTGGGCCTGGCACCACTTTCCCGGCCAGATTCTGTTCATTGATCTCTGAGCCCGTAAGGAAGTAGAGGTCGTCCTGCTGATTGCGCACGGCATCGAAGTCCTTCGGACTCTCGTACACATGGTATTCGATGCGGTCAGGTGATCCAAGCACCGCAGCGGCAACGGCACGGCACACATCAACGGTGAGGCCGGTCCAGCGGCCGTTGGCAGAGATACTGGCGAGGCCAGGCCGCTCAACGCTGCCGCAACGCACGTTGCCACGCGCCTTGACGCGTTCGACGACGGACCCCGCATGTGCATCAGGAATTAGGCAGCAGACCGCGAACAGGACGAGCAAGACCGACAGGGAACGCATAAAACCTCCTGGATGAGTGTTTCTATGAAACCATACCGATTAGCTTTCCAAACAAGCAGATGAGGGCGTCATGAAGGCGCCCCCATCTGCTCCTCTAGGCTTCTCTACGTCTTCAGTTGGCTGCCGGCCAGGTGCTCGGCAGGGGGTTGAAGCCAGCGGGGATGTTGTTGACGATTCCCTGCCGCTGGTCCTCCGGCGTAATCCCGATCTCTTGACAGCCATACCCGCCATAATGTGGCAGCGTGTTCACAACGCTATCCGGGATCATAGCAAGCGAGGCCGGCAAGGGTGGCGAGATGCCCAGCAGGCGCCTCGGGTCAAAGCCTGACAGCAAGCTATCGGTAATTGGCGAGTTGATGTCGCGCGGCCCGAGATACTTCTGCTCGAATCCGGCCGGGCCGAACTGGTTGAAATACGTCGAGTTGCCGTCCGCGAGCGCCTGCGCCTCGTCGGGAAGGCTAGCGAGCGGCGGCAGACCGAATATCGCGTTGATCGTTTCGATAATCGAGTTGTGATCACCCTCGACATGCGAGACAGCGTGCGTCCGGGCAAAGGGCGAGATCAGGATCAGGGGCACACGAACGCCGCGGGAGAGCGGAAGTCCGTCGGGACCATAGGAAAGGATGCGAGGCGGGACATGATCATAGAAGCCGTCCGACTCGTCGTAGGTGATGATGATCGCACACTGATCCCAGATCTTCGGGTTTGCCGCGATCGCATTGATCACGCGGGCTGCCATCGCCTCGCTGAGTTGCCGGTCGCTGTAGCTCGGGTGATCGTCGTCCCCCGCCTTCGCTAAATTAATGGCGGTGATTTCAGCCGCGGGAGTGTCGGGGTTCGTGATCACGGGCAAGACCCCCGTATGGTCGGGGCCCATCTGGTTCGCATAGCCGCCGCGGATGTAAAACACGCCGCCTTCGGGCAAGCTATTATTCGCCATGTCGGTGAAGAAGTCGGTAAGACCGCGCAGGCTGTCTCGAACCTTCGGCGTATTTGCGATATAACCGAAATACTGAGCGCCATTGTGGTGAGTAACATAACCATTGTGCGAAGCGACGCCATTCGTATCGGTCGACTCAAGGTCGTAACCCTCCTGATACCAGCGCCAGTTGACAGGCTCTGTCCTGAGGCCCTGTATGTACGGGATGTCCTGCTGGATGTCGGCCAGGTCGAATGCGGGATTCAGGTTCTTGGCCATCACCTTTTCGACATCGCGGCCCTGGAAGGTCAGCGGCAGACTGGCAAAGGTCAGGTTCGAGGCAATGTTGGTCGCGGCATAGGACTCTTTCGGGCTTGATGGCTGCCGATCCGTCGCGGTCGAATCAAACTCCGATCCATACCAGGGCTGGGGATCGTTGACGATCGGCGGGCCCTGTGTGGTCCCGGTCTTGCCGTCATAGTTCACGCCGTTGATCGTACCGCTAAGCGAGCTCGTTATGCCGGTTGCCGTCGGATCAGCGGTTGTGCTGGGATGCTTGACCCACTGCGTTTCACCGGACTGTCCGGCAATCATTGCTATGGCGTTCGGGCTTGAGGGTGTGTCCTCGGTAGCAAATATGTTATCAAAGATGGTGAAACGGCTGGCCCACTGCCAGAAGAACGGGATGGTATCACAGTCGATATGAGACATCACAAGGCGTGCGAACTGCGTGCCCTTGGCGATGTTGGCAGAGCCGCCGCTCTTCGCGAAACGCGTGTACTCGTCGTAGGCGAACCGGTCCATCTGTGCCAAGCCATTAACCATATCGATTTTGGTTGCGAGACCAGTATGCGAGTGGTCGACGCTGTCGACGACGGTAGAGTTCTGATCGGGTCCGATCCGGAATGGCTGAACCGTGACTGTCAATCCGGAGCTGACATCCGTGTATGTCTGGGTAAAGCCCGGCGTGTCCTCGGCGGAACGGGGCCTCCGACCGTCCGAGTAAAGGCCATTCACGCCTGGAAATGTACCATACTCGTTGTCGAATGAGTGGTTTTCGTTGAAGATCACGAAAACGTACTTAATCCGCTCCTTCAGCAGCTTCGTGATTTCCTCCTGCGATAATTTCGGCTCCCTGGCCGGATCATTGAAATGCCTTTCAATGTCGGGTCCTATGCCGGGCTGTGCCGTGACAGAAGGATTTTCCTGCCACTCCCCCTGCCACGAATTTTCGTCCTTGACGGACGGCTCGGCGAGTGCTGACGGGACGACGGGGGCAATCATAAGAGAGACTGCTACTACCATTGCCAGACAATTTATCATGAATTGTTTCATAGTGCATCTCCTTTAGAATCGATATGTTCTTTTCGTTCTTGGTTTGCGTGAAATCGAACTAGTGCTCACTGTCACTGCGCTTGTTTTTTACCCGCCCCAATCAGCTGGCTGCTCGGTTTCGCCTGTCCATGGTTTTTCGTCCCAATTTGCCCGCGCTCTGGCTTACTCTGAAAAAACGGGTGCAGGCGGCCTTCCTTTGCATTCAGTCAATTATCACCTCCTTTTTTTAGGTAGAGCCTGTTGTTCGCATCCATTACACGAGATATTAAACAGGCAGATTCAGGCCACTCGATAAAGAAAGGGCACTGCAGGGACATCCAGTCCATCAAACGTAATCATGATAAGAGCACATCATGCACATTTGAATTTTTCGAGAAGGCACTCATTGAGTCATCAGCACTGAGACGGAAGATTACTTATTTCTGTTGTGTATTATAGGTAATCAATGTTAAATGCATATGAAGTTTTGATTAAAATTCGATGACGGCTTGCGGACACTTTGTGCGTCATAAATTCAAACCGGTTTTGACACAATAAATGATCGATGATGAGTTTAGCTTCGTGAGACCCAGCCGTTGGCCACGGGTCAAGCTATAATCGTCAATTGACACGTTAAGTTTTTCGGATAATAAACATTTCAGGCAGTATGGCTAGGTTTAGGAACTCGATGGAAGTGAAGAATAAGTTATTGAACCTTTCAGTCACGTATATTTCCTGAAACTACACATATCGTCCGCGTATTGAGATTGCATTTTTCGACCGAAAATAATGAGAAGCACACTACTGATAAATGACGGCAAGATGGGTCATAAGCCAGTGAATGGGCATTACTTCAGCGGATCATAACGCATTGAATCATGAGTCCCTTGCAAAGTTATTTTTATAAACTGCCCCGTCTATTGCAGTGATGAGCATCAAAGAATCGCTCCCTGATCACGGGGGCATGGTTCTGCTTTTTTGTTTACAAATAGGGCTCTTGCCATGTAACATATATGCAATATTCGATAAGGCACTCAGATGGTCATTTCACGACGGTCAGAGGGGAAGACAATGGCCAAAAAAACAAACGCCGGTCATATTTCCGACAAGGGAGATCTAAAATAGTGGTTTGTAGGTTTTTGAGCATAATGACTACAGACATAATTAACTTCCCCATGTATGAATGGGGCCGCGATTCTTTATGGAAGGTTTTTTGTATTTTGGAGAGGAGAATTTCATGGATTATTATTACCACTATGTGCCCGGCAGATTAAGAATTCAAACGCCATTCATCCATGGTAATCCGCAGAATGCGACGACTTTTGAAAAGACCATGCAGGGTTTGGACGGGATAACGTCGGTGGAAACCGACCCTCTTACCGGCAGCGCATTAATTCAATTCGATGAGAATAAGATCAAGCACGAGCAGATCATCGCCTTTCTCGAAAAGCAGGGCTATTTTGTTCTGTCTCAGGCAAAAACGACCGATGAAGTTATAGAACAGGCAGCGGAAAAGGTCCTTGACGTGGCAGAAAAGATCGTGGTCGACTCGGTTGAAGACGGGATCGGAGAAGCTTGATGAATTCCTCCCGAAACAGTTGAAGTTTCCACTTCCCTAAATTCATCAAGTTACCCGAATTCTTTAGCGTTTATTTCATGAAATCCCCATACGATAACATTCCATAACCGGCACTTGCATGTACTCAACGGTTTTTATATATAATCGATCTGACTGGATGCGCTGGCTGGTGCTGGCCGCCTGGCTGCTATGAAGGCATGTCTCCCCGATCCGATTCCGGATCCAGCCACCATTTTCCCTGTAATGCAATTTTAACTTGAACTATGAAACGATTAATGATATAAAGCGCTACGCCTTTTAATTTATGCCTGTTATTTATTTTTCCGATATTGTCACTTTCTCTGTTATATGCTATGTTACTTGCCCGTATCGGTGGATAGAATACAGCGTTAGTAGAAATTCGAGCATGCTTGGCGTAAACAAGCCGTCATAAACGATCCATGATGATGAATTCAGAGGGGGGTTCTCAATGAAAAGATTTCAGGGTGCTGCACTTGTCTTCGCAGTGTTATTCATGTCTTTTTTCGCACCTGCATCGCAGGCTGCGGACAAACTCGATAAAAAAGCCGTCGAATGCCCTCCGCTTGAAAAGAAAGAGGCCGATGCCATTGTCAAGAAAATTTTCCCCGACGCTAACGCCGTGGATGTCAAAGAGTCGCCGGTCAAGGGTGTATGGCAAATCGATGTTGAGAAAGGCGGGCAGCACGGGGCGATATATATCGATTGCTCAAGAAAATACCTCATCCAGCTCATAGAGTTCGATGCCTATCTCAAGCAGATAGAGGCCCAGCGCACCCCTCAGAAAGTTGATCTGTCAAAGATTCCCCTCGACGACTCCGTTACCGTGGGCGCAAAGACCGCTGCACATAAAGTGATCGTGTTCAGCGACCCAGATTGTCCTTATTGTCGGAATCTTCACGAGAGCATAAAGAAGATCATCGCAAAGCGGCCCGATATTGCGTTTGTCGAAATTCTGTACCCTCTGCCGATGCATAAGGATTCTCCTAAAAAAGTTCAAGCCATCCTGTGCTCGAAATCGGCGGAGATGCTCGATGAGGCATTCTCGGGAAAAACTATCCCCGAGCCACCCACGAACTGCACGACTGCTGCGATGGAGCGGAACATAGCGCTGGCCCGATCGCTCAATTTTAACGGCACGCCGACTCTGGTTCGTGACGACGGTACTGTAATTTCCGGAGCGCTCCCGGAAGACAAGCTGCTCGAGTGGATCGATAAAAAACGGTAGACCCGGGACGCACGGTGACATTGGTAAGGTTTTGGGTAGAAGGAAGAGCTGTATCCGGGGCTATGGACGGCGAGGAGATCGCGGCACGGAATAGCGATCTTCCGCCTCCTCAAAATGGCCGGAGGAAGTCATGCAGGTTCCCCGGTGAAATTCCTGGTCTCGTCGAAGACGCAAAAAAAATAATCGCGGTTTGACCGAACAGCCGCTAGAAGGCTTGCAAGATCCGGCTCGCCACACCCGGCGAGCCGGCCGGTTGAAGATGTGATCTCTCTGGATGAGTGTCCCGAGAGCCTCAAATCATCTCTGGCAAACATAGTCCAACCCGGATTCTCCAACAGTTTTCATCAGCCGATAGAGAGCTAGCAGTCAAAGGACGCCGGCACTTCCAAGAAGTGAAGATTACCAGGTTGAGCTTTTAGTGTTCCCTTCTCTCCAAATTCCTCATACCTTGAGATACCTTGGTATCTTACAGTGGAGCCAAAGCAGGCCGTGCTAGCGCTCGCCAAGCCGTAGCCGGATCTGCTCGACAAGCTCTTTCGCCGCCGCCGTGTCCCTTGTCCTTATCGCTCCGATGACGTACCGTCCGTCTACCTCGGTGAACACATTACCGTAAAGGGGGTCGATAGCTTCGAGTGACATCCGGGACCCGATATCGCCAGGCCGGATGTTCTTTCCCGACGTGGTTAAATAAGATCGGTACTGCCCCAGGGCCTTGCGTGCGGCCTCGCCGGAGATCTCCAGGACAACAAAGACCTGGATTGTCTCACCGTTCACCTTGGCATCGGCAATAAGCCCGCGCCTGAAAAAATCATACCCGAGCAGGCTTTGGGCAACGTAGCGTTCGCTTCTCTTCACGACCGCCGGGATGAGGAAGGCTTCCAGCTCCGCAGGCCGAGCCGACGTCTGTGGAAGGTTCTGCGATACGGCCCGGGCACAGTCCTTAAGCACGGCCTGGGGCGCGCTCACGGCTCCGGTGACCTGGAGACGTACGAAATACTGGTCCTGATAGAAAAAAACCTGGGACGATGAGATTGTTCCCTCGGAGCCTATCCGCATCTCCTCATCGTCCTTCCTCCGGTAGTTCGCGAACATGCCGAAGGCGTCGATGAGCGAGCCCATCCTGTATACGTCGATATCGAGAGCGACCTTCGGGTCCTTCTTGTTCTCGTACCGTGCGTAGGCAAGCTTTTGGAACCCGTAGGGAAAGAAAAGTTCCGATTCTCCGTCGATGCGGTCGAAGAGCGTATCCTTATCAAAAAGCGCAACCTTACCATCCAGAATCCAGCCCTCCGCGCACGCAGGCACAGGGAAAAACTGTTCCATGGAAATTTCGCTTGCCACGGCCGGCTTCGGCGTTATCAGGGCGCAAAACAGAACGCAGAAGGCAAGCTTGAGATGCATGAATGTCCTCCGCATAGACGGGTGAAACGCTTTCTTATCTCCAGCATGTTCCTCGCCGCTACCCCAGCATCGCTCTCGCCTGCTGCATCTTGGCCGAGATGTTCAGTCCCTTGACGCAGGACGCGCTGCATGCCGAACAGTCGAGGCACGCGGAAGCCGATGCGCTCCGTGGCACCTCACGATAGGTGGAGCGCGCCAGCTCCGTGCTCCGGTAACCTTCCGCGTACATGAGTGATCGGTTGATGGTGCTGATCTCGACGCCCCGGGGGCAAGTTCCTTCACAGGTACCGCAGAGGTCACAGTAGAATCCTACGATGGCCGCATGATAGCGGTCGAGGATGCGCGCGTCAGCGGTCTTGAAGGGCATGCCCATGACTGCGATGTTCTCCTTAAGCTGGGACAGGTCTTTCATACCCGCTATGGACATGGTGACGTGCTGGTTCTGGAGCACCCACTTGAGCGCTGCCTGATGCGGACTGATGGAGCCCATGGTGTCCGTCTTGTAGCCCCCTGCCTGTGTCTTCATAGCGATAATCCCCACGCCCGCCTGCGCGGCCCGCTGGATCGCTTCGCCGATTGCTTTATCGCTTTCAAAATTATAGGCTACAAGGCAGGTGTCGAAAAACCGGTCCTTATCGTCCACGAGCGCGTTCAGCACCTCCGGCTGGTTCTTGTGAGTAGTGACCCCGAAGAACCGCACCTTGCCCTGTTCTTTGAGCTTGAGCAGCGCCTCGCGCGTTTCAGGAATGAATATCCTGCCCTTATCCGTGAGGTTGTGGAGCTGAATCACATCGATGTGGTCCGTCTCGAGTGTCTTGAGGCTCGTCTCCACGTCACGGATGATATCCTCCTTGGTCTTCGAGCCCGGAAGCGTCTTAGTCGCCACATACACCTTGTCTCGCCTGCCTTTCAGGGCCTGACCCACGATCTCCTCGTTCTTGCCGTCCATGTATTTACGCGCGGTATCGACATAGTTGACACCGTTGTCAAATGCGATTTTCAGGACTTCCGGCTCGGGCGTCAGCATGGCGCCGAAGCTCACGACCGTGATCTTGAGACCTGTCCTGCCAAGCGTCCGGTATACGGGTTGGGGAAAGGCGAAGGGACCGGTTTCCGCATAGTGCTGTACGGCTGCTGCAACGGGGCTCGACGCGATGGCAGCCGCGGCGGTCCCCACCACGCCTGCTTTCAAAAATTCTCTCCGGTTTATGCCCTTGTTATCCCTGTCGTTGCTCATTGGTAGCCTCCTTTGCATGAAGGATTCGGTATATGCTGGTACGCTGTCGCTATAGAGAAAACCTACCCTGACCTACCCCATAGCTGAAGCTAGGGGGTTCTGACGGCAATAGAAACACCGGCAGCTTGCGCTGCCTTGACGGCCTCTTTCACGATAGAAGCAATATCGCGAACCTCGGCCGCCCTTGATCCGTCTTTAACGAGCGAGCGGCTCTGTCTCTGGTTCAATCCAAAGCTGGCCGGAGTACTCCGGCCATTCGCCGCTTGATGCTTTAACCCCGACATCGCCCGTTCCAGGAGCAGGTGTGCACCCGGCCAGGCTTGTTCTGCCTGACGTATGTCGAGGACATCATCATGAACGTATTTGGCCAGAAAAGCGGAATAGAGGTCTCGTTG
>DATJAO010000036.1:0-55951 GCA_035516175.1 Nitrospirota bacterium
AGAATCGCGGTATGCCGAAAGGGGGTGGACAAATAATGGCAGCCAAGAAGAAGGCCAAGAAGAAGGCGACCAAGAAGAAAGCCACCAAAAAGAAGTAGTTTTTATTTGATGTCCCTGATGTGGGACCGCCGGGGGCGTGAATGCCCCCGGCGTATTTAAGAATGATAAATTATTATTTACTCTTTACTGGCTTCATAAAATATCCCTTACTACCTCTTATTCCATGATGAAAGGGGGTGAAGAACACATGGCGACGAAGAAGGCCCCGGCAAAAAAAGCGAAAAAGACCACCAAAAAGAAATAATTATGTGATATGATGGATATAAATCCACACATTAAGGATTGAATCTCTACCACGAAGAAGGTTTTCGTGGTTTTGTTTTTCAAGAAGGAGATATTCAAGACCTGATATTTTCCCCATGCAAGAGGGGCGGCGCGGCGGGAGAAGGCAGTACCATGCGTAAAAGGAATTATATGAAGGCTGACCGCAGTACTTGGACGGTACGCAAAAAAAGGATGCTTATCGCCGCGAGTATCATTTTGGCCTTCTATCTTCTTACGTCGTCCATGCTGGGTGAGATGGGGTTGGTGAAGTATTACCGGATGAAGGCGCAGTATAACACCCTTACCGAAGAGATATCAACGCTTAAGCAGGATAACGCCAGACTGGCGCGGGATGTCCACGCCCTCAGAACCGACCCTGCCTGCATCGAGAGGATCGCGCGGGATAAACTGGGGCTTGCACGGCAAGGGGAGATAGTGTACTATTATGGTGAGCCCTGAGAGAAGCGGATCCGAATTTCGAAATCCTCGATTCGAGATAATATCAAGGGAATAGGAGCAAAACATCGGACAGGGTGCATGTGCGGAGTTTCTTCGTATCTTGACGGTTCTTGTGTAATTTTGATGGAAGTATTTCAGATTTCAAAATTATCCTTAATCCCATGTCGGACCATCCCCTCTTCATAGCCTTTGTCTGGCACATGCACCAGCCGTACTATAAGGACGATGTCACCGGCAACTACATCCTCCCCTGGGTGCGCATGCACGGGATCAAGGACTATTACGACATGCCTGCGCTTCTGACCGATTTCCCCGATATCCACCAGACCTTCAATCTTGTTCCGTCCCTGTTAAAGCAAATACAGGACTATGTAGAGAACAAGGCTACGGATAAGTTTCTCGATCTCACGCTTAAGCCTGCAGCTGACCTCACCTACGACGATAAGATATTCTTGCTTCGAAATTCCTTTTTGGCCAACTGGGATACCATGATTAAACCTTATCCCGGATACTGGAGCCTGCTCTATCGGCGGGGCACCAGCGTCTCACCAAGCGACCTTCAGAACGCCACGCGGTATTTCTCGTCACAGGACTATCTCGATCTTCAAGTCTGGTTCAACCTCACCTGGTTTGATCCTCTTTTCAAACAGACCGACCCATTCCTCAAAGGGCTCATCCAGAAGGGATTGGGATTCACCGAAAACGAGAAGTCGATTCTGGTCCAGAAGCAACGCGACGTCATGGCCCTCATCATCCCGGAGTACCGGCAGCTCTCGGAAATGGGAAGGATAGAGCTTACGACTACTCCGTTCTATCATCCCATCCTCCCGCTTCTGTACGATACAGACCTCGCCAAGGTGGCCTCGCCGGATATCCACCTCCCTGCAAACCGCTTTGCTCATCCCGAGGACGCGAAGACCCAGATCGATCGGGCGCTTCAGTACCACGAGAAGCTTTTCGGTTCCCGTCCCGCAGGAATGTGGCCCGCGGAAGGGTCGGTGGCCGAAGATATCCTTCCGCTCCTCACCGATGCAGGCATTAAATGGATCGGTACGGACGAGGGAGTGCTCGCCCACTCACTCGGCATTCACATCGAACGGGACTTCGCCGGGGTGATGAAAAACCCCGAGATCCTGTACAAGCCGTACTTGGCGGGCCAGGGAGACAAGCGCGTGTCTGTCGTTTTCCGCGATCACACACTATCAGACCTCATTGGGTTCGTCTACTCCAAGTGGGATTACAAAAACGCAGTTCACGACCTCATTGACCGGCTCCAGCGCGTGCGGAAGAGCGTTGCCGACGGGCCCCACCTGGTCTCGATCATTCTTGACGGAGAGAACGCTTGGGAGTACTACCAGAACGACGGCAGGGATTTTTTCCTGTATCTCTACGAAAGGCTCAGTGGGGAGCCGGGACTCCGGTGTGTTACCGTTGGAGAGTATCTCAAGGAGCATCCGGCGCGGGCAAGGATCGAACACCTCCATGCGGGCTCCTGGATAAACTCGAATTTCCGGATCTGGATCGGCCACGAGGAGGACGACCGGGCATGGGACCTGCTCTCGCAGACGCGCGACGCGCTTACGGACTACGCATCGCGGGACGGCGATCAGGAAAAGCTCACCAAGGCATGGGAAGAGATATATATCGCTGAGGGAAGTGACTGGTGCTGGTGGTACGGGGACGACCACTTTTCGGAGAACGACGAGGAGTTCGACCTTCTGTTCAGAACGCACCTGATCAACGTCTACCATATCATCGGCCAGGACGTGCCAGACGAACTCCAGATCCCCATCCTGCGCGAGGATCGTCAGGCGCTGCCCACGGTGGAGCTAACCGCTTTCATCAGCCCCACGATCGACGGGCAGGTGACGAATTATTTCGAGTGGCTGCCCGCAGGGTTCTACGATGTGAGCCAGGGCGGCGGCGCCATGCACCGGGGCGCATCGATCATCTTACACATCTATTACGGCTTCGACCTCAAGAATATGTTCATCAGGCTCGATCCGAGCCAGAGCCTCAAGGACGAAAAAGTGTCAGACCTCGCGTTCTTCATCAATTTTTTGAACCCCAGAGGAATGGACGTGGAAATACGGGTCGTGCCGAAGGAGCGACGCGTGAGTGCGGTGCTTTACCGTGGGGAGGGCAGTTCGAGAAAGCAGGCCGCCATGATTCATACAGTGGCCGCGAACGACATCATTGAGCTTGCCGTGCCCTTTGACCAGCTCGGCGTGAAGCCGAACGACGACATTCAGATATTTGTGACCGTGGAGCGGTCAGGTTCCGAGATCGAGAAATGGCCGTTCCGCGGATATATCCAATTCAAAGTGCCGACCGACGATTTTGAGGCGATGATGTGGCAGGTGTGACATTGTCTTCTTCCTTTGCATAAAATAGTGCTACAATAGAATTCGCCAGGGGAGTGCAGTTCGATTCATTAACTTTATTTATTATAAAGGACTGATGACATGCAATTCGGACCTCGGACGTGGATCGTTGTAGTATGTACTGCACTGCTCCTGATTGTGAGTTGCAAGACAAAAACCGTGGAGCCTCCCACCCCGGCTGCGCTGGTATCTCTCTCGGTTGCGCCGGTCAACTCGAGCATTGCCCCCGGGACATCTGTGCAGTTCACAGCCACGGGAACATTTGCGGACAACAGCAAACGGAATGTGACTACATCGGTAACTTGGGATTCAGCGGCTGCGGGGATCGCAACGATCAGTAACACGCCGGGGTCACAGGGGCTGGCTACGGCGGCGACCATGACCACTGGCTCCACCGTCATCAGCGCAGTTGCAGAAGGCATTACGGGAACAACCACACTCACCACATCTCATGTTAATTCGATCACGGTTACGCCAACAAGCCCGCCATGCATCGCTCCGGGGACGAGCCAGCAGTTTGCAGCCACGGGGACTCTTGTGAATAGCACGGTGCAGAACTTGACGTCATTCGCGTCATGGACTTCATCGGATACAGCGGTTGCAACAGTCAGTAACTTATTGGGTTCACAGGGGCTTGCAACCGCCACCCCGAACAACAGCGGCTTCGCTGACATTACGGCGACCTTTGATGGTGTCACTTCTGGTCCAGCAACATTTACCTCGTCCCATGTGTCGTCTATTGCGGTAGTTCCAGGGAATGCGAGTATCCCTAAGGGGACGACACAACAGTTCACGGCCACTGGAACATTGGTTTGCAGTAACATACAGGACTTGACGAAATCGGCAATCTGGAGTTCATCGAGTACGACGATTGCCGCGGTTAGCAATACGGGGCTGGCCACGGCCGTTGATTTAGGCTTTACAGCAATCACTGCGATGTCCGACTCGGTTACCTCGTCGTCAGCAACGCTTACGGTGACACCAGCTGTGCTGACATCGATTGCAACGACACCAACAAGCACGACCATCCCCATGGGGACAACGGTGAAGTTCACAGCAACAGGAACATTCACGGACAGCACCACACAGGATTTAACATCACTAGTGACCTGGAACTCTTCGGATACCAAGATTGCAATTATCAGCAATATATCAGGGACAAGAGGGCTGGCCACGTCTCAGGCCGAAGGAACAACCACCATTACGGCAAGCTTTGCCGGGTTTACCTCGAACAATGCAACGTTGACGGTATCTCCGGCTGAACTGGTGTCCATCACAGTTACTCCTGCCTCTGCCAGCGTTCCCCTCGGCTCAACCTTCTTATTTCAGTTTTCGGCGACAGGAAAGTTTACCGATGGAAGTTCGCAGGATTTAACAAAATCGGTCAACTGGGTTTCTTCGAATATATTTGTTGCAATCATCAGTAATACGCCTGGTTTTCAGGGTCAGGCCACACCCCAAAACGTTGGAACAACGACGATTACCGCTACTTTAGGAAATATCTCAGGTACTGCCGTGCTTAATGTAACGTCATTTTAAAAGCACTTATTCCGCATAATGAGTGTGCCGTGCCGTTCCCTCGCATCTCTACTGCAATGTTATCAAGGATCTGTTTGGACGGAACGAAACATTGATGCAGAGGTACCTCCCTCCCCCTTATGGGGCCGCTTTGTGTCCATCTGAGATTCAAAACTTCCCTGATATTTTCTTGACAAGATAAGGTTTTTTTGTATAATAGCAATCTATTTTCCCATCCTTCTTTTCGATTTTTCCGGTCAGGGGTAATCATTGACATTTCAAGATCTTATACTTACCTTACAGCAGTTCTGGGCCTCGAAGGGCTGCGTCATTCACCAGCCCTATGACACCGAGGTAGGAGCGGGGACTTTTCATCCGGCTACGTTCCTCCGCGTCCTCGGCCCTGAGCCGTGGAAGACGGCTTACGTTCAACCTTCACGCAGGCCCACGGACGGCCGCTACGGCGAGAACCCCAACCGCATGCAGCACTACTATCAGTTCCAGGTGATTCTGAAACCCCATCCGGAAAACGTCCAGGACGTCTATCTCGAAAGTCTGGTGAAGCTGGGGATCAATCCCCTGAAGCACGACATCCGTTTTGTCGAGGACGACTGGGAGTCACCGACGCTCGGCGCATGGGGGCTCGGATGGGAGGTCTGGCTCAACGGCATGGAGGTCACGCAGTTTACCTACTTTCAACAGGTGGGCGGCATCGACCTCAAACCAGTTTCCGCCGAACTCACTTACGGCATCGAGCGGCTCGCCATGTACCTTCAGGGCGTGAACAATGTCTTTGATCTTGAGTGGACCAAAGGCGTGAAGTATGGCGATATCCACCGCGACACTGAAATTCAATTCTCGAAATATAATTTTGAGCTTTCGGACCGGGAGATGCTCTTCCGGCATTTCGAGTCCTACGAACGGGAGTGCGAGAAGCTCATTAAGGCCGGCGTCGTATTGCCCGCCTATGACTACTGTCTTAAGTGTTCCCACTCGTTCAACCTGCTCGATGCAGCTGGTGCGATCAGCGTGACCGAGCGCACGGGCTATATCACCCGCGTACGGAAGCTTGCCCGCGCCTGCGCCCATGCATATCTGGCTGAGCGGGAGGCGAAGGGGTTTCCGATGCTGAAGAAGTGATGGCGCCTGTAACCGAATTGGAAAGTGTAAATTGAAGATTGGAAAAGGGAAGGTGAGTGGACAGGGAATCTCATAATAAAATTCGCAATTTCCAGTCTACTTTTTTTAAATTACATTAGACGTTAGGAGTGATTCATTGTCCAAAGAATTCTTATTAGAGATCGGGACTGAAGAAATCCCGTCCCGTTTCATTAATCCGGCACTGGGAAAGATGAAGGACCTCTTCACCGAGCTTCTGGCCTCGGGCCGCGTTGCGATCGATAATGGCACAATCCAGACTTATGGTACCCCTCGACGGCTCGTGCTCTTTGCGCCGCAGATCGCCGAGCGACAGCAAGACATTTCAAAAGAGGTCGTCGGCCCGCCGAAAAAGGTTGCCTTCGACTCTGACGGCAAGCCCACGAAGGCGGCGACGGTCTTTGCCGAGAAGAACGGCATTCCCGTAAATGAGCTCTCGATCAAGACAACAGACAGGGGCGAGTACGTGGTCGCCCGCATCGATGAGAAAGGCGTCGATACCGCAGTCTGGCTCGAGCAGGTACTGCCGGCGTTCATCCTTTCCATCCCGTTTCAGAAGACCATGCGCTGGATGGACAAGGACATCCGCTTTGCCCGGCCCATTCACTGGATACTTGCCCTCTGGGGTGGTTCTGTGGTAAATTTTGAGCTGGACGGCATTAGGAGCGGCAACCTTTCGCGCGGCCACCGGTTCATGAGCCCTGGTGCATTTATGGTGAAGGATTTCAAGTCCTATAGCCTGCAGACGGAGCCGAACGCCGTCGTGATCGATCCCGAGGTCCGGAAGCAGCGGATCGTCCAGCAGACCCGGGAACTGGCGCAGGCGAAGGGTGGCACAGTGCTCGATGACCCCGGGCTCGTGGAAGAAGTGACGAACCTCGTGGAATACCCCGTGGCGGTCATGGGCTCTTTCAGCAAGGATTACCTCAGAGTGCCGAAAGAGATTCTGATCACGGCCATGCGCGAACACCAGCGCTATTTCAGCGTGGTGGCTTCCGACGGGAATCTCCTTCCCTGTTTCATCACGATCAGCAACACACGCGCCGAGGATATGGAAGTGGTGCGCGCTGGAAACGAGCGGGTCCTTTCGGCGCGGCTCTCGGATGCTGCTTATTTTTTCGATCACGACGTAAAACAGCCGCTTGCCGACCGGGTCGAGGGGCTCAAGAAGGTCACCTACCAGGAAAAGCTCGGCACGATTTACGATAAGACCGAGCGGGTGAAGTCGCTGGCAATCTACCTTGCCGGGCTCGTAAAGGCGGACAAAAACGCGTCCGAGAGGGCAGCCTATCTGTGCAAGGCAGACCTGCTTACCGGCGTGGTAGGTGAGTTTCCCAAACTCCAGGGCGTGATGGGCAGGCAGTACGCGCTTATCTCGGGCGAGGACCCACGGGTCGCGGACGCCATTCTTGAACACTACCTGCCGCGCTTTGCCGGCGACAAGCTTCCCGCATCAACCGAAGGCGTCTGCGTCGGGATCGCGGACCGGATCGACAGCATCACGGGCTGTTTCTCGGTGGGGCTTATTCCGAGCGGTTCCGAGGACCCCTATGGTCTGCGTCGGCAGTCCGTGGCCATCCTGAACATGCTGATCGAAAAGGGCCTTCGGCTGTCGCTCGTGGATTTGATTTTCGAGGCATGTAAGCAGTACAGGCTCAAAGATAAGGAGACGATGAAGGTCGGATCCGAAACGCTCGACTTCTTCCGCCAGCGATTGGCTGGCATGCTTGCGTCCGAGGGGTTCCGCTCCGATGTCGTGGATGCCGCGCTGTCCGTCGGGTTCGACGATCCGCTCATTGGAAGGGAAAAAGTGCGGGCGCTCGATGCCTTGCGGACATCGGAAGATTACCAGCCGTTGGTCACAGCGCTCAAGCGGGCAGGCAATATCCTTCCGAAAGATTTCGCGGGCATGGTCAACATGAGCCTCCTGAAACAGGGTGCTGAACAGAGTCTCTATACCGCATATATGGAGATCAAGGATCGGGTAATGGAAAAGGCGGCGAAGCTCGATTTCCGGGGCGCGCTTACAGACATCGCTTCTCTCAGGAAGAACGTTGACGCTTTTTTCGATACGGTCATGGTCATGGACAAGGACACCGAGGTGAAGAATAACCGCTTGGCGCTCCTCGCGGGCATCACCGGGCTCTTTTCCGGCATCGCGGATTTCTCGCGACTGGTGTTGAGTACGGAAGAGGCGAAATAATAGAAGTTTAGAAGACAGAGATCAGATATGTAGAAAGAGAAGAATAAATATTGCTCTTCTCAAATCTGATTCCTGCATATATAAATTAAAGTCCTAAAACTTTTCTAGGGAGGATAGTCACATGGCTACGGGGAAAAAATATATTTACTTTTTCGGCAGCGGAAAGGCCGACGGGACAGGGACGATGAAGGACCTGCTCGGCGGCAAGGGCGCAGGCCTTGCCGAGATGACGAACGCCGGCATTCCGGTCCCGCCGGGGTTCACCATCACGACCGAGGTCTGCAATTTGTTCTATGACCTCGGCAAGCGAGTCCCTGACGGTCTCGACGCCGAGATGCGTGAGTACATGACAAAGGTAGAGTCCGCGGTCGGCAGCTACCGATTCGGTGATGCGAACAAGCCGCTCCTCGTGTCCGTTCGTTCAGGATCGAAGTTCTCGATGCCCGGCATGATGGACACGGTTCTGAACCTTGGTCTGAACGACCAGACGATCCAGGGCCTCATCCGCTTGTCCGGCAATGAGCGCTTTGCCTGGGACGCCTACCGCCGGTTCATCCAAATGTTCGGCAACGTGGTGATGGGCATCGAGAAGGAAGTGTTCGAGCACATCATCGATGAGGCGAAAAAGAAGAAAAAGGTGCGCCTCGACATCGATCTTTCGGCAGCAGACCTAAAGGGGCTCGTTGAAAGCTTCAAGGCCAAGGTTAAGCAGGTCAAGAAGCGCGAGTTTCCCCAGGACCCCTGGGAACAGGTCATGATGGCACGGGATGCGGTCTTTAACTCCTGGAACAATCCCCGCGCCATTACCTACCGTAGATTAAATGACATTCCGGGCAACCTCGGCACGGCCGTGAGCGTCCAGGCCATGGTGTTCGGCAATATGGGCGATACCTCGGCCACTGGCGTGGGCTTTACGAGGGACCCTTCCACGGGCGCCAAAGAGTTTTACGGCGAGTACCTGACAAATGCACAGGGCGAGGACGTCGTGGCGGGTATTCGGACGCCGCATCCGATAGCCGATCTTGCGAAAGAAATGCCGCCGGTGTACCGCCAGCTTCGCGACATCACGAACAGGCTCGAGAAGCATTACCGTGACGTGCAGGATTTCGAGTTCACGGTGCAGGAAGGCACGCTCTTCATGCTTCAGACACGTACGGGTAAGCGCACGGCCCCTGCCGCAGTCAAGATCGCCGTTGATATGGTCGCTGAAGGGCTTATCTCCAAGGAAGAGGCCGTGCTTCGCATTGAGCCTGCTTCTCTTGACCAGTTTCTCCATCCCGTCATCGATCCCAAGGCGAAGATCGAGGTGATCGCTAAGGGACTTCCGGCATCACCGGGCGCGGCATCGGGAAAAGTGGTCTTTACCGCCGACGAAGCTGTGAAGAACGCGAAGAAAGACAAGGTCATCCTCGTCAGACCGGAGACCACACCAGACGACATTCACGGCATGGACGCGGCAAAAGGAATTCTCACAGCGCGCGGTGGCATGACTTCCCACGCGGCTGTTGTGGCGCGTGGTATGGGTAAACCCTGCGTGGCTGGCTGCGAGTCCATCAAGGTCGACCTCAAGGCAGAGAAGTTCACGGTCGGAAAACATACCGTAAAAATGGGTGATTACATCACAATCGACGGCGGTACAGGCCGCGTCATCCTCGGCAAAGTTCCGACAAAGGACCCGGAAGTGAGCGGCGATTTCGGCACGCTCATGAATTGGGTCGATGAGATACGCACCATGGGTGTGCGCGCCAATGCCGACATCCCGCGCGATGCAAAAATGGCTCGCAAGTTCGGCGCCGAGGGCATCGGCCTCTGCCGCACCGAGCACATGTTCTTTGCCGAAGACCGGCTGCCGATCGTGCAGCAGATGATCCTCGCCGACAATACCGAAGCGCGCGAGAAGGCGCTCTCCAAGCTTCTTCCGATGCAGCGCTCGGACTTCAAGGGTCTTTTCGAAACGATGGAAGGCTACCCGGTCACTGTTCGTCTTTTGGACCCCCCGCTTCATGAGTTCCTGCCCAAGCGTGAAGATCTTATGTGCGAAGTAGCGGTGATGCAAGCGAAAAAGGCACCCAAGGCGTCAATCACGAAGAAGCTAAAACTTCTCCACCGCGTGGAAGATCTTCATGAGCTGAACCCCATGCTCGGCCACCGTGGCTGCCGGCTTGGCATCGTCTACCCCGAGATAACCCGCATGCAGACCAAGGCCATCATTGAAGCCGCCTGCGACCTTGCGAAGAAGGGCAAGAAGATCGTGCCTGAGATTATGGTGCCGCTCGTGGGCCTGAAAAAAGAGTTGCAGAACCAGAAGGACCTCATCAAGAAAACAGCCGAAGAGGTCATGCAGAAAAAGGGTGTGAAGGTCGATTATATGATTGGCACCATGATCGAGTTGCCGCGCGCTGCGCTCATTGCCGACGAGATCGCCAAGGAGGCGGAGTTCTTCTCTTTCGGCACGAACGACCTCACGCAGACCACTTTCGGCTTCAGCCGTGACGATGCGGGCAAGTTCATCGGTTACTACACCGAAAACAACATCCTCGATAAAGACCCCTTCCAGACCTTGGACCAGGAGGGAGTGGGCCAGCTCGTGAAGATGGGCGTGGCCAGGGGACGTGGCACTAGACCGAACCTTAAGGTCGGCATCTGCGGCGAGCACGGCGGCGACCCGGCGAGCGTTGAGTTCTGCTATAGGACCGGACTCAACTACGTGAGCTGCTCTCCTTTCCGTGTGCCGATCGCGCGGCTTGCGGCAGCGCAGGCCAAACTCAAGGAAAAGGGCGTGGGCGGGTCCGTGTCGAAATAAGAAGTAAATACTGATCATCTGAAAGGGCGGCGTGAAGCCGCCCTTTTTAATTGAGTTTGGCTTCGAATTGAAACGAATATCCACGAGACCCGCCGTGGGAGAGAGTTGGGTGCGATAGACCGCAGAGCCTTCGCCGTACTTGATGTCGGACTTCAGACTGCATTGCCGGGCGATCTGGTTGCCGAGAAAATCCGGCTTGACACGCTCTCTGTAATTACATTAAAATTACGCTGAAGCTTGCTCATGAAAGCTGCAATAGTGCCTATTGGAAATTCACGAGGCATCAGGATTCCCAAAGCGGTATTGGAACGGTACCGCATAGATTAAAGAAGCCATCGTGGAAGTCGAGAAAGGCGCGATCATCATAAAAGCGGCAAAAAAGAAACCCCGGGCAGGGTGGGAAGATTGTTTTAAAGAAATGCACCGGCTCTAAAGAGGACAATCTTCTTATTCCCGACAACATTGATCAGGATTTCAATGAGTGGGGATGGCGGTCAAACAGTGCGATATCCTCCTTATAAACCTCGATCCTACTATCGGCCATGAGATTAAAAAAGGTACGTCCCTGTGTCGTCATATCTCCGGATGAGTTAAATAAGCATATCGAAACCGTGGTCGTTGCCCCTATGACATCTCAGTCGCATGCATATCCCTCACTCGTACCAGTCCGAATCAAGGGCAAGAACGGATGGGTGGTTCTGGATCAAATACGCACGATTGATAAAAAAAGCTTATGAAAAAACTCGGCCATCTGCATCCGGAAACCGTGAATGGCACCAAGGCTGTTATCAAGGAAATGCAGTTGATTAAGCCTTCGATGAAAAAACATGCCGTGCACATTGCAGAGGGGAACAAAGAGGCGTGTAGACAGTTTCCAAAGAGTTTATGAACGGGAAAAACGTGACGACAGGCAAGAATGCGGTACAGAAACGAAATATGCATTCAATGGAATCTGAGAAGAGGTCAGTAATATTTATTTATGATCGAAGAGTTGACAAATATTTTACGGTCTCTTAAAAAAAATATTCGAGTAAATTTACACTAATTCGCGATAAAAATGAATCAAAGATCAATTGACGAAAAATACATGCGGATGGCGCTTTGCCTCGCCGAAAAGGCCAGGGGCAGGACGAGTCCGAACCCGATGGTCGGCGCCTTAGTCGTGAAAGGCAGCATGGTCATCAGCCGTGGCTATCACCGGCAGGCCGGTGAGCCCCATGCCGAGGCTATTGCGCTCAAGAAAGCGGGCAAGGCGGCTAAAGGAGCGACGCTTTACGTCACTCTTGAACCCTGCTCGCATACGAACAAGCGTACTCCGCCATGTTCTCCGCTCGTCATCCGGAGCGGAGTGAAAAGGGTCGTAATCGCGATGATTGATCCGAACCCCCACGTCTCAGGCGGTGGGGTTAAGGCCCTGCGGTCCGCGGGAATCGATGTTGTGGCGGGTATGCTTGAATCAGAGGCTAAGAAGCTGAACGAGGCCTTCATAAAACATGTTACCACCGGTATGCCCTTCGTCACGCTCAAGATCGCGCAAACCCTCGACGGCAAGATCGCGACGGCCTCCGGAGAGTCGAGATGGATCACAGGGAAGGAAGCGCGGGAGGAGGGGCACCGGCTTCGCGATACCCATGATGCCATACTCGTAGGCATCAATACGGTCCTGAAGGATAATCCTGCCCTTACAACCAGGATTCCTGGCGGCCGAGACCCGATTCGTGTTATCGTTGATACTCGACTAAGAACTCCGTTGAACGCAAAAGTCATTGCTCAGAAGTCATCTGCAAGAACGTATATCGCCACGCTCTCCGGAACGCCAAAAGAAAAATTCAACAAGCTTCTGGATGCCGGCGCTGAAATACTGATAGCCAGGGGCACGAAAGGCCATATTGACCTGAGATCCCTCATGAAAATGCTCACGAGATTCGGTGTCACCTCAGTGCTCATCGAAGGAGGCGCTGAGGTGAACGCCTCGGCCCTGAGATCCGGCATCGTCGATAAGGTCGTGATGTTCATAGCACCTACGATCATGACCGGCAGGGATTCACTCTGCTCGATCGGAGGCATATCGCCAAAGAAAATCGGTCACGCTATAAGGCTCGCAAACGTCACATCACGTTTTCTCGGTCAGGACCTAATGGTCGAGGGGTATGTCAGGTAACCACGGTCTCCTTTTTTCCACGGAACACTGATCCTATGCCTATGTCCATATTCGACATCAAAGAAGCCCTAAAGGGCGATGAGATCAATCATGTGCTCCTCGACATGGACGGGACGCTGCTGGACAAATATTTCGACGATTATTTCTGGGAGCATCTCGTACCGGAGAAGTACGCAGACAGGCACGGTATAACTTTCGGGAGAGCAAAAGAGGAGCTCCTCAAGAGATACAAGTCGCACGAGGAGACGCTGAACTGGACGGACATCGATTTCTGGTCAATGGAGCTCGGGATCGACATCCTGGCACTTAAGGAACAGATACGGCACCTCATCGAGGTTCATCCCCATGTCGAGGATTTCCTTAAGATGATGAGGTCCCGCAAGAAGATGGTCTACATAGCCACCAATGCCCACTACAAGGTACTGGACATGAAGCTCAAGAAAACCGATCTTGGAAAATACCTGACAGGCTCGATTACATCGGATGCGATGGGGTCTCCGAAGGAGAAAATAGAGTTCTGGCAGCAAGCCGAAAGGTGGCTCGGGTTCCGTAGGGAACATGCCTTGTTCGTGGACGATACACTGTCCGTCCTGAGGACAGCGAAAGGATACGGCATCAAGTACGTCGTCTATAAGGCTTTGGGCAATTCCAAGATGACCCCCGGCACATCTGTAGAGTTCCCGGCTATCCTGGATTTCAATGAGTTGATGTGAACAGGACTTGACCTTTCTTAGAGCGCACTTTCTTTTCTCCTACCAGTAATTATAGGAAAACATCTTCTTTCCACTCCGCTGAACGTTCTCAGGAGATAAAACTCGCGTCGGGGCATGATGTCAGTACTGAGCACATCTTGGCGTCCTGGTAGAAATAACCGAATGCATCCAGCACTTCCTTCACGAGATCGACGACGGCAACATTGCCTCCGTACGAGATGGCGGAGCGGTAGGTTGTCCCCATGCCGAAGCAGATGACGAGCCAGTCCTGAGGTTCTGGTTGCAGGACCTGTGGCAGATGCGCACTGGCGGCAGAAGAGATTCTCGTCGCATTGTTTGACTTCTCTAGATGCTGTGGATAAGATATAGGAGCAGGAACATGCCGATCACTATGACCGATATGGCTAGGAGCACGCTCAGGACGGGCGAAGATCTATATGTATCTTCATCGATCTGGCGCTCGACCTTCTTGTATCTGATGAACGCGAGCACTCCCATAAGCATGCCCAGCCCTACCAGGAGTATCCCGATGAGGGAAGAATATCCCGGGGTGGGCGGCGCAGCCTCTCTCCCCATGTAATACGCCATCTGCTTCACGAAGAGCGAGAACTTCTCGACCACGAACCCGAACGCCATGACGGCGATGCTGGTCCTGATCCAGGCGAGGAATGTCCGTTCGTTCGCCATGTGGACGCGGCGGTTGCGGCGGCCCTTTGATTCTCTTTCCTCCTGTGCTTCCGGTTCCATGCGCTCCTCCTGTCCGGACCCGTTACCCTGATATGAACTTGAAAATCCCGCTTCTGATCATCTTCACCGCAAAGGCGGCCAGGATCAATGATGCAACCTTGGCAAAGGCGCGGGAGCCACTCAATCCGATGAACCTGATGATCCGGTCTGCCTGCGCGAAGATGATCCAGGCAATGAGCAGGTTCACGACGAGGGCAAGGATGACGGGAAGGTAGCCGCTCGTCCCGACCAGGACAAGCGCGGTCGTGAGCGTTCCCGGCCCTGCGATGAGCGGTGTGCCGAGCGGCACCACGCCGAACTCCGGACTTCGCTCCAGCTTTCTTTCCCCTGCCCGAACCACATCGGCAATGGCGATGATCAAAAGCACGACGCCGCCTGCGATCATGAAATCCTCGACCAGGATGCCGAGGGCACGGAATATAGCCCGTCCCACGAGGATAAAGCCTACCGCCACCAGAAAGGCAGTGACGATGGATTGGCGCACGATCCTCTTCCGTTCCTGCTTCTCCATGCCTTCGGTCATTCCTACGTAGAGTGGCAGCGTCCCCGGCGCGTCCAGCGCCACCATGAGCGGGATGAAGCTAAGCAATGACTCTTTTAAGAAGACTGTCATTTCCATTCTGCAAATCTACGGTCCGTCTTAATAGGGACCGCCTCCGTGACGTGAACAAAGTATAGCCGATATTACATGACGTGTCCAGCCTCGGAACCGCGCCGGCGCATTGCACGCTGAATCACCTCACAACCAAAAAATTTGAGATGGAGATCCGGATGGCAGGCTTGCTCAGCTGATGAGAATGCTTTCCTCATGCTGCTGTTTTGGAGCAAATTCATTCATGGTTCGGCACAGGATATGCACCGAATTTTTCCCCAAGCTTTATGCAGTTAAAAAATAATTTTAATAATTGCTTGACAAGAATGATTCTAATTTGCTTTATTATAAAAATAAAACGCTTTTGCTGTAACTGCGGTTTTTTTATCCATGAATAGTTAAATAATGTAACTTCATCGATCATGGTCTTGGGAGATGCGCACTTAATTGCAACTCTCCTGAAGTGATCGGGAATGTCTCCATGTAATAAGTCCGATTATAAATAATGGTTATAAGTGAGGTATTTACGGAACGATGCAAATCACGTTCTACGCGTCATACGGTTCTGAAGAATTTAAAATAGAAATGTTTTCAACTAAGTCCTGATAAAGCCGAACCCTCCGTGAGGAAGGATGCGGAAAGTCGCGGGTCTTCTTAGTTATGAAGATGGCCGAACTGCCGAAGGATGCGGTCCTTTGAGTATGTTCGGCTCGTTTTGTTTTGAATGGAGGTGATGCCTATCGATTTAGCAACTCTTTGACAGAAAATGAAAGAAAATGGACACGGGGACTAAGGAAAATATTTTTTGAACGATGCGAAAAGAGGTGAAGCACAAATATTCATTAAATTGCTAAAAAGCAGAGGCTATTTGGGAATTTGACTGAACCATGAGGATTTTTCAACAAGATTGGAGGCTAGTATGACGGCGAGACATAAATTTCTAAAGTGTTTAACGGTCTCTATCGCTGCGCTCGCTCTGCTTTGCGGGTTCGGCGTCAACTTTGCGCAGGCCTTCTATCAGAGCCCGCAAATCCCACTCTTCGAGACCGATTTGCGCGGCATCGGACCTGATGAAATCCCGGTGGCCGCATCCGATGGCTCGGCGCCTGTCACGGGGGTAACGCATTATACAATCAACATCGAGGAGTTCACGGATCAGATCGTGCCGACTTCGACGGGGTTGGGCCCAACGACCCTGTGGGGATACTATCCCGCGAACCCGCTTTTTCCTGGTGCTCCGAAACACTTGGGCGGGATCATTGTCGGACATAAAGGGGTGCCGGTACAGGTGACTTTCAAGAACAACCTGCCGGCCATGAGTATCATTCCTATCGACACGACTATCCCGGGAGCGAACCAGGCTCAAAACCGCGCCGCGATACACTTTCATGGAGGCCATGTCCCGTGGATCAGCGACGGCGGACCTTTTGACTGGTTTACCCCCGATGGGTTGCATGGCACGAGCTTCCTGAACAACGTTCTCAACCCGGGCGCCGGTCCTGGTATGGCCGAATATTACTGGCCCTTGGACCAAAGCGCAAGGCTCGGATGGTATCACGACCACGCGTGGGGTATCACCCGGACCAATGCCTACGCCGGGGTCGCCACAGCCCTGATCATCAGGGATGATTATGAAAATGGATTGATCAGCAAGGGACTGCCGAACTATATCGAGCTCGGCGGGTTCGAGATCCCTCTTGTTTTTCAGGACAAGATCTTTGTAGGCCCAGGCATCCTGAGCGTCGATCCGACATGGACTGGTCTCACGGCGCCGGGCAGCCTCTGGTATGCCCACACCTACGAGGCGAACCAGCCGAATGGCACTGGCCGCTGGGACCTGGGGCCAATCCTGACCAGCCAGCCTCCGGATCCATCGGTCGTCCCCGAGTACTTTGGCGATACCATGCTGGTGAACGGGACGGCTTACCCCCAGGTAAACGTCCAGAATCGCCGCTATCGTCTGCGGCTCCTCAACGCCTGTAACGCCCGGTTCCTGAACCTCCAGCTCTACATCGCCGATGGCAGCGCCAACGGGATCACTTTGAACAGTAAAGGCATCCCGACCAACAAGCCATTCCTGAACAAGGCCACAGGAAATGAAACAGCGTTCCTGCAGCTGGGCACCGAAGGGGGCTTCCTTGCAAGGGCGACCGAGGTGACGTCCAATCAGCCGATGACGTTCCTACCCGGGGCGATCAATGCGACCACGGGCCAGGCGAACCCGAAATTGATCAAGCAGTCGCTTCTCATGGCGCCAGCTGAACGGACGGACCTGATCGTCGATTTCGGTAGCGTTAAGCCGGGCATGCAGGTTATCCTTTACAACGATGCCCCAGCCCCGTTCCCGGGTGGAGATGACCGGAACGACTACTTCCCGGGTTATAACTGCGGATCTGGTCTTTTCGGTGTCGGTAACCCCGTCAACTGCATCACGCAGCCCGGCTACGGCCCCAATACCCGGGTCCTCATGCGGTTTAACGTAGTTGCCGCGTCAGGCACCAAGGACAATGCACTGAAAATCTACCCCGGCTATGACCTGACGGCCGGCAACAATCCGCTTTTTGTGGCACCGGGTTCCACCCATGTGCCTCCATGGGTCCGCACGCGCTTCCTGACCCTGAACGAGTACTTTGACGAGCATGGTAGACTCATCCAGATAATCGGAGATTCCAATGCACCTTATGGCTCGCCCTATGTTGTAACTTCCAGTTTTTCACCCACTCCTCCTGGAATGAATGTCCCGGCCACCGAGCAGGTGGTCAGCAACGGCAGCACAGAGGTATGGGAGGTCTACAACACAACCGGAGACGTACATCCGATGCACATACACGAGATCAATTTCCAGATCATTAACAGGCAGCTGTTCGACATGACTGTCTTCCCGGGGACCATCAGTTTCACCGGGCCCCCTATCGCGCCGGATAGTAACGAGCAGGGATGGAAAGAGACGGCCCGTATGTATCCGGGAACAGTGACCCGGGTCATCATGAAGTGGGATGTCCCGCGCATCACATATCCGAGCGGACAGCCCGTCAACGCATCCAACGCATATGGCAACATTGTCAATGGCATCGCGCCGCCTAGCCCGCGAACCGGCGGGGCCGAATATGTGTGGCATTGCCACATTTTGGAGCACGAAGAGCACGACATGATGCACGCTCTGGTTCTCCAGTAGCAAGTGTGGGTCTGCAGGTCCGAAAGGACCTGCAGACCCTTTTTGTTCCGGATGCTTCACCCCAATAAAAATATCCCCCGTCTTTTAAAGAGATTTTGACGAAATCTGAAACTATGGAACAATATACCAATATTCATTCAAGCAATCATCCATGCGGGATTCTGAAATCTCAACTCCGAGGAGCATTTTTATGAGAAGAACATTGGCCGTCGCAATCCTGCTGGCGCTTGTCATAGCCTCGTTCCTTGCCGGCAACTGGTATGAGAAGAAGCGGATCATCGGCAGCAGTTCACAGGGGGTCCGTAAGGTCCTGTATTATGTTGATCCGATGAACCCGGCGGTGAAGTCGGACAAGCCCGGGGTCGCGCCCTGCGGCATGCCGCTCGAGCCGGTCTACGCGGACGGTTCGGGAGAACCATCCGGGATGCCTCCCGGGACGGTGAATGTAAGCCCCGAACAGCAGCAGTTGATCGGTGTGACGGTTGCGACTGTCGAGAAGGCCCCCTGGAGCCATACCATCCGGGTGCTGGGCAGAGTCGTCCCCGACGAGACCCGCATCTATCGTATCACTTCGGCCACCGACGGGTGGGTCAAGAAGGTTTTTCCCGTAACCACGGGCAGCCTTGTCAGGAGGGACGATCTGCTTGCAACCTTCTTTTCACCCGACTTCTTCCCGGCCATCAAGGCCTATCTCTACGGCTTGCGGTCACTGGACCGCTTCGAGTCAAATGGAAGAGAGACGAAAGAACAGATCGAGCTGACCAACGCCAATATCGACGGTTACCGGGTCTCCCTCCGCAACCTGGGGATGAGCGAGCACCAGATAGACGAAATAGCCCGTACCCGTAAAGGGACGGACGAGATCGAGATCCGGGCGCCGGAGCAGGGTTTTATCATGGCCAGGAACATTTCGCTCGGCCAGCGTTTCGAGAGGGGGACCGAGCTTTACCGGATGGCGGACCTGAGCCACGTCTGGATTCTTGCCGACGTGTTCGAGAATGAATCGGAATATTTTAGGCCGGGCGTAGTCGGACGGGTGAACCTTCCCAACCAGAAGAAAACATTTAACGCCCAGGTGAGCGATACGATACCGCAGTTCGATGCTACATCCCGGACCCTGAAGATGCGCCTTGAGGCGGACAATCCGGGTTTCCTCCTCCGGCCCGACATGTTCGTGGATGTGGAACTGCCGGTCACTTTCCCCCGCGCGATAACCGTACCCGTGGATGCGGTACGCTATTCAGGGATGAAGAAAACCGTTTATATCGATCGCGGGCAGGGCTACTTCGAACCCCGGGACGTCGAAACCGGATGGCGCTTTGGCGACCGCGTAGAGATCGTCAGGGGACTTATTCCCGGCGAGCGGATCGTTGTCTCGGGCAACTTCCTTATAGACTCCGAAAGCCGGATGAGGGCTGCGGCATCCGGGATATACGGGACCTCGCGGAAAGACCCCGTATGCGGCATGGATGTCGAAGAGGCCAGGGCAAATACTGAAGGGAGGACGATCGAATACGGCGGCAGAAAATACTATTTCTGCTCAGAGGGCTGCAAACAGCAATTTGACAGGGATCCCGAGCACTTCCTCAAGATATCGTCTGACGGGGGCAGGCAGGGGACGGATACCACGAAGAAAATGGCACCGGTTCCCCGGGCTTCCGTTCACAAGGACCCCGTATGCGGCATGGACGTCGAGGAGGATACAGCCAGAGCTGCAGGAAGGACAAGCGAGTACCGCGGGAAGAAATATTATTTCTGTTCCGACTCATGCAAACATCAATTTGAAACTCACCCGGAGAGCTACACGAAAGGATCAGGAGAAAGCCGTCTCATGACCCATGCCGCCTCCCTCGGAGGCGGCAATGATTAACCGCATCATTGATTTTTCGGTCAACAACAAGATCATCGTCTTTATCCTCGTCGCGGCCGCATGCGTCGTGGGATGGTGGTCCATGAGGCATCTCTCGTTAGACGCCATCCCTGACCTCAGCGAGACCCAGGTAATCGTATACTCACGGTGGGACCGAAGTCCCGATATAATGGAAGACCAGGTGACCTATCCGATCGTGACGGCGATGCTCGGCGCCCCGCGCGTCAAGGCCGTCCGGGGAGTGACCGATTTCGGGTACTCCTTCGTCTATGTCATCTTCGAGGACGGCACCGACATCTACTGGGCCAGGTCACGCACCCTCGAGTACCTTTCGAGCGTCATCCAGCGTCTGCCGCAGGGCGTCACGACTGAGCTGGGGCCTGATGCCACCGGTCTTGGCTGGGTCTTCCAATATGCCCTCGTCGACGAGTCGGGCAGATACAGCCTCGCGGAGCTGCGCTCCCTTCAGGACTGGTACCTGCGGTACCATCTGAAATCGGTGCCCGGCGTCGCAGAGGTGGCCCCCCTCGGAGGCTTTGTCCGCCAATATCAGGTGAACGTAGACCCCAATAGACTTCAGGCCTATGGGATCCCGATCAACCGGGTTGTTGAGGCGGTCCGCGCCGGGAACGCCGAGGCGGGCGGCAGGCTCGTGGAGTTCGGTGGCACCGAGTACATGGTGCGCGGCAGGGGCTATGCCAGATCCATCGAGGACTTCCGGAACATTGTCCTCCAGGCGAACGACGCAGGGACACCGATCCGCGTTAAGGACATCGGCGAGGTGTCCATCGGGCCTGATTACCGGAGGGGCGTCGCCGACCTCGACGGGCAGGGCGATGTCGTCTCGGGCATCGTTGTTATGCGCCACGGGCAGAACGCCCTCACGGTTATCGACCGTGTGAAGGCGAAGCTCAAAGAGATAGAGCCCGGGCTCCCCGAGGGCGTGCGAATCGTACCGATCTATGACCGCTCCGACCTTATCCGGCGTGCGATCGACACGCTTAAATCGACCATCATCGAGGTCATCATTATCGTCTCACTGGTAATCTTCCTCTTCCTGTGGCATCCGCCGAGCGCCATCATACCCATTATCACCATACCGATCGCCGTCCTTATCTCGTTCATCCCGTTCAGGGCGATGGGCATCACGGCAAACATCATGTCGCTGGCGGGAATCGCGATCGCCGTGGGTGCCCTGGTCGACGCGTCAATCGTGGTGGTCGAGCAGACGCACAAGCGGCTAGAATGGTGGAGACGTTCGGGCGAGCAGGGAGGGTCCCGGGAGATCATTGTCGATGCGATCAAGCAGGTGGCGGGCCCCAGCTTCTTCGCGCTCCTGGTAATCGCCGTCTCGTTCTTGCCCGTATTGACGCTCGAGGCGGAAGAAGGGCGTCTCTTCAAGCCGCTCGCATATACGAAGACCCTCGCGATGGTTGTCGCAGCCGTCCTCACGATCACCCTCGACCCGGCGCTCAGGCTGCTCGTCACGAACCTTAAGAACTTCAACTTCAGGCCTCTGTGGCTCTGCAAGGCAGCAAATGCCGTCCTCGTCGGCACCATCCACCCCGAAGAAAAGCATCCGATCAGCAGTTTCCTGATCCGTCTCTACGATCCCGTCTTCCGCTGGGCCTTGCGCCGCAAGAAGGTGGTCATCAGCATTGCCCTAGCGCTGGTCGTCATCACCGTGCCTGTCTTCATGAAGCTCGGCAGCGAGTTCATGCCTCCCCTCGACGAAGGGGCGCTCTTCTACATGCCAACGACCATGCCGGGCATATCGATCACGGAGGCCAAGCGACTGCTTCAGGTGACGGACCGCATCATGAAGCGCTTCCCGGAGGTGGACCGCGTGCTGGGCAAGGCCGGAAGGGCCGAGACGTCCACCGATCCGGCGCCGCTCTCGATGCTCGAAACGGTGATCATCCTGAAGCCGAAATCCGAGTGGCGCAGGACGGACACATGGTATTCCTCCTGGGCGCCCGATTGGGTGAAACCTCTCCTTCGCCCCATAACGTCGGACCACCTGTCGCGCGAGGAACTCATCAGCCAGATGGACAAGGCTCTGAAGATAAGCGGCGTCTCCAACGCATGGACTATGCCGATCAAGGCGCGCATCGACATGCTCACGACCGGCATCAGGACCCCCGTGGGGATCAAGATATCAGGCGCAGATCCGAAAGTCATCGATGAGATCGGAGCGAAGATAGAGGCGTATCTGCCGTCGGTCAAAGGGACGCGGAGTGTCTTTGCGGAGAGGACCGGCAACGGTGACTTCCTCGACATCGTCTGGAACAGAGAAGAACTCGCCCGTTACGGATTGAACGTGGAAGAGGCCCAGACGGTCGTCGAGAATGCCATCGGCGGCGAGAATGTGACAATGGCAATCCAGGGCCGTGAGCGCTATCCGGTGAACGTCCGGTACCTGGCCGACTTCAGGCCGGATTTCGGCGCTCTCGGCCGAGTCCTGGTACCCATGTCGGGCGGGCAGCGCCAGATCCCTCTCAGCGAAGTCGCGACGATGAGCACGGTCCGTGGCCCCTCGATGATCCGTGACGAGGACGGCCTGGTGACTGGCTACGTTTACGTCGATCTGGCCGGCAGGGACCCGGGCAGCTATGTCGAGGAAGCCTCACGCCTCCTGAAGGAGAAGCTCAGGCTTCCGGCCGGCTACGCCCTCTTATGGACCGGCCAGTATGAGGCCATGCAGCGAGTGAAAGAGCGTCTCTCCGTGGTCCTCCCGCTGACGCTGTTCATGATCTTTCTGCTCCTCTACATGAATACGAAGTCGTTTACGAAGACGATGATCATCGCCCTGGCGGTCCCGTTCTCAGCCGTCGGCGCGGTCTGGTTCCTCTACCTCCTCGGCTACAACATGAGCATCTCCGTATGGGTCGGTCTCATCGCGCTGCTCGGTGTCGATGCTGAGACGGGCGTATTCATGCTCCTTTACCTCGACATCGCCTATGAACAGGCGAAGAAAGAGGGGAGGCTCAATAACCTCGCCGATTTGCGCGAGGCGATCATGAACGGCGCCGTCAGGCGTCTCCGGCCGAAGTTCATGACCGTGGCCACGATGGCTCTCGGGCTCATTCCGATCATGTGGGCAACCGGCACGGGTTCTGATGTCATGAAACGGATCGCCGCCCCCATGATCGGCGGGATCTTTACTTCTTTTCTTCTGGAACTGGTGGTTTATCCAGTGATCTACGAGACGTGGAAATGGAATTTCGATATGAAGAAGAGGCCCACGGCGGTTGAGAAGGCAAAGATCTGATGCACGCTGAAAAAAACCGGGAATCCGGATGATGAGGACTCGGAAAAAGGAGATGGATATGAAGCGAACATGGGTCATGGTTGTGATGATCTGCGTTGCCGTTGTCTGTGTCAGTGTGCTCATCCCTATGATGGCGGGCGCCGAGGACGCGGCAGCCTTCAAGAACCAGCAGGAAAAGATAAGCTATGGCATCGGTGTCGGCGTGGCGCGGGATTTCAAACAAAGGGGCGTAGAACTCGATGTAGACGCATTCCTGAAAGGTTTGCGGGACGAGCTCTCGGGCGCGAAGCTTCTCATGACCGAAAAGGACCTCGACCTGACCATGGATGCATACGCGCGGGAGTTGAGGTTAAAACAAGAACAGGCGGATATGAGAGCGGCCGAAGAAAATAAAAAAGCCGGGGAGGCCTTTCTCGCTGAAAACACGAAGAAAGAGGGAGTTATAACCCTTCCGAGCGGGCTGCAGTACAAGGTCTTGAAAGAGGGCAAAGGCGATAGACCCACGGATGCAGACGCAGTGCAGGTCAATTACCGCGGCACGTTGATCAATGGGACCGAGATCGAGAGCTCCTACCGGAAGGCAGAGCCGGCGATTGTCAAGATGGCCGGCCTTATCCCGGGTTTGAGGGAGGCCTTCAAGCTCATGTCCCCGGGCTCCAAGTGGCAGATCATCGTCCCCGCCGAGCTGGCGTACGGGGATCGGAAAGTATACCGGATCGGGGCGAATTCCACGCTCATCTTTGAGGTGGAAATGGTGTCCGTATTAAAGAGCGCTGCCGGGAGCGCGCCGGATGACAAGGCATCTACCGGCAAGAAAGGCCAATCGGATTAAGCGGGCAGGAGGTCCCCGGAAGCCATTTCGCAGGGCGCCGGGAAGACCAATTAATGCGGCCATAAGCAGAATGAGTTCATAAGTGTTGGAACGTGCCTGGGGAAAAATCTCCGTGTAGGCTGAAACGTATGCGATCGTAAAACGTGGGCCCGCGATAGAGGCATGCCTTCCTATGCTGACGGCAAAAGGCAATAAAGGTGGTTCTACGAAGGAGTCAATAGTTTTCAGGAAATACGGCAAATCATTACGATTTGGATCCCGGAAGTCTGGCTGTGAGAACGCGGTGAATGGAAGGGGCAGGTTCTCTTACAGCCCGACGAACGACTCTGTCGCGATGGATCGGACTTAAGGATGGCTCAGTCGTAAACGGAAGCCACATGATTCAAGGTGATCACCGTGAGGACCATACATTCACTAGCGACATTGTTATCTCCCTTAATTATGGTTTCCCTGCTTGCGTGCGGCAGCGACGGGGGAGGAAACAATGCAAGTTCAAATGGTCAGAGTCCCTTTAAGGCGGAAGGTGTCCGTTATACAGCAAATTCGGAGAACCCGCTGATCGGCACCTGGATCAGCGGTGGGTATAGTCTTATTTTTAAATCAGACAATACGTATATGGGTGGACTAATGCTCGACGGAACTCCGGAGGTTTGGGGAAATGTTGTGATAAGCGGTAACGTGGTAATATTTTCCGAAGCTGTTGGCAGCAACTCTTCCGGCCCGAAAGACAGTCGGCAGATCATAAGTGGCTCCTATACTTATACCATTAACGGCAATATTCTAACCTTTAGTCCTGTTCTTGACGTTTTCCGTGATCAGTCAAATATGTTATGTCTAAGTTACCAAAAGAGATGACACAGGGTACAAGTATCGTCTCGTATTCTTACGGACAGAACAATGTAGTCCATTAAATAAGCACAGTGGTTTGCCGTGTTGTTAGCGTATGATCGGACTTTCTTTTTCTTCCACCTTGGTTTTCTGGCTTGTCTCAACCGCTCGTTTCGTTCAGCCCGCATGATCGCTTGATCACATCCGCAATAATCGATTGGACGCACTTAGTGAAGGTCAGATTGAGGCCGGCGGTTGTTGCAATTCTCGAGACGGGAAAATCGACTTGGGGATATGATTTGTCTCGTCGTGCGATCAGCTTATCCCTTCGTTACAGTCACGATGTTCTCATATGGAAATTGAACCAGAAATATGATATGATACGAAACTTCACATGAGGGTGTAACCTGCGGTAGCAGCGCAATGAAAGCATCAGAAGAGAAGCTTGGAATTCAGGGGGTTAAAAAAGCAATATGAGCAGAGATATTTGGATCTTTCTGTTCCTCCTCGGCTTTCTGTTTTTTAGCTGGCCCATCATGAGCATATTCAAGGACAATCTGGTGATTTCCCTTTTCATCATCTGGATTGTCTTCATCATCCTTATTTTCCTGACCTCGATCTTTTCAGGGAGCGAGGACGGCGGAGGCTAATTGTTTTCTCCTTGGACATTGCTGTTCATAATACTTTCCTATCTTCTTCTCCTGTTCCTCGTGGCCTATCTCGCCGAGCGGAAGGAACTGCAGGGGAGGAGCCTGGTATCGAACCCGTATGTCTATTCGCTGTCGCTGGCCGTCTACTGTACCTCGTGGACGTTCTACGGGAGCGTGGGTAAGGCGGCAAACGCCGGCCTGAGCTTCCTCACGACCTATGTGGGCCCTACGCTCATGGCCGCGCTCTGGTGGGTCATTCTTAGAAAGATCGTCTATATCTCCAAAGAGAACAGGATCACCACGATTTCGGATTTTGTCGCGTCCCGGTACGGCAAATCGCTTTCGCTCTCGGTCCTGGTTACGCTCGTTGCGGTTATCGGCATTACCCCGTACCTCGGTCTCCAGCTCAAGGCCGTCATGACGGCCTTTTCCATGCTTTCCGGCAGGCCTGAAGGGAGCCATTTCGCGGGATGGTTCATCTCGCTGCTTCTCGGCGTCTTCGCCATCATGTTCGGCGCACGCAGGCTCGACGCCTCGGAACGCCACGGCGGCTTGGTCTTCGCCGTTGCCTTCGAGTCGGCTATCAAGCTCGTGGCGTTCCTCGCGGTCGGGGTTTTCGTCACCTACGGACTGTTCAACGGCTTCAGCGATATTTTCGGCAGGATACAGCAGGGGCCCTATGCCTCGCTTATGAAGATCGGCGCTGGCTCCGGGGTGAGTTTTCTTGAGTGGACATCGCTCACATTTCTGTCCATGATGGCGATATTATTCCTGCCCCGCCAGTTCCATGTTGCGGTCGTAGAGAATTATTCCGCCGATCATATAAAAAAGGCCATGTGGCTGTTCCCGCTCTACCTCTTCCTAATCAACATCTTCGTTCTCCCCATTGCCTACGGCGGCCTGCTCCTCGGTAATCTGCAGTCGACGGCAGATTACTTCGTTCTCAGCATTCCGATGCAACAAGGGCGCGCCCTCCTCGCCCTCATCGCCTTCATCGGCGGCTTCTCCGCGGCCACGGCCATGATCATCGTGGAATCGCTCGCCCTCAGCACCATGGTGATGAACAGCTTCGTCATGCCGACGCTCTGGGACTTGAGCGCGTTCAAGAACTTCCGTGCAGCCATGCTGAACATCAAGCGCGTCGTAATCCTCGGCTGCGTGTTCCTCGGATATGCGTTCGCCGTACACATCGGAGAATTCTACAGCCTCGTGGACATCGGCCTCAAATCGTTCGAGGCGGTCACTATCTTCGCCCCGTCCATCCTGCTTGGGCTCTACTGGAAGGGCGGGAACAAAAAAGGAGCGATCGCGGGCATCATTGCGGGATTCAGCATCTGGATCTACACCCTGCTTATCCCCGCGCTCATGCGCGCCGGCATCATCGAACCCAGCGGGCTCATGGGGGCCATCTTCAACTCGACGCTCCTGAACCCCAAGGCGCTCTTCGGCCTTCAGGGGCTTGATCGCTGGAGCCATTCGCTCTTCTGGGGCTTGTTCCTGAACCTGCTCTTCTACGTGGGGGTCTCGCTATTCACGAAGCAGTCGGATGAAGAGACACGGCAGGCCATCATCTTTGTGGATTCATACTCACCGGTTCATTTTTCGCCCACCCAGCGGCTGGCGAACGTTTCCGAGATCGAGGCAATCCTCGGGCAGTACATCGGCCGGAACGAAGCGCGGGAGGAGGTCATGAACTTTCTGAAGAGGAACGGATTGAAGCGGGAATCGCTGCCGGGAGAGTGGCTTCTGAAGCTCCGGGAGGAGGCAGAGCGGATACTTTCGGGCGCTCTCGGTCCCTCCATAAGCACCCTCATCTTTCAGGAGCGAACGGTCATGACTCACGACGAAGCGCTCCGTGTCTCGAACTCTATCCAACAGATCTCGCGAAGCCTGCGGCTGTCCCGGCAGGAGCTCGCCGAGGCGAACCGCCAGCTCGCCATGCTCAAGGAATTCAGCGAGAACATCATCGAGAGCCTTCCGCTCGGTGTGGCCACGCTGGACGAGTCCTGGCGGGTAACATACTGGAACAGCGGTATGGAGATGATCACAGGCGTCGAAAAATCGGACGCTCTCAACGGCGAAGCCGCACGCCTGCTCACGTGTCTGGAACCGCATCTCTTTACGCCGGACATGCGCGAGGGCGAGATCACGTGCAGGCGGAACTTTGAGCCGCAGATCATACTCAAGGGACACCTGAGCAGGCTCACCGGCGTGCAGAAGGGATTTGTGCTCGTACTCGAGGACATAACTGAAAAGAAGAAGATCGAGGAGGAGCTTTTTCGGGCGACCAAGCACGCGAGCGTTGGCAGGCTTGCCGCGGGCGTATCGCATGAGATTGGAAACCCACTTGCGTCCATCTCGTCGCTCGTGCAGGAGCTGCTCACGGAAGACATGTCCCCGTTCGTGAAAGGCTCCCTGTCCACCATCAACGAGCACGTACATCGGATCGCGCGGATCGTGCGGAACCTCGGAGATTTCGCCCGACTCTACCCCCGGCAGAAGATGCCGACGAAAATGCGTGACATCCTCGAGAGCACACTCAACCTCGTCCGGTATGATAAGAACTTCAAAAAGATTGACATCCATGCGGATGTACATGATACGCCGCCGCTCAAAATAGACCCCGACCAGATCCAACAGGTGTTCCTCAATCTCATCCTGAACGCACGGGACGCCATGCCGGACGGGGGAAAACTTGAAATATCGGTCAAACAAGCGAACGGCAATGTGGAGATGCTCTTTGCGGACACGGGACAGGGCATCGACGCAGAGGTCAAGGACAAGGTCTTTGATCCCTTCTTCAGCACCAAGGGGCCGACGAAGGGCACGGGCCTGGGTCTCTCCATCTGCTACAGCATCATCAAGGACCACGGCGGCACGATCGAGATTGAGTCCGAAAAGGGAAAGGGAACACGATTCATTATTAAGATGCCTGTAAAGGCGTGGGACTGATCGCACAATGCGGATTGGATATTTTGAATTTTAAATTTTTATGGCGCAGCTTTGCCTTAATCACGTTTTAGATTTGCATTATGCAATTTCCAATTTAACGGTGCTGTTCGGCGGCAAATGTCGCTGAACTGAACGGGATTTTATGTCAAAGAGCATCATGATCGTTGAGGACGAGGAGACGCTGCGGGAATCCATCAAGCGGATTTTCACGAAAGAGGGATTCACCGTCGATGCTGCGGATTGCGCCGAAAAAGGCCTTAACCTGCTTGAAACGAACATTTATGATGTGATCATCTCGGACATCATCCTGCCGGGGATGGACGGGATCGAGATGCTTGTCAGGGTGCGCGAACAGATCCCAGACCAGATATTTATCATCATCACGGCTTACGCGTCGCTCGATACCTCGGTGAAGGCGCTCAGGGCCGGGGCCTATGATTACATCATGAAGCCTATTATCCATGAAGAGATCAAACAGATAGTGAGGAACGCCCTTCTGCAGAAGAGCCTCCAGGCGGAGAACATACTTCTTAAACGGGAGATCGGAAGGAACTATGATTTCAGCAGCATTATCGGCGAAAGCGCATCGCTCAAGAGCATCCTCGATGAGGTCAGGAAAATAGCGGACACAAAGAGCAACGTGCTTCTCCTCGGCGAAACCGGGACAGGGAAGGAGCTGTTTGCCCGCGTCATCCATTACAACAGCACGCGCCGGGAGATGCCATTCGTGCCGATCAACTGCTCGGCGATTCCCGAGAACCTGCTCGAGACCGAGCTGTTCGGCCACGTGCGAGGCGCCTTTACTGGGGCGATTGCAACCAAGAAGGGCATTCTCGAAGAGGCAGAGGGCGGCACCGTGTTCCTTGACGAGATCGGGGATATGAGCCTCTCACTCCAGGCGAAGTTGCTCAGGGTCATCGAGGACCAGGTAATCCGGCCCGTGGGAAGCACCAAGGGCACGAAGGTCGACATCCGCTTCATTACCGCGACCAACAAGGACCTGAGGGCGGCAGTGAGGGAAAGTACGTTCCGCGAAGACCTCTATTACCGCATTAACGTGATATCCTTGCAGATTCCGCCGCTCCGGGAACGAAAAGAAGACATCGGAGCACTCGTGCGACACTATTTCGGGAAATACTCACACGAGATGGGCAAGCCGGTCAAGGATGTTTCTCCCGAAGCCATGGATATCATGATGAATTACGGATGGGCGGGGAATGTTCGCGAGCTCCAGAATGTGATCGAAAGGGCCATTCTTATTTCCGACGGTGACATCATTAAACCAGAACATCTGCCTGTGGGGATGAAAGGGGAAGCGCCATTCCAGCATCAGGTATTTGACAAAAGGCTTTCAATCGAGAATTACACCAAGGCGTTCATTCAACGATATCAGGGCGAGTACAACGAGCAGCAGCTTGCGGACATGCTCGGGATTACCCGGAAGTCCCTCTGGGAGAAACGAAAGAAGTGGGGGATTGCGAAGGAGAGGTAGATAGAGGAATTTGGAACGGAGATCGAAAGGAGTAAATTACCCGTTGTTTAAACATATTCATCCGCCATGTCACGAGATCTCTACAGCAGGCCATCATTAGTCATGTCTTTAAAGAAAAAAATAGCTCTCAGCTTCTTCATCAGCGCCTTCATTATCGCTATCCTTGCGGCGTTCGAATACGTTAATTTCATCGAACTCAAAAAAGAGGTGCGCTATCTGGAGGTCACCGATACGATTAGCCGAAAGTTGCTCCAGCTCCGGAGACACGAGAAAATTTATTTTCTCTATGGTCCGCAGAAAGCGAACGAGGAGTCTGCCGCAGTCCGTGCCTACCTGGGCGAGCTTAAGGCCCTCCTGGCGCAGAACCCCGACATTGATAGGGCAGATAAACTCGCGCTGCGCAGCAGCATCGCTGAATACGAGCAACGATTTAACACCATTGAATCCTCGGCACAGCGCCTTATGGGCATCTTCGAAGAGACCAAAGCTTCCTACGGGAAAAACGAAAAGTTCTTCTCGCTCGTGGAAGCAACCTTTCTTGAGCGGCCGGCGCAATCGGCAGATTTTCTCGAAAAAGCGTTCTTCCTTTCCCGAGGCCAATCACTCATTACCGGGCTTCGGGCACTCGATGCCGATATTACAGCGCTCAGGAAAACCGGCGAGGACATCCTGGTCATATCTAAGGACCTCGACAAGGTCGCGCGAGCAAATGCAGGGACCGTGATCCGTGTTTCGCAGATGGCCATTCTGATCTTCTTCCCGCTGTTCTTTATCGTCGGGATCGGGATGCTTTTTTTTATCAGCACGAATGTGGTGAGGAGGCTGATGCTCCTTATAAGCGTGGTTGAGAAAACAGGCAAAGGCTCATATCCCCATCTGACCGTTGCGATCTCACAAGGAAGTGCCCATGACGAAGTTGGGGTCCTGATCGATAAGTTCAATCAGATGGAGGACCAACTTGCCCTCCATGAGGAAGAGCTCGAGCGGAAGAACAGGGAACTGATGCAGACCAAGAAGCTGGCTGCCATCGGCACCCTGGCCTCGGGCGTTGCCCATGAGCTCAATAATCCGCTGAATAACATCTACCTGTCGGCCCAGGTCCTTGCCAAAGAGGCCGCTGAGGGCTGTTCCGGCGAAGTAAAAGAGGCACTAGGCGACATCGTCGGCCAGACCGAGAGGGTCAAGCGGATCGTGAGCGATCTCCTGGAGTATGCACGCGGGAGGGAGCCGCAGTTTCGAGAGGTGGGACTGAAAGACCTGATCACGGATTCTTACCGACATCTCGGCAGTTCAAGGAACCTTGAAAAAATCCGGTTCTCGCTCAATGTCGATTCTTCGAAGGCTACCGTGCTCGCGGACCAGGGCCAGGTGGAACAGGTCTTTGCCAACCTGTTTGCGAACGCTGTTGACGCCATGGGGGGCGCCGGCGATCTGCTCGTGACGATGAGGAGCAGTGAACAATCGGTCGTCATCACCGTATCGGATTCGGGCAGGGGAATCCCGCAGGAATCGATAGAGAAGATATTTGAGCCGTTCTTCACTACCAAGGACAAAGGAACGGGCCTCGGGCTGGCGATTGTGTATAATATCATCAAGAAACACAACGGCGATATTGCAGTCGAGAGCGAAGAAGGAAAAGGAACGACCTTTATCATTACGCTGCCGACTGGAAGATAGGAGACTGAATCAGGAATTTAACGCGAAGTCGTGAAGAACGCAAAGTTATGCGGAACGGAGATTAAAACTTTTGCGTACTTTGCACCTTTGTGGTTCTGATTGTTCTCGAGCTTAGATCGTTCGACAAAAGGAAAGATAGGCATGGTATTTAAAATACTGATAGCCGAAGACGAGGAAATAACCCTAAAACACCTCATCAACGCCCTCCGGAAGGAAGGCTACCTTACCATCGGAACGCAGAACGGGCAGGACGCGCTCCAGCAGATCGAAAGCGATCGCTTCGATCTCTTGATCGCGGACATTAAAATGCCAGGTCTCACGGGCATAGAACTTCTCGAAAAGATAAAAGCGAGGCAGCTCGAGACAGAGGTGATCATCGTAACCGGCTTCGGCAGCATCGACTCGGTGGTAGACGCCATGAAGAAGGGGGCCTACGACTACGTCACCAAACCCTTTAACCTCGACGAGCTCGTCCTCAAGGTGCGGAAGATCCGGGATCAGAGGAGCCTGAAAAAAGAAAACATCGCGCTCAAGGCCTACGCGGGCCTGGACCGGAAGGTTTCGATCATCGCCAAGAGCGAGAGCATGAACAACATCCTTGGCGTGATCGAGGGGATGAAAGATACGGATTGCAATGTGCTTCTGACCGGAGAGACGGGCGTGGGCAAAAGTCTCCTGGCTAAGATAATACACTTCACAAGCAGGCGGCTGACCATGCCGTTCCTGTCCATCAACTGCGCCACGCTTACAGAGGAACTTCTCGCGAGCGAACTCTTCGGCCACGAGAAAGGCGCTTTCACCGGAGCCGTCAAGACCAAACAGGGACTCGTGGAGATCGCGGACACAGGCACGCTGTTCCTGGACGAGATTGCCGAGATGGCCCCGAACCTTCAGGCCAAGCTCCTTAAAGTGATCGAGGAAGGGGAGTTCTACCGCGTGGGTGGGACCAAGCCCATCAAGGTCGACGTTCGGTTCATTGCTGCGACAAATCAGAACGTACGCTCCGTTATTGCCGAAGGTAGATTCCGCGAAGACCTGTACTACCGGTTGAACATCATGGAGATCTTTATCCCGCCGCTCCGCGACCGCAGGGACGACATACCGCCGCTCTGCACATATTTTTTAGAGAAACATCTCCCGAGTTCCCGCAAGAAGATCACAGGCTTTGCCGAAGAGTCGATGGACGTGCTTATGCACTACAGCTATCCGGGGAACGTGCGCGAACTCGAGAACCTGGTCGAGCGAGCGATCATCCTTGAGAAGGGACATCTCATCACGCCCGACAGCCTTCCGCAGACCATCAAGATGTTCCGGATCGACACTCTCGATCCGGACGAGATCAAAACCATTGAGCAATTGAACAAGGAGTATGCCGAAAAAGTGCTCGATATGTTCGGCGGCAATAAGTCCAAAGCGGCACAAGTGCTTGGCATTTCGAGGACGAGTTTGTGGAGGATATTGAAAGAAGAGCGATGAATTTGTGTCGCGGTCATTTCTTCCTGCTGCGCGTACAGTTGTTTAACTATGCTTGAAATGGTTATGAGGCGGTGTAATAAACACCGGTCGGTTTAAAAGCTCTTGGAGCCGCTTCCTCATTCAGTGTGCTGCAAGGTTGAATTCGGAAAGGAAATAAAATGATCCTCGGGAAAAAGCTCATCGTGGTGATGCCCGCGTATAACGCGGAAAAGACGCTTATCCAGACGTACCAGGAGTTACCCCACCAATACGTAGACGAAGTGATCCTTGTCGACGATGCCTCCCGGGACCGTACCGCAGCATTGGCACAAGAGCTGGGCATCCGAACAATCATCCATGCAGAAAATAAGGGTTACGGAGGCAATCAGAAGACCTGCTATCGCGAGGCTCTGCGCCTCGGAGCGGATATTGTCGTTATGGTCCATCCTGACTATCAATACTCACCGAAGCTGGTAACGGCCATGTCTTCCATGATCACGTCAGGCCATTACGATGTCGTGCTGGGATCACGGATCCTCGGAGGTGAAGCCCTCAAGGGAGGCATGCCCTTCTATAAGTATATTGCAAACAGGGTTCTTACTTTTATTGAAAATCTCGCACTCGGCGTGAAGCTGTCTGAATACCACACCGGTTACCGTGCATTCAGCAGGCAGGTATTGGAAACGCTGCCGCTGGAGAAAAATTCCGACGATTTCGTTTTTGACAACGAGATGCTGGCCCAGGCTGTTTACTTCGGATTTAAAATCGGAGAAATAAGCTGCCCGACAAAATATTTCGAAGATGCCTCCTCTATTAATTTTATCAGGAGCATGAAGTATGGATTTGGCGTCCTCGCTACGGCGGGACGCTTCATCTTGCAGAAGACGGGCCTGCTGCAATCACCCCTATTCGACAGACATGGGGGGAAGTTGTTTTGATTTACCACTTAAGAAAGCCTCAATAAAAAAATCTGAAATTAAGGTTTGGGGACGAGCCCCTGACAGGGTAAATAAAAATCTCATAAAATATTTGTACCATAAATCAATGCAGAGTATTCTCGGCCTCCTTAGCTCTACATTATTATATCGTTTGTGTCTGGGCCAGTTGGAATGGAAAAGACCATTTTTGAGAAAATAAGACCTCTCCTTCTCCCTGTAATTGTTCTGTCCGGCGTTACCTGTGTGGTATATGCCAACACACTCGGCCATGACTTTCTTTTGAACTGGGATGACAGTTTGTATGTTGTAAATAATGAAACAATACAAGGCATCACTGCGGAACATTTGAAGGATGCATTCGCTCGATTTTACTTAGGGAATTATGCGCCGCTTCATATTATCTCCTATATGATCGACTATGCCTTATGGGGGTTGCGTCCTCGTGGTTTTATTTTTTCCAATGTGCTCATTCATGTTATCAATGGCATTTTATTCTATTTGCTGCTTTTTCGCATGAATCGACGAAGTGCACCCGCCTTTCTTGCTGCGTTCATTTTCTTATTACACCCTGTTCAGGTTGAATCAGTCGCCTGGATTTCTCAAAGAAAAAATCTTCTAGCGATGTTTTTCTTCCTCTTATCTTTTCACTTTTACATTTCCTATCGAACTGCCGGAAAACCCCAGAGCAAGTTCTTTTATACGTCTTCTATTCTGGCATTCGTGCTTGCTCTTCTGTCAAAATCAGTAACGGTCATACTCCCCCTTGTTCTTTTTCTTTATGACCTTTGCTATCACGAAAAGTCCAACCGAAAGTCTTGGATGACCAATAAGATCCCATTTTTATTTGCTGCAGGCGCCGCACTATTAATTGCTTTACAAAGCCAGTTGCCAGAAAATAATGGCGGGCGTATTTCTTACGCCATTGAAGGTCCTCTTGGCGTTTTCTATACCATGCTCACGGTTCTTGTCCGGTATTTCAGGATCATTTTCTGGCCGATGGAATTAAGTGCCCTGTATATGCCACCCATGAAAGTGAGAATAGATGGCGCAGTTGCGTTGTCTGCATTGTTCGTTGTTTTATTAGTTGTTCTGGGATTTTATCTGTATCGAAGAAGAAAAGAGCTCTTTTTTTGGTATGCCCTTTTTTTCATCGGTCTCCTGCCGGTTTCCCAGATCGTGTCCATAGTTACGTTAATGAACGATCGATATCTGTATTTCCCTCTGTTAGGGGCAGCAGCATTTTATGGGCTTATAGCGCTCCCTTCTGCCGACAATGCCTATGATTTTCGAAAAAAGGGCATTTCTCTTATGCTTTGTCTCCTCATTATGCCGCTTCCCTGGCTTTCATGGCAGAGAACTTCTGTCTGGAGTAACGACATGTCTTTATGGATGGATACAACGTATAAAACTCCAAGCTCCCCGCTTGCCTGGAATGGTCTCGGCATGGCTTACGTTGATGCGGGACGGTCTGATGATGCCGCTAATGCCTTCTTGAAAGCATTATCAATTGACCCTGATTATGAGCTTGCTCTCAATAATATCGGTGCCCTTTACAATAGCCGGGGCAAGACATCGGAAGCTCGGCCTTTTTTGCTGAAGATCGTAGAACTATTTCCAGACGATATTAATGGATTGATGAACCTGGGGATCAATTATTCCCTTTCCCATGAGTTCCAGAATGCTGAACTGACTTTTAAAAAAGTATTGGCGTTGAAGCCTCAATCGCCCGATGCTCTCTCACGTTTGGGCGATGTCTATCTCAAGATGAAAAAGCTTGATCTGGCAGGAAGGTATTATAGAGAAGCGATTGATATGGGAGGCAGCACGGCATACCTGGAATATCGCTTGGCTGATACAGAGGCCCAGAGCGCTCATCCACGAGAGGCCTTAGAGCACCTGGAGTCCGCCTTTAAATTGGGGTACAATGATTACGAGAACGTCATGAAAGACTCGGCCCTTGACCTTCTCCGGGGACGCGCCGACTTCCAAATTCTTCTCCGCAAGTACTTTGTCAGATAGGCCGTAAATTCACTGACAGCGGCGACGGTTTCTCCTGTTTGTTCGAATCCACGTCGGCTTCCGGTGACTAAAAGGCGGCAGATGAGGTATTAAAGGTGACTTCGACGAACGTGGAGGCAAATCAATTTAAGATATAAAGCACATGACCCTGTCGAATAAAGATTTGAGCGAAGAGTTGACTGCCCTGGCGGCCGACGTTGCCCGTCTTTCGAAGCTGCTCACGAAAGAGCGGGAAAGCCTCCCTGCGGCTTACCTGAAGGATGCAAGGCTCCGGAAGGCATACCTGTCATATTATCTGCCCTCGAACATCCCGAAAATTCACCTGCCGTTCAAAGAACTTTCCCTCCATCCTAAGGGCATGCTGGCAAAAGAGCATCTAAGAATCATCGACATCGGCGCGGGTCCCGGTTCCGCCATGCTCGGCGTGATGGAGTTCTTTGCCCGGCTGGGGAAAAGCCCTTTTCTCGAGTTCACCGCTGTTGATCATGTCGCCGAGAACCTCAAAGATGCGGCGACGCTTTATGCGTCATATCAGGGGCGCTCTGGTCTCGATGCCTCCTTGCATACCGTGAAAACAAACATAGAAAAGGTACAGCCGCACCTCAACGGGCACTACGACCTGATCATACTCTCGAACGTCCTGAATGAGTTGTTCCACCATAATGAGGAAAAAACCGCAAAACGTGTCGATATCCTGCATCAAATTTTGAGGCGTTTTCTCGACGATGACGGGAGCTTAATTGTCATAGAGCCGGCGCTTCGTGACACATCGCGCGAGATGCTTCTGGTCAGGGATGGCCTTGTGGCTCAAGGCTTCCATGTCTATTCCCCCTGTCTCATGAACGAGAACTGCCCTGCTCTTGTAAATCCAAAGGACTGGTGCCACGAAGATGTACCGTGGGAGCCGCCGGCCTTGATCCAGGAAATAGACGAGCTTGCCGGATTCAGGAAGGATTCGCTCAAATTTTCCTACCTGGTTCTCAGAAAAGATGGTCTTTCCCTGGCCGATGTCTATGGGGCCGACGCTTTTCGGATCGTGAGTGAACCGCTGGTCTCTAAAGGCAAGATCGAATTTTATCTCTGCGGCAAGGGAGGCCGGCGATTGATCGCGAGGCTTGACAAGGACAAGTCCCCGGCGAATGACGCATTCAAAGCCCTGAAAAGGGGGGATATTGTAAGCTTTCAGGAGCTGAGGGACGAGGGGAAGAGGTATAGAGCGGGAAAAGATACTGTGGTGACCGCTAAAAGAGCTTGTTGACATCCTCTCCTGCAGAGATGTTTGCCGCCTCCCCGGTTCCTGGGCCGATGCAGATGGCCTGGTTTTTCTAGAGGCGAACCAGGTGACTGCCGGGTGTGCCAAGCACCCACTACTCCAAAAAACGCCCATTCGTTTTCAGGAGATACTTTGCTCGCTTTTATATCTTGTCCTTAAGGTGTTCCACGGTGTCAGTGGAATCACCGCGAGCGTTGTCATGGCGGACATGTGTGGGCATCAGTTTTACGCCGTCAACCTTGACTGACGGCAACCCCATACTGATTGTCAAAGAGGGACTGTATTTAATGCGGCAAACCAGCGCACAGTGTGCAACATAAGAATTTTCGCGCGCCTTGTATCCCCGTCCTTAAGGACGAGGTTTTATGGCGCATTGCATAATTTCCGATGATGGGTTATTATCTTCCGTCATGAGCAGGTATCGACCGCCGCAAAAACCGGGTTCAAAGTACATAACGCCCGAAGGGAAGAAGCGCTTGAACGACGAGTTCGAGCACCTCTGGAGGACCAAGCGTCCTGAAGTGACGGCCGCTCTTGCCGCCGCGGCGGCCGAGGGCGACCGGTCCGAGAATGCGGAGTACATCTATCGCAAGAAACAGCTCCGTGAGATCGACGCACGCATCCACCATCTGAAAGAACGGCTCGAACACATTATCGTCGTCGACAACAAGCCCGATGACGAGTCCATGGTCTATTTCGGGGCATGGGTACGGCTTAAGAATCAGGAGGGGAACATCAGCGAGTATCGCATCGTCGGGCCTGATGAGTTCGACCACACCAAGGGTCTGATCAGCATGGATTCGCCCATGGCAAAGGCCCTGATGAAGAAGTCAGCAGGGGACCAGGTGGTGGTGAAGCGTCCGAAGGGTGATGCCGTGTTCACGATCGTGAGCGTGCAGTACAGGCCGTTCGACGACGCCCATGATGCGGGGAAACCCTGAAGCTGATTCACAGCATCACGATCACGCACATCATGGCGATGGACCATATGATGTCCGTGGCCAGCTGCATGGTGCAGGTGGAATCGAACATGAGGTCAGCACGTGCCGGGAATTCCTCATCCTCAATCCAGAGCGTCAGTATGGCCGGGACCCTTGGAAAGGGATAGAGCCTCACGGATGCGTCTCCGAACTTCATAGGCTCTCCGCCAAGGATCGAGCCTCTCTTGAGAAATCCTTCCTTGTCTTTCCCGAACTTCTGAGCCACCCTGTCAAGCGGCAAGATGTGCGATCCTTTGGTGAAGATCTCTCCGCCCTTGACGTCCTGAAGTTTCACAAGCCTGCCAGTAAGGGCGATATCTTTTGCGCTCACCAGATACCAGAGGACCGAGAGATTGAAAAAATAGCTGAGCCTCTTAAGAAGCATCTCACTTCCTGGCGCAGTGCTGGTGATCGTCTTGGTCTCTGACGCAACGAAAACATCCATGCCGAGTGACTTCACGATGTATTGTTTCGCTGCACGGTCATAGGACACGGCTGCTGCCCTGCATACGTCGTCCGGGTCCAACGTCGCCAGAATCTCCCACGCCTTGTCCTCTCCGGGGTTGTTCGATGCCGCCATTGCTTCCTCTCAAAAAACCTCACTGCCACTGATATAAGGATAGGCCCGGATTTAAAAAGACTTCAGAACATCGCGTCAAATATTTTCCGTGTTCAACTGCGTCTATCCGCGGTTGCAATTGTTTTTTCCATAGTATCAGATAATTTTTATTTTTAAAAGCAGAATTGTGTTCCAAATTTAAACACGCATAATTCATTCATCTTATTCACCAAATTTCTTCAAGAAACAATCATAGTAAGTAATTCCGAGCCTGTAAAGCAAGGGGTTTCCGCTGTGTTTACCATGCATGAAATCGCCCTCTTTCCTCTCCAGGTGTTCACCTGCGTTTAAATATGAAACGTCGCCATTTCTCATCCTGTTGATATTATCTAATAAAAACAATATGATATTGATTGGCACTACTATTGCTATATAGGCTACACAGAAGCAAATCATTTAGGGAGGCAGTAATGGGAAAGAAGCAACTTCTATTCGTCACCTATCGTGATGAAAATCTTGAGGAGGGTGTTTCTTACGTCGTCGAGCTCGCCAAGGCGATGTATGAGGACATCACGCTCCTGCTGGTGCAAAAGAAGAGCAAGCTTGTGGAACAGCTTGGGAATCTGATGACCGCTGTGAGCTTTGCCGGGATCGATGAACACGACACGGCTCGACAGATCATGGCAGGTGGTTCTCATGCTGGGCGTGATGGCTGTGAAAAGAAGCTTTCCTCACTCGGGGAGAAATGCAGAAAAGAAGGGATTCAGTTGAAAGTCTATACCACGGATATGGCCTTGGTTGCGGGCTTACAAACGTTTTTGAAGGAGCATATTGGTATCGACAAGGTCGTCTTGAGCCCTGCGCTGACCGAGGCAGGGAACATTACTAGCAGGGACCTGAATAGGCTTGTGCGGACGTCGTCTCGCCCGATCGTGACCATGACTCGGCAGGCGTCCGCCACGGCGTAAAACGCTCAGCATGTTATTGTGGACAGGGGGTGCGTGATCAGCACGCTCTCGTGCCCCATCCTGATAATGAGGTGGAACATCTGTGAGAGGATATAGAAAGGTGCTTATCGCAGTGGACAGGTCCAAAGAGATCCTGAAGCAGGGCATTAAACTCATCAAGGATGAGAAAACCGGGGTTAAGGTCGTAAAGATCGTTCAGTCCTGTGAAGGAGACCCGCACCTGCTCGCGATCGGAATTGTAATGGCACCTCGCATGTACCGGGTTCCTAAACCGAAGAGCGTGTACTGGAGTTTTGCGAGGTCCCCGGGTTTTTTGATTTTTTCACGGTTACAAGAAGTCAAACTTATAATAAAAATGATGATGTGAAAGGAGATAAAATAATGAAAAGGTTTTTGCAGTTTCCCCATCCGTTCTTTTCAGAGCGTCCAACATGGAAATGGTTTATCCTGATAAATGTTCTCATCGGCGCTACCATGTCGGCACTGGACGTGAGCATTGTAAACGTGGCCATGCCGACGTTGAAGACCGAGTTCAACACCACCATGGCTGTCGTCGAGTGGGTGGCAATGTCGTACATGCTTACGCTTACCATCTTTCTTCCGTTTTTCGGAAGGCTCGCCGATATTTTCGGCAGGTCCAGGCTCTACAATGCGGGATTCGTAGTCTTTACGGTCGGGTCGCTGTTTTGCGGAATGGCGACATCCGCTTCCTACCTTATTGCCGCGCGTGTCCTCCAGGCAGTCGGCGCGGGACTCCTACAGGCGAATTCCGTAGCGCTGATCACGCAGGCGTTCCCCGGACATGAGCGCGGCAAGGCAATCGGCATCCAGGGCGCTGTCCAGGCGATTGCCATGGCGGTGGGTCCTTTCGTCGGTGGCGTCTTGATAGCGACCATCGGCTGGCGGGCCGTATTTTACATCAATATCCCGATCGGCATAATCGGCACGGTCGCAGCCTTATTGATCCTCCCTCCCAACCAGAAGGTCGAGAAAAAACAGACGATCGACTACCTCGGCACGATATTCTTCGCAGCGGGTCTCGCATTTCTTGTGCTCGTGTTCAATGAAGGAGTGAAACTGGGGTGGGGTTCGACCACCATCATCGTCTACTCCCTGCACGCCTGCATCCTGCTCGGCTTGTTTGTGCTTACGGAACTGCGTGTCGAACATCCGCTGATCGACCTGAAGCTCTTTAAGGACAGAACGTTCCTTGTCGGCAATTTGACCGGCATGATGTCCTATTATGTTCTGTTTGCCGTTTTGTTCTTGATGCCTTTTTATCTCGAAAAGGTGCTCAATTACAGCCCTGCTCTGACGGGCAGCCTGCTCACGCCGATTCCTCTTGCCATGGCCGTCGTTGCTCCGTTCGCTGGCCACGTTTCCGACAAGTACGGTTCGAGGATCATGACGGCGAGCGGGATGCTGGTGTCGGCGTTAGCCTGCTTTTCACTCATGTTCCTGGGGGTGCATATCCATCTTGTGATGTTAATTGGACAATTGATACTCCTGGGCATCGGGATGGGCCTGTTCACGCCTCCCAACAACAGCGCGATCATGGGCGCCGCTCCGAAGGACAAGCTGGGCCTGGCAGGCGGAGTTTTGAACATGATGAGGTCTCTCGGATTGATCCTCGGGGTAGACATTTCTGGCGTTATCTTCACCACGCTGGAGCATAAATATCTAGCCGATAACGGCTATCCCGCTGTCCAGCACATTTTCCAGGACAGCAGTATCCCGGTAGCAATGAAAGACCACGCCTTCATGCGGGGTTTCATCGTAGTGATCGGGGTGCTCATGGTCCTGAACTTAATTGCCGCGTTCCTTTCAACAGCGAAAAAAGAGAGAAAGGCCGTGGATGCAGCGGCAGCCATAGCAGCAAAGGAATTCGAAGGCATCTAACCGCTCTGTTGCCGAGTCAGCGGATCTACCCCCTGGGAAACCCGGGGGTAGATCTCTGATGAGGTAGCAATGATTATCCTTATTTAAGTATCGGAAAAGAAATTCACCGGACGTCACGCGTACGACCGCAGTGGTACAGTATGGTATTTCCTGCCTCTTTTCTGAATGGGATTGATCTTCATATAATGGCTTATGTATTTTGGACCGATCCTACCCACGATCCCGGAGCTGTTCGACCTCTCATTCCGATCTAATCCGACCCAACCGCTAAAGTATAAATCTGAGCTGGGTATATTCCACAGAGTCGTATATCCTGACTCCTTAAATTTTGATTTTTAAACTTTTGCTCTGCCACAGGATCGGCGTTCGCAATAAGGGGACGAGGTTTAATCCGGCGGAATCCCAATTGATGGAATAGCCCCTCGCACTGTACAGCGTTCGTATCAACTCCGCAATGAATACCTGACGGAAAGCTTACGGAATTCATTGTGGAGGCCTTTTTCGCAGTAAACGGGTGGCCTCGCAGGCAAAGTACGGGCACGATATCCTAGCCGAGCCGACCTTAGCCGATGCGATCCTGGATCGTCTGGTGCGCAAAGCCTATAAGATCCAACTGAAAGGAGAATCAATGAGAAAGACAAATCAAAAGCTTAACCGTTGACAAGTCAAAATCCTTGTGCGATAGTAGCATCAACCCAGTGTAGAACATCCCTTTAACTGAGGGGTCGGATAACTTTTAACTTTGGAATCAGGAGTAGAATTCATCGGAAACCCGATGATTTGCACAGTCGTAAAAATTGCCGGATCAGGCATGAGCCAAGTGGACGGCGACAAGGTAGTGGACACCGTCCCAAGAGAAGAGATACGAGAGGCAAGACTGTCCTACGATTCTCTATCCCGGCACCCTTTCTGCATTTTTTCGCCGGCTTGTCCTAGTCACGACCGGTCTGATCATTTGGAAATATGGATTTATCTGTCTAGAGGCCTTGATCGACAGGGACGTCTTTAGAAGATCAGATTATCTTGGACAGCAGGGATATTATAGAGTACAATATACGCCGTATAAGGATCAAACGCGCATACTTTCCAATACCATTACCTAACAGGCTTGTACCGACGTAACGTCTCGCCCGGTCGTGACCATGACTCGGCAGGCGCCACGGCGTAAAACGCTCAGTCTGTCATTGTGGGCAGATGGTGAAACAATCCCGGGTTTCAACAGCGATGAAACGAAGGGGGAATGCATCTTCATCGAATCTCATTGCAATGACATGAATAGAGATAAAAAAAATAAAAAAGGAGATCAGTAATGTATCTGTATTTACCAGTAGCATTGACCAGCATCAATATCCTTGTCCCCGTTGGACTGGGACTGGCCGTGGGGTTGCTCTCCGGCCTCTTTGGCGTGGGCGGAGGCTTTCTCATGACGCCGCTTCTGATCATGTTCGGCATCCCGTCGACCGTTGCCGCGGCAACGGATTCCAACCAGATCGTGGCTGCATCCACCTCTGGGACCTATGCGCACTGGAAGGTCGGGAATGTTGATTTCAAGATGGGCCTGTACCTCCTCGCCGGTGGGTTTCTTGGCGGGATCGTAGGTGTCCAGGCGATCAAACTCCTACATGCCATGGGCAACGCCGATTTCGTGATCAAGATGACCTATGTGCTCATGCTCGGCATCGTGGGCGTCTACATGTTCATCGAAAGCCTCCAGAGCATGAAGAAAAAGAAGGCGTCCGTTGATGAAAAGGCGGGCAAAGAGAAGGAATCGGCCGTCGGGCGCTTCCTGAAATCCCTGCCGCTCCAGACCCGGTTCGAGAAATCAGGGATAACCCATTCCGTCTTTGTGCCGATAGTCCTCGGCGCCTTTGTCGGTGTTCTTGCTGCTATCATGGGCGTGGGTGGTGGGTTTCTGATGGTCCCGATCATGGTGTATATGCTAAGGATGCCGATGCACGTGGTCGTCGGGACGAGTCTGTTCCAGATACTGTTTACCTGCATCGAGGTCACGTTCCTCCAGGCATACACGAACCATAGTGTTGATTTCATCCTTGCGGTGCTGCTCCTCTTGGGCTCAACGATCGGGGCGCAGGTAGGCGCGGTTTTCGGAAGGAAACTCAAGGCCGATCAGCTTAAAATATTGCTCGCCGGGATCGTGCTCGCGGTGACTGTAAAGATCATCTTCGAACTGACCCTCACACCGTCATTACTCATTTCACAAGCAGGGGGACACTAATGAAAAAAATGAGAGTGCGGATTGCCGATTGGGGAATCGCGATGATAACCGCGTTGGCCTTCATTTTCATCCTTGTCTTCACTGGCAGTGCTTCCGCCATGCTGACGGCCAGGGCGAACCATGACCATATAACCATCGACTTCTTCTATCACGGCAGCACGGTGAGCGTTCGTGGAGAGTCGGATCCCAACGTTGATCTGGTAATCAAGATAACCGCCCCAGAAGAGCACCAAGTCCTGAAGCAGAAGGGGAAGGTCGGCGGTCTTTTGTGGATGAATGTGGGGCAGCTCAAATTCGAACACACGCCGAATTTCTATGCCGTCTATAGCACGAGGAAACTCGATGAGATGCTGGACAGGGAAGAGATGGAAAAGTATGTGATAGGATATCCAGCGCTTGAAAAACATGTCTCGGTAACGCCGGCCGCAAATGAGGAGGAGAAGACCAAGTGGTTCAATGAGTTCGTTAAGTTCAAGGAAGCGTCAAACGTATATGTATCCTCCTTCGGGAAGATATCGACGGTAGCGAGGGCCGATGGTAGGCAGGAGTATTCCATTCTAACCGACTGGCCCTACCAGGCAGCACCGGGCGATTACCTAGTGACGGTCTATGCCGTGAATAACGGAAAGGTCGTTGAGCAGGCCGAAGCGAAGGTAAATGTCGAGCAGGCCGGCCTCGTCAAGACGCTTTCGACTATGGCCAAGAACAGCGCGGCGCTTTACGGTATTCTTTCGATCGGTATCGCGCTCGGCGCGGGCTTCGGTGTCGGCTTGGTGTTTAGGAAAGGCGGAGGTTCTCACTAATGTACGGCTCAATTGTTGTCGGATACGTTGAGTCATTGTCGCCGTGAATGTGGTCAGCCTTTTGACGAAGAATTCAACCTGACTGGCATTAAGAGCCTTCACGATGTTCTGGAAGACGGGCGGCCTAGGGCCGTTTCCTTTGTCAATGAGGTTGCTGAGGCCGAAGGCGCATTGGTCAAGATGAGGTTTGAGGCCTGCGACGTGTCAAGGCGAGTGCTTTGCTCGCAAGGGCACCTTAAAAAAGCAATGATTTTCTAGGTTTAGCACGGACAATGCATCCGATCCTAATCCTGTTAATCGTATAGATCATCGTCGGCCCAGGGAAGTTCCCAGATTTGGCCCAGGCCTCGGCAAGAGCATCGAGGGATTCAAAAAAACGATAAAAGAGGGGCAGGGCGACCCGGCAATGGAAAAGAAAGAAGAAAAGAAAGCGTAATCCGCACGGGCGGAACAGTTCGGAGAAACAGCGTATCAAGAAACGACGTCCTCATGCACCATCGAATGATTACGAGAGCAAACAGTTTGCTCTCGACGGAACATGAATTCGGACAGGCAACCTGCTACGCGCTGGCAATAGACCTCGCAAACATCATCCCCCGATTCTCCTGACACGCCGGACAGAATTCTTTACAAAAACGTTTCTCTACCGTATTATAGTATGGTAAATCCAATGGGATATTTCTATGATCAGGGATAAATTCAATAGACTGCTCCGTCAGGGGGTCCTCTCCGAGGTAGAGCTAGACTCGATGGAGCGGGAGACGATAGCCACGGGGACAGCGGTCGAGGAGTTGATGATCCGGCAAGGGATCCCGAAACACGAGGTTCTCTTCTCCCTTTCCGAATATTACGGCTATCCGTTCGTTGAATTCGAAGAGGAAGTGGCCGCATCCTACTTTCTGGTCCTGCGGCTCGATCTGGAGCATCAGAAGAGCGCCTTGTGGTTTCCGCTCTCCGTGCGCGAGAAAAAAGCCGAGGTCATTGCCTGCCGCCCCGACGACGAGCGTGTAATCGAAGACATTAAGAAAACGCTGGGCGTGGAACAGATCGATTTCCGCGTTGCGCTTCCGGCCGACCTCATCCGCATCATCGAACATAATTTCGACGTGAACCGCAATTTCGAGATTTCCGGGGGCCGGACGCCGCTCGCGCGCGTCAGGACGTTCCTCGCCTACCAGCGATCGACCTATGCGCATTACCGCACGCTTTTCGCTAAAGGGCGGACGGGTCTGGCCTTTATCCGGACCGGCGTTTCCTTCATCGTCATCGCCCTTCTGTTTTTGCGCGTTTTGGGGGCCGGGTTTTACACCCTCCTGGAAGCGCCGCTCTTGGTCGCTGGCGCCATCATGGTCTATGACGGGATCAAATGGTATCTGCCCGCCCGGAAGATCGCGGGCAAACCGGTTGACACCACCTGCACGGAGCCGACGTGGGGCACCTGTGTGCTCAACGCCGATGTGAGGGACGGCCGTCCCGTCATCAACCGGACCGAGGAGATAAAGGGCGCGGGGGAGCACAGGGCCGACTGGGAGAATCTCTCGCCCGTGATGCGGCGAAGGTTCCTGGCCAGCGACCGGACTGATATGGCCGAGGAGCGGACGTCACTTGCAGGTCACCGGACGAAGCTCGCCCGGGCGCGGACGGGACTTGCCTTTACCAGGACTGGCATCGCCTTCACCGGACTTGGCATAGGATTGGTGCGGCAGTTTGAAGCGAGCAGATGGTCGGCGTGGTCGGTCTTCGATGTCGCGCTGATCGCCGCGGGCATTCTCATGTCCGCCGAGGGCTTTTACTGGTATTTCGGCGGGCGCAGGTCCGGGATCGAAGGGTTACGGTCCGTTATGGCGGGGCTCAACAGGGAATCGATCTGGGACCTCGTGTTTCCGCCTGGCCACAAGCGATCGGGACCAGGAAAGGACAGGCCGGGTCCGCCGGTCACCGCGAACCAGAAGCCTGGCATCTGGGCCACGACAGGCCACGCCCTGGAACGGACAGTGCTTGCCGACCGTCGCGGCGTCATGGCAAGGCTCCGAACAGTCATGGCAGTGTCACGGACTGGCATGGCGTACATCAGGACGGGCATGAGCATTACGTCCGTCGGCGCGGGACTGATGGCTTATTTCGGCGTCGCCTCACCCGGCTGGACAATCTTTAATGCCTTGCTGATCATAGGCGGGCTTCTCCTGATCGCGGACGGGTACCGATGGATGCTTCCCGCCGAGCGCATGAGGAAGGAGTACCCGTACTGCTACGGGGATATGGAGATAACGATTCCCGATTATGGAAGACCAAACGCTGAATGGGGAACGGTTGTTTTTAACCAGTATGACACATGATCTGACAAACGATGATCTTTTGGACGCGGCCGTGCAGCAAGGCACAGAATTTTCCCTTCTGGTCGAAGGGGGGATCCTGAGCCTTGCCGATCTCGAAGAAGCGGCAAGCAGGGCACAGGCGAGAGGTATCGCTCTCGAAAAGGTGCTGCTTAGAGAATATGGAATAACCAAACAGGACCTGCTCAAGGCGCTTGCTGGATACTATAAGTGCGCCTCCATCGAATATGACGAGCGATTGCCGATCCCGCCGGAGCTCTTGAATCTCAGCCCCGACTCGCTCTCGACGTACCAATGGATGCCCGTCATGAAAGACAAATCCGGCACGGTGGTCATCGCCGCGAGAAATCCCAAAAGCCCGGCGATGCGGGCGGATGTAAAAAGATTGATTGCGGCGGACAGGTTCGAGTTCCGCGTTTCGCTCGACTCGGACATCCAATGGTACATCCAGGATTTTCTCCATGCGAAGGTGGGGCTCTTGATCGGAACGGAGCGGACGGGTCTGGCCTTCTGGCGGAACACGATGGCCCAGTGGCGCACGAGGATGGCCTGCTACCGGACCGATCTTGCGAAAGCCAGGACCGGCCTTGCCTTCATCCGGTGGGGGTTGGGCATGATAGCGCTCTCGAACGCGCTGTTGCAATCGAAAAGCACGAGCAGCAATCCGTACCTATATTTTTCGGTGCTCATTGCGGGCATTGTTATTTCCTTTTACGGCCTCCCCCAGTATTTGAACGTCCGGAAATCCCGGCTTACGCCTCCCGGCAACCAGACGCTGGTCGAGGTCACGGCGGCAACTATCCAATTCCTTGAGAATTATCATTTTATCGAGGGCGCGGGTGCAAGCCGGGAAACGCGGGGAACGATGCTTGCGCGGATGGGCGATTACCTTGCCGAACACAGCACGTATCTCAACCCGACCCCGTCGAGCAAGACCCGCACCATGTTCGCTCGCGAGCGGAATGTATTGGCGGCCCAGCGGACGATTGCGGCCTGTTATCGCACCATCTATTCCCGGGCGAGGACCGGGCTAGCGTTCATCCGGACCGGCATTTCCTTCACGAGCATCGGTATCGGTATTTTAAGTTATTTCGGGTTCGGCCTGCTCACCTCGTTCAACATCTGGCTTATCGCCGCGGGGCTCCTCATGCTCGTGGACGGGACGCTCTGGTACTGGCCCGTCAGAAAGGAACAGGCTGAAGTCCCACGGGGCATAGCGTATCCGGAAAGTGGGTCGCAGGCATGATAGGCGGAGCAACAGCTTTGAACTGAGGCAGCAATGATTGTCCTTTTCAAATGTCAGGAACGAACCTTACCGGCCGGGAGGGGTAAGACCGCAGAGATACACTACGGCATCTCCGGTCTCTTTTCTGAGCGGAGTTGATCTTCATACAATTATAATGGTTTGCGCAGCGGTAAAAATTACCGAATCAGGCATATGCCAGGTGGAAGGCGACAAGGTCGTCGCCACCGTCCCGAAAGAAGAGATACGACGGGTAAGGCTGTCCCACGATTCTCAGTCCCGGCACCCGTTTCTTCGTTTTTTCACAGGCTTTGCCCTGGTCACGACTGGCCTGATCCTTTTGATTGCTGCTTTTATCATCGCTGAGGGCGGAGTCTATCTTCTTCAAATGCAATCCTACACGCTGAGGATCCCCATTAGCCCTATTGTCCTATGGTTGATGGTCGGTGTGGGCCTGTGGCTTTTGGTCGGGGTGTTCCGGGGAAGATATAACTTATTGCTCGATACCGAAAAAGGGACCAGAAAGATATTCTTCACAGCGTCTGCCGATATCCGCGAAATTCGGTGCTTCATCGAGAGGGCGAATGGGGAATTAGGATACGATATTGATACTTCCATTATGGAAACCATGTATATTAAGCCTGTTCCTGATAACAATAAAAAATCAGTGTGAACCCGACTTGTAGCTTGGTTGCCGGACCTCGCGACGTCCGATCCTGACTCATTCCGGCAATATTCTCGTTAGAGAAGCTCTTTTCAATCCGTCTATTCCCATGCAATGAAAATCAATGAGGAACATGGGTCGCCTAAGTTGATCCTGGAAAAAAGGAGCGGCAGCCCCTGCCGTGCGTCAGGTTGGTAAAAAAGCGGTGAAATAGATGCGCTAAATAGAGTATAATGTCCAACATATGAAGATCGAAAGCAAGCTTATTCTTACCAATATCATGTACGGCGCATTCATCATTCTGATAGGGTTTTTTGCCTTTCAGAACATGAATCTTGTTCTTACCAAGCTCAGGTTCGTGGAAATCGCCGATGATCTGAACGCGTCATTTCTCGAAATGAGGCTTTCGGAAAAGAACTATTTTCTCTACAAGGATGAAAAAGCGCTTGCCGAGATAAGCGGAAAAATAAAATATACCGAGAAAACAATCGGGGAGGTGCGTGATGACATCATCCGGGCCATCGGTGAGACCGATCTGAAGAAACTCGAATCGCATCTCATGGCATATTCGGATGTTGTCAAAGAGGCTGCAAGGAGAAACTCGGGTGACGCACAGCTGGAGCTGCAGCTCAGGGCCGAGGGCAAGAAGCTGAAGGAATTCTCTGATTCCATAACGCATCTTGAGAGAAGGAGGGTCAATGATATAATCCTGAGCTCGAAGCGCATCTTCATTTTTTCCATCTGGGCCATCCTGATTTTGGCGCTCCTGGTGGGACACTTTATTTCACAGATGATCCTCCGGTCGCTCAGGGAAATCGAGAAGCTGGCAAAGTCCATCTCCGGGGGCAATTTCCACAGCATAGAGGGATTCCGGTCGAACGATGAACTCGGCTCCGTCATCGTGGCCATCAACTCGATGTCAGAGGAGCTGGGGCACCGCGAGGAGGAACTCATCCAGTCCAAGAAGCTCGCCTCGCTCGGCATCCTCACGGCTGGGGTGGCCCATGAACTCACGAACCCCCTGAACAACATCTCCATGATCGCCCAGACCTATGCTGAACTGTACGATAAGCTCAGCAGCAAGGAACGGGTCGAGTTCATGAACAAGGTCGAGGAGCAGACGGAGCGCATACGAAAGATCGTAAAGAACCTCCTCGATTTTTCGAAGCCGAAGGACGCAAACCCGAACGAGGCCGATATCAACGCCGTGATACAGAAAACGCTTACGCTCGTGCAAAACATGATCGATGTGTCGAATATCGAAACGACGCTTCATCTCGACCGTGCACTGCCGCATGTGTATGTCGATGAGCATCAAATACAGCAGGTCCTGGTGAACCTCATCACCAACGCAGTCCAGGCCATGTCCTCGGGCGGCAGGCTCGTCATTTCATCGAGGCCGGGTAAGAGCGGGGATTCCGTCGAGGTAGGCGTGGCGGACACCGGAAAAGGCATCCCGCCCGAGTTCCTGCCGCATATCTTCGATCCCTTTTTCAGCACCAAGGGCGACGAGGGAACCGGCCTCGGGCTCTCGGTCAGTTACGGAATCATCAAGAACCATAAAGGGGATATCAGAGTGGACAGCAAGGTGGGTGTCGGGACGACCTTCACCCTAGAGCTGCCCCTGTATAAAAAAGAGGAGAAAATCGATGAATAGTCACAAGATCATGGTTATTGACGATGAAAAGATCGTGGGCGACATGGCAAAGCTTTCGCTCGAGCAGGAGGGCTATCTAGTTGAAACATTTTTAAATGCCGAGCCGGCGCTGGCGCGGCTGAAAGAGGAAAAATTTCACGTCGTAGTCACCGACTACAAGATGAAGGGCATCGATGGGATGGAAGTCCTGAGAACGGTGAAAAAGCTGTATCCCGAGACCAAGGTCATCATGATCACGGCTTTCGCCAACCTCGATGCGGCCATCGAAGCGCTGCGGGGGGATGTGCACGACTTCTTCCCCAAGCCCGTAAAGATCAAGGAACTCAAGGAATCGATACGGCGCGCATTGAACCTGGCTTAGTGCCCGGTGTGTGGACACGGGGATGCACGGGTGCTGAGCGGTTCGGTACGGTTGTATGCAGAATGCTTTAGCGGCAATGTGTATCTCGACTGCAATGATGGGTGGGAGCAGAACATGAAAAGCGGTGGTTTATTAAGATCATTCTTAGCGTCGGTGGCCAACGCGTCGGCCTTCAGGAAATATCCCGCGGACCCTGAGGAGTTCAAGGCCGTTTTCGACCAGTTTAAGAAAGTGCTCGATAGCAATAACCGTGCGCTCGAAACGATTACGGACATGGGAGAGAAACTGAGCGGGGACTACCTGTTCGATGTAAATTATATCAAGAAGGCCTATTCCCGTCTCCGGAAAGATCTTGAGTATTCCATACGGAATTTCGATACGCTCACGCGGAACCGGTATTTGCGCCTCCACGATGTGTTCGGACGAATTGACTCTCTGATCCAGCAGATGATCTCCGGTGCGCCGCCGGTGTCGCAGAAGCCGGTCCTGTTCTTTGAGGACATTCCCTGGGGCATGCTGCGGGAGGTAGGCGGCAAGAACGCCCATCTCTCGGAGGTTAAGAACCGGCTGAGCCTGCGCGTTCCTGACGCCTTCGTGATCACGACCGCGGCCTTTGACGAATTCATGCGTTCCAACGGGCTCGACGAGCAGGTGGCACGGATTGCAAGGGAACCCCACCCGTCTGACACGGGACTCCGGGAACTACAGGAGCTCATTATTCGCGGGACCGTTCCTCCCTCCCTCAACCTAGCAATGCAAGAGGCGATACAAACAATCAGGAGTCGCAACGGCGAATGTTTTCTCGCCGTTCGGAGCAGCGCCGAGGAGGAAGATAGCGGCCGTTCATTCGCAGGGCAGTTTCAAAGCATCCTGAACGTTTCCCCCGAGACGGAGCGTATTGAACATGCATACCGGGAGGTGATCGCGAGCCTATTTTCAGAAAAGGCCGTGGCCTATCAACAGCAGATGGGCTACGAACCGGGTCGGTTGAAGATGGCCGTGGGGTGCATGGTCATGGTGGACGCGGTGTCTAGCGGGGTCATGTATACTACCGCGCCTGACGGCAAGGGGGACACAATCATCATCAGTGCCGCATGGGGACTGGGAGAGGCCGTGGTAGAGGGGCGGACCGATGCAGACCTCTATACAGTTAGGAAGGGTCAACCTCATGAAATTCTTGGCTCGGCGATCGGGAAGAAGCTGTCCATGATAACCGGCCTGAACCAGGGAGGAGTAACCGAGGTCGCAACGCCGGATGATCTCCGGGGAAAACCGTGTCTGACTTCTGAGCAGACAGCGGAACTCGCCTCTTTGGCGTTGAAGATCGAAAAGTATTTCGGGAGCCCCCGTGACATCGAATGGGCGATCGATAAGGGTGGCAAGGTTTTTATTCTCCAAGCGCGCCCATTGAACATCGCTGTCGAGAATTCAGGCGATGTTTCCGCAGAGCGCCAGATCCCGAGTCCCGAACCGGCGCATCAGGTCTTAATCCGGAACAGGGGCAGTGTGGTCCAGAAAGGGACAGGAGCAGGAAAGGTCTTGATCGCACGGAAAAAGGACGATCTGATCGATTTACCGAAGGGAGCCGTGCTGGTGGCGAAGCACGATTCATCGCTGTACGTCCGGGTCATGCCGTTCGTGTCCGCGATTATCACCGAAACCGGAACGCAAACCAGCCATATGGCAGCGCTCTGCAGGGAATTGAAAATCCCGGCAATCGTGAATGTCGCTGGCGTCATGGAAATCCTGAAGCCGGGACGGGATGTCACCCTCGTCGCCGGGGACGACGGCACATCGACCATCTACGAAGGGATAGTCAGGGATATCATCACACAGGCCGGGCACGAGGCCGCGAGGATGGAGGATGTTTATGAATATCGAAGGAAGCGGTATATTCTGCGGTACATCTCCCTCCTCAACCTCGTCGACCCGCTGATGGACGAGTTTACTCCCGAAGGATGCAGGACGCTGCACGATATTTTGAGGTTCATACATGAAAAATCGGTTGCTGAGCTCGTGGACAGCGCGCGGGAGGGAAACGTAAAGTTCAGGAAGCAGAGCGCGCTCGCGCCGCTGGAACTTCCCGTGCCCGCCGGGATCCTGGTCATGGACATGGGAGGCGGCCTGAAAAGCGGGGTTAGCGGACGGGCGACGTTTGAGCAGGTCACGTCGGTGCCGTTCCGGGCGATCATCAGGGGCATGATTCATCCTGGAGCTTGGCACTCCGAGCCGGTCGCTTTGAAAGCCCATGATTTTCTTTCGAGTATGATGCGGATGCCGGACATCGTCTCTGACAGCGGGAACCGCGCCGGATATAATGTGGCGGTCATATCACGCGAATATGTGAACCTAAGCATCAGGTTTGGGTACCATTTCAACATGATCGACTGCTATTGCGGTGAGAACGCGAAGAACAACCACATCTACTTCCGTTTCGTGGGCGGCGCAACGGACATGGCAAAGCGTTCGAGAAGAGTGGAGCTCATCGCGAAGATTTTACGGGAATATGGCTTCAACATCAAGATCAAGGGAGACCTCCTCATTGCCCGCCTCGCAGGCCTTAAGCAGGAAGAGATGGAGACGGTGCTCGACCAGACGGGGAGGCTGATCTCCTACGCCCGGCAGCTGGATGCCGTGCTGCACGATGATGCCGCCATTGATCGGTATGCGAAAAATTTTTTGGCGGGAGTGTATACGTTTTAGAAGTAGAAGCGCGGTCCATTGCCCTGGAGAGGGACGACGATGTCTGAGAAAGACACCGATAAAAAAAGCATAACAATCAAACGGTCTTTTCTACTGGTCCTCCTGCTTGCGGCATTTTCGTTCGGGGCGTTCATCGGCAGAGGAACGGGGATGCTCGGCAGCATATACGAGGACAGCAGCGAAGAACATTCGGCTGATACGGGAGGCGCATTCAGGTTCATACGACCCCCGCGCGGAAACATGACGCCCGATATAGCGCGCACACTTAGCGAACTGAAGCCATTCCGCTATAAGGTAGACGCGCTTATTCAGAGCAAACTGAGAACGGGCGAGGCATCAACGGTATCTGTTTTTTTCCAGGATCTAAAAAGCGGGCACCGGTTCGGCATCCGAGAGCAGGAACCGTTCTCTCCCGAAAGCCTTTTGAAACTGCCCCTCATGGTCGCCTACTTCAAATGGGCAGAGTCATACCCCCACGTTCTGAAACGCAAAATACCCTATGAAGGTAACATGGAAGAAAGCGGCCTGCAGAACACAAAAGCAGCTAGGCCTCTCGAGAAAGGCAGATCCTATACGGTTGACGATCTGATCCTCAGGATGATCGCATATGACGATACCGATGCGCATGCGCTGCTGATGGCAAATCTCCCGCCTGGCTACCTTGACCGGGTCTTTAAGGATATCTATGCCAACTATGACCCGGCGAAGAAGGACGACGCCGTGACGTTCAGCGCCTATGCCTCATTCTTTCGCGTGCTCTACAACTCTTCCTATTTGAGCAATGAGATGTCCGAGAAGGCCCTCCGCTATCTTTCTCGGTCTGCGTTCAGGGACGGAATCGTCGCGGGCATCCCGTCGAATGTGGACTGTGCTATCAAGTCCGGCGAGAGGGCAATGCAGGCCGATGAGGGTGGCAGCGAAAAGGAAATGAAGCAGATTCATGAGTTCGGGATCATTTACTATCCAGGCCGCCCGTATCTCATGGGGGTCATGGCCCGTGGGGAAGATTCCGGGAAGTTAACGAACGTCATTCGTGATGTCACTACGCTTATTTATGAAGAAATAGACCGGCAAACACGGTTGCCAGGGTAGAAGCTGGAGAGAGAGGAATATTATCCAATGCAAAGTGAAGAGGTTTTCAACAAATGGAGAATCGGAGAAGATTAAACCTGACTGCATGAGTGAGCTTCACATAGTAGATTTAGACATGTTTAAGAAAAGGAAAAAGTCTTATTTCCCGCTCGATCTTCTGATGGCATGCAGAAAATTTATGGGCATTCTTTATAATGTTATGGATCGTATTTTAAATCGAAAAGCCCATTCCGCAAGTTTCTAATACCGGTGCAGCCCTTCTTGTTGGGTTGTCCCTGGGGTTGTTAACAGTTGGACAAATATATACCCATATATAATAATATATGGACATGAAGCTAAGTCAATGGGCTAATCAGCAGGGGCTTTCCTATAAGACGGCATGGCGCATGTGGAAACTGGGTCAGTTGCCGATCCCGGCCGATCAGCTGCCTACGGGGACTATCATCGTTCATCCTCCCGTTACCGCCAGTGAAGGAGGAGCTGCACTCTATGCCAGGGTTTCGAGCGCTGACCGGAAAAGCGACCTGGACCGGCAGATTGCCAGGTTAAGCGCATTTGCCGCGGCGAAGCAGCTCCGCGTGGTCGAGGTCGTCAAGGAAGCGGGTACGGGATTGAACGGCCATCGCCGCGCCATGCTCCGGATCCTCAGAAACCCCGCCGTCAGTACCATTGTTGTTGAACACCGGGACAGGCTGATGAGATTCGGGAGCGAGTATGTGGACGCTGCTCTTTCCGCACAAGGCAGAAAGCTTCTTGTCATGGATCCCGAGGAGATGAAGGATGATATCGTCCGGGACCTTCATGAAGTCATCGTATCGCTCTGTGCGCGGCTGTACGGGAAGCGATCGGCAAAGAGCAGGGCTAAACGCGCGATGGAAGCAGCCACCGGAGAACGGCAGCATGAGTAAAGAGCTCCGCACATACCAGTGCCGCATGGATGCAGGAAAAACCGAAGACGA
>DATJAO010000037.1:0-40439 GCA_035516175.1 Nitrospirota bacterium
CTGCGTCGTAAAACCCCGTCTCTTCAGGGCGGGGATATAAGACGCTGGTTCTGAAGCAACCAGAAAAGCGCTGAACTCAATTAAGAGTAGACAAACGTTCACCTCTATGATATAATTAAAATAATGACTGAACCCGCTCAAGAGCCCGATCTGCAAACAATGACCGCTGTCGGCAAAGTATTGGTAACTGACGACAGCACCGCCCTCCTGCTTGGGTTGCTCGGGTATTCCGCGACGAAGCTCTGGAACACCGCCGTGTGGCATGCCAAAGAAGCCTGGAAAACCACCGGCAAGATCCCTTCCTACGCAAAGATGGATGTTTCTATGAAGCAAGAGCATCCTCTCTGGTACCGCAGGCTACACTCGCAAAGCGCCCAGGCAGTGCTTGAAGAGCTTTGGCAGTCATATAGATCATGGTTCACTCTCCGGAAGAAAGGCGACAGCAAAGCCAAACCGCCCGGTTTCAGGCGAAAAATCAATTTGTCAGCAGTAACCTTCAAGCAACATGCCGTAAAATGGAACCCGAGAACGTCTACAGCGCGTTTCAGCATCCCGAAAGACATCTACGGCAAGCAATTCCTCTATCTGACGATACGCCTGCCTCATGGTATCCGCCTCGACGATAGCAATATCCAGCTAGCCCGGCTGATCCACCACCACGGTGCCTGGTCGGCACATTTTGTATACAATATCACCCTCCCCGAGCTGAAAGGAGTTGGGGAGACCATGGCCATAGACCTTGGAATGACCAATCTGGCCGCTACAGCCTGCACGGACGGGGATACGTCCCTCTGGTCAGGCGGCGAGTTGGCCGCCCTTGAGCGGCACTTTGACAAACAAAAGGCAAAGACTACAAGGAGTATGTCCAATAAATCGTGCACTTTGAACCAGAAACGTTCTCGTCAGCGTACCCACCTGCTCCACAGCTTCACCAGATCTCTTGTCAGCGATGCAGACGCTCGCGGCGTCTCCACGATCATCGTGGGGGACCTTACGGACATCAGAGACGGCAAAGACTGGGGGGACAGCGGGAACCAAAAACTTCACACATGGCCGTTCCATAAGATCACCAGGATGCTCACGTACAAGGCCAGGCTCAAAGGCATCCTCGTTGTAAACCGACCAGAGGACTACACGAGCCAGACATGCTCTGTATGCGGCACAATATTTAGATCCAATCGTGTCCATCGTGGCCTCTATATCTGCAACCAATGCGGAGCCGTGATCAACGCCGACGTGAACGGCGCAATCAACATCCTAAAAAGGTATCTCCCGGAGCAAATGAGTGTCTCCTGGAGTAGTGGCTGCTTGGCACAGCCTGCGGTCAACCGGTTTGCCTGGAGAAAGACCAGGCCGTCAGTATCAGCCCATAAACCGGGGACGTGGCAAATATCCCTGCCGCATCCGCGAACAGGATCAACAGTGGCTCTTAGTGAAGTAAGGGCCTGATTCGGGAATCCCCAGCCTTCAGGCCGGGGAGGATGTCAACCTGAACATCTCGTACAAAAATAGGTTCTGACGTCGGAGAAAGCGCTGTGACGGCCCCGCACGATTGACATCGTGAACGTTATTTTATACAATGGTTACTATGAGACATCATAGACTTGCATAATCCTTTGCAGTATGAGGTGCTGCCATGCGCAACGCAGTCAAAAAAATGATGTGGATCCTTATCTCGCTGATCGCCGGCGTCTCCATCTCGATCGTCACGGGTATAGTCAATCCTGCCGAGAAGGTTAACGCGCTCTGGATCATTACAGCTGCAGGCTGTTTCTACGCTATAACCTACCGGTTCTATGCGTCGTTTCTTGCGGCGAAAGTTCTGTCGCTCGACGCCGGTCTGCCAACACCCGCTCATGCTCTGAAGGACGGAGTGGATTACCATCCGACGAACCGCTGGGTCCTTTTCGGGCACCATTTCGCAGCTATCGCCGGCGCGGGGCCGCTCATCGGACCCATGCTCGCGGCGCAGTTCGGGTACCTGCCGGGCTTCCTGTGGATCCTGATCGGATCGGCCTTCTGCGGCGCGGTCCACGACATGGTTATCCTCGGAGCGTCGGTCAGGAGGCGTGGCCGGTCGCTCGCACAGATCGCCAGGGATGAGATCGGCCCCGTCGGCGGCCTGGCGGCTTCCTTTGCCATCGTCTTCATCATCATCGTCGCGCTGGCAGGACTCGGGCTCGCCGTGGTAAACGCGCTTGCAAAGAGCCCCTGGGGCACCTTCACCATCGCAATTACGATCCCGATCGCTCTCTTTATGGGTCTCTACCTCTACCGCATAAGGCCGGGCAGAATCGGCGAGGTGAGCGCCATCGGATTCGTCCTGCTGCTAGCAGCTGTCATCATCGGCCGCTTCATCCCCGGATCAATGCTCGAACCATTCTTTAACCTCACGAAAGACCAGCTGGTGGTCTCCATCGCGCTATACGGCTTCATCGCTTCAGTCCTGCCGGTTTGGATGCTGCTCTGTCCCCGCGACTATCTCTCTACCTATATGAAGATCGGTACGGTCATCCTCCTTGCCATTGGTGTTCTCTTCATTGCTCCGGTACTTCAGATGCCGGCCATCACTCGGTTCGTCAGCGGAGGCGGGCCGGTGATCCCGGGCAAGGTTTTCCCCTTCATGTTCATCACCATCGCCTGCGGTGCCATATCGGGATTCCACTCCCTCATATCATCCGGCACGACCCCGAAAATGATCATGTCCGAACGGGACATCCCTGTCATCGGTTTCGGCGCCATGCTCGCCGAAGGCTTCGTTGCCATGATGGCGCTCATCGCAGCGACCGTGCTCATCCCTGGTGACTACTTTGCGATTAACACGAGGCTTTCCCTCGACACACTCGCAGGGCTCGGCTTTCCCGTGGGCAGAGTGGCCGAACTTTCAGCCATGGTCGGTACCGACGTGATCGGGAGACCCGGCGGCGCGGTCTCGCTCGCCGTCGGCATGGCCTCGATCCTTTCAGGCATCCCGGGCATGAAGGGACTCATGGCCTACTGGTACAATTTCGCGCTTATGTTCGAGGCGCTCTTTATCCTCACCACCGTGGACACCGGCACACGGGTCGCGCGCTTCCTGCTCCAGGAACTCGGCAGCCACGTGTACGAACCTCTTGGACGCCAGCGGTGGATGCCGGGTATTATCATCACGAGTTTCCTCGTGGTGGCAGCCTGGGCGTACCTCATCCACTCTGGAAGCATCTCCACGATCTGGCCCATGTTCGGTGTTTCAAACCAGCTTCTTGCTGCTATCGCTTTCGGTGTAGGCACTACGGTGATCATCAAATCCGGCAAGGTCAGATACGCCTGGACCACGTTCATCCCCATGCTTTTCATGTTTGTGACCACACTCACTGCCTCGTGGAGCCTGGCTAAGCTGTTCCTCGCAAAGGCGTCAACAGCTCCCTCTGTAGCTGAGGCGATTACCTTCAAGGTCGATGCGTTTCTGGTGTTCCTCATGGCGGCGCTCGCGGTTGTCGCTCTCGCGGACATGCTCTCTACGTGGTACGGGTATCTTGCAAGAGCAAAAAGGCTACCCACCGGTCAGATGAATTAGTCCGGAGAACAGAGGGATCTCTGTTTTTTCTTGATTTTTTCCAAGTGTTGTGTTATAGAATAAACAGTAAATGGATCAAGCGAAAATTGTGCTGGTGAACGAATGAAGTCGGAAGCAGGAAGGACCAAGAAGCAGCGTAAAGCTGAAAGTACGCGAGCATCAAAGCCCCCGTGCGGAACGCTCTCGTATCTCGCTGAGTGCCGCGGCAATGCGCAGAAGACCGCCTCATCTCGGTGGACGGCCCCTCCGGACGGTCTGAACAGGATTGTGAGAAAACGTCCCGCCGACAAATAAGGGGGCGGGTTTTTTGTCTCAGCCTGCTTCCTGGGTGGTAGAAGGGAGCAAACTGTGTGTGATCTGAAGGCTTACGTAAAAAAAAATGGGAAGGAGGAGTTGCTGCTCGAATCGGTCAACCAGGTGCGTGCGGAGGGCGAAGAAGTGGTTCTTCGTAACCTGTTTGGTGAAGAAAAAAGGGTCCATGGCGTACTGCGAGAGGTCTCCCTCATCAAGAACCGTCTCACCGTTGAGCAAGCCTGATTGAAGCTCATATGAATATCCTGTCTGTTGCATTTATCGTCTTTATTATCAACCTTCCTTTCGGCTACTGGCGAGCGAATGAGAGAAAATTATCTCCCCGCTGGTTTCTCTCCATACACGCACCCGTGCCGCTCGTGATCGCCATCCGTGTGCTGTCAGGCCTAGGTTGGCAGTTCATTACTTTCCCCATCATGATTGGAGCTTTTTTCGGAGGCCAATTCGCTGGCGGCAGGCTCTATCGCATGCTTAGCAATCGGTCCGGGGCGCGGGTCAGTTCCTGTCTCGTCCGGGACCTGATGAACAATAATCAGAAGAGCTGAAAAAAGATGCACCATGACGCGCAAAGGTGAACGCCTTGTTTCTCGTCATGGACACATACATGTCTCTATAGAATGAGGGAGGTCGTTCCCTGCTCCCGAATAGTGCCGAGACCCTCTTTACAAAACCACCTGATTCCTCCTCGTTTCTTACCCAACAGAAAATGTTTCTGGACCGAGCCAACTGAGCCGAAAGTCGTAGTTACGCTCCGGAACATCCCATAAGTTCAAGAAGCGCCGCAAACGACACTCTTGTATCTTGACAGCCAGAGCTTTTGCAGATAGACTTTTTTATTAGTATCGGATGCAGAAGCGAAAGCGAAAAGCTTGCCCGGAGATTCGTCTCAATAAGTTATGTCATACTTTCGCTACGGTGAGGAGAGATCGTATATGTGTAACTCTGAGATGAGCAGAGGTATGGACAGCGCCGCGACGAAGACTATCCCCGTTGGAGAAGCAGTCGGTATGGTCCTGGCCCACGACGTGACCGAGATCCGGAAGGACGAATTCAAAGGCAGGGCATTCAAGAAAGGCCACATCGTACGCGCTGAAGACATCGACCACTTCCGGAGGCTTGGGAAGGAACGTCTCTTCGTCCTCTCGCTTGGCCCCGACGAAATACATGAGGATGACGCGGCGGTAGCCCTCGCCTCTGCGATTATGGGCGTGGGAGTTAAGATCGAAGGAGAGCCGCGGGAAGGGAAGATCAATATCATCGCTGCAGGGGACGGTCTCCTCAAGGTGAACCGCGGCGCTCTTCTCGAGTTCAACATGCTCGGCGATGTGATGTGCGCCACGCGCCACGGCAACGCGGTTGTGAAGAAGGGTCGAGTCGTGGCAGGGACCAGGGCGATCCCGCTCGTGGTAAAGAGGGACCTGCTCGACAAGGCGATATCTATCGGAGATCGGGCCAGGCGTTCCGGCGCTCCCCTTGTGGAGGTCAAAGCGCTGAGAAAACCGAAAGCGGGTATCGTGATCACCGGCAATGAAGTCTATTACGGGAAGATCAGGGACGCTTTTGCGTCCGTGATAACGAAAAAGATCGAAGAGTTTGGAGGAGATATAGTCGGCATCTATTATGCGCCTGATGATGCTGTCTTCATCGAGCAGAGGCTGCGCGAGCTCGTTGATGCTGGGGCAGACCTCCTCATCGCCACCGGTGGGATGTCCGTGGATCCCGATGATGTAACAAGGTTCGCGATACGTAACCTTGGCGCTGCTAATATGGCGTACGGCTCTGCAGTCTTGCCGGGTGCGATGCTGCTGGTAGCCTATCTCGGCAATGAGCATGATGCAGAGGAAATGGAATACCCCTCTGCCATGATCCCCATCCTTGGCATTCCTGCTTGCGGCATGTATCATAAGATTACGGTCTTTGACCTTGTGCTTCCGAGGGTGCTTGCTGGCGAAAAGATTGGTAGAAGAGAGCTCGCTGAACTGGGACATGGAGGACTCTGTCTCAACTGTAAAACGTGCAGGTACCCTGTTTGCCCGTTCGGGAAATAGCAACGAAGACTAATTGAACCTCTCCAAAGAGGAAAATAAAAAAGCGCCTTGCTGCCAAGGCGCTTTTTTTGTCCCGCAATGCTACACACCCTATGTTAAACGAGTCCATGTGATAATGGATGAATCGTTTTTTCCCTCTGAGATAAATGTCCGGACCTAGCCCTTGAAGGGGCCTCTTAACGGCGCAATCACTGGCAGCAGGCATATCCTTGGCGAATCTGCGTCTCCAAGGGGATATGCTTCACTCCCGGTTATGAAAGTTCCGAGCCACGTCTTATGCTCGTAAGAGAGTTTTGTCTTCAACTGAGCTTACTTCTCGAAGAGCTTCGCGTACCTCCCATACCCGTCCTTTACCAGATCTTCTCTGGGAATGAACCTCAGCGCCGCTGAATTCATACAGTAGCGAAGGCCCGTGGGTGGGGGACCATCATTGAATACATGGCCCAAGTGTGAATCGCCGTGTTTGCTTCGGACCTCAGTCCGTACCGAGAACCAGCTCCGGTCTTCTTTCTCCACGATGTTGCCAGGCTCGAGGGGTTTGGTGAAGCTTGGCCATCCCGTGCCGGAATCGTATTTGTCCAGTGAACTAAACAGGGGTTCGCCGGATACGATATCGACATAGATGCCCGGCTTCTTGTTGTCCCAGTATTCGTTTTGGAAGGCTGGCTCCGTACCATTCTCCTGCGTTACCTTGAACTGCATGGGGGTCAGCTTTTTTTCCAATTCCTCTCGGGACGGTTTCACATAGGCGCCCATATTAGTGTCCTCGGTCTTCCCGACGTGCATAGTCTCCTCCTTTCCCCAGACCTTTGCCAGGTACTGATCGCGTCCCGAATTGTAACGGTAGAATTTGTACCGGATCGGGTTTTTCTTCCAGTAGTCCTGGTGGTATTCCTCGGCGCGGTAAAAAGGCCCGGCAGGGCGTATCTCGGTGACGATCGGTTTATCGAAACGCCCCGATTGTTCGAGTTCTTTTTTTGATTTTTCAGCTAGTTTCTTCTGCTCCTCATTGGTATAAAAGATGGCAGACTTGTACGACGATCCGCGGTCCACAAACTGCCCTCCTGCATCAGTGGGGTTGATCTGCCGCCAAAATACATCAAGGAGTTTCTCGTAGGTCACTCTTGTGGGGTCATAGGTAATTTCCACGGCCTCCATGTGACCGGTAGTCCCGGAAGACACTTCCTCATACGTCGGATTTACCTTATGTCCACCGGTGTAGCCGGAAATGACCTCGCTCACTCCGTCCAGTTTCTCGAAGGGTGGCACCATACACCAGAAACAACCTCCTGCGAAGATCGCCTTTTCAAGGTGCAGAGCACTGCCAGCATTGACCTGAGTGACCATGAGCGGCAGAATAAACAGCGATCTTATAATTAGTTTACCAAGCATTACTGTATCCTCTCTTTCTGCTTTATATTATAACTCTGCAAGCCGCTATTATGTTCTATCACATGGTGAACGTTGTGTAGTATATATGACTTGCAAAGAGTGAATACCTTGCGGCGAAGCCGCTGATATCAGAGAAGCAATCATCATGAAGGTACCTGCAGGGACTGCGGCTTGCCCACTTCCTTTAAAAAGATATTATAGAGATCAGCAGGACCTCATATCCATTGATCATTTTACCGTTTCCACGTACGTTCCGGCCTTCTTCAAAGCCATTTCCATTTTCTCTATCGTGATTACCTCCGGGTCATAATACACGGTATTTATCTCTCTCAAGTAACGAAACCCTTTGTCGACTTTCTTTACGCCCTTCAGCCCATCCAGGGCCTCTTTGCCCACGTCATATCATTTAACAATAAAGATCACTTTCGATGTTCCTGTCTCCTGTGCAGCAGAGCCCCCCGATACCAAAAAGAGAATCAGGACAACAAGAAGAGAATACGTCAGGGGCTTGATGAGCCGGTTAATATGATAATTCATGATTACATCTCCTTATTTGCCGAAATTTCTGTTTGATGTGCTTTTATTCTCCGCCCATCTGATTGAAGAATAACTCACCATGGTCACGAAATCATCACGGAACGATAAAGAGTTGGTCACGGAAAAGATTAGGACTAAAGACGGATATTCTCGGGATCGATCACCCGGTCACGATCGAGCCTCATAAGTCGGGAGGGTGAACGAAAAGGTAGTGCCGACATTGATCGTACTTGCGACCTCAAGACCGCTCCCGTGGAGGACAAGGATTCTCTTAGCGATGGCCAGACCAAGCCCCGATCCCGAGTTGCTGTACGGACGGCTTTGATCGTTTCGATAGAAACGATCAAATAGGTGCGGAATATCCTCGGGACGGATACCGGAGCCGGTATCCGAAACCTTCACCGTTACTCGATCATTCTCGGGAAGGGCACTGATGCTGATGGAGCCGTCTTCCGGGGTGTATCTGACGGCGTTTTCTATAAGATTTTCGAGCAGCCGTTCGCAAAGCCCGATGTCGGCGAAAACCAGGGGAAGATGTTCCGCCATGTTAATCTGGAGCGTGATCTTTTTATTCTCAACGGCGAGCTGGAATTTCTGTAGTATGTCCTGGATGAGTTCCTCCAGCGAGAACGGCTCTAAGCGGACCTGGACATCGGGTGAATCCAGCTTGGCGAGTTCAAAGAGCTCGGAGACCAATTTTCCTAACTGGTCGGCACGTTTTATGGCGATGGTGAGATAGTTCCGCTGTTCCTCCGTCGTTAATGTTCCTTCTTTGAGGAGCAGGGTCTCGAGATAGCCTTGGAGAGAGGTCAGGGGGGTCCGCAGATCGTGTGTGATATTCGCGATGAACTCCCGCCGGTGCGTATCTGCATCTCTGAGTTCCCTTATCTGGCGAACGATGCGATCGGCCATTTGCATGAAGATCGTGCCGATCCTGTCGATTTCATTTCCTGAATGGACGTGGAATCGGTGAGGAAAATCGGGCGGCTCCGAAAAATCACTCTGCCGGAACGCCTCCATCGCTATAGTAAGATGCCGGAGTGGACGTGTCATCCGGTTAAACAGAAGGAGTGCAGCCAGTAAGGCGAACAGCAGACCTCCTGCCGCGGCCCACATGCTGAGCCGGAGGATGTAACTGCCTTGGAGCATCTGGGCCTCCGTTTCAAATTCTTCGCCGCCCAGGATTATGTAGAGATAGCCTTCAGTATGGCTGTTTAGAGTAATGGGTGCAGCGGAGAATATCTTTTTCTGATTAAGGTCGCGCGGATCGTCACCCAAGATGGGCAACGACGAGGTCCCGCTCAGCAGCCGTTTTAAGGGCTCCAGTGATATCGACTGCCGTTTCACCCTTCCGGGAGGCGCGGAAAAAGCCAGTATGTTGCCGTTCGGGTCGAGGAGATAGACCTCGATGGCGGGGTTGACGACCATCAGCATATGAAAAATATTTTTTAAGGCCTCTTCATCAACCCGGCCGTCCTTCATCAGGATTTTTTCCGAGACCAGGTGCTGCGCCAGGATGCGGTTGAGCTTCTGGTTCACTTCCTGGAAATAAAGCCGGGTGGTGTAGAGCGTCAGCAGGATATACAGGACGCCGATCAGCAAGAACAGTCCGAGCAGGACCGCGGCAAGCCTGGTATAAAGGTTCTTGAACATGACACTATCTCTTTTCGAAATCTTCGGAATCGGAAAACTTGTAGCCGACTCCCCGCACACTCAGAATGTAGCGGGGTTGGGCGGGGTTTTCCTCAATTTTGGCTCTGAGACGGTTGATATGGGAATTGACCGTGTGTTCGTAACCCTCATAACCGTACCCCCAGACGAGATTGAGCAATTCAAGACGGGTATAGACCCGACCGGGATGTTTGGCAAACTGGAGCAAAAGGTCGAACTCTTTAGCTGTCAGAAACACGGGTTTTCCCTTGAGCACGACCTTCCTTTTCCCCACATCAAGTTCCAGGACGCCTACCCTGATCACCTTCTGCGATTCCAGAGAGGCTTCCGACCTCAGCGCCTCCTCGCGACGGAACAGGGCTTTTACCCGAGCCAGAAGCTCCCGAATGCTGAATGGCTTGGTCAGGTAATCGTCAGCGCCAATCTCGAGGCCGAGGACCCGGTCAATCTCCGTAGATTTGGCCGTTAACATCAAGATGAGTGTGTAAGCCGATGCGGCCCTGACGCGCCGGCAGATCTCCAACCCGTCCACCCCCGGCAGCATCAGATCAAGGATGATGAGGTCGTGAGGCTTAGAGAAAGCCTGATCCAGACCGGCATGACCGTCATATGCCAGACTCACTTCGTATCCCGCATCCTTCAAATGGAGCTTCAAAAGATCGGCGATTTCTTTGTCGTCTTCGATTATAAGGACATTGCGCGACATGCGTCTCTGCCACCGACAGTCATACTGGTGCTCCTAGTAATAGAATATCATAAAACTGAATAGTATCGCAATGCCGGCCGGCAATTAAAAATATCTCGTCAAATCAAAACCTGGTATGCAATGGAATTGCGGTCCGTTTTGAGATCTATCTGAACGCAGAACCGGAGCATAAGAAAGCTCCTTCTATCCCTTGCCGTGAACGGAAGTTTATTATGGTCTTATGGGAGCGGACGGATCAGCGCAGAAGATCCTTCTGTGCAAGTAACAAAGCCTTGCACGGAGCATCTCAGCCGGGAGGAAAGAGACGCAATGCCGGCGCAGGAGTACAAATTCTACAGGAACCTGCTTCATGACATTAGCGGAAGGGCGTCAGGTGTAGTGCGTCTTTCCGAAATATTCCTGAAATGCCTCGCCATTGTCCAGGCCGGCATCATGCTCGCCCGCCATGAACTTGATGTTCTTCAGCTTCAGGCTGCCGATGATATCGCGTGCTTCGGCCATTCGTTTCCTTCGTTCCTTGGGGTCGTCAGTCGTATGGGTTATATCGCCGGTGAAAACGATGAAATCGGGCTGCGTTTTCATGCCGTTGATCGCCGCAATGGCTTTTTTCAACGTTCCCGAGAAATCGGGGTTTATCTTCGAGTCGTTGAATCCCCAATGCGTGTCTGACAGCTGAAAGAAAATAAAGTCGTCCATGCCCCCGACCATCTCTGTCGCATTTGCGCTGCCGCGCTGCCCCAAAACGAGAACTGCGCCACCCATGCCAAGTAGCTTGAGAAAATCCCACCTGTCGATATTCATGATGTCCTCCTAGGATTGAGTTGATGTTATCATTGCATCTGCCCTGCCTGCGCTGGACTGATGCAGAGCAGCGCGCCGACGACAAGCTTTTCCATAGAAATCTATGTGATTATTTCCCGAACGGACAGGCCGGATATCGGCAGAGAACGCACTTCATGCATAGCCCACTGTGGCCCAGCTCGGCCAGTTCCCGCCTGCCGATCTTTTCTCCGGCCAGCACCCGGGGAAGAACCAGGTCGAAAACAGTTGTCTTCGCGTACATGCCGCAGGCGGGAATGCCGAGAATGGGCACTCCGCTGACAGAAGCGATCAGGAACATTGCGCCGGGCAGCACTGCGGAACCGTAGGTTATGTCCGTCGCACCCAGCTCTCGGATGGCAAACCGGGTTACATCATCAGGATCGACCGACATGCCGCCCGTTGTGATCAGAAGATCGGCTCCCGCTTTCAGCAATTCCTTGAGCCTGTCCACGATGAACGCCGTGTCGTCCGGCGCATAATAAACACCGACAAGCTCCCCGCCGACTTCTTCAATCTTCTTCGTAATGACCGGCGCAAATGCGTCCTTGATCCTACCGTGATAAATTTCGTTTCCAGTGATGACCACGCCAGCTCGCGGTTTGCGGATTTTCCTTACGGCAATGACACCCGTTTCTCGGGCATGACGGACTTCTTCCGCAATGCTCACCGCCTGATCGATTACATCTTTCTTCACAACCAACGGAATTGCCCGCATACCCGCGACAGTCTGCCCTTTTTTCACTACCGTATTCTCATGCAGCGTTGCGCACATCACCTCGCCCAGCATATTGAATGCCAGAAGAGTTTCTTTGTCGATTTTCAGAAGCCCATCATGTTCCGCAATGATGCTGATCTTACCTTCCTTGGGTTCGTCTTTGATCGCCACACCGCTGCCCATAAGCGCATTGGCAATCGCATAGGCGGCGTCGTTCTCGTGCATCTCATCTTCGGCAACGTGCAGGACGAATAGATGCTCCTTGCCGAGCCGCTGAAGGTGGCAGACGTCCTCTTCCCGGATTATGTGGCCTTTCCTAAAGGCGCATCCCTTGAATTCTCCGGGCCGGATCTCCGTAATATCATGAGCAAGAACCGTGCCTACCGCCTCATGGACGGGTATCGTTTTCGCACGCTGTCGTCGTTCCTCGTGAGGGGAATCACACATGAGGACCTCCCTTGAATATACTTCTGAATCGCTTATCCACCATTTCCTGTATGCCCTTTTCAAGCACTTCGTACTTCTTCAAGAATTTTCTGGCATCATCCGTCAGCGTGGCACCGCCCCCGTTCTTTCCGCCAGCCTGACGCTCGACCAGTTTCATGCCAAGCCGGCTCTCCATGGCCTTGATATGTCCCCATGCCTTTCGGAAGGATATATCAACTTCCTGTGCCGCCCGGTTTATTGAACCGTACGAGTCTATGGCTTCCAGCAGAAACCGCCTGCCCCGGCCGAAAACCGGTTCACCGCCAACCTCAATCCATATCTTTGATCTGATATCCAGACCGTTATGGGTTTCCTGCATAACGCACGGCAAAAAGGTATTCTTGACTTCGTAGTAGCCGCCCTCAGAGCACGCAACGCACAGCACCCTGCCGTCCCGGCAGACTTCCCTCATGTCCTGAACATGCTCACCGCATGAGTCGCACTGTACTCTTCGCATCGGTCTTCCCGGCATATCCTCGGGTCGGACCTGCACGGTAACGTCCATCACATCGAAGAGCTCGCCGTCCAACATCACTTTGTATGCTTCAATCTGCGCCATATACTTGTTCTCGATGTCGGGGAAGAGTCCTTTTGCTTTTTCGCTCGAATCCTTCCTGGCAACAATCCGAACTGCCTTGTTAGTTTTCAGGTTCATGTACGTGGCCGCCATCTTGCCGTAATCAAAGTACTTCATGCTCCGCTTCCCCAGGCTGCAGCCGGTGACGGATTGGACCGCGTCCGTCGCGCATCGGTCCATCTCGACGAAAATAATGAGGTTCTTCCGGTCGCTTCCTTTCGGATTTGAAATTCCGATTTCCCGGAGGCCGAGCATGGACATTCGGACGCCGAGTACTTGCCCCGGGCAAAGATGTCCATGCATTTTTACCGATTCCTGGAGAAGGGTTTCAAAACTCAATTGGGACATAATCACTTCTTCTCATTTCCGGCATTCACCTTGATATTCAACAACGTAAGACTTTGGAACAAAGGCTGCGTCCCATGCTCTTTGCCTCATCAGGCGTTGAGCAGATAGGACACCAGTCACTGTGGACCGCATGTTCATGTGGCGACGTTGTCAGTGCGACGTCCCAGGGTGAAAAAACAGGTTTGGACCGCCGCGCGTCTTACCCTCCTGGTCCATCAATATGTCCAGAGCAAGGGTGGCCAGGTCATCGGCCGTCACTTCCATCTGCGGATCTTTTCCGAGGTACAACAGTTTCAGGTAGGAATTGCAGCTGCTGCAACTCTCCGCCTTGACTGCACCGTTCGAGCCTTCCACGATGTGGTAGTCGATCCCCTTGGTGGATTCGCAGCTGCTGCATTTGATCCTCACCATGTGCCATAAAGAAGCGCAGAGGGAACAGGAAAGGTAACGCAATCCATGCTCTGCTCCGCCGCTGCGCACGATGCCGACCATCGGTGGTGACCCGCACACGGGGCAGAGCCCGCCGTGCTCCAGTCTGCCAAAGCAATCTTCTCCCAGAGATGACGCCATGTGCACCCAGTAGACCTGCAGGGCGGCGGCGACAAAGGGCAGCTCCTGTGGAGAAATATCGGCCAGATCTCCCGCCAATATCCTGTCCGCCATTTCCTCCAATTCGGTTTCACTCGCCTGCATCAGGGTTGATGTGGCATCGCGTGCAGCCGAAGGAAGATGGGCCTTGCTCATCTGCTGAAGAATCATGGTGAGCCCCCTGCGCCATTCCGGGTCCCGGTGCCGGGAGGGGGCGTCGAGGAGGGGCATGCCCTGCTCGCGGCATCGCGCCTGTTCAGCGGGACCAGGCAATGATAGGGGCAGGAATTGAATCAAAGCTTCCTGCTGCGCATCAGCGATGATCGCCAGGAAGGCCAGATAATCGCCCAAGGGATGCCCTTTGGACAGGAACCGAAGGCGTCCCGCGCGTCGTGCAAACAAATCGCGGCTAGGGAGGAAGAGAAAGCGGATCTCTCCCAGGGGTGTTTCCAGCTGGCCAGGCTCAAGGATGCGGGTCTCCGTGTTCATTTGCCTCCTCCGGTCATCTCCCGGTACCATACCGGGTGATGCTGTTTGGCCCAGGCACGCCTGACCCAGCCGTACAGCATGGCGCCGATGCTCTCTTTCATCCAGATGGCGGCATAGATGTGGAAGATGATCAGGCCGATCATGACGGCGGCCGATGCGGCGTGAATCACGGACGCGAAGCGGATCAACCCTACCGGAAAGAGGAATGAAAAATAGGCGCGCCAGATCACAATGCCGGACAGGATGAGAAGAGCCATGAAGACCGCCATCAGCCAGAACAGGAGTTTCTGGCCGCCATTGAACTTTCCTGCTTCCGGCATGTTCTGGTCATCACCGCCGACCAATTGGCGGACACGACTCAGCCATTCCCAGTCCGTCGGGGTCATGACGTTCAGCTGCCGGTAATTGAAGAACTCAATGCCGAAAGAAACGGTCATCAACACCCCGAAGAAGGGATGAAGGATACGGGTCCAAACGCCGCCGGCGAACAGCAAAGTCAGCGGGTAGTAAAGGGGCTGAAAGAAACTGAGCCCGGACAGCGCTGCTAGGAAAAAGAGTATTGCCGTCAGCCAGTGGTTGGCTCGCTCGGACGGCGTATACCTCATTAGTTTTTTCGGGTCATTTTTCATCTTTAAACTCCTTCTCGTTCTCTTCCGAGACCTCGTTCGGGCCCTTGGTTACATAATGGAGAGCGGCACCGAGGATGCCTAGGCCAAGAGCCATCGAGGCCAGTGGCTTGGCGCCGTCTTTCCACAGAGAGACCATTGCGCTGATAGAGGGGTCCTTAGGGAGACCGTGGTACATCTCCGGCTTGTCGGCATGCTGAAGCACGTACATCACGTGGGTGCCGCCGACCCTCTGAGGATTGTAGATCCCCGCCTTGTCATAGCCGCGGCTTTTCAGATCGGCAATCCGTTCCTCCGCGTGGCGGAGCATGTCCTCCTTGGTGCCAAACACGATCGCGCCGGTGGGACAGGTCTTGACGCAGGCCGGTTCCAGGCCCACCGCCACCCGGTCGGAGCAGAGGGTGCACTTGTAGACCTTGCTGTCCTTCTTCGACAGGCGCGGGATGTTGAACGGACAGCCGGTGAGGCAGTAGCCGCAGCCGATGCAGTTCTCCTCATGGAAATCAACGATGCCGTTGCTGTACTGCACGATGGCGCCCGGTGCGGGGCAGGCCTTGAGGCAGCCGGGATCACCGCAGTGCATGCAGCCGTCCTTGCGGATAAGCCATTCCAGACCCCGGTCGGTTTCCACTTCGCTGTAACGCATCACCGTCCAGGAGTCTTCGGTCAGGTCCGCCGGGTTGTCGAGAACGCCGTGGTTAGTGCCTATGACGTCTCGAGTGTCGTTCCACTCCATGCACGCCACCTGGCAGGCCTTACAACCGATGCATTTCGACACGTCGATCAGCTTCACCACTTCCTGGGTCTTGCGCTGGTCCGGGGGGTGCGTGCTGGTTGCGGAACGACGGATGATATCAAGTGATTGGAGTGCCATGGTCTACCTCCTATGCCTTCTCGATATTGACGAGGAAGGACTTGAACTCCGGCGTCTGGGAATTTGCATCGCCCACGAACGGTGTCAGGGTATTGGCCAGGAATCCGCTCTTGGCAACTCCCTTGAAACCCCAGTGGATCGGGATGCCCACGTGGTGGACCGTCTTGCCGTTGACCTGGAGGGGCCTAAGGCGCTTGGTCACAATCGCCTTCGCTTTGATGAAGCCCCGGTTGGACCACACCTTGACCCAGTCGCCGGCCTTGATGCCCTTCTCCCCGGCCAGCTCCTCGCCGAGTTCCACGAACTGCTGCGGTTGAAGGATCGACGACAGGCGGGTATGCTTGGTCCAGAAGTGAAAGTGCTCGGTGACACGATAGGTTGTCCCCGCATAGGGAAAGTCTTTGCTCTTGCCGAAGGCTTCCCAGTCGCCCTTGAACACCCGCGCCGCAGGGTTGCTGATCACTTTGGGATGCAGTGGGTTGGTATCGATCGGTGTCTCGAACGGCTCATAGTGCTCGGGAAACGGCCCTTCCGCCATCTTGTCCAGGGCGAACAGGCGCCCTACTCCTTCGGGCTGCATGATGAAGGGGTTCATGCCTTCGCTGGGAGCGGAATCGGGCTTGAAGTCCGGCACGTCCACGCCGGTCCACTTGGCGCCGTCCCACCAGATGAGCCTCCGGTTCGGGTCCCAGGGTTTTCCTGCGGGGTCGCACGAAGCACGGTTGTACATGATCCGACGGTTTGCCGGCCAGGAGTACGCCCATCCCGGGGTGTTTCCGAGACCGGAGGGATCGGAGTTGTCCCGCCGCGCCATCATGTTGCCCTTCTCGGTGAAAGATCCCGAAAACAGCCAGCAGCCGCAGGCGGTGGTGCCGTCGTCCTTGAGCTGGCCGTAGCCGTCCAGCTGATCGCCTTTTTTCACGACGACCCTGGTCTTGTCCTTGGGGTCATGCAGGTCTACAAGGGCCTTGCCGTTGTATTCCTTTGCCAGTTCCTCCGGGGCCGGGGCGTACGGCATTTTGTAGGCCCAGCTCATGTTCAGGATCGGGTCGGGGAAGGCACCGCCTTCCTTTTTGTAAAGCTCCCGAAGCTTGAGGAAGATGCCGGCCATGATCTCGGCGTCGGGCCTGGCTTCTCCGGGCGGATTTGCGCCCTTGTAGTGCCACTGCAGCCAACGGCCGGAGTTGGTGAGAGAGCCGTCCTCCTCGGCGAAACAGGTCGAGGGCATGCGGATGACCTCAGTCTGTATCTTGGAGGGATCAACATTGTTGAATTCGCCGTGGTTCTCCCAGAAGCACGAGGTCTCCGTGGCAAGGGGATCGATCACGACAAGATATTTCAGCTTGGACAGGCCATCGATCAGTTTGGCCTTGTTGGGGATCGCGCCCAGAGGGTTGAAGCCCTGGCAGAAATAGCCGTTCATCTTGCCCTGGTGCATCAGCTCGAACTGACGCAGGATGTCGTATTCCATGTCGAGCTTCGGGAGCCAGTCAAAGCGCCAGTTGTTCTCCTTGGTCGCCATGTCGCCCCACCAGGACTTCATCAGGCTGACGTGGAACTTGGGATAGTTCGACCAGTAGTTGAACTGATTGGGCCGCAAGGGCTTCAGCGTGCGCTTGTCGATATACGTGTGGTAGTCGGTCTCCTTTTCGTTGGCAAGCGTGAGGTAGCCCGGCAGAAGGTTGGACAGGAGGCCGAGGTCAGTGAGCCCCTGGATGTTGGAGTGGCCCCGGAGGGCATTGACGCCGCCGCCGGCCATGCCGACGTTGCCGAGCAAGAGCTGCACCAGCGCCGCAGTGCGGATCATCTGGGAGCCCACGGAGTGCTGGGTCCACCCCAGGGCATACATGAATGTGGCGGTGCGGTTGGGTACGCTGGTGCTCGCGAGTATCTCGCAGATCTTGAGGAACGTCTCCTTCGGCGTGCCGCAGATGTTGCTCACCATCTCCGGCGTGTAGCGGGAGTAGTGCTTCTTCATCAGGTTGAGCACGCAGAGCGGATGCTTCAGGGTCGTGTCGATTTTGGCGTACCCGTCCGGTCCGGTTTCGTAGGCCCAGGTGCTGCGGTCATATGTGCGGTTCGGCGCATCGTAGCCCGAGAACAGGCCGTCCTCGAACTTGTAGCCTTCCTTGATAATCAGGGGGGCGTTGGTATACGCCTTGACGTATTCGTGCTGGATCTTGTCGTGGGACAGCAGGTAGTTGATCACCCCGCCCAGGAAGGTGATGTCCGTGCCGGTGCGAAGCGGGGCGTAGAGGTCCGCAACCGACGCGGAACGGGTGAAGCGGGGGTCCACGACGATGAACGTGGCCTTATTGTGTGCCTTGGCCTCGGTCACCCATTTGAAACCGCAGGGGTGCGCTTCGGCGGCGTTGCCGCCCATGACAACGATAACATTCGCGTTCTTGATGTCAACCCAGTGGTTGGTCATCGCGCCGCGTCCGAATGTGGGCCCCAAACTGGAGACCGTAGGACCGTGTCAGACGCGCGCCTGGTTGTCGAAGGCCAGGATACCGGTGCTGCGGACGACCTTGTGCGTAATCCATCCGGTCTCGTTGCTGGAAGCGGAGGCAGCGAGGAAGCTCGTAGTCGTCCAGCGGTTGACCGTAGCGCCGGCGACGTTCTTGGCGATGAAGTTCTTGTCCCGGTCGTCCTTCATCAGGCGGGCCACCTTCGTAAAGGCCTCGTCCCAGCTAATTCGCTTCCATTCGTTTGAGCCGGGGGCGCGGTATTCCGGGTACTTGAGCCGGTTCGGGCTGTGGATGAAGTCCACCAGCCCCGCGCCTTTCGGGCAGAGGGTGCCGCGGTTCACCGGATGGTCCGGATCGCCCTCGATATGGAAAATTGACAGCTCGGCGTTTTTCGCCTTGTCCCCCAGGCTGTGCATGATCAGGCCGCAGCTCACCGAGCAGTAGGGGCAGGTATTGAAGGTCTCGGTGCTGCGGGCCAGCTTGAACTGGCGCACCTCCGCCTGCGCATCGACAGGTGAAAAGCCAAGGGCCGCCACGCTGGAAGCACCCAGTCCGCCGACAGTCACCTTGAAAAACTGTCTTCGTGTTACGTACATTTTTCACCTCCATGGTTGTTTACATGATATGGCAATGGAGTTCAGATATTAGGCCAGCCTCCCGGCAAAAGGCACATTTTAGGCATGCAGCAGCACGGCCCTCATGCGCAATCCGTGACTCGCTACTACGTGTCCCTGCGGTAGATTTTGATTTTTACTAACGTATAACTTAATGACCAGATTAGCCTGATCTTTTTTGGATTATTCTAAGAGAGCATTTGAGGACGTTACCAAATTACCCAGTGCAAAAGATATTACAGTATCGACCTTGATGCAGAAGGGCAAACCAGATATAACGCTGACGGACGGACTATTTTATAAAAAAGATAAAGCAAGTTTAGCGCTTGTTCAAAACAGTGTCAAGTTCTCCTGTTTTCTTCAATTATCGCTAACCAAAGTAGCAAGGTTTTATACCTTAAAGATTGAAATGTATGGTTTTTCCAAAGTTGCGGGGAATATATGATCAGTCTTGTTTCTTGATATCAGGAGTGGAGCCATGACAAGCCTGACCCAGACCTGTTTTCTTCATAGTGCCCTTAATTCACCCCAATTTATAATTACTCATCTTGCACCTTGAAATCTCGAATCTCAAGTGCACTGTCAAGTCACGAAGCTGTCCCGATGGCAGCACAAGGCCGGGCCTAAAAAATGACCTAAATAAAAGATGCGGTCTTTTACTCGTTATCCCGTGCGCTAAGTTTTCTTTGATTCCCGAATTTTCAGCTTTTCTTTCTCCACTCGAAAAAGCCCGCTCATTTATTCCCTCTGTATGCCATAATTAAAGCGGAGAGGTGAATTGTCCATGGTTGTCTCATCAAAAAGCGTCTTTCTGTTTCTGGTCTCGATATTCATCATCCTCCACTTCTGCCCCACCATTGCCGCTAAGGACGACCTTTATGCTCTCAAGCGGCAGCAAATGGTTGAGCGGGACATTAGGGACCGGGGGCTCGAGGACCCCGTGGTTCTCAAGGTGATGGGCAAGGTTCCAAGGCACCTGTTTGTGGATGAATCGCTCCGGAGCCGGGCATACGGAGACTACCCGCTGCCGATCGGAGAAGGCCAGACCATCTCACAGCCGTATGTGGTTGCTCTCATGACCGAGGCGCTGCGACTCAAGCCCGGAGACCGTGTCCTTGAGGTAGGAACCGGTTCAGGCTATCAGGCTGCGGTTCTGGCCGAGATCGTGAAGGAAGTCTATACCATCGAGATACGGAAAGCCCTAGCAGATAAGGCTGCGGAAAGGCTGGCCGCCCTCGGATATGGGAATGTGAAGGTGAAATACAGCGATGGGTATTTTGGCTGGGAAGAGCAGGCGCCTTTCGATGCAATAATCATCACCGCTGCAGCAAACCACATTCCTCCCCCCCTCATCAAACAGCTCAAGGAGGGCGGCAGGCTGATTGTGCCGCTGGGGAGCACGGTCTATTTCCAGACTCTCACCCTCGCGACAAAGAGAAAGGGAGATCTGGATGTTGAGCAAATAAGCCCTGTGGCTTTTGTACCCATGGTGGGCGAGATGCAGAAGCGGTAGCAATTCTTTTTAGGAAAGAATTTTCAAAACATATTCCCACGAAAAACAGAAAGGCAGGCAAACGCCTGCCTTTTCTGCAGAAAATATGGGTTAGTATCCGCCAGTAGTTTTCTTTTGCGTCGGAGTGGCCCAGAGTTTTATGGCTTTCTTTTTGCCGCTTTCCTCTTTGTATTGTACAGTGATCTTATCACCAACCTTCACATCTTTAATCAAGGAGCCCGCCTCACAATCGAAACCAGCCTCGACCGTTCCACTCTTCAATGTAAGAGTGCCTTTGGCAACATCCACAGCAGTAACTTCTCCAGACATCTCCTTCTCCACCGCAAGCGCGGCTCCAACAAAGATTAACAGAACAAAACCGATGAGAAAAAGCGATCTTAGAGCTTTCATAGGTACACCTCCATTTACTATGATTTGTTTCGACCAACACAAGTAAGGTAAAACAAGTTTATCAGAGGAATAATATTTGTCAAGAGATCGACTCAAGGTGGGATTCAGTAAATAGGTATTTTGCCAAGAGCAAGACCGGCAGTCAACTGGTTCGCCTGGAGAAATACCGAGCCATCTGCATCAGCCCATGAATCGGGGCAGTTGCAAACATCTCTGCCGCACCGGCGAACAGAATCTGCAATGGCTCTTCGTAGCTGTAGAGCCCGATTCGGGAATCCTCGATCTTTAGAACCGGGGAGGACGTCAAGTGAAGAATACATGGAGTAATCTGTATACTCTTAGAAATGTCCGAGACTGCAAATAATGGAAAGCAATCGACTTCCAGCGTGATTTACTATTATTATTCCTCCTTGTGCGATCCAAACGTGTACTGGTACGCCAAGTAAGCCGAGAACCTATTTTCACCCTGGATGTCTCTTCCACTAGAAAAGAGCAGGTGGTGATCATCTGTTAAATTCATAATGGCCCCTAGAGTGAACCCCGTTTGATTTTTCCCATCTTCCGTTGTCTTGGTCTGGCTGAATAATTCGACGCCGAGTACAAGCGTTTTGGATATATCACGCTGCACATGCCAGCCGAAAAACCAATAGTCCTTGTTACCCGAGCCGGGGTTTCTCCAGAAACCGCCGCCACCATAGGATTGCCACGGTCCCCAGCTCTTCTGAAACCAAAGGGGAATGAAATACAGAGTATGTCCCGCTCCTAACGGCTTGTCGCTATCACCCGTAGGCAATTCCACGAGGGGGAATGCTCCTACCATGAAGTGGGTATCCTCATCGTTAATAAATCGATATTTGACTCCAATCTCCGTGTCTCCATACCCGTGCTGCGTCGATGCTCCATCTGGTTTGTTGAAGTCATAGGGTGCAATCAGGTGGAGCATAACATTAGGTACGATTCCGTAGTTCAACTCAATATGCGGAGCGGTGCCGGATATTACATCCTTGCCTTTTTCATACTGAGTGGCTATGTAAAGCTCTCCGTGATATTGACAACAGGCTCCGGGTCGTCTGTGCGGAACGGTGGCCCCGCCCAAGACTCGCCAAAGCAAATTATAAGGGAAAATAAACTTATTGCGATACTTTTTGCCATGCGAGGCCCAAATGAGCATAACCGATGAAATCTATTCTTATAGAAAATCGACAATTCTCTTACCAAAACGATCCTCTCTTTATCATTTCTTTTCCCATTGTTAATAACTGGCTTGGCGCACGTACATCCTTTTGACATCTATGACAAATTCAAAACATAATATGCAGTTGCGGTGATTTCTCATTGCATGCAGATTCCAGGACATTATTCTTGCCAACCGAATATATCATAAAATCAATATATCATGCAGTAGTTTTCAATTCGTTACCCGAGAGACTCGAGGACTCGAGCTTCATCTGTTGTTAGGGTAGATTTTTTTATTTCTCTGCGGCGACATTCCATCCACGCCGAATTACCCAAAAAGCCAAGAGGTACATAGCCGCGCCGGAGAGAAGTACTGTTTGATATCCTGCGGACAGGGCAATCATGACCGCGAGGACCGGAGAAACCACCGAGAAGCAGCCGTTCACTGCCCATGCCCAGGGAATAAGCCGGGGAGCAGTTGAGCCGAGGACCGAGATCCCGAGAGGGAAGGGAATACCCATGAGGAGACCACCGGGCATGAGGATGACAAAGGCGAGGATGATCTTTACCAGCAGAGGATGACGGCTCATAGATACTATGGTTCCGGGCAGCATGATACTGTAGACCATGGCGAGAGCCGCAAGTATGAGGAGGACGCGGGGATTATTGAGGGTCCTGCTGCGCCGGCTTATCAGGCTGCCGATGCCTGAGCTGATCAGGACCGAGGCTATTACAGTACTGGCCGCATATGCCGGGTTCTCGAGGCTGAGAATCATTTTCTGGATAAATGCTATTTCGAAGAAAAGGTACCCAATGCCAAGCAGGGCGAAATATGAGAGGTTGCGGAAAGAGTTCTTCCCGTAATTACCGGTGGCGGTTCTCTTGAGCGTCAGGAGTGGCAGGAGGATCAGGACCAAGCTCACGACGAGGACCTGAACAAAGAGGACCGGAAGGAGGTAGCCCTCTTCGATGAAATACTGCCATTTATCACCCATTACTCGGTAGATCGCTTCGATGTTCTTCGCCTTCAAGTAATAATGGAAGAAGGGCCTTTCATCAGAGACCGGTTGTATGTCGAAGAGGTAATCAGCCATGAACCGGTCCCGCGTTTCCTTGCTTATCAGGCGCCGGAAGGCTTCCGCATATTCGTTCCCCGGCATTTTTATGTGGACATTGCTCTCGTCCGGCCTGATGCCCGGGTAGTACACCAGGTCAAACTTTTTCTCTCGCGCAAACGTTTTGATCCGTCGGATGTCCTCCGGGATCAGGGCTGATTTTTTTATGACCATGGTCATGGTGTCCCAGCTCCGTATGGCGGCTATATGCATGGAAATGTCACGGATGCCGGACACGTCAGCGGCCTGGGCCAGGGTCGTAAGCAGGCGCAGTTCCGATCTTGGCGGCGGAATGATATAGAGATTAAGAGACAGGAACCCCTCTCGCCTCAGGTGGCCAAGATACTGTTCGAAGGCCTCCACGGTGAAACGGTAATCCTCGGCGAAACCGAAGGTCGCAGAAGGTAATGATCCCATGAACGAGAGGTCGATAAGGTCGAACTCTCTGTCCGTAGCCGCAAGCCACGTCCGTCCAAGTCCGCTCCAAGTATTTTCCTCATAGATGCTTGATGCATGCTTTCTGCCATATTCCCGCACAGCGCGTATCAAAAGGGGATTCGAGTCAACGGCAGAGATGATCCGTGCTCCGAACTGTCGGGCCGTGAGGAGGGCGAGACCAGCCCGTGGTTCGATGATGAGCACGTCATTGTTGCTGCCGAGAAGGTAGGCGAGGCTCGAGGGGAGGGAGCGGATGAAGGCGAGCCTGCTGCCGTGTGCATCGTCGGTCATTGCGTAAATGTCACCTGCATCAACCGCAACACCGGTCTGCTCAGGCAGCGGCTCGAGGTACGCAAAGCTCAGACCCGGTGCGAACCTGACGGCGGGGCTTTTGAACAAGTCGACGCGTGAATATGGGCTGTATGCAGTGCCGAGGCGTTCCGCGCCAGGAAATTGCAAGGCGAGCGCGAACGGCTTGTATGGCGATATTCTGGGCTGGATGAACACCGGATGCATGAAAAGTACCGCCATATTTAATGAGAGGAGCAGCACTGAAATAGTCCGTGTCTTCCTGTCGACCTGGTACAGGAGCCCTGTGGCAAGGAGGGAAGAGATGATGAACACGCTCGTCTCGGGTCCACCGAGGAAGAGAAGCCAGACCATGGCAACCGCGCCGGCGCCGGCCCCCAGAAGGTCCGAGGCGTAGATAGCCGTTGCTTCACGGGACATCGTGGAATAGGCAGTCGAGACGATCAGTCCGAAGCAGAAGAACGGAATGCAGAGGATGACATAGTAGAGGCTGATGAAGAGTACCTGTATCCTATCCCAGGAAAGCCTTGCCGGGTCAAAGGGTACGACGTTGGCAAGAAGATAGGAGGCGGGGACGCTTATAGCGAGCATGAGTGCATATCGTGGAACCTTGCGGATGTCTTTTAGGATTGGGAAAACCGAGAGCACGGTGCCGCTGGCGCCGATGCCCAGCATGGCGATACTGATCACCATGAAAGCGAAGTGATACCAGAGGGAGATGGAAAAAGCCCGCATGAGCGCTATTTCGTAGGAGAGGCTTGCGAACGAGGCATTGAATATAAACCTCAAAAAAGCGCGGTTGTCATCCCCGTATCTCGCCATGTGCTGATTCTATCATAAACGACGAGGATGGTTTGCAGATGGGCCCATCATATTTACGTTCTGGGATAGTGCATCATTCGGCTAAAAGCATGTCATACAGGTTGATCATCTCCTGCAGTACGGCAGAAAGTTGGCGTGTCTTCTTCTGCGGTCCTTCGTTTAGCGCCGCAAGGATCGGTTCGCAGAAATACCACGTGCACTTGAACGGCCGGAGCCACCGCGGCTTATTACAGCCCCAAGGCCCCATGAACTGGCAGGGGCCGTCCGGCGGCCTCGTCTCATCATGCCGCGGGACCTCGACACCCAGCGCATGCAGATAAAGAATGTCCCTCTCCTGATACATTCCATGTTTCTGCCTGCAGCAGACATTGATGCAGTCCGGGCAAACCTCCCTTGTATATTTCTCGATGAGCGACGAGGACTCGATCAGGAGATGCCTGAGCTTTTCTGCGATAACAACGCGGGTCTCCGTCATGGCACGTGAAAGAAAATGTTCTCAAGCGACAGAAGGGACATGATGAGGAACAGGTATATGTTGATCTTTTTGAATAGGCCGGAAGACAGCGTAGCCGCAGGCTGCCTTTGCGCTAAGGCCCTCCCGTTCCAAACGAGCCACGCGGCCGGGGGGATGAGAGAATAATACACCAGTGGAGATCTGATCGTCCCGTAGAGAGGAAGTAGCAGGCAGGCGACGCTAGCGGAAAATATCCAGACGAACGTCACGCGGGATATCTGCGCGGTGCTCATGACGGCGGTAAGAGATGGAAGGCCCGCCTTTTGATATTCCTCGCCGCGGCGGATGATCAGGAGCCAGAAGTGCGGAATCTGCCACATAATAAATACAAAACAGAGGGCAAAGAGACGAACATCAACGAGAGTGCCCCCCGCGGTGGACCAACCAATGGCGGGAGGGACCGCACCGACTAACGCCCCGGGCACGGATGCAAAGGCCGTGATCCTCTTGAGATGAGTATATATGCCGTTATACCAGAGAAAAGCGAAAAGACCCAGCACCGTTGCTATCACCTTTCCCGAAATCACGAGCAGGAGCAGCCCCGATATCATCAGAACAAGGGCGAGAGATAGGGCCTGTGCAGAAGTGATGATACCGGAGGGAAGTGGCCGTTGACGCGTTCTTTCCATCTTAGCGTCGATATCCTTCTCCTGGTACTGGTTCAAGGCAGATGCTCCACATGTCAGCAGAAAGGCCGCTGCAGCGGGAAGCAGTACGCCGGTAATCCGGTGATAGGGCGCGAGAAAAAAGCCTGTTGCCGCAGAACAAGCGGTGAAGAGGGAGATATTTGTCCGGCAGAGCGTGACATATGGTTTTATCTCAAACATGATATCCCACTTCTATTCTCGCAGAGCCCGCAGCGATTGCAGGCCATTTAAGATTCATAGTCCACAATTCACGATTAGAATTTTGCGACCCGTTGTCTTAGTGCGAAACAAGCCTCTTGGGTTCATTTGTTGACAAAGAATCCAATGCACTCCGCGGTAACCACGAAATTGCCGTGCTCCCCACGGTTGCTCGTAATGATGCTGCAACGTCTGTTTATGCATTAGTATGGGGTTGCTACTTCAAACTCTTTATGTACTCGATGATTTCATCCATTTCCTTGTCCGTCAGCTGTCCCCGCTGTGACGGCATGATCGGCGGAAATCCTTTGACCCGGTCGAGTTCAGGCTGGAGCAAGGTCTGTTTGATGAATTCCTCATCAACCACGATCTCCCGCTCTTTCCCATCACGGATCACGATCTCCTCCTTTCCAAAGACACCCTTGAACGTGGGTCCGATCTTCGGTGTTCCGTCCGTCGTATGACACGCGACACAGCCTTTTACCTGGATGAGTTCGGCTCCCTTCTGTCCGGGAGCTTCTTTTTTTGCAGCCGTTGCCAGGGTGGCCTTCTTCTCACCTTCATACCAATCATTGAAATCTTTCTGAGAGACGACCTCAACCTTCGTGATCATGGCCGAATGTCCGACGCCACAGTATTCAGTGCAGAAGAGGTCATAAGACCCGATCTCGTCCGGCAGGAACCAGAGGTGTGTCTCCATGCCGGGCACGCAATCTTCTTTAATGCGATACGCGGGTATATACAGGCTGTGGAGCACATCAGCAGACGTTATTAAAAGCTTCACCGGTTTTCCCAGCGGCACTCTGAGTACACTGTCCTGTTTTCCATTCTCGTAGGTAAACAGCCACGACCACTGGCGGGCCGTGACCTTCACGGGCATCGCATCAGGCGGAACCGTGCGCATGTACTGAAAGCCTTTCCAGCCCGCGAAGAAAATGAGCAGCACGAGGATGGTGGGAATCACGGTCCATAGAATCTCGATCGTGAGATTCTCTTTTACGTCTTCGGGCTTGGGATTCCTCCTGCGGCTGTACCTGATCAAGAAGTAGATCATAACCGCCGTATTTAGAAAGAGAAAGGTAAGCGCAATACCAAGGATGAAGTAGAAGACACTATCAGCGGGACTTGCTAGGTTCGGCCAGCCGGTTACCATAATTCCACCTTTGGTGAAGAACAGAGTTCAAAGTACCGAGTACACATACCTGGCTACCGGTACCAGATATCAAAAAATGTAAGCATTATAATGATCGTTATCGTCGCAATGGGGACGAAAAACAGCAATTTGAAGAACAACTTTTCATATTTCAGGTGCATGAAGAACCAGAGCACGAGGCTCGCCTTTGTGGAGGCGATCAGAAGGTTGGCGATCATGCTCCATTCGCCCATGCGCATCTGGGCGGCCTTGATTGTCAAGCCGGTGAGAACGAGCAGGGCAAGCCAGATCAGGACGAAGGTCTTCGTACCGACAACAATGTGTTTTTCCTGTTCCTTCATGAAAAGGGCACCCCGGGGGTCTATGGCAGCGATTTGCCGCAATGGCTGCAGCGCTCAGGCGCGAGGAGCGACCATCGGTACAGTTCCATCCCGAACAGCTTCACCGGCCTGAGCAATACCGGCATCCTGCACCGGGGACACCGGGCCAGAAAAGCGTAGAAAACGTACAGAAAAAAACTCAGGATAAAGTACGCCACGATCATCAGGTGGCCGCCCTGGAATCTCCAGACCCCGAACCCCAGGAGAAAGAACAGGAGCAGCCAGGCCATAACGACAATCTTGCATTTTGTTCTTCGATTCACAATAACAATAACGGCCCTCAGGTGATCAAATAGAACAGCGGGAACAGATAAATCCAGATGACGTCCACCAGGTGCCAGAATAATCCCGTATTCTCCAGCTTTATAAAGTCCGCGCTCGATATTACGCCCCGAAGCGTCAGGATGAAGATGAAGCTGATGATCCCGATCCCGATCAACACGTGGAGGCCATGAATGCCCGTCATGACGTAGTAGAGCCCGAAATAGAGGATCTTCCCGTGGCTCATGGCGAGCAGTTCGGGAGCGTTCGGGTAATAACCGTGCTGGATATGGCTGCGCCATTCGAAGAACTTGTTCCCCAGGAAGACCAGACCGAGGATGACCGTCGCTGCTTGGTAGGCCAGGGAGCGGGTTCTGAAGCTCTGCTTGATCGCCGATATTGAAAGCGCCATGGTCATGCTGCTCGTCAGCAGGATAATGGTGTTGACGGCTCCGAGCACAAGATTCATTTCTTTCGCAGCCTCGTGAAATTCCTGCGTATGGACGGTGCGGTAAATGGAGTAGATCAGGAACATGCCGCCAAAGAGCAGGATCTCCGTGAACAGAAAAAGCCACATGCCGAGCTTGGCACCGGTATAGTCGCGGTGTTCTGTGTGAGAAAGTTCAGCCATAAGAATGTCAATCCTAAATACGAATTATGAAATTCTCAATAATGCCAAATAGTCGAAAATCAAAATTATTTTATTAGAGCTGAATTCGTGTTTAGGATTTCGCGCGTGAACTTCATCCTGCTTCACCTGTACGAATACGGTCCCTTCGTGACTACCGGGGCTTCCACGAAGTTCTCCGCAGGCGGGGGGGACGATGTCCGCCATTCTAGCGTCGCACCTCCCCAGGGATTGTCCCCGGACTTTTCGCCCCTGAAAAGCGAGTGGATCAGGTTGTAGAACATGATGAACAGGCCCATAGCGAGTATCCAAGACCCGATGGTCGAGACCAGGTTTGGGGCGTTAAACTTGGGGAGATAGTCGTAATACCGCCTGGGCATTCCTTCCCATCCTAGAACGAACATGGAGAAGTAGAGCATGTTGAACCCGACGAAAAGGAAGACCCACGCTAGCTTTGCCAAGTGCTCTTCGTACATTTTACCGAACATCTTGGGGAACCAGTAATGGAGACCGGCGAAGAATCCCATGGCTGCGCCACCAAACATCACGTAGTGAAAGTGGGCCACGATGAAGTACGTGCCATGAACATGGACGTTCGTCGCCAGAGCGCCCTGCACGAGCCCGGTCAGGCCACCGATGGAAAAGAGAAAAATGAAGCCGATTGTATACAGGAGCGGGGCGGCCATGGTGATTGAACCCTTGTAGAGGCTCGCGATCCAGTTGAAGACCTTAATGCCGCTCGGGACAGCGACGAGGAACGTAAAGAAGGAAAAGATGACCCTCGCCGTATCGCTCATGCCGCTCGTGAACATGTGGTGGCCCCAGACGAGGTAACCCAAGAAGGCGATGGCGAGACTCGACGCGGCTATGGCCGTGTACCCGAATATGTTCTTGCGTGCGAACACCGGGATGATGTCTGTGACCACTCCCATGGCCGGAAGGATCATAATGTAGACCGCCGGGTGCGAGTAAATCCAGAACATGTGTTCGAAAAGAATGGGGTCGCCTCCCTTCGCCGGATCGAAGAAGCCCACGCCGAAGAAACGCTCGATGATGACCAACAAGAGTGTGATCGCGATGACCGGCGTGGCCAGAAGTTGGACCCACGACGTGGCATAGATTGCCCAAGTAAAGAGCGACATGCGCTTCCAGGTCATGCCCTCAGCACGGAGGCGGTGGATCGTAGTGAGAAAATTCATCCCCGTCAACGTAGACGAGAGCCCGATCAGGAACACACCGAAGACTGCGAGCGAAACGTTCGTGCCCGTGCGGATGCTGTAGGGAACATAGAAGGTCCAACCCGTGTCCGGAGGGCCGCCGCCGGTAAAGAGGGACGTGACGGCAATCGCCCCACCCAGGATGAACAGCCACCATGAGAGGATGTTGATCCTGGGGAAAGCAACATCGCGCGCCCCGATCTGGAGCGGCATGATGAAATTCCCAAGGGACGACGGGATGCCGGGGATGATGAAGAGGAAGATCATGATGACACCGTGGAGCGTGAAGATGGCGTTGTAGGTCTGGGCGCTGTAGAAGTGCATGCCAGAACGAATGAGTTCGAGTCGCATGGTGAGCCCGAGCGAGACACCCACAAAGAAGAAGGAGAGCGTCGAAACGAGGTACAGGAGGCCGATTCGCTTATGGTCGGTCGTGAAGATCCATCCGAAGATGCCTGGGAACCTGCCCGGAGTGTTGTAGAAACTCGTTTCCATACTATGCAGACCGCCTCAAATTATGGGATACTAAAAGGAGAAAGGGAGAAGAATAATTTTTCTTTTATCTTCCCATTCATGTCCCCTTATGGTGTTCCGTGCTTCTTTTTAGTTGAGATCATGAGATACGCAAAAAACGATGCAACGAACAGGACCATGACGGTCGCCGTTACTTTCAAGATATTGAACACGTAAGACTTTTTGAGCGGATCGTAGCTGAAGCAATACATGAGAGCCCTGTGCGTAGGCGATCCCACTTTGCCTTCTGCGGCCTCGGTCAGCGCCATGGTCACTTGAAAGGGCAAAAAGTTTATGCCCTCAAGGTAGCGCACGATCTTGCCGCCGGGCGCGACAATTACGATCGTAACGGGGTGGGAGAAATCATGCTTTCCATCCCGCTGGAACCTAAAACCGATGGAATCAGTAAATTTCTTTATATTATCGGCATCACCGGTAAGAAATTTCCAGGAGTCTCCAGGGAAGGGTTTGCCGATGGCCTTGAGATAGTTTATTTTTTTTTCAGCCGCTATCTTCGGCGTATCTTTATCATCGAAGCTGATCGTTATCACCTGGAAATCTATGCCGGGTTTTAGGAGTTCGAGTTTTCCCAGCACCTGTGCCAGACCGGTGAGGAGCAAGGGGCACTCGTGCGTACAACTTAGATAGACGGGAGCGATGATTGTGGGCTTATCGATATAGGTTTTCAGGTCTATTTTTTTGCCACGCTCATCGCTGAATACGGAGTCCGCAGACACGTAGTCCCCCAGTTTTTCATCGAGCGCAATATCTGCCTTGGTAGCCGTGATCTCGTGACCGAAGGCAACGTTCGCCAAGAGCATACTGGTAAGTAAAAAAAAGTAAGACTTTCTCACTCCCAACTCCTGAGACGAGAATTTTGTTTGGAGGGATTTTGTTGCACCAGATTGATACAGTCAAAGACTACCCTATAAGGATAGCGTAAAAACTAAAAAAGTCAAGCCGATAGGGAATGATCTGAGGGTTCTCGGCTGCCGGACACCCTCCAGCAAACAATCAAAGCGCCCGTGCGATCAACACTGCATTCGTCCCCCCGAAGGCAAAGGAGTTGGACATGACCGTCTCGATATCCACGCCGGATCTGCCACTGTTTGGTACGTAATCAAGATCGCAGTCAGGATCAGGCACCCTGAGATTGGCAGTCGGAGGAATCGCTCGGTTCTTCATGGCAAGGACTGCAGCCACGAATTCCACGGCACCCGTTGCACCGAGCAGGTGTCCGTGCATTGATTTTGTAGAACTGACGGGGATAGCATAGGCCTTCTTACCGAATACCTCTTTCAGGGCCTGCGTTTCTGCAATATCGTTTGCAGCGGTAGCTGTGCCGTGGGCATTGATGTAATCGATTGCATCAGGTCCGATCCGGGCTTCATCGAGTGCTAGCCGGATAGCCCGCACCTGGCCGACTGCGGACGGTCTGACAATATGGCTGGCATCCGAGGACGAGCCATAGCCGATAATCTCTCCGAACATTTTGGCCCCCCTTTTTTGTGCGTGCTCCATTTCCTCCAGTACGAGGAGCGCGGCGCCTTCTCCGAGAACAAACCCGCTTCTGTCCTTCGCAAAGGGTTTGCATGAAGCGGATGGGTCCTCGGGATCTTCGGTAGCCAGTACACCGAGGGACTCCCAGGACTTAAAGGAGCCATAGGTGAGGAGACATTCCGTTCCTCCGGCAAGCATGACGTCGCAATATCCTGCCTTAATCTGACGAAAGGACTCGCCGATTGCTACAGCGGAAGAAGAACAGGCCGTGGAAAAAGTGAGGCAGGGCCCCGAAAGCCCATACTGGATTGAGATGTGGGAAGCTGGAGCATTGCTCATAATTTTTGTGACAAATAAAGGGTTTACCCGCGAAGCCGACTTCCTATAGAGTTGGACGAATAGCTCATCGAGTGACGGGGACCCTCCCATACCCGTACCGAGGTAGACCCCCGCGCGGTTTTTCTCCTCCTCGGTCAGAGTGATTCCCGAATCATCCCACGCTTGCGACGCAGCTGCGAGTGCCATCAGGGTAACCCGGTCGAGCACCCTGATCTGTTTTTTTGAAAAAAAATCGGCAGGATAAAAGTCCGCCTCGGCAGCGATCTTTACGGAGAGTTGCGATGAAAAATCAGACGTCATTCTCCGGACGCCCGATATTCCAGCCATAAGATTTGAGAAGAAGACGGTAGTTCTGTTGCCGACGGGAGAAATGACTCCCAAGCCTGTAATAGCCACTCGTTTCAACGATCACTCCTCACGTTCAGCCCGCTTCGTGCTGTTCTACCGCCAGTTTATCGATGACGTTCATCACGTCCTGGATGGTTACAGTAGTCACTTGACGGTCAGGTATTTTTATCTTGAATTCTTCCTCGAGTGAGAACATCAATTCAATTTTGTCGAGGGAGTCAAGGCCGCGACCTTCCAGCGTTGCATAGGGGGTCAGCATATCCAGCTGTATGTCGATTTTTTCAAGAACAATTTTTTTGATTCTCTGGAACGTGGCCTTAGGGCTCTTCCCCCGCGTTGCGCGGTCCGAACTTGAAATGGAAGGTAGTGCCAGACCCCGTATGAAGTTAAAACACTACACAAAAACCTCCTAAAAGTCAAACCGAAATAGCTCAACAGGAGTCCAATAAAACTGTTCTTGACACGACGAACGTATCCTGTAATATTTAATTATAGCCTCACCCGTATTTGTCAGCCCTTTCCCGTAGACGCTAAGGCCCATGAAAGTCCTTATTATTGCGACAAATAGAAGTGCCTTTCCTGAGCCCGTGGTGCCCATCGGCGCATGTATGGTCGCTGAAGCTGCGGACCGTGCAGGCCACACGGTCAGAGTGCTGGACCTCATGTTCGCATCTAATCCTCTGCGCTCGATGGAATCGGCACTCCGAAAGACGTCATGGGACATCATCGGGCTGTCGGTGCGGAATATCGACAATAACGACATGCGAGAACCCGCATTTTATATTGCTGATTTGCTTCCTCTTATCGAGGCCGTTCGCAGATTGACAAGGGCACCCATAATTCTGGGCGGGGCCTCTCTCATGGTCATGCCTGAAGAGATCCTGCGTGTTACCGGCGCTTCGTGCACGGTGCTCAATAATGGGGAAGTCGTGTTCCCCCTTGTGTTGGAAAAATTCTCGAACGGTGAAACTCTCGGAAATCTGCCGGGCGTTGCGTATGTCGAAAATGGCGTGTTCAGGAAAAATCTTTCTACGTCAACGGAATTCTCCGACGAGTTCATGGTGCCCAGGTATCACCTCTGGATCGACGTGGACTCATACCGTTCGCGGTTGTCGACGGTACCGCTCCAGACCAAAGTCGGCTGCCAGTTTCAGTGCAGTTACTGCACGTATCGCAATATAGAGGGAAGTTCTTACCGTTTGTCAGACCCTCAACGAGTAGTGAAAGCTGTCGAACGGATTGTGACATCGGGACTACGCGACATCGAGTTTGTTGACAGTGTCTTCAATGCTCCCTACGACCATGCTATGGCCGTTTGCGAGGCCCTTGCCCGCGTTCGACTTCCCGCTCGATTCCAAAGCATGAATGTGACCCCGCTTTTTGTAGACGACGAACTGCTCTCCGTCATGGAGTATGCGGGTTTTGCGGGCATAGGCATGACCGTGGAGAGCGCGTCCGATAAGGTTCTCCGGGGACTCAGAAAGGCTTTTACCTCCCGTCATGTATATGCTGCGGCCGAGACCGTGCGACGTCACCGGCTGCCGTGCCTCTGGATATTCATGCTAGGTGGGCCGGGAGAGACCGAGGAAACGGTCAAGGAAACGTTGCGTTTTGCTGAAACCCAAATCCGTCAGCAGGATGCGGCATTCTTTGCCATCGGCATTCGGATCTACCCTGGTACGGAGCTCGAAACGACCGCCCGGAAGCAGGGAATGTTATCAGCATCAGCGGCGGAGATGCTGTCGCCGGTGTTCTATGTATCGCCCGAAGTGGATGCGGTATGGATTGAACAGCAGGTGAAGGTCTCTCTCAAGCGAAATATGAATTTCATGAGCGCCGTTTCTCTCAACGTTCCTTATTTATCGTTTATTCATCAAGTTGGATATCGGCTTGGGTTCAGAACGCCGCTTTGGCGGTACACGCGCTCCATAAGGAGGGGACTTCGTTTTATAGGGATGGATGGGTAATCATTTGCATCCTTCCCCGGCCTTAAGGCAGAAGATTTCCGAAACAGGTTCCGGAGCTGCTGAGAGCCAAAGCTGATTCTGTTTGCAGATGCGGCAGGGATATTTACCGCGTCCCCGGTTCATGGGCTGATGCAGATTCCCTGGTATTTCTCCAGGCGAACCGTTTGACTGCAGGCTGTGCCAAGCAGCCACTGCTTTATTGAATTTAGGGTTTGTGATTTGTGATTTGCCCACTACCAATGGTTCCAGGATATCTGACTAGAATTTAGAGATTTCCTAGAGAAAGCGGACCTTTATTTATGAACTCGCAAAATGCCCATATTGCTTCGGTGGCGGTCGCAACGCCTCCCTTTACCATGGATCAACGTGATCTTGAACAGCTTGCCCAAAAGCATTATAAAGGGAGATTAAGCTCTCGGAGCCTGTCACTCATCCGCGCGCTCTTTTTGCATCCGAGCATCAAACGACGTAACTTCGCGGTTGACGATATCGAGAGCCTCGTGGATGAAGATCTGGACGCGCGCGTTACCCGCTTCACATCCTGGTCTCTGGAACTTTCAGCACAGGCGGTTAAACAAGCGCTTGTACGTGTCGGCCTAGATACCAGTGATATTGACGGTTTGGTCGTCAATACCTGCACCGGGTACATCTGCCCGGGTATCTCAACTTACCTGATCGAAAAACTGGGCCTTTCGAGCAGTGTGCGCGTGTACGACCTCGTTGGGAGCGGTTGCGGCGGTGCGATCCCCAACCTAGAGATCGCCCAGTCCCTGCTAGCATGCAATGGAGACGGTGTGGTCGTGAGCGTTTCCGTAGAGATCTGCACAGCGACGTTTCAGATGGAGGACGACCTCAGCCTGCTGCTGTCGAACACGCTGTTCGGAGACGGGGCAGCCGCGGCCGTGCTCTGGATGAGACCCGTGGGATACGAGCTCGTGGCCTCGGCGCGACGTTATGTGCCCGAGCAGCGCGATACTATACGCTATATTCACAAGCATGGCCAGCTCCACAATCAGCTTTCGCTGAAGTTGCCGGACCTTGTCCGCAAAACTGTGGCTCAGGTCGTGGCCGATGTGCTGGAGCCACAGTCGCTCAAGCCTGCAGACATCAGGCATTGGGCACTCCACAGCGGCGGAGAGAAGATCATCAACGCGGTTCGGGATGAGGTTGGGCTTTCTGAAGAGCAGGTGCGTGCTACGCGCACAGTATTGGCCGAGCACGGCAACATGTCATCGCCCACGGTCTGGTTCGTACTTCGTGAGATCGAAAAGCAGGGAATTGCACCCGGCGAGTGGTGCATCATGGTAGCCTTCGGCGCCGGTCTTTCGGCCCACGCGTTTCTCTTGCGAAAACGATAACGCTGGCGTCAGGGTCTTTACGGGTCGGGATGCAGAGAAACAATGTACGCATGCTCCTCTTGGTTTGCTCACGATGGTCTTGTAATGGAAGAAGGGAAAAGGTATAATTCAAGTTAAAATGAATCTGAAGAAAGCTGAACACTGCATGGTCTGCGGTTCCCCCCTTGAGTATTTGCAACAATCTGAGCAGTTGACCTGCTCATCCTGTGGGAACCGCGAAGGAGCTTCTATAAAATGTCCTCGGGGACATTTTGTCTGTGAGGCCTGTCATACGCGGGACTCCCGGAAGATAATCGAGGATATCACGTTCACGACGCAGCTGAAAGATCCAGTTGAAATTGCCGAACTCATGATGAGCCATCCAGCGCTCCCCATGCTCGGCTGCGAACATGCCTTCATCGCCGCCGGAGCGCTGCTCGCGGCGCTCCGGAACTCACCGTATGCAAAGGTCACCAACCAGGACATTGTTGAGGTCTTTGACCGGACCGCAAAGCAGGCCGTAGGCGGATACTGCGGCCTTACTGGGGTGTGCGGCATTGCGCCCGCTGTCGGTGCGTGTTTCTCGGTGTTCCTCGGTTCACGGTGCGGCTCGGACACGGAGCAGAAGATCACCATGGACGCTATGATCAAAGTTTCGCAAGGCATTGCCGATCTGACTGGGCCAAGCTGCTGCAAGGCCTACGTGCGATCGGCGCTCGCCGCTGCCGTGGCAATCTTTGCCGAGCGGTTCGGGATCGTGCTCCCGGTCTCGAAGGTCTCGATAGTCTGCGAGGTCGGCAGCAGGCATCCGCACGGGTGTCGCGAAGAGAAGTGTCCCTATTACTATAAGCCGAGCAGAGACATTTTTACCGACGCTATCAATATGTCAGCTACTGTCTGTCATTCCTGAAAGCCTGTCTGATCCGTCCGGTCCGGATGGCTCAGGCGGGGTGGTTACCCCTCTTCATGGATGCTCTTTCCATAACAATAAATTGCAAGAAAAATACTTGACAAAAACAGTCCTATATTATATTTTAGAGGACATTGGAATTGTTCTAAATTATAAAGCTTCAGAAAGGGAGGATGGCCATGTGTATGGATTATTCAAAAAAATGTAAGTGTGGATCTCGATCCGCGAGTTTTAATTTCAAGGATTCACTCCTGCCCGGCGAGGTTATCACTGAATTATATTGCCCGGCATGCTCGTCCGGCGTGCAGCACGATTCCCGGACCATGATGCAGGACAACGGCTGGGTCCTGCACTTTCAGATGGATATAGCGAGGTTCGCGCTCAATAAGCTCCCGGTCCCTGCCTCTGGGATCACCCCCGAGTACCTCTTTGATGAGGGGTATTGTTCCTGGCGGGGGGTCACGCCGACTGACCATATTGACTCGCTCCGCGAGCGAGAGGAGATTCTCAAGTACGCGAAAACTAACCCGAAACGGTACTTCGAGGAACTGAAGAATTGGGGCAACGCGCGGATGGAGCGCTTGGCACGGGAAGGATGGAGAAAGGCGCGCGAAGGGGAACCCGTTCATTTATAGAGTATCACCAACGCGGCAAGGTGCGGAGGATGCCATGGATGTCAGTGTCGAGAAGATCCCCGGAGGCTTTAGCGTCGACGGGCTTGAATTGAAGAACGGGAAGTGCGGGTGTACAACGGTATTGCCGTGCTGTTACAGCTGGTCGAAGATCAAGCGGTCTGGGAATGCATTCGCCTATGTGGGCAAGGCCTCCAGCCCTGACAGCAAGGAGAACTTCAACTGGAGCTATGCAGTAAAAAAAGGAGACCATACCGTTGAAGTCAATATGGAAGATGCGCGGGATAAAAAAATATTTTCAGGGTATTATCCTCCGCGCATCGAGGAATGGACGGAAAAGGGCTGGGAGGTCGTAAAGAAAGAGGGCGTACGGGAAGATTTCAACTTGTGGCGTTGCCCGGCCTGCAGATGGCTCTACAAGGAACAGGTGCAGAAGGTCCTATTTGAAAGCCTGCCCGACGATTGGAAATGTCCCGTGTGCAAGGTTGGCAAGGAATCTTTCGAAAGGGTAGCATAGACAACAGGGAGATGAAGGTAGGACAAAAACAGGGTCAACGTACCGGTGCCCTATGGGGAGGAATGAAGTAGTCATCGCCGGAAATTCTGGGGGCAATCTCGTACACTGCGGCTAGGCCATGGTGGATATCGGTCAGAGTTTCACGCATTCATTGTAATTCTCGAGAACAGAGGGTTGTCTCAGCATCTCTATTGCATTCTATTACCACATCTATCAATAAGGAGGAGGTCTTATGTTAAGGACAGAACAAAATTTGAAGGATGCATTTGCCGGTGAGTCTCAAGCGAACAGAAAATACCTCGCATTCGCGCAGAAGGCTGAGGCCGAGGGTCATAAGCAGGTCGCTAGGCTTTTCAGGGCCGCCGCAGAGGCCGAGACGGTTCATGCCATCAATCACCTGCGGGAGCTTGGTGGTATTCAATCCACGGACAAAAACTTGAACACGGCACTGAGTGGCGAGTCCTACGAATTCCAGAAGATGTATCCCCAGATGATTGCGGACGCAAAGGCGGAAGGAATTTCGGGCGCTCTGAGGTCATTCACCCTCGCGAATGAAGTGGAAAAGGTCCACGCCGCGCTGTATGAAAAGGCCATCAAGAATCTCGGTAGGAGCGTGGATGCGGATTACTGGGTCTGCCAAGTCTGCGGGTACACGGCTGAGGGCGAGGCACCCGACGACTGTCCCGTCTGCAAGGCGAAAAAGCAGGCATTCAAAAGGGTAAATTGATCATGCAGAAAAGCACAAGGACAAGCACAGTTCTCGTTTGCCCTGATGACCTGGTTCGGAAGCAGCTCCACGAGTGGGCTCTGGGTCAGCAGGACGGGGACGGGGAGCATGGTGGACCATTATGTCTCCGTGCCCTACAGGTTTTTAGCCTGCTTAAGCATGACCCGGGAACTAAAAAAGAAATGTAGCCGCGAAGGCGCCCGCAATCAACGGCAGACCGCGCAGAGGCCGCAATTCGCAGACCCTGCTCGCCGAGGCGGTCGGGGCGTGCACGTTTCTGCTCCACTGCCGTAACGAATGCGTCCATATCAATATGAACGTGCGTCACATAGGAGTATTATAATCTGGACAGGAACAGGAGGTTGGTATCCTGAAAAATAGCTAATAAGTGCAAGCGCACAAGGACTGTTATTGGAGCGAAGAACTCTCTCTCTGAGTCCACCCCGCCTTGCTCGGGACTGTTGCACTCCTCGCAAATAAGCGATTTTGCTGTTTTACATTCGTAGCGGGGATGACAGCGATGTGCAAGAATAATACAAGGGAAAATGATTCCGGAAGATGACTCGTGCCGTAACGAAATTTCGGTGATCTTTACTCTTGCTTTTTTTGTACATAAAACCATGCCAGACTTTTCTCATTATAGTATATCTGATGGGTATCCCCGTCGTTTCCTCTACCCTTGAAATATCTTTTTCGAACTTTGCTAGCAAAGTCTTCTTCAATCCACGTGTCCAGCATTTCCACAAGCTCAACTCTCTTCTCATGAAGGCGGAATGCCCGCGGCACTTCCTCTCCCCGATACCCGGAATAGGTGATTACTTCAATTATTTCATCCATCATACCAACTCCTTAGAGGCAGGTCTTCTCTTTTTATAAAATCACGCCGTTAAGCCTAGTGAGTCCTGACTTCAGCGCGAGATTAACGGCTTCTGTAAATTGCTTGCTTGTCATCCTCCTGTCCAGGGGAGGGTATTCATTCGCCTTATAGCACGGGCGATACTGGTCCATGATATCGACGTAGGTATTTTTTGAAATCTCCTTGGAGATAAAACGCACGACCTCTGCAGTTTCAGCAACGTTCTCCGGGAGGACAACTGCGGAGGATATGAATCGCTCGAGGTGATACAGCTCCTCGAGATGCAGCCGAGGCTGCAGTATCCGAAGAAGATCGTGCCGGAACCGGACATACCAACCAGCGGCCGGTCCTCTCCAAAATGAGGATTCCGGCTCGATAAGAATGGCCTGTCGCCCGTTCTGCAGAAACCCCTCTTGCCCGCGGTACTGTCGACCCGGCAATTTCTTGGAGGGTGCGGTTTTTGAGAATCGCTTCCGCTTTGTGTGCCTTCTCGGACAGTACAACGGGAGGCAATCTGAGATAGGCGGGTATAAAATCATTCTTTAGCCTTTTGTTTTCTGTCGTATGCATATTCCCCCCGTACCGTGCGTTATGCTTTCACGTTGTATAATTGTATAGTTAAATGATGACATGCTGTCCTGGAAATTGCAAGGGGCGAGTGCAGTCTTGTGCACCGCGAGGTTGAATGCAGGTAGTTTGGATAGAGCATGATATATATGGTATAAGAATGACAGGAGCAGGGCAATGATCAAGATCGGATGTTGCGGCTTCCCCGTGTCACGAAAGCGGTATTTCGAGCTTTTTCCGGTGGTTGAGATACAGCAGACGTTCTATCAGCCCCCGCAGTTTTCATTGGCGCAGAAGTGGAGACGGGAAGCGCCTGGGGGCTTCGAATACACCATGAAGGCATGGCAGCTCATCACCCATGAGCCGAACAGCCCGATTTATAGGAGGCTGAAGGCAAAAATACCGAAAGCCGAGCAAAGGCATTACGGCTCCTTCAAGCCTACGGAAGAGGTCCATGTTGCATGGGAAACAACACGGGAGATCGCCGATGCCAGTTCAGTGGCCGTTACGGGATGTCCGCGCATCATGCCGCGGCACTCGTCATCGGCCGGAGATCATCAGGTCTTGGAGAGTCGCTGCCGAGCCAGCTTCATGGCACCCTGCCGCTACCTGCAAGGAATCGCGGCAGGCATG
>DATJAO010000038.1:0-117133 GCA_035516175.1 Nitrospirota bacterium
GGGGGTATCGGATTTTATGACAGTGATCAGGGTACATGAGTTGGCCAAGAAAATGGGCGTGGAGAGCAAGGAGCTTGTTGCTGTGCTCGAAAAAATGGGCATCAAGGGGAAAACTCCCACGAGCGGCCTCGATGATAAAGAAACAAAATCCCTGATCGAGAAGCTGAAGGCCGTACGCAAGGAGAAGGAAAAAGAAAAAACCAAGAAAGAGAAGGACACAGTCGACGTTATCGCTTCCAAAGAAGAAAGGCTCAAGAAAGCAGCAGCTCTCATCGGGAAATTTTCATCGACCCTTGAAAAGCCCGGCGCAAAGCCGAAACCAGCTCCGGTTCCACCTCAGCCGAAGCCAGAGATGCCCGCCCCCCCGGTGATACCTCCCCCAGCGCCGGCAAAGCAGTCACCGCCGCCTGTCAAGGCCGAAGAACCGAAGGCCGCACCTGATATCCAGAGCGTGAAGGTCCAGCCCGCGCAAGTTGCCCAGATGCAGCCGCACATTGAGGCTCCGCGGTCTATTCCGTCTCCTGCGGTCCGGTCGGTTCAGCAGGTTCCACAGAGACCGGTGGGCGCGGGACCGCGGCCGGCCCGGCAATTCGGGAAGCCCACGTTCGGTGCGCCCGTGCTTGAGCCGTCACAAGTGCCGCCATCCCTGATCCCGGCCAAACCGTCGAAGAAGAAGTGGCAGAAGAAAACTGAATACGGGCCGAAGGACGACCGGGAATTCCGGGAAAAGCCGTCATTTAAAAAGCTGCCCGATCTTAAGACGCTCCCTTCGGGCAGGAAACCCCATAAAAAAGATGAAAGGTTTGCTCCACAGACCGATGTCGCCGAGATTACGAAGCCCCGGAGAAAGGTTGTCAAGATCCAGGAAGGCTGTACCATCAAGGAATTCGCCGAGGTCATGGGCCAGAAATTGGGCGACGTGATCAAGAAGCTCATGACCATGGGCATCATGGCTACACAAAATCAGGTCATGGACACCGATGCGGCTATGCTCCTGGCCGACGAGTACGGGATCAAGGCGGAGATGGCGAGCATCGAGTCTGCTGAGGACATCCTCGAGGAGAAGGCTGATGAGGCGGAGGCCATGGTGGCGCGACCGCCAGTGGTGACGATCATGGGCCATGTGGACCACGGAAAGACCTCGCTGCTCGATGCGGTGCGCGAGACGAATGTGGTCTCCAAAGAGGCCGGTGGCATCACCCAGCATATCGGCGCTTACCAAGTAAGCCTCAAAGGAAGGGACATTACCTTCCTTGACACGCCCGGCCATGCGGCATTCACCGCCATGCGCGCGCGGGGAGCTCAAGTGACGGACATCGTCATCCTCGTCGTTGCGGCCGACGACGGTGTCATGCCGCAGACGAGGGAAGCAATCAATCATGCGAAGGCGGCCGGGGTGCCGATCATTGTAGCTATCAACAAGATCGATAAACCGGAGGCCAAGCCCGATCGGGTCAAACAGGAGCTTTCAGAGTTTGAGCTCATCCCCGAGGAGTGGGGAGGGCAGACCATCTTCTGCGAGGTTTCGGCAAAGAAAAAGATTGGTCTTGAACATCTTCTCGAAATGGTCCTCATTCAAGCTGACGTGCTCGAGCTCAAGGCGAATCCTGATAAAATGTCGCGGGGAACGGTCATCGAGGCCAAACTGGACAAGGGTCGCGGCCCGGTGGCGACCGTGTTGGTACAATCCGGTACTCTGAAGGTGGGCGACTTCTTTGTGACCGGCGCCCAATTCGGGAAGGTACGGGCGCTCATCAACGACAAGGGCGAACGCGTCGAACAGGCAGGGCCCTCCATGCCTGCCGAGGTCATCGGTTTTTCCAGCGTTCCCCTTGCAGGCGAGCGCTTTGTCGTGCTCGAGGAAGAGCGCAAGGCGCGGCAGATAGCCGAACTCCGGCAGGCCAAGCAGCGTACTTCTGAGCTGGCCTCGATGAAGAAGGTGACGCTCGAAGATCTTCATGCCCAGATCCAGGAAGGGATGGTGAAGGAGCTTAACATCGTTATCAAGGCCGACGTGTCAGGTTCGGCCGGGGCCATCGTGGATTCGCTCGAAAAGCTTTCGACCACGGCGGTTAAGCTCAAGGTCATTCACAGCTCGGTGGGTGCCATCACGGAAACCGACGTGATGCTTGCAGCAGCGTCGAACGCCATCATCATTGGTTTCAATGTCCGGCCGGAGCCCAAGGGCACGGAACTCGCCCAGCGCGAGGGTGTGGACATCAGGCTCTACAATATCATCTATAACGCTATCGACGACATTAAAGCCGCCATGGAAGGTCTGCTTGAGCCGACGCTGAAGGAGCGGATCCTCGGACGCGCCGAGGTGCGTCAGACGTTCCATGTGTCCAAAGTCGGTACCATCGCCGGTTCGTATGTCCTTGATGGAATCATGACGAGGCAAGCGGACGGGGTGCGGGTGCTTCGGGACAACGTGCTCGTCTATGAAGGGAAGCTCCACTCGCTCAAACGCTTCAAAGACGACGTGCGCGAGGTGCAGGCAGGCTACGAATGCGGTCTCGGAGTGGAGAATTTCAACGATATCAAGGTCGGAGACATAATCGAGGCGTTCGTGATCGATAAAGTGGCGGCAAAGCTGTAGTGCCGTCATCGCGGGCTCATTCACTATGCTCCGGACACGGTGGCGGTCTTAAATCATGTTTATCGGTGTCTGTACCATTGAAATGCACGTCCCTGACAGCGGTTCTCTCAAGACCAAGAGACAATCGCTGCGAAGCCTGAAGGACAGGATACGGCATACGTTCAATGTCTCGGTGGCTGAGGTCGATAACAATGATCTCTGGCAGAAAGCTTCCCTTGCCGTGGCTGCTGTGAGCAATGATAAATCCCACCTCAATCAAACGCTGGACCATGTGCTGAACATGGTACGGGGTGTACCCGAACTGAGCCTGTTGGATTATCACATAGAGATATTCTAGAAAAGAGACGGGAGAAGACAGGGCACAGGCTAGAACGTGAAATCGTACTCCAACCACCTGGCGTCTGTCAGCGCTCCTTTGTACTCTGAGGAATACTATGTCAAAGCCAACATATAAAAGGTCAGAGCGCGTGAGCGATCAGATGAAGCAAGAGATCGCCGACATCCTGATGCGCAAGATAAAGGACCCCCGGATCGGCTTTGTCACCGTGACCGATGTCGAAGTATCGGATGACCTCAGGAACGCGAAGGTTTTCGTGAGCGTCTACGGAGGAGATAAAGAGGCCTCGCTAAAGGGATTAAGGAGCGCGTCGGCATTCATCAGGGCCGAACTGGGCAGGCGCATGCGGATGAGGTTCATGCCGGAACTTCTCTTCCGTTTTGACAGCACCGTGGAGCAGGGTGCCCATATTATGGAGATCCTGCGCAGTCTGGAAGAGGAAAAGGAAAAGAAGGGCTCTCCGGATGAGTGATCTGGCCGAAATCATATCGGAACTACGACAGAGCAATACTATCCTGATCTCGGTCCACAAAAGTCCGGACGGAGATGCTCTTGGCTCTCAGCTGGCGCTTATGCATGCTCTCGAGAAGATGGGCAAAACGGTTACAGCCCACAACCTCGATCCGGTACCGGGGATATACCGCTATCTTCCTGGGTCGGCAAGAATAAAAACAGGGAGCTCCGTTACCGGAAAGTATGATGCATTCGTAGTGCTGGACTCCGAACCTTCCAGGACCGGCCTGTTCGATGGGAAATATCCCGCCGATAGGCTGATCAATATAGACCATCACATTACCAACCCGATGGATTGGGAACTTGTCTGGCTGGACCCGGTTGCGTCGGCGACGGGTGAAATGGTCTATAATCTCATTACCGGCCTGAACGTGACCATAGACCGCGACATCGCCCTCTGTCTGTATACCGCGATCTTTACCGATACAGGTTCGTTCCGATATACTAATACGACTCCGGCAAGCATGAGGATCGCCGCGGAACTGATTGAGGCAGGTGCCGATCCCTGGTTCGTTACCGAGAACGTGTATGAATCATATGCATACCGGAGGCTAAAGCTTCTCGGCAAGGTCCTGACGGGTATGGAACGGAGTGAGGATGGAAGAATTGCATGGGTCGTGGTCACGAACGAACTTTACCGCCAGACCGGAGCAACGTCCGAAGACACGGAAAATTTTATCAACTTCGTCCGATCGGTGAAGGGTGTTGAAGTCGCGGTCCTCTTCAGGCAGACGGCTGAGGCACAGTACAAGATCAGCATGCGCTCCAAAGGACGGGTCGACCTTTCCAGCCTCGCCCGGTCACTCGGAGGCGGCGGGCATAAGAACGCTGCAGGCAGCGTACTCGATGGCACGCTTGAAGAAGTCAGAACCAGAGTCATCAGCGAAGTTGAAAAAGTTATCGAGGCACACATAAGGAGCGGGAGCATTATTGCTTATGGACGGCATTCTTAATATCAATAAACCGTCCGGCATGACTTCCCACGATGTTGTTCAGAAGGTGCGCAGGATCCTAAAGGAAAATCGCATCGGCCATACGGGCACACTTGACCCGCTCGCGACCGGCGTGCTTGTTCTCTGCGTAGGCAAGGCAACGAGGGTCGCCCGATATCTTGAAGCGGGAGAGAAGGAGTATCAAGCCGTAATGCGGCTCGGCGTAATTACCGATACGCTGGATGCCGAGGGATGTGTTCTGGAAACAAGATCGTATACGCCTCCCGCAAGGGCTGATATCGAACGGATCATGCGCGGATTTACCGGTGTGATCATGCAGCGTCCGCCGGCCTTCTCTGCGGTGAAGGTTTCGGGAATACCTTCGTATAAATTGGCGAGACAGGGCAAGGCCAAACCGCTGGACCCCCGACCCGTGACAATCCACGGACTCGAACTGACGTCGTATGAAGATCCATTCGTGCGCTTTACCGTAAGATGCTCCAAGGGAGTCTACGTCCGGACGCTCTGTGCGGATATGGGAGAAGCCCTTGGGATGGGCGCACATCTCACCAGTCTCGTGAGAACTCGCTCAGGCCGTTTTAGCCTTGATCGGGCTGTTTCGCTCGATGAGCTCGCTGATATTGCCTCCTCTGGCAGCGCACATCAGGCGATGACCCTCATAGATGAAGCACTCGCTGATTTCCCGGCGGTTCTGATCGGTGATGAAGAAGCTTCAAAGGTAATGCACGGAAATCAGATATCCTGTCCGTTATCCCTGGCGACAAGCAGCATTGACGTCGCCCGGGTCCATGATCCTGCGGGCAGGCTGCTGGCACTGGCGAGGGTTGTTGCAGGGACCCTTAGGCCAGAGCTTGTCTTTTCTTGTTGTTCATGAATAAAATGCTTTACAACATTCTGAAAATATGATATTTTATCTCGCTTTAGAAATGCTTTGGAAAGGAGGGACGGTTGAATGGATAAGGAACAGAAGACAGGTCTGATCAATACGTACCGCAGGCATCCATCGGATACAGGTTCTCCGGAGGTACAGATTGCTCTGCTCAGCGGGAGAATCAGCCATCTTACGGAGCACCTGCAGGCACATAAGCAGGACCACCACTCACGGAGAGGTCTCCTGAAAATGGTCGGGCAGAGGCGCCGCCACCTGGATTATCTGAAGAAAAACGATCTGGAGCGTTACCGCCAGGTCATCGATCAGCTCGGCATAAGAAAATAGCATTACAAACGTAATGGGAATAGTGAGGTTTCATGGCAACAACAGTAGAAACAGAAATAGGCGGTAGGCTTCTGATCCTTGAAACGGGATTGATGGCCAAACAGGCAAGCGGCGCTGTCGTTGCAAGGTACGGCGACACCGTCGTTCTGTCAACGGCCGTTTCCTCAAAGGTTGAACGGGAAAACGTTGATTTTCTCCCGTTGACGGTGGACTACCAGGAAAAGGCCTATGCCGCCGGAAGAATCCCTGGCGGATTTTTCAAACGCGAGGGGAGACAGACCGAAAAAGAGACCTTGACGTCGCGACTCATCGACCGGCCGATCAGGCCGCTGTTCCCCGAGGGGTATTATTACGATACGCAGATCATTGCAAACGTGCTCTCGATCGGTGATGAGAGCTCCATGGACCTCATGGGAATGATCGCTTCGTCCGCTGCTCTCGCAATATCCGATATTCCATTCAGGGGCCCCATCGGCGCTGTGAGGATTGGATTCCTTGACGGGAAGTATATCATCAATCCCGGCCAAAAGGAGCTCGAGTCCACGCGCCTCAATCTGGTTGTGGCAGGCACTGCCGACGCCATCATGATGGTTGAAGGGGGCGCAAGCGAATTGACCGAGGACCAGATGCTCGAGGCCCTCGAGATCGCCCACCGCGAAATCAAGAAGATCGTTGCGCTCCAGAATGAACTCGTTGGCTATGTCGGTAAGCCCAAACGGGCAGTCAAAACCGTAGAGATCGATAAGGACCTTGCGGCGCAAGTTGCTTCTCTGGCCATGGACCGATTGCGGACCTCCATCATAATTCCGAACAAAATGGAGCGGCAGAAGACACTTGATGCTCTCCTTGATGATATCAAGCAGAAACTAAAGAAAGAAGACGATCCTACGAGGAACGTCCAGATATCAACGATTTTCTTTAGCTTGGAAAAAGACGAGGTCCGAAAGATAATCCTGGAGAAGAATGTCCGCACCGACGGCCGTAAACCAAATGAGATCCGGCCGATCAGTTCGTCCGTCGGACTCCTCCCGCGGACCCATGGCTCGGCGCTCTTTACCCGCGGTGAGACCCAGGCTTTGGCCGTTGCCACGCTCGGTACGTCCGAGGACGAGCAGCGCATCGACTCCCTGGAGGGAGAATATTTCAAAACATTCATGCTCCATTACAATTTTCCCCCCTTCAGCGTTGGCGAAACCAAACCCCTGCGGGGTCCGGGAAGACGGGAAGTAGGACACGGGGCGCTCGCAGAGCGTGCGCTCAAGGCCATGATTCCGTCCAAGCAGGAGTTCCCATACACCATCAGGCTTGTTTCAGACATCTTGGAATCAAACGGCTCTTCGTCCATGGCCACGGTCTGTGGCGGCACGCTCGCACTCATGGATGCAGGCGTCCCGATCAAGGCGCCGGTAGCGGGAATCGCCATGGGGCTCATCAAGGAAGGCGAAAAAGTGATCGTGCTCTCCGATATCCTCGGCCTTGAGGACCACCTCGGCGATATGGATTTTAAGGTCACCGGTACAAGCACCGGGATCACGGCGCTCCAGATGGACATGAAGATAGAAGGGATCACCATCGATGTCATGCGCCGGGCGCTCGAGCAGGCTAAAGAAGGACGGCTCCATATTCTCGGGAAAATGCTCGAAACTTTGCCGGCGCCGAGAAAGAATCTGAACCCCTTTGCGCCCAGAATCGTCACCATGCAGATCAATCCCGACAAGATCAAGGACGTCATCGGAAGCGGCGGCAAGGTGATCCGCAGTATCGTTGAGCAAACCGGTGCCAAGATCGACATCGAGGACAGCGGCGTAATCAACATCGCTTCATCCGACGAAGCTGCAGCCAACAAAGCCAAGGAAATCATCAGAGGCATCGTTCAGGAGGCCGAGGTCGGAAAACTTTATATGGGTAAAGTAAGAAAGATCATGGACTTCGGAGCCTTCGTCGAAATTTTCCCCGGTACCGATGGCCTGCTGCATATCTCGCAGATATCCGATCGGAGGCTTGAGAAGGTGACCGACGAGCTGAAAGAAGGGGACGAGGTTCTCGTCAAAGTGCTGGAGATCGACCGGCAGGGCAAGATCCGTTTGTCGCGGAAGGAAGCGATGCGGGAGAAGGCCAAGAATCAATAGCCCATGTAACATCATGAACAACGGCGGAGAGGAAATAGGGAGCTCAACGAGATGACCTGTTTCCTTTTTTATTTTTTTGCAGTGGAGGGAAAGTGCCGAAATACGATTTAGCCGTGGTCGGGGCAGGTCTCGGCGGACTTGCTGCGACAGCGCTGCTTTCCAGAAAGAATAAGAAGGCCATCGTAATTGAGCCTGGTAATGCGGTAGGCGGCGCCCTGAGAACGTTTGAAAAGAGGGGGTTTGTCTTCACCACCGGTCCCGCGCTGTCCTTCGGATTTGAGCGGGGAGGAGCGATCCAAGATCTCTATGAAAACCTCGGTGTCTCGCATAACGCTTCCATGCTTTCACCCTGTTATCAGGTCGCCCTTCCCGATCGAAGGATTACCGTCTACGCCGAACAGGGCGAAACGCTGGAAGAGCTCAAGAGAGAATTCCCGAATGAGATTGACGCGATAGCAGGATTCTATCGAGATCTCAAAAAAAAGTCTATCCAGAATATTAAAAACCGTTTTTTTGCTTATCTGTCAAGCCGTAGATCTGCCGGTGGATTTATCCGCAGGTACCCGTTCAGCCGCGAACTCATTGCGTTCTTTGATGTTCAATCGCGGTATTTCTTTAGCCAGTCTATCGATGATATCTCCCTGACATCACTCATTACCCTCTGTGATACAGCACCGCTCATGGTCCAGGGTGGCTTCAAAAAAATCGTACAGCAGATGGTAGATGTACTTCTCAAAAACGGCGGTGAAATACAGTATCATGTACCTCTTGCGGAGATCGCATTCAACGACAAGCAGAAAACAGGAGTCACGACGCCGCAGGGATTCGTGGAGTCTGACTTCGTGCTGCTGAATACGGAACAGCAGAAGAGGGAGCACGTGCTCTTTATGAGTATCCGCAATGAGGTCGTTCCCATCGGGATGCTGGCGAATGTGATCAGCCTGACTGATTATTTTTATCCTGAACGCTTTTTTGCGCTGACGCTTAGTGGCCCGGACGACGAGACCGTAGCCCCGAAGGGGATGAGAACACTTACTGCGTCATTCCAACCATGGTTTGCCACTCAGAGCCAGGATGAACTGATGAGGGTGATTGGCGGGCTGGTCCCTTTTTTGAACGAATTTCTTGTCTTCAGCGAATTGTATAAACCGGAGTCCTGTGCGTATACCCTGCCCAAAGACCTGTCATTTAGACCGGTTCGGACACGAAACAGCCAGATGTTGCTCAGCCGCTCCTCGAAGAGAGGCGTGTACATGCTTCTTGACGGCACAGGAACTCCTGCCCAGTCGATTGCTGCGGCCCGAGCGCTCGTTGAGCGCCTCGGATAGGTAGATACGCTTATACGCTTGGGGCAGGTGAACCAATCGTTCTTGCAAATGCATCAGGCCGCTAATTGGCACGGATCTATGCATATTTGAAAAGACTTGGGTGTGTTCTCTGAATCATCGAAAAAGTGAAATCCTTACAGGAAAAAGGGAGAAAGTAAGATGAAGAACGTACTTTGGATTCTCGGCGTCATTCTCTCGCTCTTAGTTTTGCTTGCGTCTTGCGGAGGCCATGGCGGGACGGCTGTCACCACAGGAATAGTTACGACTTTGACAGGCACGGCGGGGAATCCCGGCTCCCTTGATGGAACCTTGACAGCGGCAACCTTCCACACGCCCTATGGCATCGCGACAACCGGGACATCGCTTTTTGTCGCAGATACGGGCAACAGTACCATCCGAGAGATCGACATTGCATCAAGCTTGGTTTCGACTCTGACAGGTTCAGCAGGGATTTCTGGCTCGAACGATGGAACCGGGACCGCGGCGCTCTTCCAAGCCCCTTGTGGCATCGCCACGGATGGGACCAACCTCTACGTTGCGGATACGGGTAACAATACCATCCGAAAGGTCGTCATTTCCACGGGGGTGGTTACGACCTTGGCGGGTTCAGCGGGAGTTCCCGGCTCGGCCGATGGAACCGGGGCAGCAGCGACCTTCAATTTACCCTTTGGCGTCACCACGGATGGGACCAACCTCTACGTCGCGGATACGGGTAACAATACTATCCGAAAGATCGTTATTTCCACAGGTGCGGTTACGACCATTGCAGGTTCAGCAGGAGTTTCTGGCTCGAACGATGGAACCGGGGCAGCGGCACTCTTCAACACGCCCTATGGCATTGCGACAGACGGGACATCCCTTTATGTAGCGGATACTGGCAACAGTACCATCCGAAAGATCGACATTGCATCGGCAGTGGTTGTGACCTTGGCAGGTTCAGCAGGGACTTCCGGCTCGACCGATGGAACCGGGGCAGCGGCATTCTTCAACCACCCCTGTGGCATCACCGTGGAAGGGACCCTCCTGTTCGTCACGGACACGGGTAATAATACCATCCGAGAGGTCGTCATTTCCACAGGAGGGGTTACGACCTTGGCTGGCTTCGCAGGGATTCCCGGCTCGGTCGATGCAACTGGGTTAGCGGCACGCTTTTACCGCCCGGTGGGCATCACGCAGTATAACAGCATCCTTTATGTTACGGACACGCTTAACAGTACCATCCGGGAGATCACGTGATTCTGTCTTTGAGTGAACAGTGCTAGCCATCCTGCACTTTGCTGCAAAATATTTCCATTGTCCAGTCCTCGTTCTGCAGGTGAGGGATATTAAGGAGACAACAGTATGAAGACTTTTAGGTCATATCTATTGGTCCTTGCGGTACCTTTAGTGGCTTCACTAGGCTTGATGAGTTGTCTGCGTGGCGGGACCATCAGCTCGATTACAGTAACTCCGGTCAACGGAACCATGGCGACCGGCACATTGCTGAAGTATACAGCCACAGCAACGTTCACTGACGGAACTACGTTGGACTGGTCATCAGCAGTGGATTGGAGTTCATCAAATACGGAGGTTGCACTTGTCAGCAACGTCACGGGCTCAAACGGTTTTGTTACATCAGTTGCCGCTGGCACCTCCGTTATAACAGCGATCGACTTGACCAATAACCTCACAGGAAATGCCACCATTACCGTTAACAACACCCAGTCCATTTCGGTGACCCCGGCCGATCAAGTCATCTCTATGAGCACAACGACGCAATTGCAGTTTACGGCCACAGAGATATTCACGCCGGGCACCGTGCTTGACATGACAAAGTTGGTTTTCTGGAGTTCGTCTAATACGGGGGTTGCAACGATCAGTAATGCGTCAGGCACAAAAGGCCTTGCCACCGCCGTTGCAGCCGGGACAACCAGCATTACAGCAACCGACTTGGTAACAAATATCACAGGAACCACGACATTGACTGTTCAACCGTAGATGAGATTGTGTAGAGGAAGCATACGATGTGATCCTGAAACTCGTGATTTCCTTCAGCGAAGTAGTTGCATCCGCTGGGTACATAATATGAGGAAGTATCTTCATGGAATCGAAGGAAACGACACTTCATTAAGCGAGAACATCGTTTGAAATCGCACGTGCAGAGATTGGATTGAATGGGGGATGGTTTACATGACACCGCTCATGGCAATTCAACAAAACCACGCGACAACATAAGAAAAAAAGTCCTGCCGTCTATTGTGGATGATCGGCAGGACCGTTGTTTCTCGAGGGCGTTTGACCTATAGCTGCTCAGACTTTGGCCAGAAGGCTGGCTTCATCTTCCTGAAATTCCACTGCGCCATTCTTAAATGTTACCTGCACTTTATGAACATCTTTGAACCGGCCTCTCAGGATCTCTTCTGAGAGCGGGTCCGCGATGTATTTCTGAACGGCCCGCCGCATGGGCCTGGCGCCGTAGGTGGGCTGGAAGTTCTCCCGGATAAGCCACTCTTTCACTTCCTGCGACACGTCAAGCTGAATGGCCCGGTCCGTTATCATCTGGGTATTGAGCTCGCTGACCAGCATATCAACAATTTTCACGAGATGATCCTGCGTAAGCGGATGGAATACGACCACCTCGTCGATTCTGTTCAGAAACTCAGGGTTGAACGACCGCTTGAGCTCAGAGGTGACGTTGTCCCTCATCTTCTCGTATTGCGTCTTGGAGCTGTCTTGCTGGAACCCGAGGGTCGTATCCTTATCGATCATTCGCGCACCGAGGTTGGACGTCATGATGATGACGGTGTTCCGGAAATCTACCCTCCTGCCGAAGCTGTCCGTCATGAAACCGTCGTCAAGCACCTGCAGGAGCATGTTGAAGATATCAGGGTGGGCCTTCTCGATCTCGTCGAAAAGCACGACGGAATAAGGCCTGCGGCGGATCTTTTCGGTTAGCTGGCCACCGTCGTCGTATCCCACATACCCCGGAGGCGAACCAACAAGTCTTGAGGAGCTGAACTTCTCCATGTATTCTGACATATCCACGCGAATAAGCGCGTCTTCGCTGTCGAACAGGAACATGGCGAGGGAACGGGCTAGCTCGGTCTTGCCGACGCCGGTCGGACCGAGGAATATGAACGACCCGATAGGCTGCTTGCGGGTCTTAAGGCCGACGCGGGAACGGCGGATCGCGCGCGATACGGCCTCGATGGCGACGTCCTGGCCCACGATCCGCTTGTGCAGCTCTTCTTCCATCCTAAGGAGTCGTGACGCCTCTTTTTCCTCGAGTCGAGCGAGCGGAATGCCGGTGATATGCGAAACGATGACAGCCACATCCTCTTCATCGACTACGGGAACGTTCTTTTCCTGAGTATCCTTCCAGTCTTTGTGGATCCCGTCGAGCGTTTCACGCAAGCGGTCTTCCTCTTCATGGATCGACTCCACCCGCACGTAATCCTTGATCCGGGAAAAGAGGTTCTTCTCCTGCTCGAGTTTCTTGAGCTTCTTTTCAATGGTCTTCATCTCCGGCGGGTAGGTGTACCGGTTGAGCTTTGCTTTGGCGCCGGCTTCATCGATAACATCAATTGCCTTATCGGGCAGGAAGCGGTCCGTGATGTAACGGTCTGAAAGCCGTGAGGCAGCCACAATGGCCTCATCGGTGATCTTTATCTTGTGATGCGACTCGTATCTCGGACGGAGGCCCTTGATGATGTTGATCGTCTCATCCAGGCTCGGGGGCTGGACATAAATCGGCTGGAATCTGCGCTTGAGAGCGCCGTCCTTTTCGATATGCTTTCTGAATTCGTCAAGTGTGGTGGCGCCTATGCACTGGATCTCGCCGCGCGCCAGCGCAGGCTTCAGCATGCTTGACGCGTCAATGGAACCCTCGGCCGCTCCGGCCCCCACAAGGGTGTGAAGTTCATCGATGAACAGGATGATATTATCGGCCTGGACAATTTCCTTCATGACGATCTTGAGGCGCTCCTCGAACTGACCGCGATACTTGGTGCCCGCAATGAGAGCGCCGAGGTCGAGCGATACTACGCGCCGATTGAGGATGTTCTCCGGCACATCGGCGTTGATAATCCGCTGCGCCAGCCCTTCTACGATAGCGGTCTTGCCGATGCCTGGCTCTCCAATGATAACGGGATTGTTCTTGGTCCTTCGAGAGAGGATCTGGAGCACCCGGTCAATTTCATGGTCACGGCCGATGACCGGGTCCAGCTTGCCGCTCTTGGCAAGCAGGGTAAGGTCTCTGCTGAACTCATCAAGGGCAGGCGTGGGGCTTTTCTTGGCACTCACCTGGGTAGCAGCACGGCGGAGATAATTGATGACAAGCTGCCGGGATCCGAGCAGGTTCACCCCGAAACTGCGGAGTATCTTGCCACCAATGCCTTCCTCTTCGCGAATGAGCCCGAGCAGCAGGTGTTCGCTTCCGATATAATTGTGACCGAGAAGGCGGGCTTCTTCAACAGCGTATTCAAGGACTTTCTTGGCACGCGGGGTGAAAGGGATATCTCCGAAGGTGAGGGTGTTTCCGCTCGACGGGAGGTTGCGCTCGACTTCCATGCGAATCTGATCGACATCGATCCCCATCTTGCGGAGGACGGAAACGGGGATCCCATCCTCTTCGCGGAGCGTTCCGAGCAGGATGTGCTCAGTTCCCAGATAATCGTTCTGGAGCCGCTCCGCCTCTTCACGGGCGTAGACAATTACCTTTCTTCCTCGTTCCGTAAACTTTTCGAACATCATATTATGGTGACCGCCTTAAATATTCATTCGAGCTTTGTTTACCTTGTTTAAAATATACTCCAATCAGGCTCGTAAAGTCAAGTGCCCTTTTCGTTTCGGCGAGCACCGACTGTTGCACTACCGACCGAGGATGAAGCGCATCGATTTCTGATTTTATCATCCCGTCCGGCAATGCGGAAGTCAGCTTGTTGCGATATCATCGTTGCTCATCAGTGAGCCCGGCTGCATGCCTCTTTTTTGTTGACTTTATCCCCATAACAGAGTAGTTTTTTCGATCATGATACGCAAAGCAAAAATATCCGATGTCAAGGCTATACAGTCCCTCGTGAACCACTACGCAGACTCCGGACAGATGCTCCCCCGCACGCTCAATGAGCTTTACGAGGACCTGCGCGATTTCCACGTTTTCGAGGAAAACGGTTCTCTCATCGGGGTATGCGCACTTCACGTAAGTTGGGATGGACTCGCTGAAATCCGTTCACTTGCGGTGAGGCAGGACAGGATCAAGAGCGGCATCGGCACCGCTCTGGTACGGCAGTGTCTGGCGGAAGCTGCTCAGCTCGAGGCCGGAAAGGTGTTCGTGCTTACGTATCAAGACGGTTTTTTCAAAAAACTCGGCTTTACTGATGTGGACAAAAAAGAACTGCCGCACAAGGTATGGACTGACTGCCTCAATTGCGTCAAATTCCCCGACTGTGATGAATCTGCCCTAATTATCAGAGTTACCGCTCTATAAATATCAATTCGTGCACAAATGGCATATGAGTTGCATTTATTTTGCATAATAATTATGCCGATATTCTCAGGACACTGTAAAAATTAGTAAAAAAACATGTTATCCCTCTATTTGCATATTCCTTTTTGTGTCAGAAAATGCCTGTACTGTGGCTTTTATTCAACACGCTTCTCGCCGCCGCAGGTATTTGCGTACCTATCAGCTCTGAGGCTTGAAGCAGCTCGGTATAGAGATAATTTCAGCAAGACGGTCTTCGAAAGCGTGTATATCGGAGGCGGCACGCCGACGGTCCTGTCACGCGAACAGTGGGTGTCGGTCTTTAAAATTATCCGTGAAAATTTCCGTCTTTCAGAAAACGTCGAATTTACGGTCGAAGCAAATCCGAATACGATTGCCGTTGACGGCATCACTTTTCTCCGTGCACACGGCGTGAACAGGCTGAGCATCGGGGTGCAGTCTTTCTCCGATAGGGTGCTTGAGACGTTGGGCAGGGCCCATACGGCAGCACAAGCGGAAGACGCATTCAAGACCGCGAGACACGCCGGATTTCAGAACATCGGTATAGACCTGATATACGGCGTTCCGGGCCAATCCCAGGATGACTGGGCGAGTTCGGTCGACCGAGTCCTGGCGCTGGAGCCGGAACATATATCAACATACTGCCTCTCATTGGACGAAGGATCGCAGTTTATTCGCGAGGCCGAAGCCGGGAGGCTGGCATTGCCGGATGACGATGTGGCAGCGAGCATGTATGAGTTTGCCCTTCGGGCACTCACCGGCGCAGGTTATCGGCACTACGAAATTTCAAATTTTTCTCTTTCTGGCCACGAGTGCCTGCATAACATGAACTATTGGGAGCGGGGAGAATATCTCGGGCTCGGGCCAGGTGCCTGGTCATTCATCGCGGGAGAGAGATATCATGCCGTCGCTGATGTTCATGAATATTCGCGGAGGCTGACTGCAGGACTATCCATAGTCGAAGATGTTGAGACCGCAAAGAACGGTCGTGCAGCAGAAGAGACCATTATGCTGGGACTCCGGACAGACAAGGGTGTGGACCTCAAGAAGTATGAACAGGAGTTCGGTCCCGAGGCATCCCGTCACCTTGAAGCGTGCATCGCCACGCTCCGCGATTCTGGCCTTGTCCGCGTAAGAGATGGCCGGCTGATGCTCACGGATCGCGGTGTTCTGCTCTCGAACGAGGCTTTCACAAGGCTTTTCCCGTAGATTTTTGTTTACACATTTCCGAGTTAATGCTATAGTAATCCGTTCTTATTCAAGGGTATCGGAGGGCGCCGGATAAAGTGTTTAGACAATGTTCTGTCATTGGAGCATGCGCTCTCATGATAATATCCCTTCTGGCCGCTTCCGGCTCGGCGGAGGATGTGAAGGTAACACTGATAGAAGTCCAGGGGAACAAAAGAATCGAGACGGCGACGATTCTCGCCAAGATCAAAACAAAAGAAGGCGGGGTCTTTTCCCCTAAACAGATCAAGGAGGATATCAAGGCTTTATACCAGCTCGGCCACTTCGAGGACGTTCAGGTTAAGACGGAAGGTTTTGAGAACGGTCTCAAGGTCATATTTGTAGTAAAAGAAAAGCCACTGATCCGAGAGATCACCTTCGAGGGGAATGATGAACTGTCTACCGAAAAGCTGAAGGAAGGTCTCACCTTGCTCCCGAGGACGGCCTTCAACTTACAGCTCATTCAGGAAAACGCGGAAAAGATACGGTTAAAATACCAGGATGCCGGTTACTATGATGCCATTGTCGTGCCGGTGATCACCGAATTGCGGGGCGGAGACCGGAACGTCACTTTTTACATCAAAGAGGGAGACAAGGTAAGACTAACGGATATCATAATTACCGGCAATAAGGCCCTGACCTCCGATGAGATCAAGAAAGCTCTGAAAACTCAGGAGCACTGGTTTTTCTCTTTTTTAGGACGCAGCGGGACCCTGAGAATGGATGAACTGAGGGAGGATTTGGATACCATCCGAAATTTATATTACAACAAGGGCTACATCCAGGTGCAGGTGGACGAGCCGGTCATCGAGCCGAAAACATATACGGAGCGCGTCAGTTGGTTTTCAAGCAAGAAGAGGACTATAACGAAAAAGGACGAACTCGTCGTGCGCATCAATATCAAGGAGGGTGAACAGTTCCGGGTCGGTTCCCTGACGTTCAAGGGGAATGTGTCCATTCCTACGAGCGAACTCGAAAATGAAGTCAAGCTCAAGCCGGGAGATGTGTTCAGCAGGGAGGTGCTGAGGCAGGATGTGGCCGGGATCATGGACCGCTACGACGGCATCGCGAAACCCTTTGCGAATGTTGTTCCCATGTTTAACGTCGATCCTGAAAGGAAAACGGTCGCAATCAACATCGAAATTCAGGAGGGCAGCGAAGTTCGTATTGGCAGGATAAATATTTCGGGCAACAGCAAGACCCGCGATAAGGTGATTCGACGCGAGATGAGGCTGGATGAGGGCGATCTCTACAGCAAAAAGGCTCTAAAGCGGAGCTACGACAGACTCAACAACCTAAACTTCTTCGAAAGTGTTGATATCGTCCCCGAGCGCAGGCAGCAGGAACCCGTGATGGACCTCGATGTCAAGGTCAAGGAAAAGATGACCGGGACGTTGAGTGTGGGCGGCGGTTACAGCTCCGTGGACAAGCTCATGGCGATCGTCGAGGTGACGCAGGGCAACCTCGGCGGACGCGGCCAACTTTTGAAATTGAAGACACAGTGGGGCGGTACGCACCGAATAGTCATGCTGAGCTTCATGGAGCCATATCTCTTTGACGAGCCGATATGGGGCAGGGTGGATGTTTATCGTCAGGAGCAGACATATGACGGCTATACTCTCTTAACAGACGGCGTTGGGCTCGGTACGGGCAAGAGCTTTAATGAATATCTTTCAGGCTCGATCCGGTACAGCCTGGATCAATCGCAAGCCAAAGACATCACTGTAACTCCTATACCTTACGCGTTGCAGCAACAACTCGAGAATTATGGAACGATTATTACTACAAGCGCCGTGACGGCGTCCCTGACAAGGGATTCGAGAGACTTCTATCTCGACCCTAGAACGGGGTCGAGAAATACCGCGTTTGTGGAATTCGCTGGCGGTCCGCTCGGAGGCGATCCTGAATTCATCAAGTCCGTGGCTGATTCCGCTTGGTACTTCCCGCTGCCCTGGGATACGGTGTTCTTGGCCCGAGGGAGGATCGGATATGTTGTGTCTCTCATTGACAAGCCCATCCCGATCGGTGAACGGTTCTTCGTTGGCGGCAGCGGTACGGTCCGGGGCTTCCGGTATGGTACCGCCGGACCCGTTGATAACTTCGGCAACCGTGTTGGCGGAAACAAGGAGCTGATCTTCAATTTTGAATATAGTTACCCCATCGTTCCCGCCGCACGCCTGAAAGGTGTGCTCTTTTATGATGTCGGCCGTGCCTTCGACGACGATTTGCTGGTAAGCCAGCAGCCAAATGAGCCGACGAGGATCAGCCTCCATGATCTGAGGCAAGCATGGGGATTTGGTTTCTGGTGGCTTTCTCCGATCGGACCGCTCCGGTTCGAATGGGGATTCATTCTACATAAACAGCCCACAGATCAGCCAAGCGCGTTCGACTTCAACATCGGGACGTTGTTTTAATACCTGGGAGAACCAGATAAGTTCGGTATAAAAAATACAGGAGGCAGTCATGAAGAAAATCGCAGTGATAGTTGCAGCTATGTGCTTCATAGCGGTTAGCGCTATGGCGGCGGGGGAAAAGATCGCCTATGTTGATTCACAAGCGGTCTTCGACAAAACAAAGATGGGGAAGAAGTACCAGGGCATTGTCCGCGAATATTACGACAGCCGCAAGAAGATCCTGGACATGGATGCTGATGAGATCAAGAGTCTGCAGGAAGACTATAATAAACAGAAGCAGGCCAAAATGCTGAACGATAAAGCGCAGAAGGAAAAAGAGGAGACGATCAGCCGCAAGATCAACGATTTCGATAAAAAACGAAACGAGTTCAGCGGGGAGATCAGCAAAAAAAATGAGGAACTGTCGCAAGAGTTCAACCAACAGATGCAGGTCGTTCTGAAGGAGATCGCAAAAAAGGAAAAGGTCTCCCTGGTGCTGAACAAGACCATCAACATCCTCTCGAAGGCTGAAGTTCCTTCCGTCCTGTACGCCGATGAGGACTTGGACCTGACGAACCAGGTCATTGTCGAAATGGACAAGAAGGAGGAGGTCACCAAGTAGGCCTGGGGAAGGTGCCTCGGGCAAAATTGGTTTATCATGAAGCTGAAAGAGCTGGCGAACATACTGGGCGCGGCAATGTCAGGGCCGGGGGACGCCGACATCATTGGTGCTGCAGGCGTGCGCGAGGCGTCCGAAGGCGAGATTACCTTCATCACGGGGAAGAATTATCTGAAAGACCTCGAACAGTCCCGTGCTTCGGCCGTGCTCGTTCCGTTGGACACGCCCGAGATGCATCTGCCTCTGCTCCGCGTGAAAAATCCACGCCTTGCCTTTGCACGGGTGCTCGAACTGTTCTATGTCATGCCGTACCGTCCTCTCGGCATTAGCGATAAGGCGGCGTTAGGCCGAAACGTCGTCATCGGCGCGGACCCCTCGATCCATCCTTATGCGGTGATCGCCGATGACGCGAGGATCGGGGACCGGGTCATCATCTACCCCGGTGTCCACGTTGGCAGGGGTTCGATGGTCGATGATGACTCCATCATCTATCCGAATGTGAGCATCAGGGAAGGCATACGGATCGGCAAGCGGGTGATCATCCATGCTGGGGCGGTCATCGGCAGTGATGGTTTCGGCTTCGTGACGGATAGCGGAAAGCACCATAAGATTCCCCAGGTCGGCGGCGTGGTGATTGAGGACGATGTCGAGATCGGGGCCAACAGCACCATCGACCGCGCAACGCTCGGGAACACCCTAATCAGGAAGGGCACCAAGATCGACAACCTGGTGCAAGTTGCTCACAATGTCACGATCGGCGAGCACTGCCTGCTCGCAGGGCAGGTGGGAATAGCAGGAAGCTGCACGATCGGCAACTACGTGATCCTTGCCGGTCGGGTTGGGCTGGCGGATCATATAACCATCGGTGACAACGTGATCGCCGCGGGGGGCTCGGCCATAATAAAAGACGTCCCTCCGGGACAGGTGGTCGGCGGATATTATACCATGCCGATGAAGGACTGGCTTAAGGTGCAGGCAGTTCTTCCAAAATTACCCGAACTCAAGAGACAAGTAAGCGCGCTCGAGAGAGAGCTTCAGGAATTGAAGGGGAAAATATCAGGCACGTAAAGGGGGAGAATCGATGATTGGCATTCAGGAGATTTTTGATATCCTTCCTCACCGGTATCCATTGCTTTTGGTCGACAGGATACTGGAAATGGAAATGGGCAAGCGGGTTGTAGGGATCAAAAATGTGACGATCAATGAGCCCTTTTTTCAGGGACATTTTCCCGGTCACCCCATCATGCCGGGGGTCCTGCTCTTGGAGGCAATGGCACAGACGGGAGGCGTCCTCGCCATGCGAACGGCGGAAGCGGCAGGGATGGATATAAAGACGAAGGTGATCTACTTCATGACCATTGACAAGGTAAAATTCCGGAAACCTGTTCTGCCAGGTGATCAGGTTCGCTTCGAGCTCGATTTGATCAAATCACGATCGAATATCAGGAGTTTCAAGGCCCAGGCGCTCGTTGATGGTGCGGTCGTGGCAGAGGCGGAATTAATGGCCATGATCGTGGATAAGTGATTCTTTTGATACGGGAGAAGTGAGTGAATATTCATGAGACAGCAATAGTACATCCGAAGACGCGCCTGGCTGAAAACGTGGTGATCGGACCGTACTCGGTCATCGGCGAGCATGTGTCCATCGGCAAAGATACGAAAATCGAATCTCATGTGCTGATCGAGGGATGGACCACGATTGGTGAACGGAACCACATCCATGCTTTTTCCAGCATCGGGACACCGCCCCAGGATATCGGCTATCGGAATGATGAAACCTATCTGATCATTGGTAACGACAATGTTATACGGGAGTGTGCAACGGTACATCGGGCGACCACCAAAGAGGACAGGAAGACGGTGATCGGCAATAAAAATTTTCTCATGGCCTATTCCCACGTTGCCCACGACTGCAAGCTAGGCGACAACATCATCATGGCCAACTCCGTGGCGCTCGGCGGGCACATTATCATCGGCGACCATGCCATCCTGGGCGGCATCGTGGCGGTACATCAGTTCGTCAAAATCGGGGAGTATGCAATCATCGGCGGGCAGTCGGCTGTGGGTCAGGATATCCCGCCCTATGTCACTGCCCAAGGGAACAGGGCGCGGCTCTACGGACTGAATCTCGTTGGCCTAAAGCGGAAGGGTTTCAGCGACGCGGTCATCGCAACGCTCAAAAAGGCATACAAGATAATCTTCCGGTCAGGGCTTATGCAGGACGAGGCACTGCGAAAAACGCTTGATGAGTTTCCCGATTCGGCCGAAGTCCGCCTGCTCGTTGACTTCATCCGCTCGTCAAAGCGGGGAGTAACTCGCTAAGAAAAGTCAGGGATCATCGACGCACACCAAAGACGATGAACAAAATAGGTTTAATAGCAGGGAACGGACAGTTCCCCGTCGCTTTCGCCCGCGCTGCAAAAAAGAAGGGCATGCAGGTTATCGCCGTGGCCCATGAAGGCGAGACACTCCCCGAGCTTGCGCAGTGGGTGGATGCCATCTTCTGGATCAACGTGGGACAACTCGGGAAGCTCATCAAGATTTTCAAGGAGCAAGGGGTGACGGATGTCCTGATGGCAGGCGGGATCAAGAAAACGCGCATGTTCAGTGGCGGTATGCCCGACCTCCGCGGAGTGGCCATGCTCGCCAAGGTTATCCACAAAAAGGACGATTCGATCCTTCGTGCCTTTGCCAGGGAACTCGAGTCCGAGGGCATCACCGTGCGCGAATCTACGCTCTACCTCGACAGTCTTCTGGCATCACCGGGCATTTTGACGAAACGGAGACCGTCAAAGGATGAACAGCAGGATATCGAGTTCGGCTGGCAAATGGCGAAAGAGATCGGCAGGCTCGACATCGGCCAAACGGTGGTGGTCAAGGACCAGGCCGTGCTTGCGGTGGAAGCCATCGAGGGCACGGATGAGGCAATTCGTCGCGGCGGACTCCTCTGCGGCCGGGGTGCGGTTGTCGTTAAAGTGTGCAAACCGCAGCAGGACCTTCGGTTCGACCTCCCTGCCGTGGGCACGCAAACCATAAACACCATGGAGCAGGTGAAGGCCTCATGCCTTGCCGTCGAAGCAGACAAAACCATCATAATCGAGCGCGAAGCAGTCATCCGGGAGGCCGATCGGGCCGGCATAACGATTGTTGCAATACAAAATCCGCAGGGTACGGCATGAAAAAAGTCAGGGTCGGTGTCATAGGTGTCGGGTATCTGGGCCAGTTTCACGCGGAAAAATATGCAACCATACCGGACACCGAGCTGACAGGCGTTGTCGATACAGACCCGGTACGCGCTGCGCAGATTGCAAAAAAGTTAAACACCCTCGCTTTTTCTGACCCCGCGCAATTACTCGGACAGGTGGATGCCGTGAGCATAGTCGTTCCCACGGTCTTCCACCATCATATTGCGAAGCAGTTCCTGAAACATGGCATCCATGTCCTGCTCGAAAAACCCGTGACAGCGACCCTCGAACAGGCTGATGAACTTATCGAGCTGGCAGCCGGGAAAAAGCTGGTCCTTCAGGTTGGGCATATTGAGAGATTCAACCCGGCAGTGACCGCGGTCAAGGCCCTTCTGAAAGCTCCGCGGTATATGACTGCCGAGAGGTCGGCTCCATTTACGGTACGGTGTACCGATGTGAACGTGATACTTGATCTAATGATCCATGACCTTGATATTATCATGGATCTGGCAGGTTCCGCACCACGCGAGGTGAGCGCAGCAGGTGCGTCCGTTATAACTCAGGAGATCGACTCCGCTTCGGCAAGGATTATATTCCAGAACGGATGCATCGCCGATGTTACTGCAAGCAGGGTGTCCGAGGAAAAAAAACGCCTGCTTCGGGTATTCGACGGCGAGGCCGTGTATACGTCGGATTACCAATCGCAGAAGGCCGTCGTGTCGCGCAAGAGTGGAGATCCGGTTCCTGAACTGGTAATGACTGACATCTCAACCGGGAGGCGTGATACGCTCGGCGAGGAAGTGCGGGCATTTGTGCTCTGCGTTCAGACAGGTGCGCGTCCCCTGGTCTCGGCCATTGAGGGTAGAAGGGCGCTTGCCCTGGCGCAGAAAATTACGGAAAACATCCAAAAAGGAATCACCGAGTTCGTTCCTGCAGCATAGAGAGGAGTTTTTTATCATGTCCGTACCCATGGTCGACCTTAAGATCCAGTACGAGTCCATCAAAGACGAGATCAACAGCGCTGTCCTGAGCGTGATCCAGAGCACCCACTTCATCCTTGGCCCCCAGGGGAAAGCCTTCGAAGAAGAAGTTGCCGCATATCATGGCGTGAAGCATGCCGTGGCCGTGGCCTCGGGTACGGATGCCCTTCACCTGTCGCTGCTTGCGGCGGGTATCAAGCGGGGCGACGAGGTCATCACGACGCCGTTTACCTTCATAGCCACGGCCGAAGCGGTGTCCTACATCGGTGCCGTCCCGGTCTTCGTGGATATCAATGCCGATACGTTCAATATGGATATTAACAAGATAGAGACAGCGATCACGAGGAAAACCAGGGCCATTCTCCCTGTCCATCTGTATGGGCAGTCTGTGAAGATGGACGGTCTCATGCAGATTGCGGAAAAGCACGGGCTCAGGGTCATCGAAGACTGTGCGCAGTCCTTTGGAGCGGAATTCAACGGCAAGAAGACCGGTACCTTTGGAGATCTCGGCTGCTTTAGTTTCTTCCCGAGCAAAAATCTCGGCGCGTACGGCGACGGCGGCATGGTGATCACCGATGATGCCAAGCTGGCCGAGCGCATGCTCAGTCTCAGGAACCATGGTAGTCGAGTGCGCTATTATCACGATGAAATCGGGTTTAACAGCAGGCTGGACGAAGTGCAGGCTGCAATACTCAGGGTCAAGCTCAAACATATTGACGAATACAACACAAAACGCAGAGACAATGCCATGCGTTACAACAAAAATCTTGCCGTTCCTGGTATCGAGACGCCACGCGAAATGAATGGGGCGAAACATGTCTATCACCAATATACCATCAAGATCAAGAACAGGGATGCGGTAAAAAAGGCGCTCGATGCTGCGAAAGTGTCGAGCATGATCTATTATCCAGTGCCTCTGCACCTGCAGGCGGCGTATAAAGACCTCAACATGGGGCCGGGGAGCCTGCCGGTCACGGAACGGGCAGCGGGTGACGTGCTGTCGCTGCCCATGTATCCCGAACTCACAGAAGAGCAGATCAGGAGCGTGGCAGATGCTGTGAAAAAGGCTATGGCATCACGGCCTCTCGTCGATCTATGAAAAAAATTTTGATCATCGCCGGAGAGGCTTCCGGCGACCTGCATGGCGCCAACCTGGTTCATGAGCTGAGAAGGAAGGCACCTTCCCTGACTTATTTCGGCGTGGGTAGTAAAAGAATGCGGGATGCTGGAGTGCGGATGCTGGCCGATGCCTCCGAGATCTCGGTCGTGGGCGCCACCGAGGTGCTGACGCACATCGGCGCCATTTACCGGGTTTACTCCAGACTCAAAAGTTTTTTAAAGGAAGACCGGCCTGACCTTCTTGTACTTATCGACTTTCCGGATTTCAATATTATGCTGGGAAAAGTTGCAAAGAGACTCGGCATACCTGTTTTGTATTACATAAGTCCCCAGGTCTGGGCATGGCGCAAAGGAAGGGTAAAGAAAATCGCCGAGATCATCGACGCCGTTGTCGTCGTCTTTCCGTTCGAAGTTGAGCTTTATAAGGCTGCTGGTGTGGATGTACGGTTTGTCGGTCATCCGCTTACCGATGTTGTTCGTTCAGGATATTCGAAGATTGATGCGAGGAAATGTCTAGGACTTGATCCCGCGCGGCGCACGATCGCACTGTTGCCGGGAAGCAGGAAAAAAGAGATTATGCATCTCATGCCGGATATGCTTGAAGCCGCACGGAAGCTTAAGACGATGTTCGAAGACCTGCAATTTGTACTCCCGGTGGCTCCCACGCTCGAAAGGGACTTCATCAGGCACCATGTCGACAGGAGCGGCGTTGCGGTATCTATTATCGACGGCAGAGTATATGACACCCTGAGGGCATCGGACGCAGCCATCGTGACTTCCGGAACTGCCACGCTCGAGACAGGGCTCATGGGGGTACCCATGGTGATCGTGTATCGCATGTCCGGGCTGTCGTACTTCATCGGCACCTTGATCATACATGTAGATCATGTAGGGCTTGTCAACATCGTTGCAGGCAAGCGGCTCGTCCCTGAGCTCATACAGCAGGATGCAACACCGCAGAACATTGCAGATGCCGTATCGAAGATGCTGCGTGATCCAGATTATTACAAGGCGATCACTGACGGCCTCGCCGCTGTAAGGGCTCAAATGGGCAATGCAGGCGCTTCGTCCAGGGCAGCTGACGTCGTTCTGGAACTACTTACGGATGCGGCATAAGAAAACATGGAAATCTATAAAAGATTATTAGTCTTCCTTAAACCATACCGGATGCGGCTCATCTGGGCGGCCATTTTCATGCTGCTTACCAGCGGTATGATCGCTCTGCAAACATATCTCATTAAACCGATTCTGGACAAAGTTATTATCGGCAAGGACATTAAGCTGGGGCTCCTGCTGCCCCCAGCGCTTATTATCGTCAGCATCCTGAAAGGGATCACCTGGTATGCCCGTGATTATTTCATGGGGTATGTGGGGCAGAAGGTCGTGAACGACATCAGAGACCGGCTCTATTCCCATATACAGACCCTCTCTTTTTCATATTTTACCAGAACACCTACCGGCGTTATAATCTCTCGCATCATCAACGACGTCAACCTGGTGCAAGGTGCGTTGACCAGAGCCCCATCGAGCCTTGTGCAGGGCATTCTAACGATGGTGGTGCTGACAGGATACATCATTTATCTCAACTGGAAACTCGCAGCTTTTTCCATCATCGTCCTGCCGTTTGCAGGCTTCGCGTTCTCGAAATTCAGCAGGCGATTCAGAAGAGTGAGCACGCAGATGCAGGAACAGATGGGCGAGCTCACTACGCACCTGCACGAGACCATCTCCGGCATCCGGATCGTCAAGGCATTCGGCATGGAGGATTACGAGGGCAGGAGGTTTGCCGACCGAAACAAAGGACTGTTTAATTCTCTGATGCGGTCCATCAAGACCAGTGCACTCTCACATCCCGTCATGGAATCCATTTCCATGATCGGAACCGCATTTGTCATTCTCTACGCGCTGTACGCAATTCTTGTGTGGAATATCATGACAGTAGGAGACTTTTTCTCGTTCCTCGGTGCCCTGGTCTTTTTCTACCGGCCGCTTAAGGACATGAACGGTATCAACAACATCGTCCAAGATGGAATTGCCGCGGCGAAGCGCATTTTCGACGTCCTCGACACCGAGCCTGAGATCAAAAACAAAACCGGTGCGATCTCGGTTCCGCATGATTTCAAGACCATAGAGTTCAGGGATCTTTCGTTCAAATATGAGGAAGATTATGTGCTCAAGGACATCAATCTGACGGTGCATAGCGGCGAGACCATCGCCATCGTAGGCAAGAGCGGAGGCGGCAAAACCACGCTCGTGAACCTTATTCCCAGGTTCTACGACGTCACCGATGGAGCGATTATCATAGCGGGGCTGGATATCCGGAACGCTACCATTGAATCACTGCGGTCCTGTACCGCCATCGTTACGCAGCAGACGATTCTCTTTAACGATACCATTAAGAACAACATCGCCTACGGCCATTCCGAAATAACCTTTGATAGTATTGTCAGCGCGGCACGCGCAGCATATGCCGATGATTTTATCCGCAAACTTCCCCAAGGATATGATACGACCATCGGTGAATCGGGGGTGAAGCTTTCTGGCGGTCAGCGTCAGCGGATAGCCATAGCCCGTGCACTTCTTAAAAACGCCCCGATTCTCATTCTTGATGAAGCTACGTCCTCACTCGATACTGAATCAGAACGAGAGGTGCAGAACGCCCTTGACGTGCTCATGGAGGGCAGGACCAGCTTCGTGATAGCGCACAGGCTCTCGACGATCATGAACGCGGACCGCATCATCGTCCTCAAAAACGGCAGGATCGTCGAAGAAGGCAGGCATGAGAATCTTCTCAGACGGGGGGGCGAATACAAGAACCTATATGACCAGCAATTCAGGGACGAGCCATCGGTCAGGATAATAGAATGATCAGGGGGAAAGTATTATCATATATCGTCTGGGTGCTCATCTCGATTTGGAGCAGGACGATACGGATGCAGTATGTAGGGAAGGAAATATCCGACCGGCTGACAGCGGGCGGAAATAATGTCATCTATGCGTTCTGGCATGGAAGGCAGTTCCTGCTGTTCCATAACTATCGCAATTCCGGAATTATCATTCCAGCCAGTGAAAGCCGCGACGGTGAGATCCAGGCCGGTGTTTTGCAGCATTTTGGGTTTGATGTAGTGCGTGGTTCGAGCAAACGGAAAGGCGACCGGGCGCTCCTCGGACTGGTCGACGGCCTGCGAAAAGGCAAGAACATTGCTCTCGCCGTAGATGGTCCACGCGGCCCCATTTACGAGGTAAAGCAGGGGATAACCTATCTTGCAGGTAAACTGAACAAGCCCATTATTCCCGCCTCAACAAGCGCGAAACGGTTCTGGATTCTCGAAAAGATATGGGACAAATACATGCTCCCTGTGCCCTTTACGCGAGGTGTGGTCGTGTATGGAGAACCTATCATTGTCCGGGGGATACAAGCGGACGAACTTGAGTCCAAGCGAAAGGAACTGACGGACGCCCTGAACAGCGTGATGAACCGGGCTGATGCGTACTTTCACCGGCAAGCTTCGTAGAGGGTCTGGATATGTACATTCTTTACAATATACTGTTGGTCCTGCTGACACTTCTCCTGTCCCCGGTCATTCTATTCAAACTTATCACCGTGCCGAAGTACCGCGGCGGCATATCTCAAAAGTTAGGACGCATACGAAAGCGGGTCCGAAAGGTAGTCCAGGGTACACGGCCCATCTGGGTGCATGCCGTATCAGTGGGCGAAGTCATGGCCGCTCATCCTCTCATCCGCGAACTGAAGAAAAAATACCCCGCCAGGAAGCTGATTCTCTCCACGGTCACGGTCACCGGCAATCATACTGCGTACCAGCGGGTTCCGGAGGCCGATGCAGTGTTCTTTTTCCCCTTTGATTTCCCATGGGTCGTGCGCAGAGTAATACGCGGAATCAACCCTGCTATCGTGCTCGTGGCGGAAACGGAGCTCTGGCCCAATTTTTTCCGGGAACTGAAGAGGGCGGACATCCCTTCGGCTGTGATCAATGGACGGATATCTCCGCGCTCGTTCAGGAATTACATGAAATTTAGAAAATTCTTTAGCCAGGTTTTTTCGAATGTATCCCTCTTTTGCATGCAGTCTGCAGATGATGCGGCGCGGATAAAGGAAATTGGTGCTCCGCTCGATAGAGTGATTGTCACGGGAAACCTCAAATTTGACCAGAAGATTCCGGCGAATCAGCCAAGCCCTGTCCAGATACCAAAAGGCAGTAAGGTCATAACCGCGGGAAGCACACACCGGGGGGAGGAAGTCGCACTGCTTGACGTATTCAGGGGATTGCGGGAAAAGTTCCCTGAGTTGATTCTTATCATTGCCCCACGTCATCCGGAGAGGTTCGATGAAGTTGAAGGGTTGATCAACAAGGCAGGGTATGAATGTCAGCGGAGAACGAGGTTACAAGGGACAATCAAAGACGTGCTTCTTCTTGATACCATCGGCGAACTGCGTTCATTCTACGGTATCTGTGACCTTGCTTTCGTCGGTGGCAGCCTCGTCAAGGTCGGAGGCCATAATCTCCTAGAACCTGCGGCAATGAAAAAACCTGTTATTTTCAGCCGTTATATGTTTAACTTTAAAGAAATATCTGAGGCCCTTATCTCTGCCGGCGGCGGTATACTCGTTAAAGATAAGGATGAACTTTATGTTCAGGCCGAAAAGCTGTTGTCAGACAAAAACAATGCATGGCAAATCGGGAGCAAGGCGTTCACAGTAATCGAGGCAAATTCCGGGGCAACGAAAAGGACGATCGACGCTGTCTGCAAGCTCATACGTGAAAACTAAAGCGCATTCTTATATCAAAGACGTCATATACGGGAGGAAAAAATCACTTTCCGTTGGGGCGTTCCTGCGGCTGCTCTCTGTGTTTTACGCCCTCGCCATCCGTCTTCGCCACATGTTCTATGCCATCGGATTGTTTCGACGGCAAAGCCTGGCGCTGAAGGTTATATCTGTCGGCAATATTACCCTTGGTGGCACAGGAAAAACGCCGACGGTGATACAAATAGCAGGACTGCTGCTTAAGAACCAGAGGCATCCCGTAGTCATAAGCAGAGGATACGGAAGGGAAAATGAGTCTGACATCGTGGTCGTCTCTGACGGGCGGAACATCCTCGCAGACGCGAAGAAGGGTGGGGATGAGCCCGTTCTGATCAGCTCCGTGCTTTCGGGCGTCCCGGTTGTCGTAGGCAGTGACAGGTATATGGCCGCTGTTTTCGCACAACAGAGGTTCGACACCGATACTGTCGTTCTTGATGACGGTTTTCAGCACATCCGCTTAAAGAGGGACCTTGACATCGTGCTGGTCGATGCCGTCGACCCGTTCGGGAACGGGAAGCTTTTTCCCGCAGGAGTATTGAGAGAACCGCTCACCGCGCTCACACGGGCGCATGTCGTACTCATTACCGCTGCGGATAAAGAGGAGGGACTGGAGGAGCTCAAACGCATCATCCGGCGGAACACAAGGGCAAGAATATTCACCGCGCGGCAGGTTCCTGCAGACATCACCGACATTACATCCGGTGATACCAGGCCGTATACTGCGCTTCGAGGGACAACCGTCCTCGCATTTTCGGGTATTGCACGGCCGGCATCGTTTACAACGCTCCTCCGCACGCTCGGCGCCGACATAAGGGCAGAGATTGCATATCCTGACCATCACGCCTATAATAAATCTGAGGTAACGGCACTGTTTAAGAAGGCTGCGGAGGCGAAAGTCAGCATGATCATCACTACGGAGAAGGACGCCGTGAAGCTAAAACCCTGGCACCCCGATGGCATTTGGGCGCTCAGGCTCGAGATGAATATAGTTGAGAACAATGAGTGGGAAGAGGTATTATTACAAAGGTTATGAACAAGGCGGTGTTTCTCGACAGAGATGGTACGGTGAATGAGGAAGTGGGTTACCTCACAGACCTGAGCAGGCTTCGTCTTATCGCCGGAGCTGGTGCGGCGATCAAACGTCTGAACCACGCGGGCTACAGGGTGATCCTCGTAACGAACCAGTCGGGAGTGGCCAGGGGATATTTCCCGGAGTCCCTGGTTCATGAGGCGCATGAGCGTCTCACCAATATGCTGCGGGAGGAGGGAGCCGTCCTTGATGGTATCTATTACTGCCCGCACCATCCCAGTGCAGGCAATGCGAACTATACCATGGCCTGCGATTGCAGAAAGCCGGGGACCGGTTTAATCGACAAAGCGGCGATGGACTTCGATATAGATATCAAGCGTTCATTTATGATCGGGGATAAGTGGAGTGATGTTGAGCTTGCACAGCGGGCGGGTGTTCATGCTATACTGGTCATGAGCGGTTTTGCGCCCGATGATCCGGGGAATAAAAGACCGGATTACGTCCCGGACCCTGACTATACCGCGGCTAATATTGCGGAGGCTGTGGACTGGATCATACGCCGCGAACCGGTTAAGAAATAAAGAGCGGCTTTCCGCAAGATGGATGTTGGCCAGGTTTTCATTATGAAAAAGCCCATCACTCTCGACCGCAAATCGCTTTTTGCGAACAGGTGCAGGATCGTTATTAAAGTCGGCAGCGCGGTTCTTGCATCGTCCGAATCGGGGCTCGATGAAGCACGCATAGGGCGGCTCGCATCGGAGATCGCGGCTCTCATGGAGCAGGGCCGGGAGATACTCCTCGTTTCGTCGGGCGCGATAGCTGCAGGCCTCGCAAAGCTCGGTATCACCAAAAAGAAGGGGATGCCGCTTTCGGTGAAACAGGCTGCGGCGGCCATCGGCCAGTCGGGCCTCATGTGGATGTATGAGAAGACCTTCGGCGCATATGGCAGAAAGGTCGCCCAGGTGCTCCTGACACGTGAAGATCTCTCGAACCGGACCCGATTTTTAAATGCGAGAAACACGCTCCAGACGTTGCTCGGTTACGGCGTTGTTCCGGTCATTAATGAAAATGACACGGTATCCGTGGACGAGATCAAGTTCGGCGACAATGACAACCTCTCGGGCATGGTCGTACATCTTGCCGACGCTGACCTGCTCGTCATTCTCTCTGACATCGATGGCCTCTATACTGCTGATCCCAAGCTTGATCCTTCCGCGGAGCTTGTCCCTGTTGTCGAGAAGATTACAGCAGAACTAGAGCGCGTGGCTGGGGACGCGCAGACACTCGTGGGCACGGGCGGCATGCGTTCCAAGATCATGACCGCGAAGAAGGTCGGCGCCTTCGGCGCGCCCATGGTGATCGTGAACGGGAAAAAGCCGGGTATTCTCCAGACACTATTCGATGGAAAGCAGGTTGGCACGCTTTTCCTGCCGAAGCTCGAGAAGCAGCATAGTCGCAAGCACTGGATCGCATATACAGTCTGTACAGCCGGCAAAGTCGTAGTTGATAATGGAGCGCGCGAAGCGCTCGTGAGTAAGGGGAAAAGCCTTCTGCCTGGCGGTGTGGTCCGGGTGGAAGGGAATTTCAAGTTAGGAGATTGCGTGGCCTGTGTCGATCTCAAGGGCATTGAGTTCGCGCGAGGGCTCACCAAGTATTCCTCGACAGATCTTGACAGGATCAAGGGACTCAAGACTTCACAGATCGAGCCCATTCTCGGGCATAAGGACTATGATGAGGTGATCCACCGGGATGATATGGTAATACTGTCGCATCAATGAAAATTAAAAGAGGTAATGCGAAAGTTGAGAATAAAAAAAATCCTATGTGTTACGCTGCTGCAATTCCTGCTCTTCTCTTCAGCCTTTGCGCTCACGGTCAATGATCCTGCGCCTATGTTCTCGCTCCGGGACATCAAAGAGAAAGATTTTTATCTGAGCGACCTTGTGGGCCCAACAAAAAAAGAGAACAGCAACGGCGTTATCCTGAGCTTCTTTGCCTCCTGGTGCACGCCGTGCAGAAACGAGCTCAAGATCATCAACTCGCTCGTAGATGAGATGAAAGATAAAGGCATCGAGATCGTCATCGTAGGGTTCAAAGAAGATCCCGACACGATTGGGACGCTGCTCGCTGAACTGAAAGTTAACAAGCCGGTTGTCCTGTGCGACCGGGATGGCAAGGTCGGTGAAACTTATGGGGTCAGATTTCTACCAACAACATTTTTCATCGGATCGGATGGAATAGTGAAGAACGTCGCCTTCGGCGAGATCAAGGATGAAAGAGAGTTGAGGGAGAAGGCAGGTAAACTCTCGAAATAATCATGCAAATGACAGGAGGTACTTTTGGATATCAAGCAGTATGTATTGGAAAAGGCAAAAAGGGCCAAAACGGCATCACGGTCGCTGGCCAACATCTCGACCGAAATAAAAAACAATGCGCTCTTCAAAATGGCGGCGGGGCTCGAGAGGGAAGCTGATAAACTTATCGCCGAGAACAAAAAGGACCTGACGGCGGCAGAGAAGAAAGGGCTGTCAAAGGCCATGATCGACCGGCTGACCTTGAACCCCGATCGAATCAAAGCCATGGCAGACGGCCTCCGTGAGGTAGCGGCGCTCCCGGATCCCGTGGGCGAGGTGCTCAGGATGTGGCGCAGGCCGAACGGCATGGAGGTGGGCAGGATGCGCGTACCCATCGGGCTTATCGGCATCATTTATGAATCCCGGCCCAATGTGACTGCGGATTCGGCCGCGCTCTGTCTCAAATCCGGTAACGCAGTCTTGCTCCGCGGAGGCTCCGAGGCTGTGCATTCCAACACCGCAATCGTCGAGGTGCTCTCAAAGGCAGGTGCTGAAGCAGGTATCCCCGAAGGAGCGGTTTCATTCATCGAGAACCCCGACCGGACCTGCGTCATGGAAATGCTCAAACTCAATCAATTCATCGACCTCATCATCCCACGCGGCGGTGAGGGGCTCATACGTATGGTATCGGACAACTCAACGATACCGGTCATCAAGCACGATAAAGGCATCTGCCATGTGTACGTTGACAGCAAGGCTGATCTCAAAATGGCGGAGGAAATATGTTTCAACGCCAAGGTCCAGCGGCCGGGCACCTGTAATGCCATGGAGACAATGCTCGTGCATCAGGACGTGGCCAAAACATTCCTTCCAGCCATCATCGGCCGGATGAAAAAAGCCGGCGTCGAGATCCGTGGATGTGAGAAGACCAGGGCGATCGTGCCCGATATCAAGGCGGCCACGGACAAGGACTGGGACACGGAGTATAACGACCTGATCCTGAACGTAAAGGTTATCGAAAGCATGGAGGCTGCGATGGAGCATATTGCAGCGCATGGGTCGCAGCATTCGGAAGCCATTATCTCCAATGATTACCAAAATGCACGCCGTTTCCAGCGAGAAGTCGACGCCTCTGCTGTATTCGTGAACGCCTCCACGCGACTGAACGACGGCTTTGAGTTCGGTCTCGGTGCTGAGATCGGCATATCAACAACCAGGATCCATGCTCGCGGGCCAATGGGTTTGGAAGAGCTCACATCGACCAAGTTTATTGTGTCCGGGAACGGACAAATCAGAAAGTAGTCAAGAGTTTAATGGGTCAAGCGTCTATGGGAGATGAGAGACGAGTGAGTAATTTAATAAACGCTTGGGGCTCTCTAAACTCTTCAGACTGATCATCAGGAGAGCAATTGGCACAGAAATTCGCCATCCTCGGCGGTACATTCAATCCCATACACTATGGTCATCTTGCAGCAGCGGAAGAGATCCGTGACAGATTAAAGCTGGAGCGGGTTCTGTTCATTCCCTCCTATCTTCCTCCGCACAAGCACGAAGAAGACATGCCGTCGGCCATCCAGCGTCTTGAAATGGTGCGCCTTGCGACTGCCGGCAATCCTCACTTTACGGTTTCTGACATCGAAGTAAAGCGCGGAGGAAAGTCCTATACCGTTGAGACAGTGAAGGCATTGCGCACGATGCATCCGGAAACGGAATTCTACTTTATTACAGGTCTTGACTCATTTCTTGAAATCCGGACATGGAATCAATGGGAGCGGCTTCTCAGGCTGTGCAGTTTTGTTGTGCTTTCGAGACCAGGCTACCGGTTTGCCGACCTCGCGAAAATCGATTTCATGAAAGGGACTGCCAAAGAACTTGCGGGACTGGACAACGGTGAACTGGTGCACGCGGTATTCCAGCCGGAAGGTTTCAATATCTGCATGGAAATGATCCCTCTCTACGACATATCATCAACCGATATCCGGAACAGAATCCGTGAATCCAGGACCGTTAAATATCACTTGCCTGAAGCCGTCGAAAACTATATAATAAAAAACAAGTTATATGCATAATTCGTTTGAAGATGCGCAGCTGTGCGCAGAGGCTGCGGACAACAAGAAAGCATTCGATATCATTATTCTCGACCTCCGCGAGCTCACCTACATAACCGATTATTTCGTTATCTGTTCGGGGAGCAATACCACGCAGGTATCTGCCATCTCAGACTGGATCGGCCAGACTCTCGCGAAGACCGGAGCTCATCCTTCTCATATAGAGGGGCAGGCGGAATCGAGCTGGGTGCTCATGGACTACGGAGATTTCGTCGTACACATTTTCGATGAGCAGACCAGAGCATATTACGCCTTGGAGAAGCTCTGGGGAGATGCCGCCAAGGTGCCTTTTACATCCCGGCTCAAGGCCCTGCAGGGCACCACTCCATGAAACTGCGCATCATCTGCATGGGGAAAACCAGGGAACGCTTTATCCAGGAAGGGATTCAGAAATATCTGCGATACCTGAAGCCGTATGCAGGCATAGAAATGCTGGAGCTCAAAGAGGAGAAAATTAAGGACCTTAAAAATGCTCCGATCGTGAGGAAGAAGGAAGCCGAAAAGATATTCAGATCCCTCCCGGAAGGAACGTTCTTGGCGACATTGGATGAGCGGGGAGAAGAATTCACTTCTCATGAGTTTGCAGGATTCATGAACGCTATCATGGAGTCCGGCGTGAGGGAAGTAGTGTTCGTAATCGGTGGTGCAATGGGGCTGGATGAGCAGGTTACGGTGCGCGCGAACAAGGTGATTGCGATGTCCCGCTGGACACTCACCCATGAGATGGCGAGGCTTGTGCTGCTGGAGCAAATCTACCGGGCGTTTACAATTATCAAGGGTAAGACATATCACCACTAAGACTGGTCGGCACCCCGGTTATCCACCGCCCGATCGGGTTTATTTCTATATGAGAAAGGATCAGGGATGAGATTCTTCGTTTCAATTCTGATAATCCTGCTGCTGGTACTCGTGGTCCTCCTGAGGGAGTTCAATCAGGAGATCATCACGTTCCACCTCCTTCCCTCCAAGTCCTACGAGATTTCCAAGTCGACGCTCTTTCTCATTTCACTCTCCATCGGGGCTGGGGTCATTTTCATCCTCTACCTGCTGCGCGATGTTAAACGGTTCCTCCGCGGTCTCAGCGTGCAGCGCGAGCAGAAGAAACGTTCCAAGATTCAGGAACTTTACACCAAAGGTCTCAACTCCCTGCTTGCAAAGCGAAACCCCGAGGCCATGAGCTTCTTTCAGAAGGTGCTCGCCATCGATCCAGACCACGTCGACACGCTTCTCCGCATGGGCATCGGTCTGCTCCGCGAGAAGAATCCGCAGGAAGCCATCCTTCTGCATCAGAAGGCCCTGAGCCTGGACAGTGACAACCAGGAAGTTATGTTCTCTCTCGCAGCTGATTATGAAGAGGCGAAACGTTATGACGAGGCCCTTAAGGTATATAAAGAGATCCTCTCCAGAGACTCATCCAACCTTACTGCCCTGATCAGGATGCGCGATTTGTACCAGCGACTCAACTATTGGGAGGATCTATACGAGACACAGCGCCAACTCCTAGCCAACCCACTCTCACCGTCTGAACAGGAGGTGGAACACCGCAAACTCGTCGGGTTCAAGTACGAGTTCGGCCGTTCCCAGCTCGAGGCGGGAGACCGGGAACGTGCACGGAGAACATTTCGCGGTGTCATCAAGCTCGACAAGGATTTTATCCCAGCCTATCTGGGACTCGGTGAGGTTTACCTTGAAGAAGATAAGGTCAAGGAAGCAGCCGAGCTCTGGGAAAAGGCATATAAGATGACGTCCTCGACCCTGCTGCTCCACCGTCTTGAAGATCTCTATTTAAAGCAGGGGGAGCCAGGCAAGGTGATAGAAATCTACAAACAAGCTGTCAATTGGAAGCCTCAAGACATCACGCTCACGTTTTTCCTCGGGAAGCTATACTATCGTCTTGAGATGGTCGACGAGGCATTTGATATCCTGTCCTCCGTGGACTGGGGAGATAAGGATTTTCCCGATGTACACAAACTGCTCGGGAACATCTACTTGCGCAGAGGCTCTCTGGGACTGGCCGCCTCAGAATTCAAAAAAGCGCTCGGTTTCCGAAAACAGATTATCATTCCCTATGTGTGTTCCAACTGCAAACTGCGAACCACAGACTGGTCCGGCCGCTGCCCGAACTGCGGCAAGTGGAACACCTTGGGCGTGAATCTCGAAAAGACCTGTTAAAAGCAGTAAATCCCACGCATTATGCTTCTCTAACAGACAGGCTCCATAGGTAACCCAAGACCGTTTTGCACATTATTTACTCACTCGTATGAAGATGCTATGTGAGATTGTGATCCCCGGATCTGAACTTTCTCATGGGATAAGGAGTTTGGATGTTCGATAAACGGGTAGTGTTGATCGTTCTGGACGGCTGGGGAATCAATACGGCCAAAAAGGCAAATGCAATCGCCGAGGCGCGTGCCCCAATCTATGAAAGTTTTCTCAGAGACTGGCCGCACACCCAGCTCCAGGCTTCAGGCGAGGCCGTAGGTCTCCCCGACGGACAGATGGGGAACTCCGAAGTCGGTCATCTGAATCTCGGAGCGGGAAGGATCGTGTATCAGGATTCGACTCGCATCAGCAAAGCGATCAGAGATGGGGAATTCTTCAAGAACCCTGTCCTGCTTTCCGCAATGGAGTCCGTAAAGCAGTCCAACAGAACGCTCCATCTTATGGGACTTCTTTCGGACGGAGGAGTGCACAGCCGTCTTGACCATATCTTCGCGCTTTTTGACATGGTGAAGGCGCAGGGAATCACGGACGTATATTTCCACGCATTTCTTGATGGCAGGGACACGCCGCCTTCAAGCGCCATAGAGTTCATTACCATGCTGGAGGAGCATTTCTCTAAAATCGGTATCGGCGCAATTGCCACGGTCTCGGGCCGCTACTACGCGATGGATCGGGACAAACGATGGGAGCGCGTGCAAAAAGCATATGAGGCCATGGTCATGGGAGAGGGCATTAGGAAGTATTCGGCCGTCGAAGCGGTGAAACAGAGCTACGAACACAAAAGAACCGATGAATTTATGATCCCGACTGTCATACTTAAACCAAAAACGAACCGCCCCCTTGCCACGATGCAGAGCGGGGATTCGGTGATCTTCTGCAATTTTCGTTCTGACCGTGCGAGAGAAATCACCCGGGCGCTTACCGACTCCGAATTCCAGGGCTTCAAACGGCAGACGTTCCCGAAACTCTCTTCCTTCGTTTGTCTTACGACGTATGATGAGACCTTCTCCCTGCCGGTAGCCTTTGCACCTGTGAAGCTTACCAATATTCTGGGAGAGATCTTGAGTTCACACGGGGTGAGACAACTCCGCATCGCCGAGACCGAGAAATATGCACATGTCACATTTTTCTTCAATGGCGGAGAAGAATCCCCGTTTCCGCTGGAAGACCGGATACTGATCCCGTCTCCTCGCGACGTCGCTACGTATGATAAAAAACCTGAAATGAGCGCACGGGAAATCACCGATGCACTTGTCAAAAACATCACATCGGGACAATATGGCTTTATTCTGACGAATTATGCAAACCCTGATATGGTCGGTCACACAGGCGTGCTTGAGGCTGCAATAAAGGCAGTTGAGGTTTTGGATGAGTGCCTGGGCAGGGTGTTCCGCGCCGCGCAGGAAGCGGGCGCATGCGTGCTCATTACTGCGGACCACGGTAACCTCGAGATGATGTCGGATCCTTCGACTGGACAGCCACACACGGCCCATACAACCGACCCCGTGCCGTTTATCGTGATCAAGGAAAAAGTCAATCTCAGAAAAGACGGCATTCTCGCCGATGTGGCCCCGACCGTGCTTGATCTCCTCGGTATTGAGAAGCCAGCGGACATGACGGGAAGCAGTTTGATTCTGACATCCTCCCCGGCCTGAAAGTCGGGGAGGATGTTAAAGCTATTCCTCTCCACAGAACAAGACCGCGCCAAAGAGGATTCAATCAGCCGTTACTCTTCCCTTACCGAGTCTTCGGAGCAAGATGATACATCCCTCCGGTCAGTACTCCTGCACGCGGTTCGGGCAATCTTGACAAGTAATATTGCTTTGGGTATAGTTTTCACATGTCTTCCCCGTACCATCCTCCCCTTTGCCCCCGTGACGGTTCTCAGAGGTGAATATTACCTTGACTTAAAAGCCCGTATATGAAATAGTTGTTAATATAAACACCTGTGTGGAGGAGGTAAACATCGAAATATTTGAAAATATTATAACGTAAACTGATGTATACTATAACGATAAAGGGAGGTATAAAAATGTCATTGAGAAGAGCAGGCTTTTTCGCAGTCGTCATAACATTTTCCGTTCTCATTACCGGCAGCGCCTACGCACAGCTTGTAGGCACGGTCAAGGATGTAATTGATCCCGTCGGTAGCACAGGCAAGGTGGACTGGACTACGGGAGTGATAACGGCGGTTGGCATCGGCGCACCTCCGGCCCAGCCAGCGAACCCGGCTCAGGCGCGCGCGATGGCCGAGAGGTCAGCGCAAGTCGTCGCGTACCGCAATCTGCTGGAAGCAGTGAAGGGCGTACGGGTGGATTCAACTACGACCGTGGAGAACTTCATCGTCACGAGCGATGTGATCAAAACACAGGTGAATGGTATCATTCAGGGCGCCACGGTAATGGATAAAAAATACATGTCTGACGGATCAGTGGAGGTCACCGTCGGGATGCAGCTTACCGGAGCACTGGCTGAATCGCTGCTCCCAAAAACTCCTCTGACACCTCCTGGAGGGTTGCCTGGCACATCTGTTCCGGGAACCACGGGACAACTTTATACTGGTCTCATCGTGGACGCGCGTGGTCTCGGCGTCAGGCCCGCTATGGCGCCCAAGATCCTGAATGAGGATGGCAAGGAGGTCTATGGCTCCGCATGGATCAACAGGGACTATGCCGTGCGGGAAGGCATGGTCGGCTATATGAAGGATCCCGTTGCTGCTCAGGCAAATCCTCGCGTGGCGGATAAGCCGCTTATGGTAAAGGCGCTTAAGGTTTCCGGCGATGGCAGGGTGGACACGGTCATCAGCAATGCCGATGCAGCCATGCTCCAGGGCGTATCGCAGAATCTGAGCATGCTCGAAAAATGCAGGGTTATCATTCTGGTCGATTAGCAAGCCGTGCGATGGTAAGAGGATCAGCCCGTATGGCCGATCTCGAGAATAACGATGGGAGGTAGGCAATGTTTACAGTGGTGAAACGCCTCATACTGGCAGTAACTGCCCTCGCGGCGCTGACTGCGGTTGCTGGTTGCGGGCCCAAGGCCGCACCGTCAATGTCGGTGATGGACACGCCCGAGTATCATTATAATCAGGGTCTGAAGGCATTGGACGCCGACAGACTGGATGACGCGATGCGAGAGTTCGACCGCGCAGTCGCCCTTGACCCGAAATCTCCGTTCGGTTATATCGGCAAAGGCCTCACCTTGGGCAAAAAAGGCGACTTTAAGCCGGCCTATGAGAACATGGAAAAAGCAAAGGATTATGAGAAAAAAGGCATCGAATCCCGCATAGGCATGATCAGGCTCTACGGAATGCAGATGGCCAAGGACCAGAAGCAGGTCAATGACCTCGTCAAATCGGCCGAGCACGAATTCAAGGCTGCCAATGAGAAGGAGCCGAACAACCCGCGACTGCACTACTACATGGGGATGTGCTACAAGATGGCGCTCGATTTCGACAAAGCCGCGACGATGTTCCGCGCTGTTCTCGACATGAATCGCGACTTCGTCGGAGAAGCCAATGCAGAGTGGGCCCTGATCCAGAAGATTCAGCGCGCAGCTCCCGGAACTGAGATCGGCAAGAAGATCGCCCTCATCGACAAAATCGACCGGGCCGATATCGCAGCACTCTTCGACCAGGAGATGAACCTGGAGAAACTCTTCACCAAGCGGGGAACGAAGACCTATGATACGAGTTTCAAGGCACCAACCGAGTCATCAACCCGCTTTTCGCCGGAGACGACGGTGAAGATGGAACCCGCCACGGATATCGAAAACAACTGGCTCAAACCGAGCATCGAAACGGTGCTCAAGCTCCAGGTCCGGGGCCTCGAGGCCGGCCCGAACCACACCTTCGAGCCTGACAAGCTGATTACGAAGGCGGAGTTCGCACTCATGCTTGAAGACATTCTGATCAAGGTTTCCGGCGACGAGAAGCTCGCCACGAAGTACATTGGTACGACGTCGCTCTTTCCCGATGTGCGGAACGACCATTACGCGTTCAATGCCATCATGGTCGTGACCTCGCGAGGCTTTATCGAGGCCGATAAGGCGACGGGTGAATTCAAACCGAATGACCCCGTGTCGGGCGCTGATGCCCTGCTCGCGATACGGGAGTTTAAGGACCAGCTTAAGTTCTAATCGGATTTACCGATGCCCGCCCCGCATATATCGGGGCGGGCTTTTTTGATGTCATGATGAACAGACCTCTATTCGCAATGATAATTCTTGCCGGAATCTGTTTTCCAGGCATTGCCGGCGCCGAACTGAAAGTACTCTCCGGCGAGCACACCGTTGTTTATGACATCGTCAATCCACGGGGAGTAGCCTTTATTCCCGATTATTCCAATGAATCATCCGAACAGAAAGTTATCAGTCAGGACGAGTTCAGCAAACGGGTGCAAGTGACCTCCAAGATGTACCCCATGAAGACCCGTGTTCCGTATCCTATTCAGGGTGGAGTTATGCCTCCGTCTGTAATGCAGTACCTTGTGCCGGAACGTGACCGGCAGTCCAATGACCCCGCAATCGTGCGCCTTGCACAGGACGTGACTCGTGGCAGCCGGTACGCCCATGAAGCGGCCAACGCAATCCTATCATGGATTGCGGACAACCTGACATTCGATACGAGCATCTCAACGCCTTCAGATGCACTCTCGGCGCTGAGGTACAAAAAAGCCTATTGCGTCGGCTACTCCAATCTCGCTGTGGCAATGCTCAGAGCGGCAGGCATCCCCGCTCGCGTGGCCCACGGCTATCTCCCGCCGGGATATGATTGGGGTTTTTCAAAAGAATATTGGGGTGTTAAAGTCAATGACGGCGGCTTCCACGCCTATCTGGAGATATACTATCCCGATACTGGATGGGTATTTTCCGATGCCGAGCATTCCCATAATTTCGTAGATCCATTCCATATCGTTCTTCACCTCGACGGAATGGAAATGCCGGGAGCGTACAAAGGAGGCTATCTGGAAGTTGACAAGGCCACATTCTACACCATCTTTCAGGAAGAGGATAAGTCCGTAATGGTCGATGAACTGCCTATACCGAAAGAGAAGCGGCTCGGCAGGCGTCTGGACGATGTTCAGCATTCGGCGCTCGTAACAGGCAGGGTAACCGATACTAATGGCGCCCCGGTGCAAAAAGGTTCTGCGGTCTTATGGAAAGACGGCAGGGGTACGCCGTATCCATTCGCTGACGGCCATTATGCCGCGGCACTGACGATCCCGGGGAAATACCGGGTTGAACTAAAAGGCCCTGGTTTTGCAAAGTCGTCCCAAGAACTTCAGATAGAACAGGGGACAGTATACCGGCTGAATTTTACCCTGCATCCGGGCGGTAGCATTAAGGGAAAAGTTACAGATTCGGCGGGCAGGCCCATTGAGGATGGCGACGTTTTCTATCGTGACGGGAACACCAGTTACGGCGTTTCCATCGAAAAAGACGGCACATATAGAATAGAAGGTCTTGCCCCTGGTCAATACAAAGTATCTGTCATGACGGGCAATAGGGAGACATCGCGTACAGGCCAGGTGGAAGCAGGCAAAGAAACCTTGATGGATTTTATTGTACCTATGGTAAAATAATGTGAAGGGAAAATGGTCTTGAAGGAGTCCTGCGTCTTTTTTGTCTTTCCTATTTCATGACATAGTAGCTTGAGGGACAGAATGAAAAAATACCCCATTAATGTTTTTATCCTTACTTTTTGTCTTCTGTATTCTGGATCTTTGTGGGCACAGACCTTCGGCCTGGCGGATGCGGTAGAGACCACGGCCGCTGGCGCGATCAACTGGACAGTCGGAGAAGTCTATGCGAAGGGGATCGGAGCACCTCCGGCATTTCCCGGGAATGCGGCCCAGGCCCGAGCCATGGCCGAACGGGCGGCATACGTAGTAGCGCTCAGAAACCTGCTTGAAACCGTCAAGGGGGTCCGTGTTGACGCTGAAACCGTTGTTGAGAACTATATAGTAAAGAGCGACGTGATCAGGACCAGGGTGGAGGGAATCGTCAAGGGCGCCAGGATCGTGAACACCCAGTACATGCCGGACGGTTCGGTCGAAGTGCTTGTAGCAATGCCCATGAGAGGGGCTTTTTTGAATGCTATTGTACCGGACTCGTTCGGCAGACCGTCGATAATCCCGGTTCCTCAGAAACCGGCGCCTGTTGCACCAGAAAAAAAGATAGAGCCACTGAAACCCGAACCGACCATACCAGCGCCTCCTGCTTTGCCTGAGACAAAAATAGAGCCTCCGAAGCCTTCACCACAGCCCCAGCAACCCGAAAAGAAAGCAGAACCGTCAAAGCCTGAGCCTGTTCAGCCCGTTCCCGCACCGCAGGGTCAGCCGACGGTGGCGTTCAAAGGCGGCGTCGCCACCGGACTGGTGATAGACGGCAGAGGGCTGGGTTTGAGGCCTGCACTGTTGCCGAAGATAGTCGATCAGCAGGGCCAGGAAATCTACGTAGGTCAGGTCGTAACCAGAACGAATGCCGTTGAACAAGGCGTAGCCGGCTATGCGAAAGATGTAAATGCCGCCACGAACAATTTTCGGGTGACCGACAACCCGGCCGTCATCAAGGGGGTGAACGCGTCCGGTGCGGCGAGAACGGATGTCGTAATCGGCCAGGCTGATGCGCAGGCACTCCGGCAAATGTCCGGAAAAGGCGATTTTCTGCAGTATTGCAGGGTCATCATTGTCTACTGATCCCCTGATTCGCGAAAAAACGTCACCGTGATTATTCTCGGTGCATTTTTCGTCACGGCAATGATTCTTGACATGATCGGCCTGTTTGTGATAGGAAGTAACAGAACATATTCGGGCTGTGTGTGATCGCGACCGGTTTGGTTGTGATAAAATATTTTTCCTGAACTTATCTGGAGCATGTTCATGCCAAGGGCCGCATCGCGGTTTTACATAGTGTTTTTTGTTTTCATCGTGTTAGCAGGATGCGTACCACCCCGGCCCATACCGCGATATCGGGATGTCAGCAACCCCCTCAAACGAGTGGCCGTATTACCGATGAAAAACGATACCTTGGATGTCGATGGTCCGAATGTTGTCAGAAAAAAGATGATCGCGGCCCTGGAAAATAAATCCTATTATGTAAAAAACACGCAAGAAACAGACCAGATACTCCGCGATCAAATGGGGATCAATCTCGGTGGACAGCTGGAGTTGACAACACCGCAGAAAATCGGCGAGGTTTTGGGCGTTGAAGGATTATTATATGGAACGCTCATGGATTTCGATGAGACAACAACAGGCCTGCTGGACGTTAAAAAGGTCAGAGCGAAATTCAAGCTCGTGAACGCGATGACGGGCCAGACAGTCTGGGAACGGGGGCTCGGGGTAAGGTCGGAAGTGAGAATGTCAGGAACATCGGGAAGCGCTGTTGCTCTTGCTGCCCGTGCGGCGGATGCCAAGGAAAAAGATGTTCCCTGGGTGACCATCGAGAGCGCTGCCACCAACGAGAAAAATGTCGGGCGTTCTCTGGCGTATAGCGTCGGGGCTCAGCTTTTTTCCAAAGCCGTCGGCATCCATCTTGACTATGAATCATCCGAGCTCGTACGAAGGGTCGCGGATAACCTACCCTGGGGGCCCGGCCCGGTTGATGTAGCCACTTTACCGCCGCCCGTGATTACGGTTCCTGAAATCAAGATGCCCGAACCACCATCGTTCGGGTATATGGATTGGGAAGGAAAACGGGATTTCTCCGCGGTCATCTTCTCCACCTCTTTTGATAAGAGCAGGAACGAGCCCATTAACATGGAAACCCCGATAGCGATCGCAGGGAACAGAATTCGGATGGACATGGATATGTCAGGGATGATGAAAGGGGCGTCACAGTCCCCGCTCAGCAAGGTGGTCATGATCGGTCGGGGCGATAAGAATATCAGTTATACCCTTTATCCCAATAGCCAGAAATACATGGTTCATAAGGAAAATGCGGAAATAAGGGAAAAACCCCAGATCGAGAGGACCATAGTAGGTAGCGAGGTTGTCAATAAGCATCCGACTGACAAGTTCAAGGTACGGATCACCTATAAGGATGGGAGGGTCGAGGAAGGCTTTATCTGGAACGCCAGAGATCTCGACGGCATGACCATTAAGAGCGAAGTGGAGAATAAAGACTTCAAAATAACAACGGAGCTGAGGCACATCGTCCTCAGGACTCCTCGCGCCTCGTTGTTCGAGATACCGGATGGCTATGCGGAGGCCAAGAGTATCATGGATTTGATGTCTTCAGAGCCGAATAAGAAATAATGTATAAGAACACAGAATGCGAGCACAAGGAGGCGACACAATGAAAAGAGGTTCATGGTTGACACTGGCAATCATGCTGTTGGTCTCGGTCGTGCCCATCATAGGTGGTTGCGGCCCCACGACGTCAGGAGCTGTCAAAAATGACACGACCCTGACAGATACTTCAAGGCAGCTGAAAACGACGAGCAGCGTCTCGGAATACAAAGGTCCTAAACTCCGGGTAGGCGTGGTCAATTTCCAGAACAAGACCCCTTCGAGGGTGCTGGGGATTGGAGAAGCTGCCGCCGATATTCTGGGGACCATCCTGCAGAATACCGACCGTTTCATCGTCATTCCACAGCAGGACATGGAATCCATCCTCTCGCAGCAGCGCATGGGCGCAACGGGGGCGGTCAATCCTGACACTGCTGCCGAGATGGGAAAGGTGCTGGGACTGAATGCGATCGTGACCGGCGCAGTGACTGCCTATTCCGAAACAGAAGAAGGTTCCGATTACCTTGTGGCGAAAAGCAAGAAACAAATCGCGCGAGTCACGGTGGATTACCGCATTGTCGATACGACCACGGGAGTACAGCTCATGGCTGATTCCGGCGCGGGAATCTATTCCAAATCAGAAAGCAGGGTTCTCGGGATGGGTTCCAAAGCAGGATACGACCCCGATCTTCGCGACGGCGCCCTTCGGGACGCCCTGACCAAGGCCATGGTCAACATGATGCAAAAACTCGGCACTAAGAAGTGGAACGGTCGGATCGCCCAGATCGACGGAGACAACCTGTACATCAATGCTGGCCAGAGGTCCGGTTTGAACGTTGGGGACAAACTCAAGGTCTTCAGGACGGGCAAGGATATCATTGATCCGGTGACCAAAATGAAGCTCGGAACAACGGAAAACCTGATTGGTGAGGCGATCGTGCAACAGAATGACCTCGGTGACCAGGCCGATCTCTCCATTGCAAGGCCGACTTCTGGCACCGGTTTCAAGGCGGGAGACGTCGTTAAGCTGAGCGAGAAGTGATGGCTTATGGTGCGGGAGTGCCTGAAAGGATGATCCCATGATGAAGCGCTTCATATATGGTGCCGCTGCCTTGCTCATAACGCTCTGGTGTCTCTCATTCGCGTCTGCAGCAGAAGAACCGGCGGCGAACACCGAGGCAATGGTTACCATGATCGAAGGAACCGCCCACGTCTTCACCAAGGGAGCGCCAGCCGAGATCCCACTCAAGAAAGGGAGCAAGCTCACGAGAGGACAGGAGATCAGGGTGGGAGCGAATTCCAGGATGGAAATTCGATTTCCCGATGGAACTGTTATGAGACTAGCGGAAAAATCCCGTCTGGTCATGGATGATGTGCTTTACGATAGCAAGACCGAGAACAAAAGTGTCAAAGTCAATCTCGCTGTCGGAAAACTCTGGGCAAACGTAAAGAAGCTCGTGACCCCGGATTCTACAGTCGAGGTTAGAACCAGTAACGCCGTCGCCGGTGTGAGGGGAACCGTGTACCGGGTGAATGTGGAAGAAGATAAGAGCGCAGTGGTCAAGGTCTATGATGGAACGGTGTATGTGGCCAACCCGCCGAAAGAAGAATCGGGGAAGCCACCAAGGGAGGTTTCAGGTCCGGTTCCCGTTCCCGGGCCGCACGAGGTGCCTCCACCGTATCACGAAGTGACTATGGAGGAGTGGCAGGTGATCGTACAATCCTTCCAGCAGGTTACCATTTCACCGGAGGGTGTAGCATCGCAACCGCAGGATTTCGATCCCAAAGCTGACGCTGATGACTGGGTGAAGTGGAACCAGGAGAGGGACAAGCAAACCCGGTTTTAAGAACTATTGCAGAAACTGAACGTAAGAACAAGGCCGTTCCGATCCATGGAATGGCCTTTCCTTTTTTACAGAAAAGCCGTTGAAAAACACTTGACACTAGATGCCCACCATGGTATAAAAGCAATTGATATTGGTTTTCAATATCATGATATGCGGAAAAAACCTTCTGAACATTTAGCGGAATATCTTTCGAGGCAAGGGCTCAAGTCGACCCAGCAGCGAGACAAGATACTTCAAATCTTTGTGGACGCAGGCAGACACGTGAGTGCGGAAGAACTCTATGAACATGTGAAAAAAGTCCATCCCGGCATTGGCTACGCCACGGTGTATCGGACGCTCAAGCTCCTGACCAACGCAGGGCTCGCGGAGGAGAGACGGTTTGAAGATGGATTCACGCGCTATGAGTACAAGGTCTCTGACGGGCATCACGATCACCTCATCTGTACAAAATGTGGCACAATCATAGAATTCGAGAATCAACGCATTGAAGCACTTCAGCAGGACGTTGCAAGAAAAAACCGATTTAAAGTACAAAGTCACAAACTGGAACTGTATGGCTTATGCGCAGTTTGTCAGAAGAAGATGGAGTAACTAAGCCTTACGGAGTGCGTTTGTGATCTCGGGCCATGGCGGCTATCGGTTATGAAATGATAAGGTGCCTATTTCGGAGGAAATGCTCATAATGAACAACCAGGATTCTGGCGACGGTGGACGCAATCGCGACTCCAGTCTTAATAAGGTTCTCTTGATCGGTAATCCGAATGTGGGCAAGAGCGCGCTCTTCGGGCTGCTTACGGGCAAATACGTTACCGTCTCGAACTATCCCGGTACCACCGTGGAAGTGACCTATGGAAACGCACTCTTGAACAAGACGCGTACCCTGGTGATCGACACGCCCGGTGTGAACAGCCTCGTACCCATGTCTGAAGACGAAAAAGTTACGAGGGACATGCTGCTTACCGACCGGGCCGGGGTCGTTGTCCAGGTGGCCGATACCAAAAACCTGCGGCGAGGGCTTCTCATTACTCTCCAGCTCTCGGAAATGGAGGTGCCATTCATCCTTGACCTCAATATGGACGATGAGGCAAAGAGCCGTGGCATTTTCATTGACCAGGAAAAACTATCCCATTTGCTCGGCATAGAAGTAGTCAAAACCGTGGCTATTCGCAGGAGCGGGATCGACAAGCTGCTGAAAGGCATTCAGCACCCACGGCCGTCCACGATCGGAGTGCGTTACGATGACGTGATCGAGGGGGGGATAAGGGACATCTCCGCTCTGCTACCGGGAGCAAACATTGCTCAACGCGCGCTTGCGCTCATGATTCTCGCTGGTGATGAAAGCCTCAAGTCTTGGCTTCACTCGAACCTGCAGGACCACGTGATCACTGAAATTGAAAAGATACGGCAGGAAGTTCAGGCTAAATTTAATAACTCTCTTGGCTATCTCATTAACCAGCGCAGAATAAAAAAGGCTGATGAGATCCTTGCGCAGGTTATGAGCCGCCATGAAGCAGGAAAGGGATCAGCTATCTCATTTTATATCGGCAAATGGTCCATGCACCCGGTTTATGGTATCCCGATCCTTTTCGCTGTGTTGTATGCTATATATCAATTCGTCGGTGTATTCGGAGCGGGTACGGTTGTCAATTTTCTTGAAAAAACTGTATTTGGAGCATACCTCAACCCCTGGGTCACAAAGATCGTTCATTTCATTTTGCCTGTTCCGTTTTTGCAGGAGTTAATTATCGGTGACTATGGTTTGGTGACCATGGCCGTCACCTACGCGATCGCAATCGTGCTGCCGATCGTGAGCTTTTTTTTCATAGCTTTTGGTCTCCTCGAAGACTCGGGATATCTGCCGCGACTCGCAGTCATGGTAAACAAAATTTTTAAGGTTATGGGCCTGAACGGCAAGGCTGTGCTTCCCATGATCCTCGGTCTAGGATGCGACACCATGGCAACGCTCACAACGCGTATTCTCGAAACGAAGAAGGAGCGTCTCCTCGTAACGTTTTTGCTCGCTCTCGGCGTGCCCTGTTCCGCTCAACTTGGCGTTGTGCTTGGAATGATTTCCGGGGTCTCCGGCCTGGCAACGGTAATCTGGCTCGGGACCATGACTGGCGTTCTCCTCCTTGTTGGATATCTTGCATCGAAATTGATCCCCGGCGATCCGTCGGACTTTGTGCTCGAACTGCCGCCGATACGAATTCCACAGGTTACGAACATTCTGATCAAAACCATAGCCAGGGTACAATGGTATTTAAAAGAGGCAGTGCCGCTTTTTATTTTGGGGACATTTATCTTGTTTGCAGCAAATAAGGTGGGTGCTCTTACGTTCATTCAAAAAATGGCTGATCCAATCGTGGTCGGCCTCTTGGGGTTGCCGAGCAAAGCCGCTGAAGCATTTGTCATAGGGTTCCTTCGCAGAGACTACGGTGCTGCAGGATTGTTTATGCTTGCAAAGCAGAACCTGCTCGATCCAATCCAGATTGTCGTGAGTCTCGTGGTGATGACACTTTTTGTGCCGTGTATTGCAAACTTCTTTATGATGGTGAAGGAACAGGGACTCAAAGCAGCTTTTTACATGGCAGCATTCATCTTCCCTTTTGCTGTTGCTGTTGGGGCAGCGCTGAATTGGGCGCTCAGGACTTTCAGAGTCGCGTTGTGAGCGAGGATGTACGGCGCGAGGTGTTTCGGTATCAAACAAATACATGCTCTTGAAAGAACACCGGTCACGTGGTGTTTTCAGCAATAATCCAAAATGCGAATTCCGTAGTAAAAGAGGTGAACCATGACTGAGAAAAAAAGATTGCTGGGGATTGAAGGCCAGGCGGGCCATCCCGCGTTGTGTGTTTTGCCGGAGATCGAAAAAGAAGATGAACTTTTTGAAATCATCTGGACTTTAAGAGAAGACGGTAAGCTGACCTTGGACCAGATCGTCCAGAGTTGTTCTATTCCGGAATGCGAAAGCATCCTTAAAGACCTGTCCAAAAACGGATGGATCGACATCAAGGGTCAGGCTGTTGAATTGCTGCCAAAAGGCGAAAAGCGCGCACGAGAACTGGTCCGGCGACATCGGCTGTCGCTTCGGATGTTCTATGATCTTTTTGCCTTGGATGGTGCAGAAGCAGAGGCGTGCAAATTCGAGCATATCCTTTCGCCGGAGGTGACCGACAGTGTCTGCACCCTGCTTGGCCATCCGCCTAACTCTCCAGACGGCAAACCGATTCCTCGGGGGGCGTGTTGCTCCATGTTCAGACAAGAGATGAAACCGCTTGTGGCTCCGCTCGCGGACCTTGTGCCGGGAGAGCAGGCGAAGATCGTGTTCATCACTCCGGGATCGCACTCACGTCTCGACAGGCTTTCAGCTATGGGAGTTGTCCCAGGCAGCGTGGTCAAACTCCATCAGAAAAAGCCGTCGTATGTGATTCAACTCGGCGAGACCATGATTGCCGTGGACAGGGATATTACGAAAGAGATATTCGTTAAAAAGGTCTAGGCTGAATGTGAAAGGGCCGTGCGCAGTCACAAACATAACGGCAGCCTCATCAACAACAAAAACCAATGTTCTAAAAAACAAGCGATGGTAAAAGAATATATTCATTCAGAAAACCATGCAAAATCGGTTAAAAAGTATTAAAGTTACAGGTACATTATTACGATAAGAGTAGCAGGGAATAATTTAAGTGCCGTCCGGGTAATTTCATGGATAATATTTATTCCGCCTTTTTCACGTTATAGCTAAACCCGCTGTTATAAATTTTCTAAATAAAATTTGATGTTTCACGCTGCATCCTGAAGGCACAGCATGACGCGATAACACGGCAACCTAGGTTTTCTTTACAGTATTCCGGGAGACGTTCTTTTTATGGGGAAACAACCAACCATATTGCTTGTGGATGATGAGCTGCTGGTTTTGGATTCACTCCGCGAACTCGTTACCCGCGAAGAAAAATACAACGTGACAACCGCGGAAAACGGCAAGATCGCGCTGGAAATGACTGCGCGGGAAGATTATGCGGTCGTCATTACCGATTTGATGCTGAAGGACATAACCGGAATCGAGCTTCTCAAGACCATAAAGTCTCAAACGCCCGAAACGCAGGTGATCATGGTCAGCGGAAAGGGGAGCATAGATTTTGCGGTCGAAGCCATGAAGATGGGAGCCTTCGATTTTCTTACCAAGCCCTATTCTCCTTCCCACCTGCTTCAGATACTGGCCAGAGCGAAGGCCTATTACGAATCTCTTGTGGAGAATAAACAGCTGAAAGGCGAAATCAGAAGACTGAAGAAGAATTATGAGATCATCGGTACCCACCCGAAGATACAGCGGATCAGGGAGATCATCGAGAACATAGCACCCTCGGACAGCACGGTTCTGATCCAGGGAAAAAGCGGCAGTGGAAAAGAACTGGTAGCCAGGGCAATACATAACCGATCGCTTCGCGCTGAGGGGCCCTTCCAGGCAGTAAACTGTGGCGTCTTTACCGAAACGCTGATTGAAAATGAATTGTTCGGCCATGAAAAGGGCGCCTATACCGGCGCTGTTCAGCGAGCGATCGGCAGAGTAGAGGCCTCGGCCGGCGGCACCCTGTTCCTCGATGAGATCGACACCATGCCCGTCAGCTCACAGGTGAAGCTGTTGCGGGTGCTTGAGGAGCGCTCGTTTCAAAGAATAGGCGGGACCAAACCAATTTATGTGGATTTCAGGCTGATTGCAGCCACGAATAGCGATCTCCAGGATGCTGTTACAAAGAAACTTTTCCGTGATGACCTGTACTACCGTCTCAATGTCATTACCATGACCCTCCCCGAACTCAGCGAACGACTGAGCGATATTCCTCTCCTGGTAAACTACTTCATGGAACGGTATAAAGTCAGAAGCAACGTACAGTCCATCTCCGCAGCCGCTATGGACATCCTTTTAAAATATCCGTGGCCCGGCAATGTCAGGGAACTTGTGAATGCCATCGAATATTCCATGGTCATGGCAAAGGGAACCCAGATCCTTCCGGCAGACCTGCCCGAGGCCTTGCAGGTCAGGATTTTTGAACCGCATCAGCAGGTGCGTGAATCCCTTTCGCTCAAGGAAACAGAACGAGATTTAATCGTGAGGACATTGAAAGAATGTCATGGCAACAAGCATCTCGCCGCAAAACTACTTAGAATCCCCCGTTCTACACTCTACAGCAAGATCCAGAAACATGGGATCTCGATAGACGAGGATGCTGCCATTTCTCCGACTGAGCAGGAAAAAAGTACCAGCAAATCGCCCCTTGCTGTCCAGAATTAGACCCAAAAAAAAATAATTAAAATCAACATATTAGAGCTATTTTACTGTTAATCCATCTATTGTCCTGTCTAAAACCCGTCAAACAAATTCTATTAACTGGTTGTTTTTAAACATATAATCGTCGGCATTGCTCTTGCACCATATCATAATAAAGGTGCATGAAATTTCATGCGTCGATATTATTGAAAAATGATTAAAAATTCATAAGACATTTAAAGCGATATGAAATGGAGATGGACATGAAAACTTTACTATTGGTGGATGATGAAGTTGAGAACCTTAGATGTCTTGGAGAAATACTAAACAGGTTCGGTTACAATGTCATCGCCCAGCCGGATGCTCCATCGGCGCTTTCCGTTGCGCGTGGCGGGACCCGTGTCGATCTCGTGATAACCGACTATAGGATGCCGGGGATGGATGGCCTGGAGTTTTTCATCCTGCTTAAGCAGATACTGCCTGCCGTCCCCGTGATCATGCTCACGGCCTATGGTGCAGTCGAAACATATTTAAAATCGCTCAGCCTGGGCATATTTGAATACGTAAATAAACCGGTTAAGGCGAAGGACCTGGGAAGGATCGTGAAAGCCGCCCTCGCTTGTTCGGAAGGCGACAATATCGCTCCCGGAAGCGAGCTGTCCCAAGAATCGCCGTTATTTAAAATATAAGCTGATGCAACACAGCGGCACGCGGGAGCTGCCAGCGCACAAAAACAGACTTCAGAAAGGCATACTCATGCAAAAGAAAGATCAATTGGTCAATTTCAGAATCGGCAGAGAATCTTTTGGCGTACCCATCGACAACGTGCAGGAGATCGTGCGGGTACCGGAGATCACGGTGGTGCCGGAAATGCCGTCATTCGTCGAAGGCGTCATCAACCTTCGCGGCAGGATCGTTCCTATCGTGGATTTGAGTAAGCGACTTAAGATTGAAGCTGCTCCCAGGGCTAAGTCAAGCCGTGTCCTGATCGTCGAAGTGGATGACAAGATCATCGGCCTTTTGGTCGACGCGGTAAACGCTATCCTGCAGATACCACAGGAGGCCGTCGAGCCTACACCTGACATCGTTACACCGGTAGGTGCTGAGTATATCATCGGCGTAGGCAAGTTGCATGACAAACTGATCATTCTCCTCAATCTCAAAAATATTCTGAGACCTGACGAGATCAAGGGACTGGTGGAGGATGAGAGTGCTGGCGCCGCGATGGGTAGAGCATCGCGACGATCACTGGAAGTGGCGGCTTGATCTAAGGCAGAGGCCGGCTCATGATTCCTTAGAATATTTTATGATACTTACCGACGATGAATTCAGGTTATTTTCGCACCTAATTTACAACGAGAGCGGGATAACCATCAAAGACACCAAAAGGGAATTTCTCCAGGCACGGCTCCAGAAGAGGCTGCTGGTCAACAGGCTGAACAGTTACTACCGCTACTATAAGTTCGTTACAGATAAAACGCGAGGTCAGCGTGAGCTTCTCGACCTTGTAGACAGCCTTACAATCAACGAAACATCGTTCTTTAGGAACAAACCCCAGTTCGACCTCTTCACCAGTATTGTCATCCCTGAATTAAAACAAAAAAGAGCACAGCAGAAAAAGATCCGGTGCTGGAGCGCAGGCTGTTCCAAAGGACAGGAAGCATATTCTATCGCCATGAGCGTTCTTGATACGCTGGAATCTCCAGAAACCTGGGACATCATGATCCTCGCCTCGGACATCAGCCTGCGAGTACTCGACAGCGCTCAGAAAGGGGTGTACAGCGAAAGTGAGATCGAAACTGTCCATCCAGAATATCAGAAGGAATTCTTCGATAAGGTAAACAGTCATTATCAAGTAAAGCCGAACGTCAAAAAGTTAGTGGTCTTCGATTTCCATAATCTGAAACATGAGAACGGGGTGACCGGCCTCGACGTGATATTCTGCCGGAATGTCATGATCTATTTCGACCGCGATGAACAGAAGAGACTTGTGGAAAAATTACATAACAGCTTATCTGACGGCGGATACCTTTTTTTGGGGCCCGCCGAGGGTCTCCAAGGACTTTCAGACAAGTTTAAATTTATCTACCATAACAAAGGAGCCGTATATAAAAAAGTGCCATAAAACGCTGGGAACGCAATGACGGTATCCGGTGTGCAGGGGTTGTTTTGCGGCAGAGAAGAAAGGGGCAATGAGCGAATATACATTTACAGATCGAGAGCTGAATGACCTCAAGGAAATATTTTTTACAGAGGCCTATGAGATCCTACAGTCCCTGAACCAGGAGATCCTTAATCTTGAATCGGGACATGACAGAGAAGCTTCGATGAAAACCATTCAACGCTATCTCCATACACTCAAAGGAAATTCACGTGCCCTCGGATTTACTTCATTAAACACTCTGGCCCATAAGTCCGAAGACCTGCTCAAATCGATCCAGGATACTACGATAGATATTGACAGGAGCCTCATCGATCTTCTGTTCTCAATAAGCGATACCTTGCAGTTCACTGTCGACAGCTGCCGATCAAACAAAAACGCACCGCCTGACGAGCGGCTTATGGAGCGCATTGAAAGTTACCTGAGCGCATGGGGGAGTGGCGGAAGCGCAGGGAAAGATGCAAAATCCAAATCCGAAAATAGACCGGGTGCATTGGTCTACGATATCGTCATAGGGTTCGACGGTGCCTGTGATAATAAAGCATTCGGGCTTCAGGTAATCAAGGAAAGGCTCTCTACGATGGGGGAAGTTCTCCGTGTCGAATCAAACGGAGATTCCGAACGGGTCGATTCTGCTAATCAGATCTTTATCAGCTTCGGTTCTTCGGAGCCAGCCGAGCTGATACGAGATTTGATCGCCGTTACAGGCGTTGTGAAGGAGATATCGATCAACAAGCACGAAACCGGCTCAACCACTGAAACACAGGCGCCAGGCAGAGATACGACAGTTAAACAGGAAGCTTTACCGACACTCCGCGTTGACGCACTGCGGGTCGACAAGATTCTCAATCTCGTTGGCGAAATGGTGATCGGGCGCTCGATGATCGGACAGATCCTTTCAGAAATCGGTGAGCGTTATCAAAAGGATGATCTCGTCAAGAAACTGAGCGACGCAAACGCCTTCATGGAGAAGACACTTTCGCAGCTGCAAAAAAATGTCATGAAGATACGGATGCTGCCGATCTCCCATGTCTTCAGAAAATTTCCCCGTGTGGTCCGCGACCTCTCAGTTGAAAAAGGAAAACAAGTGGAACTCGTTATGCTGGGGGAAAAGACCGAGCTTGATAAGGGCATCATCGACGTGATCGGTGAACCGCTCATTCACCTTGTACGAAACGCCGTTGACCACGGGATTGAACCGCCTGACGAACGGGAACGGGCCGGGAAGCCGAGGACCGGGACAGTCAGTCTGCACGCCTATCATGAGGGGAACCAGATCATGATCGACGTTAAGGACGATGGTGCCGGATTGGAACCTCAGCGGCTCAAAAAAAAGGCAATCGAAAGAGGGATCAAAAGCCGCGAAGAGATAGATCGCCTTTCTGATGAGGAGGCATTTGACCTCATATTTCTGTCCGGATTCAGCACCGCCGATGTGGTGACGGACATATCGGGCCGGGGATTCGGGATGGACATAGTTCGAACGACGGTGGAATCGCTCAAAGGGAGGATCCAAGTTCGCTCTAAACCGGGAGAGGGGACCACGTTCACGCTCAGGTTGCCGCTTACCCTTGCTATCATGCGTGCCATGTTGTTCTGGGTAGGGAAGAGACTCCTGGCTATTCCTATGTCATTGATCGAGAGAATAACCCGTGTCAAGGACAGTGATATCCAGACAGTGGCAGGAAAATATGTTCTTCGGTTCCGTGATAAGGTAATCAGCTTGATTTTCCTGAATGAATCACTGACAGCAGACGAATGTTCTGCCGGTCAGGACCAGAAAAAGTTCGTCATTGTTGTTGGGTCCTCGGACAAGCTGTATGGATTTGTCGTTGACAGGCTGGTAGGCCAGCAAGAACTTGTGATCAAGGCCCTTGATGACTATTGGGGCACGATCAACTGCGCGTCCGGCGCCTCCATACTGGGCAGCGGACAAGTAGTACTGATCCTGGACGCGCCTGCCCTCATCATGAGAGAAACACGGCAGGAGTTTATCGGGACGTAAGACAGCCCAGGGCGCGAATGCGGATTCGGCTTATAGTGCGAGGCGCACCATGCAGTAGTGCAAAAGTGAACACATATGAAAAAAATCCGGGTAATGGTTGTCGATGATTCTGCGCTCATGCGCAAACTCATCAGTGAAATACTAATGAAGGATCCTGAGCTCGAAGTGGTGAATACCGCCATGGATGGCATGTTTGCCCTTAAAAAAATACCGCTGTCAAGACCAGATGTCATAACGCTCGATCTGGACATGCCGCGGATGGACGGCCTCACTGCGCTACGTTATATCGTGAACGATTATCAGATTCCTGTTGTCCTTGTCAGCTCACTCGCAACCGATGGCGGAAATCTCACATTCGAAGGTCTTGCGCTTGGTGCTGTAGACTTCGTCACAAAACCGAAGGACGCAATTTCGGTCCATATTCACGAGGTCGCGCGTGAGCTGGTTCTGAAAGTAAAACTTGCCAGCCGAACGACAGTAAAGAAACGATCGCGTTTAGAGGCAGCGGAACCTGTGCAGCAGCAGATATGCCAGAGCAAAAAAACATCGCTGAGGGGACCGCTGAAAAAAATAATAGCCATCGGTATTTCTACCGGGGGGCCAAATGCGATAAGCTATTTACTTCCTCAGCTACCGGAGGACATTGCCGCCGCCATCCTTATTGTTCAGCATATGCCCGAAGGATTCACCGAAATGTTCGCCACCCGGCTGGATCAGGTCTGCAAGATCCGGGTAAAAGAAGCGAAGGAAGGAGACCCGTTGGTATCAGGGACTGCTTTCATCGCTCCGGGCAATAAACACCTTAAGGTTGCCAAGATCGGCATGACTGGCGTCGCCGTAATTTCTGCAGGTCCTCCGATGAACGGGCATCGCCCGTCAGTCGACGTCCTCTTTGACTCGGTCTCACAGGAATATGGCTCCGCTACCATCGGGCTCCTCATGACGGGCATGGGTGAAGACGGTGCGCGCGGACTCGGCTCGATTAAGGCCTCGGGAGGTTATACGATGGCACAGGATGAAGCCAGTTGCGTCGTCTTTGGAATGCCGAAGGCAGCTCTAGATAGGGGACACGTGCATGAAGTCGTTTCTCTCGATGCCATACCAAAAAGGCTGACAGCTCTTCTTAAAGAGGTGAACCTAATATGAAGACCGGCCAGAACATACCCTTTAAATTTCTTGTAGCGGACGACTCCGAATTTGCAAGAAAATCGCTCATCATGGCGCTCTCCAGAATCGGGGGCAACCTTGCAGGTGAGGCCTTTTCCGGTCAAGATGCGGTGCAGAAATATCGGTGCTTGAAACCCGATATTGTGTTCATGGACATCACCATGCCGGGAATGGAAGGCATTGATGCCTTGGAGAGGATCCTCCAGGACGACAGCTCTGCAAAGGTCGTCATCGTTTCGTCGCTCAGTCACCGGGAGATTGTGAAGAACGCATTGAAGAAGGGCGCCAAGCATTACATTACCAAACCGATACAGATCGCGCCTCTGGCCGATATTATACAGTTCGTGCTTTCTCGATAATAACGATACGGTACTTACTCATGCGCCTTGATCATATAAACCCAATCGTCGATTCCGCAATAACGGTTCTTGCCGAGTTTACCGGATCCCCGGTGAATCGAGGGGACATGAAGCTGCGACGTCGACCGTCGACGAGCAGGGATGTCGCCACGATCATCCGTCTTAAGGGGAACGTAGACGGCCGCATCATCATCGAGATGGACGGCAGCACGGCGCTTGCCATGGCCGGGCTTATGAACAATGACCTGTTCAGGGAACTCGACCGCCTCGCACTGGACACTCTGATGGAGCTCGCAAACATCATCGTTGCGAGGGCTGTCTCAAGCCTGAATGAACTTGAATTTGCGCTCCGTCTGGCCCCGCCGCTCATATTTACCGGGACCAACGTTTCATGTTTCAGCAGCCTGGACACCGAGACGCTCGTTGTGCCACTTCACACAAATGTCGGTGATATGAACTTGTCCCTTGCATTGAGAATGAAGACTTTGTAACAGCATTTCGAATGATTGATTTGACAGCCAAGCTATTTTGTAGCTGAATTTAACTTATGAATTGCGAATCCACAGAATTTAATCTTCAGGATGTCCTGCTTCTTATCGGTCTTAAGGAATGCACCGGTGAACTGACGCTGGAGTCAGGTAATAACATCGGACATATGCTATTTTACCGGGGGAAAATTCTCCGATCACTGTCACCGTATTCACGTGCTATCGGCGATCTGCTTGTTGAGGAGGGCCTCATTACCGAGACGGAGCTCATAGAAATACTGAAACTGCAGAAGAAGAATTCCATATCACCAATCGGTTCGCTTCTCCTCAATACCGGCAAGGTCAGCTTCGAGGTTCTTGAGGCAAGGGTTCACGAACAGATCAGACAGTCGGTGAAGGAGTTTAAAAAGTGGGAGAACATCAGCCTCAGCTTCCGCGAAAAAGACATCAAGCCGGCAGATGGGATCCACCTTATGATCCATGAATTCTTGACAGCAGAAACCCTTCAGAACGCGTTTTATTTTCTCTCGGTAGGATGCACTCAGCAGGATCGGTCTGCTGCCTCGGCTCCGTCGACAAGCAAGTCCTGACGTATTATCTATCGACCCTTGCAGCAGAGAGTTGCCCGCAGCATCTCTCGCGCTTTGTTGAAAAGATCCAGGGATTCCTTTTTCCGGAAATCCGGATAAGTGTGTTCGAACGACAAGAACGATTTTTCTCTGGTCGAATAATGAAGTGTTACTTCGGCATAAATACCCTGGCCCTGGTAAACGCGATGAGAAAAATCCTTGGTCGATGCGAGGACGACCTTCGCCTCGGTGACATATCCGGGATCAAGGTTGATCCTGCGGCGCACAGCCTTGCCGCTTGTGAGCGAGAACCGCGCTTCAATGCTATTCGTAAGATGTTTCACGCTTGGGAGCATGCCGGGATCGATCAATCGCTTGAAGAAAATGAACTTACGGAGGATGCCGGAACCCATCTCTTCGCGATAATAATCTGTGAAATCCCACCGTACAATTTCACTCTGATAATCGATTGGGCCGTGTTCTGCGCAGAGAAGTTGGGTGCAGGTATCGAAAAGTCCGACGTCGGGTGAAAGCATGCCTACGAACAGCTTGACGGGTATAGGGCTTTTTGGGTTTCCCATATCTCGATAGGAGCGAGATACTACTCTGTAAGATGATTGAAGCTCCCTTAATTTTTAAAATTATATCATAAAAACTGTGATGTTCGACACCACTACCGCATCCGCGGCCGTATCACGGGATAGCCTCCAATTATGACTTGACAAGGTCGTATGGTTTGCTTATAGTTGTATATATGCAAATTACACGTGAAGGGGATTACGGGATACGGAGTGTTCTGTATCTTGCCCGCCAGCCGTTCAAAAAAATCAGCTACGTAAACGAAATTTCTGAAGATTATAAGATCCCGCGCAGTTTTCTTGCCAAGATACTCCAAAAACTTGTCAAGGCAAAGATTGTACGGTCTTATAGGGGTGTGAAAGGCGGTTTTTCGCTCGCTAGGCAGGCCCGAGACATTTCCATGCTCGATGTCGTCGAGGCAATTGAGGGGAAACTTCAGCTAAACATCTGCATCGCCGACAAAAAGAAATGTTTATTTTCTAAACACTGCCCCAGCCACTCTGTATGGATAATGGCCCAGTCAAAAGTTATAGAAGTTCTGAAAAAAGCGAATTTCGAAGATCTTGCCAGGCAAAAGGTTTAATAATCAGTATTTTAAATTTAACACATGGGGGACAACCGCATGGCTCCGGGGAATACCCATACAAGGACGCACTAAAAGGGTTCGCGATTTTCTCTTTTTCGGGGAGCTGAATATCGGCATTCAGATATCAATCCAGCTTGTTCATCCGCAGCCAAACTTCACGTCATGACATACCTACGGGAGCCAGAGGCCACTCCACTTGAACTGCAGCTTTGCCTGACTAACAAACATGCTATAGAACTCTTTTCCCCTGCGAGAATGTCTGCTCCGTAACATGGTTCTTCCCGCTTGCGTCCTCTACCGCCTGACCATTGCTTAAGAGAATTCCAGTCTCTCTAATCGTCCCGCTGATCCGTTCGGGAGTAAATCCTTTTTTCCTATATAGGTGATTGCTCTCTTTTCTTCTTTATGCTACCATAAGCCTGTCGCTCCGGGCGGCACGGTCTGTAGGTGCCAGGCCAACCCTGATGCGCAAACACTGATATCGCTTCGTAATAATATTTCTTAAAATGAGCATTCCGACGACGTATTCTCCGATTAGGAAGTTATGGAATATAGAGTAATTGCTTTGATGGTGCTGATTGTAACCGTGTCATGTTCTTCCGTCTGCCATGCCTGGAACGATAGGTGTTATCAGTATGCGGAACAAAAAAAATATGATGACGCTATCAAGGAATGTACGAAGCAGATTAATGCGAATGCGGGTGTAATAAGCAATGTCGAGTACTCTTACATGAACCGTGGGATTGCGTATGAGGCTAAGGGCCTACTCGACCAGGCCATCGCCGATTACAGTAAGGCCATTGAAATAAAGCCTCGATATGACGGGGCTTACGTTAACCGTGGGAATGCCTATAAGGCTAAGGGCCTGCTTGTCCGGGCCATCGCGGATTACAACAAGGCTATTGAATTAAATATAAAAAATGACAAGGCGTACTATAACCGTGGGAGTGCTTATAAGGCTAAGGGTCTGTTTGAACAGGCCATAGATGATTTCAACAAAACGATAGAGCTAAATCCAAATAAAAATTTTACATACTATAATATTGCTTGTCTGTACTCACTTAGAAAAAAAGCGGAAGAATCCTGTTTATGGCTGCAAAAAGCCATCCATGCCGGATTTAACGATTGGAAACTTATGAAGAATGACGCAGACCTTTCTAATATTCGTGATACTGCATGCTATAGGGAAATTATTGACGGGAAATGACTTTTACGCCCCATTTCTAAGAACGAGTACCGTGGGAAAGGATCTCAATGTGAAGAGCTGCGTCAAAAAGAAACGAATGAACGTGAATTCGTGAATGCTGGATAAAACACACACTAAACATACGGGAGAACAACAGGACCGAATCATGCTGAGACTGGGTCATATCATATATTCAAATTGCTTCCCTCCTCATGCCGGGATCGTCACAGGAGAGATTAAATTCCCATTCAAAATCGTGGAGGGCATTCCTACGGAATTAAACCGCCTTCTTTACGAGGGCAAGATTGACGTCTCACCGTCATCGTCAATAGAGTACGCTGTTAAAGCGGGGCGGTACATACTCCTGCCGAACCTGTCCATAACATCAAGAAAGTTGGTCATGAGCATTATTCTCCAGAGCCGCGTACCGATCGCGGAGCTCGACAAGAAGTCCGTGGCCCTGACCACGGCTTCAGCAACGTCAGTCGTGCTGCTCCGGATCCTGCTTGAGCTTCAACAAGATGTCCGTCCCCGCTTCACAACGTTTAAACAGGGCATGGAAGACCCGTTCAGAAAAGCGGATGCAGCGCTTTTCATAGGTGACCTTGCGATCAAGCTCAAGCCTTCCCCCTCTCATCCCTATCTGTACGATCTTGGAGCGCTCTGGCATGAATTCACCGGCCTGCCCTTCGTGTTCGCCCTCTGGCAGGTGAACTATAAAAAAGATATTGATAAGGACCTCGCCGTGCTTTATGATATACTTATGCAGTCAAAATCGTACGGTCTAGAGAACATCCCGGTGCTGGCCCGAACGCACGCGGAACAGTTCGGCATACGGCCGCAGGTCCTCATCGATTACTGGACATCGTTCAGCTACAACTTCGGCGAAGAGGAAAAAAAGGGACTCCTGACCTTCTATAGATACGCCGCCGAAATCGGAACAATCAAACCGGTGACGGACCTTAAGATCTGGAGCAACGGGTAGCATACACGGGGATTTCAGCGAATATGACTTCTCAACGGAGACATGATGACCATCACAATCATGGTCATGCCGATGATCATGAACACGGTCATGAGCATGCAAACGGCCTGAGGCAACAGTCGAGGGGAGGGAAGAGAGACCTCCTGATTGCGCTCTCGATAACGCTCCTGATGATGATTGTCGAGGCGATCGGCGGACTGCTCTCGAATAGCCTTGCGCTCATTTCTGACGCGGGGCATATGCTGACTGACAATCTCGCTCTCCTGCTCTCGTTCTTTGCCATGAAGTTCGCCACATTGCCGGCAACCGAGAAAAGGACATTCGGCTTTTACCGGCTCGAGATTCTGGCGGCACTCATCAACGGTATCATTCTTGTCGTCATTTCTCTGTATATCATTTATCAGTCATATCTCCGGATGATACATCCACAGCGCGTCGAGGGGATGCTGATGCTTATTGTGGCCGTTATTGGCCTCGTCGCGAACATCAGTGGTGCCGTCGTTCTCATGAAGCACAGCCATTCCAATCTCAATATCCGCGGCGCCTATCTCCATATCGTTGGAGATGCTTTTTCCTCCATAGGGGTGGTCGTTGGCGGCATCATCATCCTGTACACGGGCTGGTACTTGATTGACCCGATCCTCAGCATACTGATTTCGTTCGTGATCATCTACGGCGCGTGGGCGCTCGTCAAGGAATCGGTAAGTATCCTTCTTGAATCCGTGCCCTCCCATATCGATATCGAGACCGTGGCAACAGCGATCAGCCAGATCAGAGGCGTGCGCGAAGCTTACCACATCCATGTTTGGACGATCACGTCCGGTGTTCATGCCATGAGCGCCCATGTCCTCATAGACGATCAACTCGTCAGCCGGAGCAGGGACCTGATAAACGATATCAAATCACTCCTTGCCGAAAAGTTCAAGATACTGCACAGTACAATTCAGCTCGAATGCGAGCGGTGCGATATGAATCCCATATGCAGCCTTCCGAACAATGTTCAAATGAAGCGATGATCTATGGTCCACGACCATACATTACGCATGTCCCTTGACATTCCAGCGTAATTTGATTAAACTACCACAAAATTTTGTTACTTCACCTGCGGAGGCGATGGGGCGGTCACTCCAAAAAAGGGTTCTGGTCACCGGCGGCACGGGTTTCGTGGGGAGTCACCTGGTGGAAAGTCTTTTCCAGAGAGGCTATACCATTACCTGCCTTGTCAGAGACCCTGACAGGCTCCGGTGGCTCACGGGAGTGGATGTCCATCTGGTAAAAGGCGACTGCTCTCTTCCCGAATCGCTGATCCCCGCAGTGCAAAACGTTTCCGTCGTTATCCACGCCGCGGGACTCACGAAGGCCAAACGAGCCCGCGATTACTATCAAGTGAATCACATCGGGACCAGGAACATCCTTGAAGCATGTGTTCGACATAATCCCGGTATTGAAAAGTTCATCCTGATATCCAGCCTTGCGGCTGCGGGCCCGAGCACAGATGGCAGGCCAGTCACGGATGCCGATGCACCACGGCCGGTATCGGATTATGGCAAGAGCAAGCTCTTCGGAGAGAACGAGGCGCTTGGGAACAAGGATAGAATTCCCGTTGTCATACTACGGCCATCAGCCGTGTACGGACCCCGGGACCGTGACATGTTTGAGCTCTTCCGCTGGGCCGTGCGGGGGCTGACCGTGGAGATCGCAGGGGGCGACAGGTATATCAGTCCGTGTTATGTGCAAGACCTTGTAACGGCAATAATTCTCGCCGTCGAAAAAAAGACCGTGAGCGGGAGCATATATTTCGTTGCTGAGAACAAAGCATACTCCTGGTCCGAGTTTAGGCAGGTGCTGCTCACGACAGGAGGTATAAAGGCCCGGAACATAAAAATTCCTTATCCCGTGGCGTACCTCATCGGGCTTTTTTCAGAATTAGGCAGCCTGTTCACGTCCCGACCAACCGTGACGAGCAGGCAAAAAATAGATGAGGCTGTTCAGAGGTATTGGACATGTGACCTCGGGAAAATCGAAAAAGAACTCGGTTTCAGACCTGAATTTTCTCTTCAGAAGGGCCTGGAAGTAACCTGGCAATGGTACCGGAACAACGGTTGGTTGTAATTATGCAAAGCTGTAAACATTTGAACGCTGGAGGCAAACTTGGATCTTTTTGAGAAATGCAGAAAGTATACGGCCGCAAAAGAAGTGATGGCTGCTGGATTTTATCCTTACTTCCGTGTTGTGGAATCCGAACAGAACCCAGAAGTGATCGTGCAGGGCAAAAAAATGATCATGCTCGGATCGAACAACTATCTCGGTTTGACCAGCCACCCAAAGGTCAAAGAGGCCGCAATCGAAGCCATCAAGAAGTACGGCAGCGGCTGCGCGGGTTCCCGGTTTCTTAATGGCACGCTCGACATTCACGTGAAGCTCGAGGATAAACTGGCAAAATTCTTCAGGAAGGATGCCGCCCTTACGTTTTCTACAGGATATCAGACAAACCTCGGCATCATCTCGTCCATCGCAGGTAAGGACGACATGGTGGTGATCGATAAGCTGGACCACGCCAGCATTATCGACGCCTGCAGGCTGTCGTTTGCGGAGGTCAAGAAGTTCAAACACAACGACATGGGCAGCCTTGAGTTCGTCCTCAAGGGGTGCGGGGATAGGTGCAAGCTCGTCGTTGTTGACGGCGTATACAGCATGGAAGGGGACATTGCTCAGCTTCCGAGCATTGTGAAGCTTTGCAAAAAGTACGGAGCCAGGCTCATGGTGGATGACGCGCACGGTGTTGGCGTACTAGGTAAGACAGGACGCGGCACGGCAGAGCACTTCGGACTTGAGAAAGAAGTGGACATCATTATGGGAACCTACAGCAAGTCCATGGCGTCCATCGGCGGATTCGTGACCGCGAACGAGGACGTAATCCATTATATCAAGCATACCTCCCGGCCGCTCATCTTTTCGGCGAGTCCGCCGCCAGCCTCAGTGGCGTCTGTCATAGCCGCCCTCGACGTCATAGACCAGGAACCGGAGCGCAGGGAGCGGCTCTGGCACAACACCGATAAGATGATGAAGGCCTTCAAACAGATGGGCTTCGATACTGGTACCACCGAGACACCCATTATCCCGCTGCTCATGGGTGAGATGGAACGGGCATTCACGATGTGGAAGATCCTGAGCGATGAGGGCGTGTTCGTAAACCCGGTTGCCCCCCCGGCAACACCGCCCGGACGCTGCCTCATCCGGACGAGCTACATGGCGACCCATACCGATGAAATGCTCGACAGAGTACTGGTGATTCTTGAGAAAGCGGGAAAGAAGCTGGGGATCATTTAGAGCAATAGCATGTCTCATGAGCAGCACATCATTCTTGGACGCACGAAGGTCACGGGAAAATAGGTGTGGGGTTTTATTCAGTGCTCTCTGTGTCTTTGTGATTGTCCAGATTCCTTTCAGTCGGCCCGTATTTGATAAAGGTCTCCATGCAAATTGAACAAGTCTCAGATAAGAATGGGCTGGACCAGTTTATCCTCTTTCCCTGGAAGGTATATCAGGGAAACCCGAACTGGGTGCCTCCGCTCATCAGTGAAATGAAGTTCATCCTGGGAGACAAGAACCCATTCTTTCATCACGCTGAAGCAGCCTATTTTCTTGCCAGAAGGGACGGGATTGTCGTCGGGCGGATCGCTGCCATCGTGGACCGCAATCACATCAACGTTCATAAGGAACAGGCTGGTTTCTTCGGATTTTTCGAATGCCTCAGTGATGTCGCAATTGCTCAAGGCCTTTTAGACGCAGCGGCCGCATGGCTCAGAGAACGCGATATCGAGATCATGCGGGGCCCCATAAACCCGTCTGTGAACGATGAGTGCGGCTTCCTGCTTGATGGTTTCGACTCGCCACCCATGATCATGATGACTTATACCCCGCCGTATTATCTCGATTTCATGGAGAGCTGCGGCCTGACCAAGTCCAAGGACCTGTTCGCATACATTTCCGTCATCAAGGACGTTTCTGCAGGCGGCAGGCTTGAAAAACTTGCCTCGGGAGTGAGAGCGCGGGTCCCCGGACTTACCGTGCGCCCTGCAAACATGAAACAGTTCCAGAGGGAACTGGAGACGGTGAAGGACATTTATAATTCCGCGTGGAGCCACAACTGGGGGTACGTTCCTATGACTGATGAAGAGATAGAGGCCATGGCAAAACGTCTCAAGCCGCTCATCGTGCCCGAACTGCTCATCATGGCAGAGGTGAACGGAAGCCCCGCCGCGTTCTTTATGGCCGTGCCGGACTACAATCACGCCTTGAGCAAGCTTAACGGCAGGATGGGGCCCGTAGGGATCATAAAGTTTTTGTGGTATTCACGGAAGATCAGAGACATCCGCGTCCTGACTCTGGGAGTAAAAGAGGAATACCGGAAAAGGGGAATCGAGGGCCTGCTCTATCTCGAGTCCTTCAAGGCCGCCATGAAAAAAGGCTACGAACGCGCCGAGATGTCGTGGATCCTTGAGGACAACGTCCTGATGCAGCGGGGCTGCGAACTCATGGGCGGGAAGCTTTACAAAAAATATCGAATCTACGAGATGAGGCTGTAAGACAGCAAATCCCCATCATATTCAAATTACCAACCCCAATATGCACACCGCGGAATCGGACAGTCGTCCCCCAGCTTTGACAGAAGGAGCGTAGTCATTGAGATGAAGGACATCGGTCGCAAGCTTTACCATCTCTTAGGCGGTATCGGTCTTCTATCACTGTACTACATCCTCGGCAGGGAGCATGCGCTCATGTTCTATGCCGTGTTCTTCCTCATCGCCCTGGGGCTTGATCTTACACGGCTGAAGATTCCTGCGGTCAACCAATTTATCCTCACTCGGTTCAGAAGCTTCATCCGAAAAAACGAAGAGCATAAACTGACCGGCACGGTGCCGTATATTCTCGGCATTGGACTGTCACTGTACGCCTATTCTCCGGAGGTCGCGACCGCAGCGGTCTGTTTTCTCGCCTTTGGAGATGTTGCCGCAACCACGACGGGTGAACGTTACGGTAAAACCAAGATAGGTGACAAGAGCTTGGAAGGTTCAGCGGCTTTCATCATCGCGTCACTTGTGTCGGGATTGTTTTTGCAAATCATAGGGATATATCTTGCTACGGGGGTGATGATCCTTGGAGCTTTCGTTGCCGCAGGTGTAGAGATCATGCCGCTTCCGGTTAACGACAATCTGTTGATCCCGATTGTGGCGGGCGGGGTCATGGAATTAACCATGAGATTGATCCGATGATGGGGAGAGCGCTTTATACATCCGGGGTGCAATATATATCGTGATAGCGTTGAGCAGAAAACCTGCGATCACGTCTATGACGTAGTGATATCGCAGGTATACGGTCGAAATAACCAGCGCCGAGACAACAGGGAGCAATATCCAGAATAACACCTTCTCCCGGCTTTTCCAGGCGTAATAGAGTGTCACAAGGGCTACGGCAGTGTGTCCGCTCGGAAAGGCATCGGTTTTGGTGTTTTCAAGCCGATTGAGGGCATTCTGGATCGCGAGGGCCAGAGGGCTGGCCTGAAAGCCTGTTGTCTGCAGATGATCAAGCGTAAAGCGGGGACCGATGGCAGGAAAGAGCATGTACCCGATATAGGAGAGATAAAAGCAGAGGACGATGCCAAAAACAGCCTCATCGAAATTCTTCCATTTCTTTTTTGCGGCAAGAACGATCCCGAGGGAGATGGGGATAAAATAATAGCTGATATAGGCAAGCTGGAGGACATTTGTCAGCAACGGATGGATGAACCGCTCCATCCATACTGTTGGATTAACGCCAAACAGCCTATGGTCAATGTGTATCAAGATGTCATCGTGATACCGCGGCCATATCAGGGGTATCAGGTCGCCGAGGCTGTCAAAGATGATGGGAATAATGAGCACCGGAAGAAAGGCGTGAACAAAGAGAGCAAGCCTCCCTCTTTGAGATCCAGTGGCGTACAAGGCCACCGAAACAATCACGAGTGCGATCAGGGCATACCTGGCAATGAGCCAGCCCCACGAGGGAAGGGAGCGGTTGAATACGACCGCGACCACTGAAAGCAGTGCGATCAAGGAAAGGGATAGAAGGTCGATCGGTTTGAGCGGGCTGCGCATGAAAACTTATACAATACCTCCCGCGAAAATGCAAGGCCAACGTGGCACTGTGATATAATTAAATGGGTGAAGGTATGCACCGGTTCATCGTGATGGCAGTCCTGTCCATACTTGTTATTGCCCCATCCCCAATCCATGCCGAGACGCCGAAATTCAGTCTGCATGACTGTATTGACATCGCGCTCAAGAATCAGCCTGCGATCAGGGCCGCGCAGGAGAATGTGAATGCGGGGCTGGGCCGCGAGACGCAGGCGGTATCTCCCTTCTTACCTCAGGTCAATGCGAGCACAGGATATTCCGAGAACTACGCTCTCGGAGGAGCTTTCGGGAACAGCATAACAAAGAGCTATACCACGACACTCTCCGTGAACCAGATTCTCTATGACTTTGGAAAGACCGGAAACGCGCTCGATGCGGCTCGATGGGACACCCGCTCATACCAACGGAACATGGATCGTACGATTCAGGACGTCGTTCTGAACGTGAAGCAGGCATATTACGCATTGCTTGCAGCCAAAAAGCTGGTTCTTGTGGCGCAGAAGACGATTGAGCAGACCGAAAGTCACCTTAAGCAGGCGATGGCATTCTATCGGGCTGGATCGAAGCCACGATATGACGTAACGCGCGCCGAGGTGGAAGTGAACAATGCCAAGCTGGGAATGATCAACGCGAAGAACGGCGTGCGGATACGCACTATCTCCCTGAACAATGCTATAGGTCTCGAACCAGGAAAGGAGACCGAGATCGACGACACGCTTCCCCCCGCGTCCGCAGTGCCGACCCTCGAAATGGCCCAGGAGGAGACGCTCAGAAACAGGCCCGAAATGCTGAAGGCAGAGGCCGATATTGAGGCAGCCAAGTACCGGGTCCAGGCGGAAGCGTCTAATTATTACCCGACGGTCTCGGCGAACGGTGCGTATAACTGGGCGACAGGGACCGCGGAGATGGGGCCGTTCAAGGGAGATCTGCAAAACAGCTGGAATGCAGGAGTGATGTTGACGGTACCTCTATTCCAGGGCGGTCTTACGCGCGGGAAGGTAAGCGAAGCGCGGGCAAACATGCTCGCCGCGGAGGCGCAGCGGGACGCCACAAGGCAATCCATCCTTCTTGAGGTTAACCAGTCCTATGCAGACATGGAAAGTGCGAAGATACGCATTGACGTGATGGAAAGCTCGCTACAAAAGGCCCGGGAGAACCTCGAGATCGCACAAGGCAGGTATGAGGCTGGTTTCGGCCCCTATATCGAAGTTACGGATGCTCAGCTCTCTGCGGTCAATGCCGAGACAGATTATATTCAAGCGAAATATGACTACTATCTCGCCATAGCGAGGCTTCTGAAGGCAATGGGTCGCGCGGAGCCATAGCGACATGCGAAGGGAGGAAAGATGCCGACAAGGGAGGTAATATTCACCGTGAAGCTGCCGATCAGGAGCGTATGGTCTTTCATGATCGATCGGAAAGAGGTTGGCTGTCTTTTTCCCGGATGCAAAGGTGTTGAGATACTCAACGATCTGGATTCCATCTGGAAGATCAAGATGTCCCTCGGACCCTTCAGCAAGACCATCGAAATGCATGCGCACACTAACGAGATGATCGAGCATAAGCGGATAGCGTGGACAGCGACGCATGAGCACCTTATCACATCGGGGACCATAACCTTTCGCAAAGTCTCCGAAGATGAGACAGAGATCACCTATCATCTCGAAGGGCACGTGACCGGTCACTTTACTTTTCTTCAGGATATTGTCGTTGCCGAGAAGCTGGGTGAAGTGACCCGCGGATTCATGAAGGCCATCAAAGAGCGTCTCGAGTGGACCGCTTCTAACGAACCATAAGGACAGGGAATGGCACTCATCAAAAGCAAGATAATCTTATGGATCGTCATCGTAGCAGCCGCAGTCGTCCTCGTCGTATTTCTTACCGGGAAAAAACCGGTCGTTGTAAGAGCACAAGCCGTCAAGCCTGATGATCTCCGCGTCGTCGTGAACGCCACAACCACCTCCACCGTAAAATCCGAGACCGAAGTGACCCTTTCCGCCCAGCGGACGGGACGGGTCATCGTTCTCCCGGTACAAGAAGGGGACATCGTAAAGAAAGGCGACCTGATCGCCAGGCTCGACCTGACCGAGGAGAAGGTGCAGACCGAAAGCACCCTTGCCCAGAGCAAAGCCACGTACGAGGAATCACAGAAGAACCTTAACAGAATAAAGGACCTGTTCGACAAGGGTATGATCGCCCAGCAGGACCTCGACGCCGCCAGCCGGACTTATGAAGTGGCGAGATCGCAGTATGATGCGGCCCGGGACGATCTCACGGTAAAGAAGAACTATTCCGTCATTAATGCGCCCTTTGACGGCGTGGTATCCAAGAAATATGCAGAGGTCGGAGAGCTTCTGTTGCCGGGAAAGCAGATCGTCACCATCGTGAACCCTGACAAGATCTATGTACTTGCCACCATAGACGAAGTGGACGTGGGCAGGCTCCGCCTGAATGAGCCGGTGACGATCACGGTGGACGCTTTCCCAGGCGAAAAATTCGACGGCACGATCAAGCGCATATCTCCCATCGTGAGCGGCGGCAAGCTCGAGACCCGCACTGCCGACGTGTGGATCTACTTTTCAAAAAAAGACAAAAGAATAAAACCGGGGATGTCGGCCGATGTGGAGATACTCGTCATGACTCTTCACGACGTTCTGTCGGTTCCGTCTCAGGCGGTTATAGAGCGCGAAGGTAAAAAACAGGTATACGAGGTGATTGGAAAGAACATCGGACCCGGGGCAACGGCTGTTGTAAAGCTCAAACCTGTCGAGATAGGCGAGACCAACTGGAGCTTTACGCAGATAACAAAGGGTCTCGCTGCGGGAGAATTCGTCGTCACCACTCCGGAAGCCGAAGGGTTGAAGGATGGGGCAAAGGTGAGGATAGAAGGGGAGACGTAAAAAAGTTCATAGCATCGTGGTATTCTGTATTTGCATTAGGTATCCTGTATCATGCATCGTCCACCGTTTCATCATGATCGAACTTTCCAAAATAACCAAGATCTACCGCATGGGCGAAATGGACATCACCGTGCTCTCCGGTATTTTCCTGAAAGTACAGAGCGGAGAGCTCATCGCCATTATGGGGCCTTCCGGCTCGGGGAAGTCGACTCTCATGAACATTATTGGCTGCCTGGACCGTCCGACAAGCGGTGCGTACCATTTCGAGGACCGTGAGATCAGCACCCTGTCGGACGATGAACTTGCCGCCGTCAGAAATGGCAAGATCGGCTTCGTGTTCCAGACCTTCAATCTCCTCCCGCGTTTTTCAGCGCTCAAGAACGTTGAAGTGCCGCTCATCTACGGCGGCATGCCTGCCCGTCTGCGAAGCGAGCGCGCAATTCCGCTGCTTCAAAAAGTGGGGCTCGCTGACCGCATGACGCACAAGCCGACAGAACTCTCTGGGGGCCAGCAGCAGCGCGTGGCAATCGCCCGGGCGCTCGTGAACAACCCGCCGCTCCTGCTCGCGGATGAACCTACCGGCAACCTCGACAGCCGCTCAGGCTCGGAGATTCTTGATATCCTGACCGGTCTCAACCGGCAGGGCGTCACGATCATAATTGTGACCCACGATAAGGACGTTGCAGCGAGGTGCAAGAGAGTCATCAATCTGAAAGATGGTCAGATCATCAATGATCAGGTGATGGCATGAACTTTATTGAAACATTCAAGGTCTCCATCGAAGCCATTTTGTCGAACAAGGTCCGCTCCGGGCTTACCATGCTCGGCGTGATCATCGGTGTGATGGCCGTTATACTCCTCGTATCCATCGGAGAAGGTGCGCGGGTTTATATCACTAAAGAGCTCATGGGTCTCGGCACTAACCTTCTCATCATAACTCCCGGGAAGACGACGACGCGCGGTGGTTTCCATCCGCCGTCCGCGGGCACGGTGCGCAAACTCTCCTATGATGATTCTCTCGCCCTCAGACGGCGCGCCTGGCTCTTGACCGATGCGGTCCCGATCGTGTTCGGCACGGGCAAGATCAAATACCAAAATCTCGGACGCGATACCATAGTGATCGGCACGACGCCCGAGTTCCAGCGGGTGAGGAACCTCTTCGTGGACATCGGGAGCTTTGTCTCGCAGGGAGACGTTGATTCCAAGAGCAAAATCGTGGTGCTTGGCACCACAGTAAAGGAAGAGTTGTTTGGCGACCAGAGCTCTCTCGGAAAAGTGGTGATGGTCTCCGATGCGCGTTATCGCGTCGTGGGCGTCATGCAGAAGAAAGGGATGAGCCTGGGATGGGATATCGACGATGTTGTTTTTATACCTGTTACGAGCGGCCAGGAGTTATTCGATACCGACGGCCTGTTCGAAATCCTTGCCTCAACCCCGCGGGCCGAGGACGTTAACCCTGCCATTGCCCAGATCAAGGACATCCTCATCAAACGTCACGCGCACAAGGAAGATTTTACCATCCAGACGCAGGGCGCCATGCTCTCTACCATGAGCACCATTCTCAACGTGCTGACGGCGGTGCTCGGCGGTATTGCGGGCATCTCACTGCTCGTCGGCGGTATCGGTATCATGAACATCATGCTCGTCTCTGTACGGGAGCGCACGCGAGAGATCGGCATCAGGAAGGCATTAGGCGCGAGGAACCGGGACATCATGGCCCAGTTCATGATCGAGGCCACGACCTTGAGCGGCGCCGGCGGCATTATCGGCATTATCACCGGTGTCGGACTGGCGCTCATTATTCCGGTCTTCGTGGACGTGCTGCCGACGAGCGTATCGCTGTGGTCCATCCTCATGGCCTTCTCGTTCTCTGCGGCTGTAGGCGTGTTCTTCGGCGTGTACCCGGCGCGCAAGGCGGCGCATCAGGATCCGATCCAGGCGCTCCGGTACGAGTAGCTCTCTCGTTTGGTGTTGGAATCTGCTGGCTTCCTGCTCAAGTGAAGAACGAGGGATGAGATATTTCCCATTCTCCATCCTGCCTGCAATCGTGACGGGACTGCAATTGCCGATTCCATTCTCGAGTTCATACAAACGGGAAGCCGTTGATTGCACGCCCTGCAGGCCACGACTCCATCCTTATATCGGTATCTCTGTTTATCAATTTAAACCCTAAAACCCCGGACTTCGTGGGGGAGGATATCAAGGACGCATTCATGAACAGGATCTGTACATGTTTTTGTAATTATTGTTATGAGGTCCAAGTTCTCAGTTGACACTAACCTTTAAATGCTGTAATTTTAAACATGGCAGGAATAGTGCTTTCAGGCGGCGAAAACCGGCGCATGGGGACCGACAAGGCATTTCTTAAAATCGATGGAATCCCTATGATCGAGCATATTCTTCGAGCGCTCAAGAGTATTTTCGATAATGTCATCATCGTAACAAATACCCCGCAGCTGTACGCCGACTATGACGCCATGGTCGTGACGGACGCGTATGACAAGAGGTGCCCTCTTACGGGGATATATTCTGGGCTCCTGAAAACAACGGACGAGTATAACTTCGTCGTCGCCTGCGACATGCCTTTTCTGAACCCCGGGCTCATATCGTACATGATGGGTCTGGCTGAGGGATTCGATATCGTGGTACCGAGTATCGAGGGACTGCTGGAACCTCTCCATGCAGTGTACCGCAGACGATTGCTGCCGGTCATGGATAATCGCATCCGAAGGGATAATCGGCAGATACGGAGGATATTCGGCGAAACAAGCGTGCGTGTGCGCTATGTTACGGAAGTAGAAATCGGTTGCCATGACCGGGAACGGCGGTCTTTTATGAACCTCAATACTCCAAGAGAGTATAAGGATGCAACATGTTCGGACTTGGGCTGCCGGAGCTGATCATTATTCTGGTTATTGTGCCCGTAATTTTCGGGACGATCCGTCTTCCCCAACTGGGGGAGGGGCTCGGCAAGGCGATCAAAAGGGTTCCAAAAAGGTATTTCTGACTCTAATGAAAGTTCCAAGGAATCAGGGAACAAAGGGGGCACGTCCTGATTTCGGCGAAATGATAAGGTATGAAGTGGGTCCTTGCAGAGTCTGACGATAAGGTCGTAGCCCTGCTTTCGGAGCAGGCAGGTCTGCCTCCCTTGATTGCCAGGCTGATGGTCAACAGGAGTATTTCAGATCCGACGGCGGCACAGATCTTTCTTGCGTGTGATTTGGCGGAACTGTCCGATCCCGCTCTTTTTTCCCAGATGGGAAAAGCCGTCAGCCGCATCCGGTCTGCGATAGCCGCCGGCGCACGGATCATTGTCTACGGAGACTACGATGTCGACGGCGTGACAGGCGCTTCGCTCCTGTATCTGGCGCTCAGAGACATGGGCGCCGATGCCGGTTGTTATATCCCGGACAGGCTGACCGAAGGCTATGGGCTGAATGCTCATGCCCTTCAAAAGATCAAGGCAGCGGGTGCAGGGCTCGTCATCACGGTGGACTGCGGTATCAGCAACGTGCGGGAAGCGGAACTGGCCCGCTCGCTGGGGCTCGATCTCATTATCACCGATCACCACCAGTTTACAAATCCTAAATCCAAGCTTCTCAATCCGGAAGAAAACAGGGTCTCCTCTGAATTAGGTGCTCAGATTTCAGATGCCGGAGCTGATCTGCCAGATGCATACGCGATCCTCCATCCGGAGCTTATCTCGCTTGAGGCCTCATCATCGCAGCGGAATGCGGTGAGTGTCCTTACCGGCGTGGGCATAGCATTCAAGCTGGCGCAGGCTCTGATGGAGTTGCAAGCTGATGATAGGCGTCTGTTACATTATCTCGATCTCGTGACCCTTGGCACACTTGCAGATGTCGGCAGGATCACAGGAGAGAACAGGATTTTCGTAAAGCACGGTTTGCAGATTCTTTCTTCGGACACCGGTACGCAGAGGCCCGGCGTCGCGGCCCTTAAGCAGGTCTCCGGCCTGAGCGGGAAAGCGATCGGGGTCGGTGCCGTGGGCTTTACGCTTGCCCCAAGAATAAACGCTAGCGGCAGACTGGAGAATGCAGATGTGGCATTCCGGCTGCTCACCACGTCTTCACGCGAAGAGGCTTTGAATCTGGCCGCAATGCTCGACTCGGTGAACAGGGAACGGCAGTCCGTCGAGGAAACCATCTGGGAGGCAGCCAGGCGGCTTTGCCGGCAGATGGATGCGGCCGCGAAGGGGGCGCTCATACTGTCATCTGCCGAATGGCATCCCGGCGTCATCGGGATCGTCGCATCGCGGATCGTGGAAGAGTTCTACCGGCCCACTGCGCTCATCAGCGTGAAGGACGGAGTAGGCAAGGGCTCGGCACGGAGCATTCCGGGCTTCGACCTCTATAAGGGACTGGCAGCGTGCGCTGACCTGCTTACAGGATTCGGCGGCCATACTTATGCGGCGGGCTTTACCATTGCTGAAAATAACATACCCCGGTTCAGCGACAAATTGAGTACCCTCGTGCTGGAGCAGTTTGGAAATCAGGGATTCGTGCGCACGCTCTCAATCGACAGTGCCGTGACGCTCAATGATCTGACAATTGATCTGATGCAGGAGATGGAGAAGCTGGCGCCCTTCGGCCAGGGCAATCCAGAGCCACGGTTTGGCGCACGGGGACTCGAGGTACTTTCCGCCCGAACCGTAGGCAATAACCATTTGAAGCTTAGGCTCAGACAGCAGGGCGGTAAAGCGTTCGATGCCATCGCTTTTAACCGGGGCAGCCTCCTTGGGAAACAGGTGAGGGACGGTGCGCGGCTGGCCGCCGTATTCACGCCGCGCCTGAATGCTTGGAACGGAAAAACGAGCGTGGAACTGGATATACGGGACATCAAGACAGACAATTGAAATTTCGAGTTGCGAATTTCTCGATTGAGGGTAACTATGCCTGCAGTTCGTCTCGAAGACATAGTTGAATGCATACAGAATTACCACCCCGACGCGGATGTGGACCTGTTGAGGCGTGCTTACATTTTCTCGGCCAAGGCGCACCAGGGACAGACGCGGCTCTCAGGAGAATCCTATCTCATTCACCCGATAGAAGTAGCAGCCATTCTCGCCAATCTCAAGCTCGATGCGGCTACTGTGGCCGCCGGCCTGCTTCACGACACGATCGAGGACACGCCCATTACGTCGGAGGAAATCAAGTCCATGTTCGGGGAAGAGGTCGCCATGCTCGTCGACGGCATGACCAAGCTCAGCCGCATGGAGCTCCAGAGCCGCGAGCAGCGTGAGGCTGATAATTTTCGCAAGATGATCGTGGCGATGGCCAAGGACATCAGAGTCATTCTCATCAAGCTGGCCGACAGGCTCCATAACATGCGCACTCTCAAATCGCTCCCTCCGGAAAAACAGAAGCGCATAGCCCAGGAAACGCTCGATATCTACGCCCCCCTCGCAAACCGCCTCGGTATTTCCAGGATAAAGACCGAGCTCGAAGACCTTGCATTCATGTACCTGAATCCCGAGGCATACAAGGACCTGGCCCAGAAAGTGAACAAGCGCCGCATCGAGCGCGAGTCCTATATCAACGAACTCATCGAGATCATAAGGGGACAACTCGCGGAGCACGGGTATAAAGGCGAGGTAAGAGGCCGGCCCAAGCACTTCTACAGCATCTACCAGAAGATGGAAAAACAGGGAATATCCTTTGAGGACGTCTACGATTTGATCGCGATCAGGATCATTACCGACACAAAGGTCAACTGCTACGCCATTCTCGGCCTCATCCACTCGCTCTGGACGCCGGTGCCCGGGCGCTTTAAGGATTTCATCGGCGTGCCCAAGTCGAATCTCTACCAATCGCTCCATACCACGGTTATTGGACCCAAGGGAGAGCGCGTAGAGTTCCAAATCCGTACAGAAGAGATGCACCGCCTTGCCGAGGAAGGCATCGCCGCACATTGGCGGTACAAGGAGAAGTCTGCCGTCAGTCAGCGCGAGGAGCAGCAGTTCGCCTGGCTCCGGCAGCTCCTCGAATGGCAGCGCGACCTTCCGGACGCCAAGGAGTTCATGGAGACGGTCAAAGGCGACCTCTTCCCGGACGTGGTCTATGTTTTCACACCCCGGGGAGACGTTAAAGAGCTGCCGCAGGGATCGACCCCCGTGGACTTCGCCTTCAGCGTTCATACGGACATCGGTCAACAGTGCGTGGGTGCAAAGGTGAATGGCAAGATCGTCCCTCTCAAACATGTGCTCCGTAACGGCGATAAGATCGAGGTCATCACCCAGACGGGCCATACGCCTAGCCGGGATTGGCTCAAGTTCGTAAAAACCTCGAAGGCACGGACCAGAATAAAAGCATGGCTTAAGGCAGAGGAACGAAGGAGAAGCATTTTGCTCGGCCGGGAGCTCCTCGAAAAGGACCTTCGCAAGCATGAGCTCAACCCCTCCAAGATATTGAAATCCGATGACCTCGTAAAAGTGGCGAATGACATGTCGCACAACACACTCGACGACCTGCTGGCGGCCATCGGCTACGGAAAAGTGTCGGCACACATGGTTGCGAACAAGATTGCGCCTGACCGGCCCCATATCGAGCCAATTCCCAAGAAGCCACCCCAGAAACAGGCAAAACCGTCCGGCAGCAGCATGAAGATCAGCGGAATGGAGAATATGCTTATCCATCTGTCCAAGTGCTGTAATCCCGTACCTGGCGATAAAGTGGTTGGGTTCATCACCAGGGGCAGGGGAGTGTCTATCCATACCGTGGATTGCCCTAATGTGGGCGAACTCACGTTTGATAAGGAACGGCTCGTAGAGGTCTCCTGGGGAGATTTCCAGCCTGGCGCACATGCTGTTAAAATTTCGGTTCGTACCGAGGACAAGCCCGGCCTCCTCGCAAACGTTTCCTCGTCCATCAGCGCCGCCGAGGCGAACATCACGCACGCTGAGGCAATTACCGGTGATGATAAGCAAGCGACCCTCAACTTTACGATCGACATCAAGGACGTTGAGCATCTGAACAGGATTATCAAGAATATCGAAGTCATAAACGGAGTATTAGACGTAAAGAGGGTAAAGACTGGATAGAGACTTGGCTTCGCAGAGAGTGCCTTCCAAAGTATTAAGAACATTCCATAATAATCGTCACATAAATGCCTGACAGTCATTGATATCAAAGTCAAAGATATGACACGATACATCCAAGCTGGAGATGGTCATTGCTAAGAGAAATCGCTAGTTGAATTACTTAATAGTTTACTTTAATTAATAATTAAATAAAATAATCAATATATTACAGATTTAATTTAAAGTTTTTAAGGAGGTTTTTTATGGCGAGAAAAATCATAAAAACTGCGAATGCACCTCAAGCAATAGGGCCTTACTCTCAGGCTGTGGAGGCTGGTGGATTCGTATTCGTTTCAGGCCAGATACCAATCGATCCTAAAACCGGGAATGTTCTCCAAGGTGACATAAAATCTCAGGCCAAACAGGTAATGGAAAATGCCAAGGCCATCCTAGACGCAGCCGGATGCAGCATGCCTGATGTTGTAAAGTCCACTATCTATCTCAAGAACATGGCAGATTTTGCCGTCGTGAACGAGGTCTATGGGGGTTATTATTTGTCAGACCATCCGGCTCGCGCTACGATAGAAGTCTCCCGGCTGCCAAAGGATGTTGGCGTTGAGATGGATTTTGTCGCGTGGAAGAAGTGATCGCCGACCATCAACAGAAATTCTGGGTTATGTAAACCTTGTCATCAGGAGAGATCGCCACGCCGATTCCCTCGCTTTTCCAGTAAGGCGTAAGTATGTTCTTTCTGTGTCCCTGGCTGTTCATCCACCCATATACCGTTGATTCCGCTATCTGCCCCGCGGTATTCCAGTCATAATGCGCTACACCATCCATGAACACAACCCGATCATAAAGATTGTTCTGAAAGATGTTTTCGGCGCCCGTATAATATATGTTTCCCTGACCATGGACAGCACAGGAATAGCCGGCCTGGCTGTATCGGTACGAGAAGTCATGTCCTTCCGGGGTGACGTGGCTGAAATAATTTCTCATCGCCATGTCTTGACTATGTTTTCTCGCGATGCTGGACAGCGTATCATTCCATGCGAGTGGGGACAAACCTTGCTTCTGCCGCTCCCTGTTGATGAGATCGTGAATATTCCTTTCCAGTTTCGAAATGTTTATGGAAGGCCTGTTGCCGTGCTCATAAGCGCGACCTGTGCGGCTTGACTGGGGCGTCGCGCATGAAATGAGACAGGGTATCAGAAAGAGCAGCAATCCGATAGAGAGGATGAAGATCTTCGTCATTTCTTTTTCAGCAACATGTAATCTAGCCATTCTTTGCTTTCCCTGATAGAGGAATTGATCCAAGGAGCTACTTTGATTCACGAAAGCAGTCCTTGTCAAATACTCTGACCCTGCGATTCTATGAAAAACCAGAAAACAACAACCTGTGTTATTTTATGTTTGCAATTTTATCATCTTTCGTATATTATTGCCCCTAATTGTATATTATGAAAATCTCTTATCGATCATACTTCGCATACAATACTGTCGTTCTGTTGTCATTGGCTTTCCTTTTGTTCAGTTGCGCTCACCCGACGGCCCCTGTTATCGAGAGCAAAAGTGTTGTCCCTGCCGAACCCTCACCTCCGATCAAAACCGTGACTCCCGAAGAAAAACCGGCATCTTCTTCTGTGATCGCCCTCGAAAGCGTTGATCCGGCGCCGGCCGAAATTATGCCGATCTCTCAGGACGAGAAAAACACGCCCGAGGTGAAAAAAGAAAACGGTGAGGATGATCAGGCGCTCCTTGATACCGCTCTGGAACTTACTGAAACAGCCCAGGAGTATTGGGAAGACAGCGACATGGACGAGGCGATCGATTCACTGGACCAGGCCTATGCGCTCATCCTGAAGGTCCCCGGCAACAATTCAAAGCTTTCACAGCAGAAGGAAGATCTCCGGTTCATGATCTCTAAACGGATCATGGAGTTGTACGCATCCCGCCATGTAGCAGTACAGGGCAACCACGATGCGATTCCCATGACCGTCAATGATCACGTGATGCGCGAGATCCAGTCGTTTCAGACCACGGAACGAGATTTCTTCCTGGAAGCTTATGGACGATCGGGCATGTACCGCGGTGAGATCGTCAAATCGTTGAAGGAAGCCGGACTCCCCGAGGAACTTTCGTGGCTGCCGCTCATCGAGAGCGGATTCAAGGTAAGGGCCTTATCGCGCTCGCGGGCGCTTGGCCTGTGGCAGTTCATCCCTTCCACGGGTTACAAGTTCGGGCTCAAGAGGAACACCTGGATCGACGAAAGGCTGGACCCGGAAAAATCCACTGAAGCAGCCATTGCTTATCTAAAAGAACTGCACGAGATGTTCGGCGATTGGGCAACGGTCCTCGCGGCCTATAACTGCGGCGAAGGTTCAGTAGCGCGGGTGATCAGAGAGCAAAAGGTCGATTACCTGGATAACTTCTGGGATTTCTACGAGCGGCTTCCGCGTGAGACTGCACGATATTTCCCGAGGTTCCTCGCCGTCCTCGCCATCATCAAGGACCCGGCACAGTACGGCTTTACTCTGGAAGCACCCGACCAGCCCATTTCGCACGAGACGGTTACCGTCGAGCGTCCGATCCATTTAAAAACAGTCGCTGACAACCTGGGAGTCGATCTGGAAGACCTCACCATATTGAACCCCGAACTGCGGCGCGACGCAACGCCCGATGCTCCCTATGCCCTCAAAGTTCCGCCCGGGAAAGGGGACGTGCTGATGGCATCACTTGACAAGCTGCCGAAGTGGTCTCCGCCAAAGGTGGAATACGTTGTCCATCGCGTTCGGCGCGGGGAGACCCTTTCACTGATCGCGTACCGGTACCGGACAAGCATTCAGAGAATTCTTGAAGCGAACAACATCCGTTCGGGCAGAATGCTCCGTGTTGGCCAGCGGCTGAAGATCCCGACCAGAAGTACCACATAATCCCGACAAGCCGGCATCCAAAAAACCCCTGAGCCGCTAAGGCGCCAAGAGCGCGACGATATTTCAAACATTCATTTCAGAATCTGTGATTTCCTTTCCGTTCATTGAGGAATCGCGGTTAATCTTCTTTCGGGCCTCTCAGCGTAACGATCGTCGCTCCCCATCCTCCTGCATCTTCCTCAGCGGTCCGAAATGACTCTACATAAGGCAGCTTTTCAAGAATCGACTGCACAGTACGCCTGAGTGTTCCATTTCCTTTTCCGTGAATGATCCGCACCTGGAGGATGCCGTGCTCACGGCAGGCGATAAGATAGTCCGGCACGATATCCTTCACTTCACCCGGATGAAAAGTGTGAAGGTCAAGAGTTCCGTCTATGGGTTGTTCAATTGGATCGATAATCATCATATGCCGATGATAGCGAGGCATTAAAGATCGAGAGCTTTTTTCGAGTATAAGTCTGCAAGGCGGTCCTTGCTGCAGAAGTCAAGGTAGTACCGCAGCTATTGTTCCTAATACCCCTGCCGCTCGGATGGAACGTCCCTTTTTTCTAGAAGTGCAACAAAGCCTATTGATGTCTTAGGTGAGATAATGAGCTTGGGGCATTCATTGATTAAATGTAGTCAATCAATTTGCGGTGCTGACCAACGAGGAAGTATAACTATATTAAAAGGCTATGTCAATTTTAGTTTTACAAGAGGGCCTGTTTTTGCTAAACTTTTTTTGTCCCCCCTCTGTCCCTTGTATGCGCAAACGCATGAGGAGGTGCAATATATCAAGGGATACCTGGGCGGCACGAGGTCCAAGTTACCTCCTGAGTATGTGAAAGCGACAGAGAATACAGTGTACCATGGGCTGAAAATTAATTCTTTCTAGTGAAAAAATTATTGGGGGCTTGAAAATTGAAGAACTATCTGTTTATCCACGGCGCATTGCGCGGGGCCTGGCTGTGGGACCGCGTTATCCCTCTTATGCAGAAGAAGGGTGGGGCGAACATCATCGCTCTCGACCTCCCCGGCCATGGTAAAAGGGCCGCCGAACGGGCGGGAGTGGACATGAGTGCGTACATCAATGACGTTATTTCCTGTATCAAAAAACAGAAACTCACTGATATTATCCTTGTGGGACACAGCATGTCGGGGATAATTATCAGCAAGGTCGCGGAAGGAGTGCCGGAGCGCATTCGCCACCTTGTTTATCTTGCTGCAGTGGTGCCGCGCGACGGGGACGCGCTCATCGACCTGCTTACGAAAGAACGGCAGGAGAGTCTTCGCAAGCTGGAGGGCAAGGTTTCGGATATTTATGGGCCGATCGATGCGCTCAGGCCGCTCTATTTCACAGATCTGCCGGACGGCGAGGAGAAAGAGTCTTTCCTAAAACAGCTGACGCCGCAGCCTCTCGCTGCTTTCTTTGAAAAGATAACACTCAAACGTTTTTACGATCTGAAAATTCCGAGGATCTATGTGATGGGTCTGAGGGATAAGAGTCTGCCGCCTGAGCTTACGAGAGGCTTCGCCGACCGGCTCGGCGTGGAGCCTGTTGAGATCGACGCAGGCCACGATATGATGATCTCACGGCCAGAAGAAGTTGCCAAAGTCCTGCTGAACATACCATGAGTGCAACGATTGAGGGCGATTGGCAACTTACGGCCCAAATTCTTGCCAAAATGGCGCAAAAAATCACAAAGCCTGTATCCTCACTGGTAGCACCAAAGGTAGCATTATCATTGATACGACACTGAATTTTAGCCGCGAACAGGCATAGCAGTTAACTCTGGTCCTTTTCCCCGCTACAGCAGGTTTTTTATCTCTCATTTCAAATTTGCTCCGCTCCGTTAGCGTCTTCCCCAAAATCTGGTATAATATAAAATGAATAAGCAGGGACATCGTGAAGGAGCGGACCATGGCAACCATGACAAATGAAAGCTTGCTGAATGAGAGGCACGACGCACTAGTACACATGAAAAATCCTGTTAGACTGGTCCTGTTCACCAGCGATGTGGGATGTGAATCCTGTCCCGATGACCGCAAGCTTGCCCGTGCGATAAAGACCCATTCGCCGAAAATCGCCCTCGAAGAGTACGACTTGGTGATGGACCGGGACAAAACTACGCAGTACGGTATCAGAAGGGTGCCTGCCATAGTCGTTCAGGGGGAAGAGGGTTACACGGCCGCCTTTTACGGCTTGATCGAAAATGTTTTCTTTGGCGTGCTTCTCGATACCATCTTGGCGGTTTCGAAAAAAAAAGTATGGTTCCAGGAAGAGATCAGAAATACCCTGAAGCGGCTTGTACGGGACGTCAGGATACAAGTATATGTGGAAAGCGATTGTCCTCAGTGCCGGCCCGTGGCAGAAACAGCGATCGGGCTGGCGCTGGAAAGCAAACTTATTTATACCGATATTATCATTGCGAGTGATTTCCCGGAACTCATAAAAAAATACGATATCAAGACCCTGCCCAAGACTATCTTCGGGGAGAACCTGCACATGGACGGCCATGTTACGGAGAGTGAATTCCTGGAGATGATCTTCAAGGCAGAAGGAGTGCTGCCGTCCCAGGCCAAACGATGTCTTACCTGCGGTAAACCGTCATCGGATCTCATTTGTATGGAATGTAAGACCAGAATACAGGCTGAAGCAGTCGAGCATAAACGCAAAACCGAGAAGGCAACACGATAAAGCGTATCGACTGAATCATTCCCGCGACATTTATCGAGATCGAGGGAAGAGACCTTGGATCCTGTTCATCCAGTCTCATGCAAGGTATTGATCTATGAAGGAAGCAATGTTCCAGGAGGCGCGAGAAGGGAACAAGGTGCAGTGTGCTCTCTGCAGCCACCGCTGCCTCATCTCTCCCGGGAAACGGGGCATCTGTGCCGTACGGGAGAACAGGGACGGCACCCTCTATAGCCTTGTGTATGATAAGGTGATAGCACAGAATATCGACCCTATCGAGAAGAAGCCGCTCTTTCATTTTCAGCCCGGCAGCCTGTCCTATTCCATCGCGACGCCTGGTTGTAACTTCCGGTGCAGACATTGCCAAAATGCCGATATCTCACAACTCCCCCGTGACCATGGAGGTGTCGTCCTCGGGGAGGAGGTGGCGCCGTCCGCCATAGTTGCCAACGCTCTCAAGACCCGCTGCACAAGCATTTCATACACCTACACAGAACCTACGATCTACTTCGAACTTGCCTATGACACGGCTCGTCTGGCAGTCGAGGCAGGGCTCAGGAACGTGTTCGTGACGAATGGATACATCACGCCTGAGGCTCTCGATGTGATCCGGCCGTATCTCCATGCTGCGAATATCGATCTCAAAGGGTTTACGGATGATTTTTACAAGAACATCTGCGGCGCCAGGCTTCAGCCCGTGCTCGATGCGATCAGGCTCTATAAGGAATTCGGAATCTGGATCGAGATTACCACGCTTGTCATCCCCGGCCACAACGATTCAGATGAAGAGCTCAGAGGCATCGCAAGATTCATCAGATCAGTGGGCGAGGATATTCCCTGGCATGTTACAAGGTTCCATCCCACGTATAAGCTGATAGATCAACCGCGTACGCCTCTCGCTACATTAAAGCGCGCGCAGAAGATCGGTTTCGAGGCAGGGCTTAGATACGTGTATGAGGGCAACATCCCAGGAGAGGGTGAGGATACGGTATGCTGGAGCTGCAAAAAGCCGCTCGTCAAACGGATCGGGTTCTCTGTTGAGGAGAACAGGATAAAAGAGGGAAAATGTTCTTACTGCAGTGTGGTAATTGACGGGGTGTGGGGATAGGACGGAATACAGGAGTCAGAAGGCAGAAGTCAAATAGAAACGGATAGCCTCAGAATTTAGCGTGAGGATTAACGGTCATAAAAAGTGTCTGAACAGACTATTCGATGGCTCAATTCGAGACCTTTGAACATGAGGCGGATATTGGCATACGCGGGTTCGGTGGCAGTATAAAGGAAGCCTTCGAGAACGCAGCAGTTGCGCTGTATTCCGTAATGGTGAATATCGACGCCGTAAATCATGTGGAGGAGAGGACCGTTACGGTCTCGGCACCTGACCGCGAACTCCTTTTGGTGGAATGGTTGAACGCGTTGCTTGCGATTTCCGATATCGAACGGATGGTCTTCTCGAAGTTTGAAGTGGAGATGGAAGGAACGACGCTCACCGGTGTTGCAAGGGGGGAGACCCTGGACCGGGACCGGCATGAACCCCACGTGGAAGTAAAGGGCGCCACGTATTATATGTTGAGCGTGAAGGAGCAGGACGGCGTATACACGGCGCAGTGTGTGGTGGATGTATAGCAGTATGCACCAAAGGCCGAGTACGAAGCTGCAAGTTCAGAATTCCATTAAATCTGGTAGCTGAACTTAATTTGTAATATGGAATTTGGTGTTTGCAATGCGGGCCTGCACACCAAGTGAAGTTTACTTGGTGTGCAGGAGTGATCAGATGGACCTCAAAGCGGTGCATAGGATTAACGACTACCTCTGGGAGATCCCGAAGCAAGGTGAGATGCGCGTTCCCGGCAGGATATTCGCGAGCGAAAAGCTGATCCGGGACATGGACGAAAAGGTTCGCGAGCAAGTCACGAACGTCGCAATGCTTCCGGGCATTCAGGTCGCATCGATCGCCATGCCTGACGCGCACTGGGGCTACGGCTTTCCCATAGGCGGCGTAGCGGCGTTCGATCCGGACGAGGGTGGTATCATTTCCATGGGTGGCGTGGGCTTCGACATCTCCTGCGGCGTGCGGACCATGAAGACCGGCATGACGCGGGAAGAGATTATGCCGCGGCTCAAAACGCTCGTTGATGAACTCTTCCGTCGTGTGCCGGCCGGCCTGGGATCCGAGGGGCTTATCAAACTTACGCCTGGTCAGATCGACGAAATGCTGCTCGGCGGCGCGGAGTGGGCCCTGCGGAAGGGCTACGGCGTGAAAGAGGACTTGGCATATATCGAGGAGCACGGCAGGATCGACGGCGCGGAGCCAGACCATGTTTCGGACACAGCAAAAAAACGCCAATACCGCGAGATGGGCACACTCGGTTCGGGTAACCATTACCTCGAGGTGCAGGTCGTGGCTGACATCTATGATGAGAGGACGGCGCAGGCGATGGGCCTCAGGAAAGACGACGTCGTGGTCTCCGTTCATTGCGGTTCAAGGGGACTGGGGCACCAGATCGGGACCGATTATTTAAAGAGCCTCGCCTTTACCCTTCAGAAATACAACATTTCTATCAAAGACCGCGAACTGGCGTGCGCCCCGATCAACTCGCCTGAGGGAAAGAGATATTTCGGCGCCATGTCTGCAGGCATAAACTGCGCCCTGGCCAACCGGCAGATCATCACTCACCTGGTGCGCGAGATATTCACTGAGGTCTATCCCGAAGGACGCATCAAGATGCTCTACGATATTAGCCACAATACGTGCAAGGTAGAAACCCATACGGTAAATGGAAAGAAGAAAAGATTGCATGTTCATCGTAAAGGCGCAACGAGGGCCTTCGGACCAGACCAGATCGACCTTCCCGTTGAATACAGGAACGTGGGACAGCCCGTGCTCATCGGCGGCACTATGGGAACGTCATCGTACATCCTTGTCGGGACCAAAGAAGGGATGCAGTCTGCTTTCGGGTCCGCATGTCATGGAGCAGGCAGGGCTATGTCCCGCACCCAGGCAAAGAAGAGGTGGCATGGCAGGGAGGTCGTGAAAGATCTGGAAGGGATAGGCATTCTGGTTCGGGGACACTCATACGCCGGGATCGCCGAAGAAGCGCCGGAGTCGTACAAGGACGTCACCGAAGTGGTGGAAGCAGCACACCATGCGAACCTTGCGCGAAAAGTGGCACGAGTCAAGCCGATTGCGTGTGTGAAGGGGTAGGTGTAGCTTCTTTTACAGCGACATTCGCCGCAATGATCCGCTGACCGTGCTGCGGCAGCTTGTTATGCCTCAAATAATTTATCATACGACCCACGCGGCGAATACATAATGATCGCCATTCCAAGCAAAGTCTCGATGCTCCAATGATGATAAATCTATCAGGTGCTATTTTTAGCAACTTGCCAACCCCGGAGGATTGAAAGAATAATAAGCACTCCGCCATATGCTGCATATGTGATAAAGCAGTACCTGCGAAGTATCAGCCATGATAGCAGCTCGTTCTTTTCGACCTCAATCAAATTCTGCTCAACGCATACGTCGATTAATGTGAGAATTTACTCCGTGTTCATCTTCGCGGCAGTGCCGGCGAGCGGGGCACGGTTCCACCACCCACCGCCAAGCGCCTGGAACAACGCTGCCGTATCAGCAAAGCGCGCGGCCTGCGCCTGGACGAGGCCGATCCGCGCTTCCTGGTACTGGCGCTCGGCGTTCAGCAGTGAGAGGTAACTCACGGAGCCGAGCCTGAACTGCGTCTGGGTCAGGTCGAGCGTTTCGCGCGCGGCCGCTTCACTGTCCGCCTGTGCCTTGAGTGTACTCGCATCCTCTTCCAGTGCGCGCAGCACGTCTGCCACATTCTGAAACGCCTGCAAAATGGTCGACTGATACTGTGTCATCGCCTGATCGTGGGCGGCGACTGCAGCCCGGCGCTTAGCAGAAAGCTCCCCACCGTTAAAGATGGGCTGCAACAAACCTGCGCCAAGACTCCACACCGCTGTTTTGTCGGAGAAAAGCGTGTTGCTTGCGGTAGTCATTGACCCATAACTTCCGGTAAGCGTTATCTGCGGGTATTGGTTCGCCGTGGCCACGCCAACCTGTGCACTCGCCGCGTGCAATAGCGCTTCCGAAGCGCGGATGTCCGGGCGTTGGCGCACGAGCGACGACGGCAGGCTTATTGGCAGTTCATTCGGAAGCTGCAGCCCATCGAGATTGAATTCGGGAAGTACCCCGGAGTCGGCGGGCATCCTGCCGATAAGTATTGCCAGCTGGTGGCGAGTCTGCCAGAGTCCCTTGCTTAGCGCAGGCAGAGTCGCCCGCGATTGCGCGAGCTGCGAACGCTGGGCAAGCACGTCGGTTCGCGTTGCCCCACCGAGCCGGTACTGGAGTTCGACTAAGTCGAGCTGCTTCTCCTGCGACGACACTATTTCCCGCATCGCCTGAATCTGTGCGCGAAGGGACACTTCCTTCACAACAGTAGTGACGACGTTCGACGTAATCGTGAGATAGGCCCCTTCAAGCTGAAAGTATTGGAAGTCGACCTGGGATTGCAGTGCCTCCAGCTCACGCCGCGCACCACCGAAAAAATCGAGTGCATAGGATACGTTCACCGACGCATTGTAGAGCGTGAAGGGACTGATGGTTAGATTCGGTAGACCGATCTGGGCGCCCGAGATCTTCTCCCGAGTTGCCAGGACGTTCGCGTTCACATTCGGGTAAAGCGCGGAGCCTACCAGCGCATTCATGTTCTCCTGCGCTTGGCGGAGCGTCGCTTGGGCGGTCGCGAGCGTCGGGTTGTCCGTCATGGCCTGACGAACAAGCTGGTCCAGCGCCGCGGAATGGAACAATGTCCACCATTGGGCGGGAATCTCCTGACCCGGTAGTAGGCGCTGGGCCGCTCCGCCGGGCCCCGGCGCGGAAGCGGTCTCAGAAGGCAGCGCCGTAGATGTGTACGAAGTCACAACCGGGGCCGCAGGCTCGCGATAATTTGGTCCCACCAGACACCCGGTTAACGCTGCGTCAGAGAGGATGACAACTGTCAGAATTCTCAGTGGCAACATGTATGTCATGTCCTTGCACCCCGCGGTTTTATGCGTTCGGTAAAATTTACTATAGTGAAGAAAGAAAGATAATTCCTGATCGTAAAGCAATTTCAACCTTTCCTATAAGTATATCATGACACCACACTTGTAATCATATATAATAATATTCATGGCATAGTTCATTACAATTGAAATTCTTGCTAAAATAGAAAGAAAAAGCCAGCCACAATGGCACCAAGACACAAAGAGAGGAACTCGCTCATGAACAAAAAAAAGAGACCGCCGAAAATAATACTTATCGCAGTAGCGGTCGTCATCGTGGCGGCAATCGTGGCAAAGCTCTTATTCTTCCAGGGAGAATTTCTCTATGCAGGAACTCTCGAGGCGACAAAGGTGGATTTGTCTGCGCAGGTCTCTTCGGCGATCGGGAAGGTGAACGTCCAGGAAGGCGACCACGTCGTGGAAAATCAGGAATTGGTGGTGCTGACATGCGAGGATGTCAAGGTCGCGTCGGAGCTGGCGAACGACAACTTCCGACGGACAGTGGGCCTCTACAGAACCGGGACCGCCTCGCAGGAGACGATGGACCAGGTCAAGTACAAGAAAGACGATGCGGACGTGCGTCTTGGCTGGTGCTCCATCAAATCACCAATTTCGGGCGCGGTCCTCAGTCGCTATCATGAACCGGGCGAATGGGTGAATCCGGGCACTAAGCTTTTGACGTTAGCGAACATCCGGGATATCTGGGCCTACATTTACGTTCCTCAGCCGGACGTTTCAAGACTCCAGGCCGGTATGAAACTCAAGGGGTATCTACCGGAACTGAACAATCGAGAATTCGAGGGCACAATCATCAAAATCAACGATGAAGCGGAGTTCACTCCAAAGAACGTTCAAACGCGGGCAGAACGTACCCGCCTGGTATACGGTGTGAAAGTAAGCTTTCTTGGTTCGAACGAGCAGGAAATCCTCAAACCGGGAATGACCATTGAAGTAAAATTGCCTCAAAAATTGAAGAGCCCAATTCTCTGAAGGCGCGAAGAGGGCTGGAAAAAAACAAATGTCACGGTTAAAAAATAAAAAAACCTGTGCGAGCTTTGTACCTCGGTGTGGCCTATGACCGCGTCGGTTCAATTTTTAGTTCCACCTGTCCGGGTGACGCAACGCTGATATGTCGCAGATGCCTGTTACCATCTCTGTTCACGGGATACGGAAGGTTTTCGGCACTAACCCCGCATTGGACGGAGTGACGCTCGAATTTTCCTCGGGGTTCATGCACGGCGTCATTGGTCCCGAGGGTGCCGGGAAGACTACCCTCCTGCGCATCATTCTCGGCTTGATGAAGCCGACGGAAGGAACGGTTGAGTTTCAGCGCGGCGGCGAGCGGCTAGATTTCGAAACTATCCGTCCAAGCGTAGCGTATATGCCGCAGACGCAAAGCCTCTATCCCGATCTTTCCATCAGCGAGCACCTCGATTTTTTCAAGGAGCTGTACGGAATACCCGACAATCTCTTTCAAGAAAAACGTGAGGAACTGCTCAATATCACCAGGCTTGGTGAGTTCGTTCAGCGTCCTGCGGGGCAGCTTTCCGGAGGGATGTACAAGAAGCTGGGGTTGATGTGCGCGCTTTTGAGGTCCCCGGCAGTTATGCTCCTGGACGAACCCACAACCGGCGTGGATCCGATCAGCCGGCGGGAATTTTGGGCCCTCCTTTATCGCTTGCTGGATCAAAAGATTCTGATTCTCGTGACGACGGCATACATGGATGAAGCGGAGCGATGCGGCCGCGTGCATCTGTTGGAGCATGGGAAGCTTGTTGCAACGGGCGAGCCGCGTGAACTTCTGGCGCGCGAGGAGGTGCGGAGCTTTGATGAACTTTTCCTCAGGCGAAACGCATGAGCGTGAAACCGCGGTGGAGGTGAGAAACCTTTCGGTACGGTTCGGCGATTTCTACGCCGTGAACCGGGTTTCCTTCACTGTACGCCGCGGCGAAACATTCGGATTTTTAGGAGCTAACGGCGCCGGGAAGACGACCACAATACGAGTACTGTGCGGTTTGCTGCGTCCTACGGAAGGAAACGTACGCGTCGCCGGGGTGAGTTTCGACCACGGGGAACAGGCGGTCAAGTCCAAGGTCGGATACATGTCCCAGAAATTCACGCTCTACGACGACTTGACAGTCGAGGAGAATCTGAGTTTCACGGCGAGTCTCCGTAAACTGGACACGGCAACCTATGTGAGACGTCGTCAGGAATTGTTCGACTTTATCGCTTTTGATCGGCCGCTCAACACCATCGTCCGCGACCTGTCCGGTGGAACGAAGCAGCAAGTATCGCTCGCTGCGGCGCTTTTGCACGACCCGGAAATCGTCTTCCTCGATGAGCCGACGGCCGGCGTGACGCCCGCATCTCGGAGCCGCTTCTGGTCGCTTATTCGAAAGCTTGCCGAAAACGACAAGACGGTCTTCGTGACGACCCATTACATGGACGAGGCAGAGCAATGTGATCGGATCGCGCTCATGCGGGAAGGGAAGATTCTTGCGCTGGACACGCCGGAAGGTCTGAAGCGGTCGATTTTTCCGATGCCGATGCTTGAGTTCGACCCCAAAAAACCCTTGAGCTACGCCGAGATTTCAGAGTTGGCCGCACATGAGGTTTTTATGTTTTTCGAACCGTATGGCCTCAGATTTCACGCCTCGTTTCGAAGCGAAGACGGATGGGAAAGGGTCAGGCCGTTCTTCGAAGAGAAATTCACGATCCGCCAAATAAAGCCATCACTTGAGGATGTGTTTATTCAAACCGTGGAGAGCAAAGTCGAATGAAGACCTTTGTCTGGCGCAGAGCAGCCGCTGTTTCCAGGAAAGAGGTTTTTCACATCCTGCGAGACCCCTATACCTTGGGGTCGGCGCTCGGGTTGCCGGTTTTCATGGTCATCATGTTCGGCGTCGCTATCGAGTTCAACGTGAAAAACGTCGCTCTTGCGGTATGCGATTCGGACCAGACGCAAAGCTCCCGCAGCCTGCTCGACAACTTTGGGAGTTCCCAGTATTTTCTGCTCCACGGGGTTGCTTCACCGTACGAGGCGGTGACGGATGTGTCCGCGGAACGCGCGCGTGCCGCGTTGATAATTCCCCCGCGGTTCGAAAAGGACCTCTTCGACGGAAGAGGCGCCGAAGTACAAATGCTGGTAGACGGTTCCGATAATTCCACGGTGGGGCCAGTGCTGGGTTACATCAGCAGCATTCAAACGATCGCGTCTCGAAGGATTGCCGATTTTGATCCGCCTGCCCCTTATGAACTTCGAACGCGGTTCCTGTTCAATCCCGAACTAAACAGCCGCTGGTTCGTGATCCCCGGTCTTACTGTCGTGGTCATGTCGATCCTCTCGATCCTGCTGACCGCGCTCACTATCGCGCGGGAGTGGGAAAACGGTTCCATGGAACTGCTCTTATCAACGCCCGTGGAGCCGCTCGAAATCATTGTAGGGAAGCTGGCCCCCTACGGCGCACTCGGGATCATCGCTGTGACTTTCGTCTATGTGATTGCCAGGACTGTATTCGGCATCCCCTTCGTCGGCAATCTGGCGGTCTTCGGTTTGGGCTGTCTGCTGTTCCTGATGACGTACCTGGCCCAGGGGCTACTCATCTCCGTCGTGACCCGCAAGCAAACAATCGCAATGCAGCTCGCCATGATGTCCGGCATGCTGCCGTCCAATTTGCTGTCGGGTTTTATTTTTCCAATCGAAAGCATGCCGAAGTTCTTTCAGTACTTTACGATGATCCTGCCAGCGCGCTGGTTCATGAAGATCGCGAGGGATACGTTTTTAAAGGGTTCAAGCTTTTTTGAACTCAGCGGATCATTTCTGGCGCTTTCTATATTCTGCGTACTCATGATCTTTATGGCCACGCGCCGCTTCAAGAGGGACCTCGAGCCATGAACAGGACGCTCATCGGATTCATCAGAAAAGAACTGACACAGACCCTGCGGGACCCGAGAATGCGGATTCTCCTGTTCGTGATGCCGGTCATTCAGCTTACCCTCTTCGGCGTCGCAATTTCAAATGAAGTAAAAAACATACGTCTCGCTGCCGTATTCGATTCCCGGGACACCGTTTTGCGGGATGTCTATGAACGAAGCATTGCGGGCAAATGGTTCATACCCGCAAAAAGTCGAGCACACGACCCCTATATGATGATCGAGGCTGGTGACGCCGATGCTGTACTTGTGCCGCCTCCTGGTGGGTTCACGCGCGCCCTCGGCCGCGGTGATGCCCCGTTGCAACTTCTCGTAAACGCCACGAACGTCCTCCAGGCGCAGTCGGTTGAGGGCTATCTGCAAAATATCATTCAGCAGACGGTCAAGGACGACCTGAATATAACGCCGCCGGACTTTCCCATTCAGATCAATACGCGGGTGCTTTTCAACCCCGATCTCGAGACATCAGTATTTATGGTCCCCGGTGTTATGGCCATGATAATGATCATTTCAACGATGGTTATGGCCAATATCGCAATCGTTCGAGAGAAGGAGATGGGCACGTTTGAAATGCTCATCTCGGCGCCGGTTTCACGGTCTGAGGTCATTTACGGAAAGACGATCCCCTATATTCTCCTGGGAATGTCCAATGTGCCATTGATCCTGGCGGTGGCTGTGTTCGTCTTCCAGGTCCCCATGCGGGGATCGCTACTGATCTTATTTAGTGCAGCCCTTGCCTTTGTCTGCACTACCGTGGCCGTGGGAACCCTGATTTCCACCTATTGCCGGAACCAGCAACAGGCGACCCTTGCGGGGTTCCTTTTCATCTTTCCCATGATCATGTTTTCAGGGATGATGTTCCCTTTGGAAAACATGCCGGTCGTACTTCAATGGATTTCATACTTCGATCCGCTTGCCCATTTTCTCGGCCTGCTCCGCAATATCATGCTGAAAGGCGGGGAAACAACCTATGTGGTAACGCACATCGCTGTTCTGGCCGCGCTTGCAGTAGCCACTGTTGTCGCGAGCTTCCGACGGTTCCATACGACGCTTGAGTAAACAGCATGAAAGAAATCCGATAAATAATGAGGATGCGTCGTCACTCGCGATACACCTATTCGTTATCAATGTCTTCATGCAAATCCTTGTCAGCATTGGGTGATTTACCTTCACGGAGACGCCATTGACATCCTCTTGCCCCCTATGACCTCATGCTTTCTTCTGGGGATGCGGGTGGTAACGCCAGGCTCGTTCCGGTTCCCTCATCGGCTCAAATAAAAGTATTAGATGATTAAAGCACTCAGACTTAGAATGTGCTATATTTTTGTCATTCTCTCATAGCATGCGTGCTATCCATGAAAACCCGGATTGCGACTAAGAATTATTTGAATTTCAAATACATCAAGGGTGCTCATTATGTAGCATAAATTTTGTCTTGTCTTGACATTCTTGTTTATTCAGGGATTACCAGTGCTGAGTTTCACAAATCTGACGGCTGTGGCGAACATGCCCTTCAGGAGGTGGCTGGATGGAAAAGTGGAAATGCACGGTTTGCGACTGGGTCTATGATCCCGCGGTCGGCGATCCGGATGGAGGCATTGCACCAGGTATGCCATTTGAAGAAATTCCTGATACTTGGGTCTGTCCGGTCTGCGGCGCAAGCAAGGATGCCTTCGTAAAAATGTAAAGATTATAAACGGAATGCACGTGTTAAAGATCAAACGAATATATGATCCGTGGTCGCGCGATGACGGTAAGCGCATCCTCGTTGACAGGTTGTGGGCGCGGGGAATCAAGAAGGACGAAGCGAAGATAGACGAGTGGCTCAAGGACATCGCGCCGAGCGATACACTTCGGAAATGGTTCGCCCACGATCCTGACAAATATCCGGTATTTCTGGAAAAGTACAAGGAAGAGCTCAAGGACAAGAAAGAAATTGTCGATCGGCTCCGAAACGAAGCAAAGAACGGAAAGATAACCCTTCTCTTCTCTGCGAAGGATAGAGAGCACAACAACGCCGTTGCTCTCAAGGAGATGATTGAACATCATAAATAGGGAGGTTGCGTTATGAACGGCCTGCGCCTTATCAGGACTTGCATTTTCTCAGCAGTGATACTGGCTTTTTTAGTTCCCACGCTCTTTGCGGGTTCGCCGTCACCCTATGTTCCTGATCCCCCCTTCAAACCGGGGCTCCTAAAGCCAATATCGGTCAAGGAGGGCTCGGGGAAAACCGTTACCCACTATGACCCCAAGGATCCCTACGACATATTCATCAATTACGAACTGGGCATGCATTGCGTGGGGTTTGACATCTCCTACTGCTGCGTTATTCCGCCGTATAACAGCATCCAGGCGCAGGCTGTCAGGACCGGAGAAGACGGCTCGCTCCCTCATCTCCTGATACCAGATGACGGCCTGTCGCTCGCATATTTTGTAAGGGACAACAGCTATAGCGAGGGAAACAAAATGAGGTACTGGCAGGTGCTGAAGGATGTTGACGGCAACGGCAGGATGGACGACCCTGGAGATTCAATGGCGAACTATGTCTGGACCCACCTGTTCATCTATAAAGACCTCGAGGGGACCATACCACAGGACTGGCCTAAAAGGAAAAGGTTGCGGGTGGGACAGCAGATCCAGGTCCCCATTGATTCGGGTCCTACAGGAAAGAACGTAGCCGGCGGTTACTTGGACTATGCAGGGAGCACCGGCGGCAACAAGGTCTTCACGGATTCTCTGCTTCCGGAAGTCAAAAACGTTCCCCTGATCCTCACCTCATCGTATCTGTGGGATGCGCTTGGTCTGCCCCTGACTGCGTTCAACGACAGCAGACGGAAAGGCACTATCCGGACCATCACGGAAAAAGATTTCCAGCCCTACCAGTACTCTGTAGTACAACTGCGAGATAAAGCGGGCAAACCCGTAACCGCAGACGGGAAGCCGGTTGAGTTTTTCGGTACGAATCCTGTTGACCTGCCGAATTGTTACCTTTGCCATTCGGGCGAAGGGAAGGCAGCCAAACTGGCGAGAAGCGCAGGCTTGTCCCTGTTCGACAAGGAATACACCTACTGGAAAAATCGCTATCCTGATACGACCGAGTTCATGGCCAGGCAGTCACAAGCTTCAATCAACGTGCTTGAACTGCATGACAAACATTATGGCACTACTTTTTTGAAAGAGTACAACCCCAACGCATCATCGAACCGTCTTGGCATTGTGGGTTCGGTCAATTGTGCGGACTGTCATGGGGACAATGTTTCAGGAAACCTGCAGACCCCTCGACCGGTCACGTCCGGATATAAGGTCGTGAAAGCGATGGCACTTACCGAAGCGATCCATAGCACGCATGCTGTGTTCATCCCCATGCCCGACAAAACGGGCAGGACGCAAAGCTGCCAGGCATGCCACCCCATGCACTGGCAGCAGGAGAAGATGAACGACCCCTCAGCAAATCCTTTCCGGATCGCTGATGAGGAGGGGACCCCCCGCTTCTCCGAGGCGGACGTGAGGACCGCCGGAGGAGGGTGTTATCTTCGAAGGGACGCTCACACAAACCCTAACGTGAAACCTCCCTTCTTTCTAAATCACATCGGGAAGTGGTATCTGAAAGAGGTAAGCATGAAAGACGAAAATGGCAAACCCGTAACGGAGCTTAGGGGTTTGTACTGTACCAACTGTCACAATGCGCTCTCTCAGGAGCTGTATCGCTATGACGAAATCAAGGATGCCGCTACGCAGGCAGGCAAGACATTGCGGAACAGGTCGATGAAGGAGGTCATTGACGCGGTTGCTCTTGGAAATGTGAAGAAGTTTAAGCGTAGCTATGCCGATCCAGCCGTCGGAACTGAAGGAGAACCGCTCCGATCGTACTATGAAGATCATGTCGGAGCAACACTCGTGAAGGTTTCAAAGGACAGCCTAGGCAGGCCCAAACTTCTTGCCTGGAACGCAAAAGAAGGTGATCCGGTGCTTTATGAAACCGTGTCCGGAGGCAAGGACTGGTGGCTGGCTGCAGCAGAGCCGCATTGCGCAGACTGCCATCTGGCGCCTTTTGTAGAGAGCAAGGGGGGAAGCTATTTCCCCATAGACCAGCCGAATAAGTATTCGCTCTATCGCTATTCCAAGGCTCACGGCTCGTTCGCCTGCCAGTCCTGTCACGAGTCGATGCACGGCCTCTATCCGGTACGGTATGAAGGCCCTGAGGGGGCCGCCGACCTGACGACGCATGAGCAGGCGCTTCAGTTCAGCCCTGACGGGAAATACGCGGGGCCCGTGACTTGCGCCGCGTGCCACCGGGTGAACGAAAAAGGCGTCCCGGTTCAGCTGCAAGGCACCGAGTACGCAGGAGACTACTGGGCATCTACGGTCCTGCTTCATTTCATGCGGGAGGGTGACCAGAAATTCCCGATAAAGAAACTCATGGAAAAATATCCATACAAGAATTCACAAAGGATCGCAAGGGATGGATGGGAATGATAAAACGTCGTCTTGAGAGAAAACCGGGCGTATCTGTCGGCGATGCCCCCCTGAGGGAAACCGTTGTCTCTACAGAGTTGTAAAAAAACCTTCCGAGCGGTCAAAAGCCACAGTGCATGATCGTTTGGTGTCTAACAGAGCTTACTGACCGGAAAGGAGAATGCTATGACGCTATCGCAAGGCAAGGCAATCTTCATTTGTGGAACGGCAATCTCGGCCTTGATCTTTCTCGCGCTCACCTACGATTCTCTGATGAAAATGCCGCAGAGAACGCAGGAGGAAAAATTGGATGCCCGTGTTGCTGCAGGCAAGTGGGTATGGCAGAAATACAATTGCAATGACTGCCATACCATCCTCGGGATCGGAGGATACTATGCTCCGGACGTTACCAAGGTCATGAGTTATCGCGATGCTGACTGGACCACCAGGTTCCTGAAGGACCCGCAAGAGGTCTGGCCGGCTGCGCGGAAGATGCCGAACCTCCATCTCAAGGACCAGGAGATCGCCGACGTGGTCGCGTTCCTCACGTGGGTGAACGGCATTGATACGAACAACTGGCCGCCCAAGCCCATGGTGGCCGCCGCGGAGACTGGCACGAAACCGGGAGAGGCGATCTATAAAGCACAGGGCTGTTCAGCATGCCACAGGATCGGAGGCGTTGGGGGAACGATCGGGCCAGACCTCTCGGGAGTCGGCAGAAGGAGAGATAAGAATTGGATCCTGCAGCAGCTGACCGATCCGAAGTCTCATGATCCGAAATCCGTCATGCCGAGTTTCGCGAGACTGGCGGAAAGGGACAGGGAGTATCTCGCGGAGTATCTCGTCAGCCTCAAATAAGGAGGATATCATAATCCTCATCGCACTTGCACTTGGCATTGCCGGGATCGTGCAAGTCTACTTCCGGCGTGTTCTGGGCATGGACTATCTCACGGCTCAGGGGTTTATGAAGCCGTGGTACGCCGTGTTCTGGGTATCGGCATGGGGGTTCGCGGCAGGGGTGGTGATGTTTCTCATAGACTCCTTCAGGCTTGCAAGGGCCCAAGCGTAGCGGTGTTTTGGCGCGATGACGAGATGGGGTCATGCCGATTCAAATTGAATTGTGAAGAGTACGTGGATTTCACGCGCCACGTGGAACGGCTGCACATGGCCGCCTCGGAGTCCAGCGCGTATCATGGCGGGATACAAGAAACAAAGACGGAAAGGGCAGGGGGCATCAGCACCATCATGAGCGATATCCTGCGGCCTGTGCCGGGCATTTATCAACGACCAGGGGAAAGCATGCGGTCATGTATGTACCCTGGAACATTATTCTTCCTTCCCATGACATCTATTATGCATCCCTTTGCGTTGAAGAAAAAGATTGAAGAGCCCTATGCTATACTAAACGTTAAGGAGTTCGACTTCTTATGAGATCAATTAGGGAGATCAAGCAAAACTACCGTTTCACGCCCGAAGATGAAAAACGTCTTGAGGGTCTACGTCCTCTCATGGAAGAGCATGTAGACGAAGTCATGAGCACCCTCAGCCTCTGGATCATGGGGACCAAGGGGGCGGCTAAGTATTTCACTGATGAATCCCGGAAAAGGCATGTCTTCGGAGCCCAGCGCGAGTGGTTTCTTGAGCTCTTTTCCGGGAACTATGATAACCGGTACTATGAAAAGCTCATTCGGATCGGCGCCACCCATGTCAAACAGAGCGTCGATGCCCACTATATGAACAGAGCCGTCAACCTTGTCAAGAATGCCTGTATCGGCATTGTGCAGAAAGTAGAAGAAGATAAGGCGGAGGCAACCAACAAGATCATCTCCATCGGAAAGATCCTTGACATCAGCCTTGATGTGATCACAACGTCCTATATCGAGGAGGAGCTCAGGACCTATTCTCCGGTCTATAAGGTAAAGAGCGTTCTTATCGGTTTCTCGGAACGTTTTTCTCAAACTACGAACCTCATACTCGTGCTTGCGCTTATCGGCCTCACCATCGGTGTCGTGTGGCTGTTCGTTAAGGACGTGATGAATATCATCATCACCGGCGACGTGGAGCGCGGCATCATTTCGGCCCTGGGTTCCATGCTGCTGCTGTGGCTCATGATCGAACTCATGAACACCGAAATATCGCACCTCAAAGGCGGGAAGTTCCATATCAGCGTGTTCGTGGGGGTTGCCCTGGTAACCATGATACGTGAGACCATGATAGCCACTCTCAAGCACGAAAGGCCGGAGGCCATTTATTACCTTATCGCGGCAATTCTCGTCATCGGCTTCGTATTCTGGATCGTGACCAGGGCAGAGGAAAAGAACAAGTAACAGGACATTCCATACGGTATGATTTTCGTCATACTCAGATTCTAATGGATTTGTTAACATCGAAGCATATTATGAGGGGACGTATGAATAAACGACCGGAAAATTGCATGATATCAGAAGAAGATCTCAGGGCGGCCCTCTTGGAAATAAAAACTTATGTGGACGTTACCGAAGAGGATCTGAAGAAGATCTACGAGATCGCCCTCCGGCATGCGCAGGAACGTATTGCTACCCGGGTTCCCGTACGGAATGTGATGACGACTACCGTGGTCACTATTAAACGCGACGCCGACCTCCACGAAGCAGCACGGCTCTTATCGGAGAATAGGATCAGTGGAATGCCGGTAGTCGACGACGATAACCGCGTGATAGGCGTCATCAGCGAAGCGGACATCCTGATCCTTGCGGGCATGAAGAAAGAACATACCTTCAGGGATATTTTACGCAATATCCTCGGCGAGCCTGTATCTTCCAAAAAAGGCGGGAACAAGGTCGGAGATGTCATGGGCTTTCCGCCTATTACCAGCAAGGCCGATGACGATGTCAGTGAAGTAGCCAAGATTCTCGATGATCGAAGGATAAAGCGGCTGCCCGTCGTCGATGACGAGGGGAAGCTCATCGGCATAATATCGAGGGCCGATATTGTCAGGGCTATAGGCAAGAAACCGTAAGGAGTCAGGAGAGACGAGAGAAACTACGTACCTCATGGCAGCGAATGATGATCATAGATGAATATCTATCAAAGATGAAAGGCGGCGCCAAGAGCCCGCCCGGCGTCGGCATGAGTGAACTCATCTGGTCATGGCTCGGATCGGCGTTCGGCATCGGGATCTGCGGATATCTCTCCTCAAAATATTTTGAGCAGAGGGACTTGACTCTTCTCATCGGGTCGTTCGGGGCGTCAGCAGTCCTTGTGTACAGTGCGATCAAGAGCCCCCTGGCCCAGCCGAGAAACCTGATCGGTGGACATGTGTTTTCCGGCCTTACAGGCGTCGCCTGCTATCACCTGTTCGGCAATACCCTCTGGGTGGCAGCGGCCATGGCCGTTTCTCTGGCTATCGTAGTCATGCTCGCCACAAAAACGCTCCACCCGCCCGGAGGAGCGACGGCTCTGATTGCCGTCATCGGGGGAACAAAAATACATAATCTCGGCTTTCTTTACGCATTGATCCCAGCAGGGGCGGGCGCGGTCATACTGCTCGTGGTCGCCCTACTCGTGAACAATCTCTCGAAGAGCAGAAAATATCCAGAATACTGGATATAAGTTAAATGCCTTGAGGTGCGACAGGTCAATCTTTTTTCCTTTCTTCATCTTCTTCCTTTCCTTCTTTTTTTTCTTTATCTTCTCCCTTTTCTTCTTCATCTTCGAGCATACGGTATTTCGGTCTTTCGATATCATCGTACTGCCCGCTCTTGACCGCCCAGAGGAAGCATATCCATCCGACGAACCCGGCGCCGAGCGTAAGGAAGATCAGAAGGAACATGCTCCACATCAGCGTATCCTCGCACGCAGGGAATTACCGACCACGGACAGTGAACTGAACGCCATGGCGCCGGCGGCCATGACCGGGTGCAGGATGCCGAGAATTGCCAGGGGGAGGGCAACGAAATTGTAAAAGAACGCCCAAAAGATGTTCTGCCTGATGACCCTGAATGTCTTTTTTGCAAGCGCTATGGCGTCAGCGACCAGTCTGAGGTCGGAACGCATGACAACAATGTCGGCGCTCTCGAGGGCGATGTCGGTGGCCCGGCCCACGGCAATGCCGACGGTGGCCTGCACGAGCGCGGGTGAGTCGTTGATGCCGTCGCCCGCCATCAAGACGTGCCTTCCTTCTTTCTCCATGCGCCGGATTTCACCGGCCTTTTCCATGGGTGATGCCTGGGCCGTCACCGATTCGATCCTGGTCTTTTTCGCCACCGCCTCTGCTGTATTCAGGTTGTCGCCCGTTACCATGGCTACGCCAAGTCTCGCTTTTTTCAGCTTATCAACAGCCTCTGACGCCTCTTTTTTAACCTGATCGGAAATCACGAAGACACCGCGAATCGAACCGTCATAGCACAGAAAGATCACCGTCGAACCTGATTTTTCGCTCTCCATGAGATCCAAATCATGCACCCCCTTCAGAGCGGCGTCTATCGTGCCATTGATGCCCTCGGACTCGATGAAGCCCCTGTTGCCAATGAGTGCCGGTTTTCCGTGGATCGTCCCTCTTATGCCTCTGCCTGGCACGACGGAGAACCCCGCAACCTCGTACGGATCAAGACCTCGTGCAGCCTCCACGACGGCCCTGCCTAGAGAATGCTCTGAACGTCGTTCGAGCGACAATGCAAGCCGGAGTGCTTCGTTTAACGGTATCCCGATGGCAAACGCTTCGCTGAGCACGGGTTTCCCCTCGGTTATGGTCCCTGTCTTATCCAGGACGACAAAATCCACTGACGCAGCCTTTTCGATCACATCGCCGCCTTTGATGAGGATACCCCTTGTCGCGCCATTCGATGTACCGATCAAGATTGCGAGGGGCGTGGCGAGTCCCAGGGCGCACGGACAGGCGATCACCATGACCGAGACCGCATTCATTAAGGCCCGTGAAGGCGGGGCGCCATGATATAGCCATCCTAGGAACGTCAGCAGGGAGATGAGCAGGACCGCGGGCACGAAGTAGCCGATTGCCCGGTCAGCCACAGACTGGATCGGGGCGCGGCGCGCCTGAGCATCGGACACGGCCTGGATGATCTGCGCGAGCACCGTGTCCTTGTCTGTCTTGGTGACCCGGAATACGAGGCTCCCGAAGAGATTGACCGTGCCGCCGAACACTTGTGACCCGTCAGCCTTCGGTGAGGGCCTCGATTCGCCGGTGAGCATGGATTCATCGGCTTCTGATACACCAGTAAGCACGAGACCGTCCACAGAAATCTTTTCTCCGGGGATTACTTCCAGCAGGTCTCCCGGACGGATAGACGATACGGGAACCATTTTGCGAGCAGCAAGGTGGAGCCGGTCATTTGAAACTGCCTGATCTGGTGATACCTCCAGTTTCCGGCCCTCCCTGGGGCTGAGCTGCATAAGCCTGCTGATTGTCTCCGACGCCTTTCTCTTGGCGCCCGCTTCGATGTATCTCCCGAGAAGGATCAGCGTGATGATCATGGCCGCGGTGTCGAAATAAACCTCGCCGCCGCTCACCATCTGCTGGATGCTGTAGAGGTAGGCGGAAAGGGAGCCTGCTGCGATCAGAACGTCCATGTTGAACGTCAGGTTCTTCAAGCCCCGGAATGACCCCTTGATGATCGGCCATCCTGCGTAGAACAGGACCGGTGTTGTGAGTGCGAACGATATCACATGAAAAATGAACTTGATCTTTTCATCGATCCCCTGAAAATATCCTGCATACAGAGCGATGGAAAACAGCATGAGCTGCATGGAGAAAAAGGATGCGGTGCCGAAGCGGATGAGCAGGTCACGGGACTGCCGTTTCTGCTCATCCTCCCATGCATTGGGCAGGAGCGGTTTGGGAGTGTAGCCGATGGACTTGATGCGTGAGATGATCGCGCCGATATCGATCTCGCCAGGGTCCCAGCGGATCTTAGCCCGGTGTGTGGCATAATTCACGTTGGCGTACGAGATGCCTTTTGTCCGGAGAAGTATCTTTTCGTTCAGCCAGACGCAGGACGCGCACCGGATGCCGTCGAGGATAACGTCCGTCTCGATTTCGTTTCCTCCCGCCGGCCTCAGACCGTCAAGGAAGGCTGAAATGTCCACTGCCTTGTCTTCCGCGGGGCCGGGTGTCCACTCACGCCGTTTTGCGTAGAACTCCTCAAGCCCCTCACTGCGAATGAGACGGTAGATGCCGTCGCACCCGTGGCAGCAGAAAACCTTCCTCTGTCCGTTGATCTCGTCGTAAACGGCATCGCGCTCCGGCACTTCAAGCATGCAGTGGTCACATATTGGCATAGATCCTTATTCCTCTGAACAGAAAATAGATCCCCATGATCATGACGACCACTCCGCCCGCCTTGTAGATCCTGCCGCGCAGAGATGCGCTGATCGAGGTTATGACCGCCCCGAAGACGAGGAGAGCAGGCAGCGTACCAAGTCCGAACAGCAGGGAAGTCAGCAATCCGGGAAACAGACCGCCTGTCCCGGCTGACGCAATGAAGATCGTGTATGACAGGCCGCAGGGGAGCAGGCCGAGGATGAGGCCGAGAGGGTAGTAGCGAAGCGTTGAAGGCCATGCCAGCACCGTTTGCGCGGCCCGGAGAATAGGGAGATTATGTTTCTCGATCCATGCTGTTTTAGCGCCTATGCCGGCGATGCTCAGTCCCATGAAGATCATCGCAACGCCGGCAAAAATAGCCACGATGTTCTGGATGCCGGCAAGTCTGCCCGTGATATTAACGAATGACCCAGACAGCCCCATGACGCCGCCGATGAGTGCGTAGGTGGTGATCCGGCCGCTGTTGTACAGCAGGTGGGGGGCCATGCGCATCAAGAACGGCTGAGGGGCGGACGCTTGTGCCAGAGCATAGGATGCCACGAGCGGCCCGCACATGCCGATACAGTGTCCAAAGCCTCCGAAGATACCAGTCGTGAATGCCAGGAAATATCCCGTCTCCACGCTATTTCACCTCGAACACAAAGCTGGCGACAGACGTTTTTCCGGCATGCATGACGGTTACTTCGGCCTGCCACGCCTTTTTCCCGCTGGGGCACATCGTTATAATGCCCTTGCCTTCGTATCGTCCATCGTATACATGCTTCAGGACTGGCCGGTTCCTTCCCATGAACATACCGGGCATGGAGAGATCGAGTACGACTGACGCGTCCGATATGGGCAATCCGCCTCGTGTGAGATTTACGATGAACGTCAGCTCGGACATTGCCGCAACGGGTTTTGGCCGGGCATCAAACTCTACCGTCATCCCGTCACCTGTCTCTTTAAGACAGGAAGCGCTTTGGATATCGCAAGTGGTCCCGTTTTCTGCGGTGGAGGCTGGTAAAGCCCCGATTCCGACAATACCTGCGATGAGGACAGCCTCTGCGAGGAACGTCCACAGAGTGCCGAGCCTGTTGCAGGATCGTTTCATTTCACTCCCTGTTCCGCAAAAATTGCTTCCTTAAAGATGGAGTGGTCATTCTTGCGACTGACGTCAATGATCAAGTCCCAGCTTCCATAGAGCGGAAGACTGATGGACGCATGGTAGCGGCCGTCTGACTGTTCGATGGTTCGATAGGTTTTGTCATACTCCCGCGTCGATGACCTGCTGACCGTCACGCTGACAGCGGCATCAGTAAGCAGGGAGCGGCTCTTATCGACGACCTTGACGATCAATTCGTTCTTGCCTGTTTTGAACCGCGCTCCCTGTACGGAAACCGTCCATCCGAGGTTCGTTTGTTTGTTCCGCGTTTCATCCCACGCCAGTCCCGTCTCGTACGGTTTTTCAACCACGAGGCCCTCGAAACTCCGCTTGCCGACGATAATCGCTCCGATCGTCGCGGCAAGCGCAATGATACAGATTACTATGATTAGGATGCGCATGTTCTGGACCCCTTAATACTTCTTGGGCATCATAAAGTACGCTGTTTTCGTAATACTTTTATTAGCCTGTCTTGACCTGACGGTCAGAGTGATCGTCACGGGGCGCTTTTCCTCATTTGATACGCCATTCAGAGTCATCGAGACCGGTACCCTCGTGATGTCCGTGCCTCTTCGGAGCAACACGGCATCAGGGGACACCAGAACCGTTCCTGCAGAAGCGGCTGCGCTCAGATAGAGTTCAAGGTCGGATGTCCCCATGTTTCTCAGAGACAAGGTATAGGTGTTTGTGACGCTCCCGTTTGTCCGCATTACTGGTGCTTCGGCATAGTTCATATGCACGTTCATATCGAATGGCATTCGCGATATCGAGAGATACACGAGAAACACGAGGGAAATCGACGTGATGATGCCAGTGATCAACGGGTTCACCCGGATGCCGGTGGCGCGTTCGCCAAAAAGTCCGAAACTGTACCGGACAAGCGATTTCCGGTCCCGCCGGGCCATCCGCTCCGTGCAGGCGTCCACACACTCGGCACAGTGGATACAGGCCATTTGAGGGCCTTTCCTGATGTCGATTCCGACGGGGCAGGCTTTCACGCAGGCATTGCACTGCATGCATTCTTCAGCGCGACGGGGATCGAATGCGACCACAAGCGTCCGATCGTCAAACAGCACGCTCTGCAACTTCGCATAGGGGCAGACCGTCGCGCAAAAACCTCTTCGCAGCGCGATTAGATCAAGAAACACGATTACCGAAAGGGCAAGCCAGGAGCCTACTGCGATCTTCGCGGGTATGCCGCCGGTATGGAGCAGAGACGGAAGATCATAGGGTGATACAAAATATCCGATCAGGCTTGCGGCAATGACCGCACTCACCATCATACCTGCCGAAACGGCAACGGCTCTGGCGGCAGGCCCCCGTTCCCAAGCCCCTGCCATGAAATTCGTAACGTCGACCAGGACGGTCTGCGGGCACAGCCAACCGCACCATAGTCTGCCGAATATGGTAGTTGTGAAAATGGTCAGGAAGGTCAGGAAAATAACTGCTATCAGGATGATGAAAAAGTCGGCCAGCCATATCTCGGTTCCGAAGATCAAAAGCCGGAGCGACGGGATATCGAACCGGAAGGCACTCTCTCCGTGTATCCGCAGGAAGGGGAGACTGATGAGGATAAAGAGTAGAACTGCGCCGGAAAACCGCCTGAGTCTGTGGAACTTATTACTCATCGTCATCCAGCATTTTATACTTTACTTCCTCAACCTTTTTGTGCCGCTTCTTAGAATAATAATGCACGATAATGATCGCGAAGAGCACGACCAGGGCGAGCCCGAACAAAACATATGCCCATGCTTGCTTTTCCATGAGATTCCCTCAACTCTCTCTAAATTGGTCCGAACAAATCCGCACCAATAGCGTCTCTCGCAAAGCTCATAATTGATTTAAAGGACTCTTTCGCGTCTTTGTGAGGAATTTACTTCCCATCTTGGTGAGAATTCGGTTTGAAATGAACTACCCGCCGGTCTTTCCTTTGCGCGTCGAAAAAACGAGCACGATGACACCGATCACTGCGACGGTAGTAAACCCGATTGTTGCTGCAATCGATATATCCATAAAATACCTCCCTGATATTTTTATTGCAAGGGAAAGAAACGGAGCCAGAAGGCCGCATCATAGCGACTGCAATCCTTCTGACTCCAGGGGGGTTACGGTTTCAGTGACTCCATATACGCTCGCTCCTGCGACCATCCGCTGATGGCTGGCGTATGCGCGGCGAAGTAGTAGATGCCCCAGAGGATCAGGCCCCAGAATAGCAGCTGCCACCCGAGGGGAATCCGACGTCCCGTCTCTTTTGACTCGAATGCCTCAATGTCATCAGTTTCCAATGGTTCCGTCATTGTCGAAGTCCTCCTCTCTGTTATTTCGCACCGGTGACGGCTGTGCCGATCACCTGGATGTACGCGATCAGCGCGTCAAGCTCGGTTTTGTCTTTCAGCTGTGCGAGATCCTCGCGCGTGTACGGGAAATCATTTGCCTTCATGTGGGCTTCGATGTCCGTTGGATCGAGCTTGTTTTGCTTTATCCATCCGTAGGCGGGCATGTTGGACTCCGCGTACATGGCCTGCGGATTATCAAAGTGTATCTCGTGCCACTGATCGGGATATTTTCCTCCGATGCGCGCGAGGTCCGGTCCCGTGCGCTTCGATCCCCAGAGGAAGGGTCGGTCATAGGCGAATTCCCCGGCCTTCGAGTACTCGCCGTACCGCATGACCTCTGTCTTCAAGGGACGCACGGTCTGCGTGTGGCAGTTGTTGCATCCTTCGCGTTGGTAGATGTCCTTGCCCGCGAGCTGGAGCGCAGTATAGGGTTTGAGGTTTGCCAGTTTCGGATGCATCTCCGGCGTCAGCATCGGGATGAACATGGTTACGGCGGTCCCGATCAGGATAACGACGGCCGCGACGATCGCGAACAGAATCGGTTTGTTGTAGAGATTGCTTGCCATGATATCACCCCCCTATGCCTTCGCTTCGGCAAGAGCAAGCTTGCCTTTGCGCATCGTCATATAGATATTGTAGATGAAAAAGAGCATGCCGACCGTAAAGATCACGCCCCCGAGCGTTCTCATTTTCCAGAAAGGATAGTTTTTCGCAACCACTTCGATGAAGGTGTACTTCAGACTCCCGTCGGGATTGGTCGCTTTCCAGAGTGCACCCTGCATGATCCCGGTGATCCACATTGTGATTGAGAAGATAAGCTGGCCGATCAGCACAAGCCAGAAGTGGATATTCGCGATCTTCTCACTGTAGATCTCGGTGTTGTAGATCTTCGGAATGATATAGTAAATCGACGCGGCGGCGGTCATGGTAACCCATCCCATAGTGCCCATATGCACATGGCCGGGGACCCAGTCGGTGAAGTGGATCAACTGGCTTACGACCCGGAGCCCCTGCGTCGGCCCCTGCACGGTCTGCAGGCCATAAAAGGTGATGCCGAGGATGAAGAACTTGGTGAGGTAGTTCGTCTGCATCTTCGACCAGTCATTGCCGACCGTATAGTAACCGTTCACTACGGAGCCCCAGGACGGTGCGATCAGGAATATTGTAAAGGCTATCCCGAGGGTTTGGATCCAGTCGGGCAGCGGCGTGTAGACCAGGTGGTGCGCTCCTGTCCAGAGGTAGGCGAAGACGAGAGACCAGAAAGCAACGATGGAAAGACGGTGACTGTAGATCGGCAGGCCCGTCGATTTTGGCAGGAAATAATAGAACATTGCAAGAATCGGCGTCGTAAAAATGAATCCGACAATATTGTGTCCATACCACCACTCCACGTTAGCGCTGTTGACGCCCGCAAAGAGATGGTAGGATTTGTTCCAGCCCGCAGGGATCGAGAGATTGTTCACGATATACAGGATGGCGACGGCAACAGTCGTTGCGAGAATGTACCACAGGGAAATGTACATTTGCTCTTCTTTTCGTTTGATGATCGTGCCGAAGACGTTGACGGCGAAGATGACCCAGAGGATAACCACGGCGATATCAAGCGGCCATTCCAACTCCGCGTATTCATTCGACTGGTTCATGCCTGCAAGCAGGCTGAGCGCCGCGAGCAGGATGGCGACGTTGAAGAACCAGAGATGGAACCGCGCGAGCTTCGGGAACAGGAGCGGCCGCTTGGTGAGCCGCATAATGATGTAGTAGGAAATCCCGAATATCGCTCCGATCCCGAGCCCGAAGGCGAGCCCGTTCGTATGCACCACCCTCAGTCGTCCGAAGGTAAAATAGGGCGGGATGTTCCACGACGGCATCCACATCTGCACCGAGATCCAGAGCCCGACCAGGATGCCGACCACTCCCCAGAAGATCGAGGAGACGATAAATCCCTTTACCGTCTGATTATCGTATCGATAATCATTCATACTATTGCCTCCTTAGTTTAGGACAATCAGAGTCCTATATTTGCCTGGTAAATGCTATCTGCCAATTAGCTTGCCGATCGTTTCCCTCGTGAGGCGTTTTTCCACTTCCTTTCGGATTTCTACCCAGACCGGATGGACAGCGCAGGTCGAGCTTAACTTGCATTTCTTGCTATCGATTGCGCAGACATTGATTTCGGCAGTCCCTTGAACGGCCTCTATGATGGACAGGAGGGTGATTTCGGACGGTTTTTGGGCAAGTTGAAAGCCGCCGTTAACGCCGCGCAAGGATGTCAGGATGTGGCTCCGGACAAGACGCTGCAGGAGCTTGGCGAGAAAGCTCTTCGGGATTTGCATTGCATGGGCCACTTCCGTAACGCTCGCCGTGCGATCGCGGTTCTTCGCAAGATACAGTACGGTGCGCACGGCATAATCTGTCTCTCTGGTCACCAGCATGGATTATTTCAACGCCTCATACACCTTTCCGACCATTTTGGCAGAGGGTTTCAGGGTCTTATCGCCTTCTTTCTTCCACTGAGCAGGGCAGGCCTCAACAGGATTTGCCGCAAGATGAATGTTTGCATTGACTTTCCGCAGGATATCTTCAACGTTCCTGCCGAGATTGTAAAAGTTCATTTCTGAATTGAGCAGAACGCCGTCAGGGTTGATGATGAATGTGCCTCTCAGTGCGAGGCCTGATTCTTCATCATAGACGCCGAATAGACGGGAAAGTTTTCCGGTAGGGTCCGAGCCCATGGGGTATTTGACTTTTTCAAGCAGCTTTTCGTCACGTTGCCATGCAAGGTGCACGAATTTGGTATCAGTGCTTACCGTAATGACCTCGGCGCCGGCTTTCTTGAATTCTTCATACCGCTCTGCCAGAGCGGCGAACTCGGTTGCTCATACAAAGGTAAAGTCCGCAGGGTAGAAGAACAGAACGGTCCACTTCTTTGCCGTTTTCTGTGATGCGAGACTGATCTCGCCAAAATCACCACGGGAAGGCTCATAGGTTTCCATCTTGAATTCCGGGACCGACTTCCCTACGCGGACGGTGCAGCAATCGCCAGTCATGGTATCGTCCTCCTTTGGCAATATAGGATATTTAAGACCTTAATTTATCAAAATAGCTGAAAATGTCAAGTGGTTTTCAAACAAATGCGAAAAACTACTGGAAATTGCAAAATGTTGAGATGTGCTACGTAACGCATAAAAAACGAAGCCTGATGAGAATGATTTATGCGTGCATGATGATGTTCTCTATTTATAATATACTTTTTAGTATATCATAGGGAACGAGTTCGTACGGGTTTATTGGCTTTTCGATATGTAAAAAAAATGATCATGTGGGGCTGTCGCAGTTTCCTCACTGCTAAGATATTGCTAAAAAGTATACAATGAATGTCTTCAGGATCAAGAGAGATGATAACATTGAAATTTCAATATATTTAGATGGGAAATTATGTTCTCATGACCTGGCGTGAGTCTGATAGATTTCAGGTCTGATAGTGAATCAAAGTGTCATATTTTAAACGTTTGTTTTGTTATAGTAATCTTTCAAGTTTATTTTGATAGGACACAGCCTGTTCCGAAACCGAAATGAAAGAGAGCCATGTCCCCACAGCGAGCCATCTGTTGCATGCCTCGATGCAGGTCCACTGATTTTAGGTATGATGTAAGGCATGCGGGTCAACGATGGTCTGTGCTTTTTTGGAGATATTTAAAGAGGGGAAAAGGGATACATACAATAAAGCAGAAAGTTGCATGATAATTTTTGATACCTGCTAATATTGACTTTAGTCATGCATGATGCTACAGTTAGAATATTTCGATCTGAAAGGAGGAAATATAATGAAAAGAGCAGCAATTATTTCGATTATCGTTGTATTTCTTGTTGTTTCACTGGGACTCGTGATGGCGGCGGAAAAGAGCAAGGTTTATTATGTCTGTAACTGCAAGGATGACTGCACCTGCAACACCATATCGAAAGAACCCGGGAAATGCAAGTGCGGGAGTGATTTGGTTGCCATGCACCTCCTCGCGATCGAGAAGGACAAGGCGATCTTCTGTCGGTGCGGCGCCGATTGCACCTGCGAGCGAAGCAAGGACGACCCGTCCAAATGCGGCTGTGGAAAGCCGGTAAAAGTTGTCAGCTTGAAAGGGAAGTATGTATGCGCCTGCGGTGAGAGCTGCAATTGCGGCGCGATATCAGACAAGCCGGGCAAATGCGGATGCGGAAAGGACATGAAACAGGTTCTGTAACGATGATCCGGATTCAAACGAAAGCCCTCGCTCAAGAGCGAGGGCTTTTTTATTGTTTAGCATGATGTATATTTGATTTCAGGTTGCCGAGAAAAATGTCATCCTTCCGGTTCAATCCACCGGCGTCACCACCGCCATCACCACGAGCTTCTCGCCTTTGTTCGCTTCGAAACCGTGTGGCACCGAAGGTTCGCAGAGAATGCAGGTTTTTTCGTCTGCTTCTATTTTTTCATCCCCGACCGTGAACGTGCCTTTGCCCTGTACGCAATACATCATGAGCCGTAGGGGCGCCTTGTGCGGTTCAAGCTTCTGGCCAGGGTTCAGGCACATGAGCGCCACGCGCATCTCCGGCTTGTCCGAAAGCATCTCGCGTGATATTCTATCCGGGCTGAACTTCATCAATTTTTTAAGATCGAGCACTTCCATGTTGATACCCTCCTCCTGTTTTCCTATGAGATCTTCCTATCTGCTGCATAGTATCATAAATGCAGGGGAGAGCATATGATGTGAATCATAGGACGGCCGGGCTGTCCCCCCACGTTCTACCACCATCTCCAGAGAGCGATGATGAATGTTATGACAAATACAAGGACAAGGTTCATGTACGCGAAGAAATAGAAGAGACGCTCGTGGAAGGGCCGTGCTGGCTTTCCCTCTGTCATTTGCAACATCCCTAGCTGCGGCATGGCAAGGACCTTATCCTCTCCGTGGGGGGCGTTCTTCAGAGTGTCCGTAAGGTCGTTGCCTGCTGAATGCTTCATCACGTGCGATCCGTTCTTCCAGAGCCTGCCGTGCGATACATCGTATACGATCCCCTTGTATGCAATGTAGGCGGGCCTGCCTTCCTTGCCGTCGAAATGAGAAAGCTGATCAGGCGTAATGCCGTGAGAGATGATCGCGGCTACGGGACTCTTCAATGTCCGGCGAAGTCGCGGCCCGATGTATACTGTTACGATGATCGCGCTCGAGAGCATGATGAGGAACAGGAATATCTTGGCGCTCAGCAGCACGCCGAACCGCGTGGTGTAAAATGCGTTCCACGAGGGCATCCTGGCAATGGTCAGGAGAACGCCCGTTACGAGGATGACGATCATGGAAATCCAACCGAGCCTGAGTTCGCCCTTGGGAAGGCCCTTCGAGGCATAGGCGGGCTTCAGGAGCACATGGACGTACATGATCGTTCCAAACCATATGATCGCCGACATGAGGTGCAGGTATCCTATGACCAAGCGTATATAGTGCTGCGTTGTTGTAAGGGGCTGGTAGAGGCCTTTGGCCTTCATGTCTTCAAGAAAGCTTTTGCCCTCCTGCGTAAGCGGACCGCCGCCGATGACGTCGATATGACAGTGCTTGCATTCAAATCCCGTCTGTCGTGCATAGTCAGGAGTGGCAAGGGAGGGCGTTGTGAAGAATGAAAGGAGGAGCAAAATGAAGGCGGGAAAGATCTGCGTGATGGCCCGATCGAATTTCATAGGGCATTATAGCTTATTCACAGGCAGTTGTAAACTGTGTCCGTGGGAGATGCCTTTTACGGGCGGACCATGACTTTTCTGTGGCACATCAGACACAGGTTCCCGGAACTTTCAGCCTCCGCTGGGAACAGGAACTTTTTGTTCGAGGAATGAGGAACGTGACAGCTCGTACAGGAAAGCTCTTTCCCGGGTCGCGAAGGATCTGGTTTGCCTTTGGTCGGATGTCTGTCGCCGAGTCCGTAACCCGCGAGGATGTGTTTGCCAGTAGTTTTGCCGTCGTGGCAGGTACCACATAGTTCGTCCACCGGCTTTTCAAGGAGGGAAGCCATATCCGAGGAATGGGGGGTATGGCAAGTTGTGCATTGGCCGGAGGCGACCGGAGGGTGAACGTTCTTCTTCGTAAATATTCCCTTGTCGTGACAGGTATAACACAGGTCCGGTGGATCGGAGATCAGGAGCTTTGCGTACTTGCTCGCATGAGGATTGTGACAGGCAGTACAACCCATGCCTATGGCGGGGTGTACGACTTTTTTGTTGAAAAGCGATTTATCATGGCAATCAAAGCACAGGTCAGGCTGGTCGGCGGAAAGACCTTTTGCGTTCTTATTTGTTATTTTATGCGGGACGTCTCTCGCATCCACGGCAGTATGGCATGTGGTACAGCCCATGGATACGGCGGCATGGACGCTTTTACCTTTGGTGAGATCCTCGTGGCATTGAAGGCAGTCGATCTCCGCAGATGAGGCGTAAGAATATATGCAGAACAGAGACAGGAGCGCGATCGACAGAACAAAATTTGTTCTCATGAGTAACGTTTCTCCATTATGCTTTTATAATGCCGGGAAGGAGTATTTTTTTTCAGAGATTGTCCATAACATAGCATCATCGGACCTTAAAATCAAGGCAGTTTAACCATTGCAATGCAACAATTTGAAACAAAGAAAATTTACTTGACATCAAATCTATTCGATATTATGATTTCATTGTTATATAGTAAGATCCACCGGGCGGATGGGGGAATATATATTTTGGAGAACAAAAATATACTATCTCGCCGCATCCTCTTCTCTCTCCTATCCATCCTCTTTTCTTTTTCCGTTCTCTTTCCCTTTCATCTGCGTGCGGACACGATGCCTTCCAGCGGAGCTGTTTCAGAACAAGCATCTTCGGACAGCCTCTTTAAGGTGACTGGGTATCTCTACGGCAGATACATTTACAGATCAGCCTATACATCGGATAATCAGTGGCGCGATCAGGATATCTTCGGGGAGCTGCGGCTTGATGTTGTTATGCCGAAGGAAAACCGCTATGAGTTCCATTTCTACGGAACCGCGCGGGACAATATCAGTGCAAACCGCAACCAGACGATCTTTGATCCCCTCAAAGATATAGGCGATACCTACCAATCCAGTTATCAGGGTTACGTCTACGAAGCACATTTCGATATCAATAACCCGTTCGAATATATCACACAGATACGGATGGGCAGGCAGGCTGGGACGCGGGACGAGCAGGTATTTTTTGACGGCATCGCAGCCGATATCCGCGCAGCTTCCACGCTCAATCTGACGCTTTACGGAGGCGCAGCCGCCCACCTCTACGAGGTCAACAATCATTGGGGCGATGACACTGTGGCGGGGGCGGGGCTCGATTATGCCCTCGGTTCAAGCACCAGGGTCAGCCTGGATTATCTCTCCGACAAGGATGTCCAATCGTACCCTACAGCCTCCACAACGACCGATGTTCATGATCAGATGATTTCCCTGAAGCTCTGGCAGAGCTTTGATTCATTCATGAAGGCCTTGGTTAAGTACCGGTATCTCAACGGCGAGCCGCGCGATTTGAGTGTGCGTGCCGTGAGCACTTTCCCCGAAACGGACATCGAAATGAACGTGAATTATTTCCGGCAGTTCCGCCCCCAGAACGAGCTATCGAACGAGCTCTCTCTCTTCTACGCTGTTATGGGGACGTCATCTCCGTACCAGAGCATTGATGTGAAGCTCCGCAAGTTCTTCGGCCTGCATTATGCGGTCGATGTCGGATACTTCAAACGGGGCCTTCTGGAAGAGAACCAGGAGAGCGATTTAGATCGTGATTACAGCCGCACCTTCATGATGTTCGAAATAATCGATTTGCTGAAAGACGGCCTGTCGTTCACAGTGACGGGCGAACAGTGGAAGACCAATGGAAGGGAATACAGCTCTGCCGGATTTGATGTGGGATACGCCTTCAAAAACAAAAAGAGCGCATCGATAAACGTAGGGACCTATTACAGCCTCTATAAGTATGATTATTATATTGAAGAGGGTCTCCAGCAAAATGTGCGGACCTACTATGTGAATGGGAGGTATCCGCTTGGAAGTGGCCTCTCGATCAATGGCAGTTACGAGTATGAGTCCAGTATCGAGAACTATCAGACGCTCAAGCTGGGGATGCGCTATGACTTTTAATGTCCGCCTTATAAAAATGTTAATTGCCTGCTTTATGCTTACTGCGGTCTGCCTGGTGAGCAGCAACGCGCTCGTAACGGCGGGAGACGCCGGATATGCCCCTTCAGTCCAGTCCGAAACCACTGGGACCTTCCGAGGGAAAATACCGTTTCCAAGACCGGAATCCCACAAAGGGAATTGGATGGAGTTTCACGGCGCATCGGCCAGTCTGAATTTCAATGAGGCGGGGCAAAGCGGGAAGTCCTGTCTCACCTGCCACGAGTGGAGCGACTGCATTACCTGTCACAACACCAGGATGCCGCGTGACCATACGAATACCTGGCGCACGCTGAGCCACGGGTTCATGGCTGAGGGGAACCGGGAACGCTGCCTCACCTGCCACAAGCAGGATTTTTGCGTGCGTTGCCACAACGAGACTGAGCCTCGCACGCATGTAGGGAATTGGCTGCAAAGACATTGTACGTGGTGTCATTACAGCGGCAGTCTCGCCCCGGCTGACAACTGCGTAGTGTGTCATAAAGTCGCCCGGCATACATCCGCACCACATCCGGTGAGTCCTTCCTTGAATTGCGGGTTGTGCCATAAATCATGATGGGGTAGCAGTTGTGATGAAAAAGTTTATTTTGCACATCATCTTTTTGATTTCGACAGCTATCCTAGCTATCGGATGCAGCTCCAGTCCGGGGCCCGATGCCATTTCGTCGCATCAGGCGCCTGCACCGATTCCGATAACAAGCTGTACATCGCTTTGTCATAACGCTACGAGTACGGCATCTCCTGACCCGTTGGTGACAAATGGGAGCGGGACCTTTGGAAAGCATGTCGCCCATGTCCAGGTGATAGGCCTTTCCTGCGACAAATGTCACCTGGGGTATTTCAACAAGCCCACCCACATGAACGGGCACCTTGACACCGGCGATCCCACCGTTCTTCTTGTTTATTTCGACTCGACGAACCCGACGGGTAGATGGATCAATGACACCGGGCCTTCAACAGGGTCGTGCACCTCGCTCAATTGCCATGGAACGGACACGCTCGACTGGTATGGCACCGAGACTGTGAATTTTCAGTTTTGCAGCTCGTGCCACTCGTACGCCTTGGGACCACGCCGTATTATTACCGGTCCGAACGGGGATTTCGGGACCAATGCATCGATCGCATCCCATCATGTCACGACCAGTGGTGATCCGACCGGTACGGAGTGCCAGGTCTGTCACGATCAGTCAACCCATACGTCAGGCACGGTGCGGTTGAAGAATGCCGATACGGGTACGAGCATCGCATATGATCCGTCCAATGTCGCGGGTATAGAGCCTTTCTGCCTGAGCTGCCACGACGAAAATGGGGCTACAAGCACGTTTGTTTCCGGAGGGACACCTACGAGTCCGTTCAATGATGGATCAGTACTGGGCGAGCCCCCATATCCGAATGCCACCAGGATAGCCAGCAGCTGGGCAAAATCGCACGGCCACGGCGCCAATGGAAATCATGCTCCAGGCAGCAAGTTGACGTGTTTGGGGACGGGACAACCGGGGACCGGGTGTCATGGCAGCAATGGAAGCATCAATGCCCATGGGTCAGCGAGTCAGGTACTGGCAACGCGGAACTTTGTTTATTCCCTGAACACGACAACGTATTATGAATCGGACTTTGCTCTCTGCTTTAATTGTCATGCCAGCTATCCCGGCTTCACGAAAGAAGATACCCTTGGTGTCAAGTTCGGAGGGATCCTGGATGCGGGTTACGGCTGGTTGTCGGGGCCGAATGGTACCAATGGCTATAACCCACCCTATTATACGGCTGGGGTGACAACACATTTTGCAGACCATAATGTTCCGGATCTTCCCCCGGATTTCCTGCCTTACAGCGGAAGCCCGTTGAACGATTACGGCGTATGGGTGACAGATTCCAATCTCCACTGGTTCCATCTCGGTGCTCCCACTTCACTACGAGGCACCGGGACAGCATCGGGCATCACCTGCGTTAACTGCCATGACGTCCATGGGTCGAATAC
>DATJAO010000039.1:0-6662 GCA_035516175.1 Nitrospirota bacterium
GTTTTCTACAGCTCGGACCGAGCTGGTGGCGTGAACCGTCGTTCAGACCCCTCAAATGCGTTGGACGAACAGCCAGGCATCGCGGGGATCACGGTCCTTCACGATGATCTCGATGCCGCGGAACATGGTGCTGGACGACCATGCGTCCACCACTTTGCCGCCATCGACTTGCGCTTCGATTCTCAGATGGCCTTCAATCCTGGTGATAGGATCAATTGCTATCTTTGGCATGATTTCTCCTCCTTTAAGATTTTTTTATCAATAAGATTATTCGTGTTTATCGTCTTTTTTCGGCTTCATGGCCCTGCCAATTCCATGGGCGACAAGACCGACTGCTGTCGCAACCGCGAGACCGGCACCAATCTTATCGGCGGTCGTCTCGACGCCAAAGCCGGGAACGGTAGGCAGCCTCTTGTAGAACGGCGACATGGTGTCCCAGTTATGGTCGGCAGCGCAAGCAATGCAGCCGTGACCAGCCTGGACCGGCCAGCTCGTGCCCTCGTTATATTTGACCGTCGGACAGTTGAGATATGCCTCCGGGCCTTTGCAGCCCATCTCATAGAGGCACCAGCCCTGCCGGTGGCCCTCGTCGCCCCATTGCCGCACGAACTGTCCTGCGTCGAAATGGGCGCGCCGTTCGCAGTTGTCATGGATCCGTTTGCCGTGCGCAAAGAGCGGACGAGAGTGACTGTCAAGCTGCGGTAACGACTTGAAGGTCAGGAAGTGCACGATCGTGGCGGTGAGGTTCTCAGCATTCACGGGGCAGCCGGGTAGATTAACGAGGGTGATGCCGGATACGGCATCTTTCACGCCCACACATCCCGTTGGGTTGGGATTGGCGCTCGCTACGCCGCCCCACGCCGCGCAGGACCCTACCGCGATCGTGGCCATGGCATTGCCGCATACTTCCCTGGCAGTCGAGAGAGCTGTTTTACCGCTGACGGTACAATAGATCCCGCCGTCCTTCATCGGGATCGCGCCTTCAACGATCGTGATGTATTTGCCTTTCTGGTTCTTGACCACGTCCATGAGAGATTTTTCTGCCGCTTTCCCGGATGGTGACATGATGGTCTCATGATACTCGAGAGAAATAATATCGAGGACGAGAGAGCCTATCGTTGGTTTAGTCGCTCTGAGCGTGGCCTCAGAATCTCCAGCACAGTCCGAAAACTCAAGCCATACAACATAGGGTTTCTGGGCTTTTTCCAACGCTTCGGCGATCTTGGATGCATACGATGCCGGCAGCGCCAGCGTTGCGGCCATTGCGGTGCAGAACTTCATGAAGTCCCGCCGCGATACGCCGCGCTTGACAAGACTCTGGTACACGCTCTCATCTCGCATAGCAAACCTCCTATAGGGATTTTAAATTAAATTTATAAAAAGGGATAGATAGAGTCTATCCGAGGGTCGCGACTCTGTCAAGGCATAGCGTAACTTTTTGTCTCATTTTTTTATCAATAAGATTTAATACTTTTTCCCTATCTCAGTGACATGTCTTTATTGAAGTGACTTCAAAATATATGCGGCAATCTCCTTTGCCTGCTTGTCCGGAATGGTATTTGCATCGAATTTGATCATTCCAGGGCCGGGATTTCTCATGATCTTAACTATATCCGCTTCCGTCTTGACATTATTGGCTTCCCGGTCCTGTTTGTGCAAAGTTTTTTTCGGGTTGACGATATTCCCTCCATCCGGGTGGCATACGGCGCAGTGCTGCTTGAACAACGCTTCTCCCGACTGAGCAGGATCCGCCGCCATTCCGATGGATGCCACAGTCACAAGAAATACCGCTACACCAAGTGCTAAAACAACGAAGACTTTTTTCATAGCATATCTCCTTTTCCCTGCTTAATAAAAAATTATGGTCATTCCGCGGCCGGCAAAATCGGCACGGTCATTGCGTCCTCGGATATTTTACCCGTTAATGACGTGAAAAATGCGGCGATGTCGCCTGTCTGCTGATCCGAAAGCTCTTTCCCGAGCTGTATCTTTGCCATGATCCATATCGCCCGGTTAAGCTTGTCGACAGAGCCGTCATGAAAGTATGGCGGCGTCATCGCCACGTTCCTCAGCACCGGCACCTTGAATACGAATTTGTCGGCCTCGTTCTTCGTAACAACGAAGCGTCCCTCATCGATCTTCACGCTCTTGGTATATTTTGCGTAAGGCTCCATGACGCCGAACTTTTGATACATCTGGCCGCCCAGGTAGGGACTGAAATGGCAGGTCATGCATCCGGTATCCAGGAACGTTTTTAGTCCCCTCTTCTGCTGCTCCGTCAGCGCGCTTGCATTTCCCTTCATGAAATCGTCAAAAGGAGCGGGCGTCACAAGCGTCCGTTCAAAAGCGCCGATCGCCATTGCAAAGTTGTCCACGGTCACCGGTTCTTTCTCCCCAGGGAAGGCCTCTTGGAACAGGGCAAAGTATCCCTTCATCCCCCTGAGTATCTTTTCCACTGCTTCGTAGGACGGCATGCCGAAGGAAGGTGGCCCGACCAATGCCTGTTTTGCCTGGTCTTCCACGTTCGTTCGGTTGCCTATCCAGTGCGCGGATATCTGAGCTGCTGCGTTCAGAATTGTCGGAGAATTACGCGGGTTATCCTTGCAGTTGTTCCCTTTCGCCACCTTCAGGCCGTCTTCCGCATAGAGGCTGATCGGATGGCACTTGGCGCAGCTCACGGTGCCATCGGCAGAAATCCGCATCTCATAATAAAGTATCTTCCCCAGTTTCACCTTTGCCGGAGTGATCGGGTTTTGATCCAAGGGCATTGTCTGCGGCAGAGGTCCAAAGATCTGACTCGCCCTCGTTATAAGATCATTGTCTCCTTCTCCGGCTAACGCACTGCTTACGAGTACGAGAACCGTCATGGCAGACAGAAATAAGCTCAGGAGCGTACAAACTGGTATCCGTTCTCTGATATTCATGGCCGGTCTCCTATGGTTAGTTTATCTAAATTCGTAAGCGTCATTTACCCGTACCGTAGTTTGTGGCAAGATAGTCACTGATGGTCTTTGCGTCTTCTTCATTGATGGGTGCACCCATAACCTTGATCATCTTGTTCACTTCCGCTGTCCACGTTGCCCGCGGGAACGGCGGCTGCATCGTAATGTAGTCCAGGCTGTGGCAGATATTGCAGAGCGTCGATACTTTGTCCAGACCAGGGCCGGACTTCAACTGCGTCTGGATCACCGGCAGTTCCATGGAATGCACGGTTCCCTTCTCAACATTCGATGGACTCTGACCCTGAGCAAAGGCCAGCGCTGCCGCAAAAATCACAATCGAGATGACTATCAAGAGGTTTTTCATGGCGTGCCTCCTATTTCACCGTTACTTCGATTTTTTCGATATTGTTCCTCATGAAACCAGCTGGGTTCCAGAGGGGCTCAAACGGCTGCGATTGGCCGATGCTGTTCGTGGCCTTGACCATGAGCGTGTATTTGCCTGCTTTTTTGGGTTCCCACGGATAGGTCCATTGGATCCACGCGTACTTTCCGAGGTCCTTCCCCAGTTTCGTTTCGTCCCAGGTCTTGCCGTTGTCGGTCGAGACGACAACTTCCCTGATGCCGTAACCGCCGGAGAATGCAATGCCCATGACAGTTACGGGCTTGTGCGCCTTGAGAGCTGACCCATCAGAAGGCTCGACAATGAATGACCGGGTATCGAGCATGTTTATGGGGATCGACTTTTTCATACCCGTACCGGGGGGAACACAGGCGCAAGGATCATCAGGTATCCGGTATGCGCTTTTCATCCAGAACCCCTCGAATTGTTTGGGAAGGACGGTGATAGTGCTCAGGCACTTGACCCAGTAAGTTGCAAACCATCCGGGCACGATGAGCCGGACCGGGAAGCCATTGAGCAAGGGCAGATACTTGCCGTTCATCTCGTACGCAACTATAATGTCGTCTTCCATGGCTTTATCAAGCGGCAGGCTCTTGACGAAATCCGGCACCGATGGAAGCGGAGGGCCGTCAAGCCCATCGAACGAAACTTCCACCGAATCTGCCTTGACGCCTGCTTCCTTCAGAATATCCTTGAGGCGGGCACCGGTCCACGTGACGTTCCCCATTGCTCCGTTCTTCCACTGGCCGCCTGGCACACGGGGCTCAAATAAACTTCTGCTGTTTCCTGAGCACTGGATGACTGCGGTGTACGTTATCTTCTCGAACTTTGTCTTGAGATCGTCCATAGAAAGTTGGACTTCCTTCTCCGTGTTGCCGCCGACCTTAAGCCGCCACTCGTTCAGGTCCACGGACGTGGGGATCTGAGAAATATGCCACCGCACAAAGACTGCCTCGTTCGGTGTGATCAGTTCTTTGAAATAATGGAACGGCGTCTCAAGCTGCGGGGGACGGTTGGTGAGAAGGATCATGTCCGTCTTTTCCGGGAATTTTGCAAGCTTCCGTTCGTCAATAGCTGCCAACAGCTCTACAGGGATCTCACCAAGCGCGGTCATAGCGGTCAGAACACCAGCGGTCTTTAGGAAACGCCTTCTCGTGAAAGTCGACTTTTCCATAGCAGTATCCTCCAAAAGTATGATGTTAACTGCAACAGATGGCGGGGAAAAAACCGAGATAGTTTTTATTATAGCGCAAAAATAGAGCTCTTCAAGGCAGGACAAAAAATAACATTTTACGGAAAGGATCGAAATTAATCTCAGCTGCTGACGAACAGTGTAGACATGTTCAGGGCCTGATCATTCAGCCGTTGGGAGGTTCTCGCTCCCCTTCCCGTAGTGCATCACCATGTATCCGGAAACAAGTATGAGGATCCCACCGAACAGGGTGATCAACGTGGGCGTCTCCGAAAGGAAAAAGAAGGCGAGAGGTATGGCGGCAAGGGGCTCCATGTATCCAAGGATGGCAGCGTGCTGTGCTATCACTTTCCTGAGTGCATTAAAGTAAAGGAGCGGAGCAAGGTTGGAGTGAAATAACCCCGTCACCAAGAGAAGCGCCCCAGCGCGGTAGGACATATGGTGGTCGGTGGTCAGAGCAGCCGGTGCGGTGACAGCGGCAGTGATCCAGAGATTGACGATGATAGCCTTGTGGTGAAGCAGCAACTGGCTGAGCCTGCGGGAGAACATGATCACGAACGCATAGGCCAGGCCCGACAGGGTGCCGGCGGCAATGCCCACCGTATGCACGCTGTCCAGACTGAGATTCCCCCCGGCGACGACGATCATGATCATTCCGAGAACGGCCAATGGTAGCGAGATGAGCGTCACCCTCTGCAGGCGTTCGGATATCAGGATCGGTGCTAACGCAGCAACGAACACGGGGGCCGTATAATGGGTAAAGACAGCGTTCGAGACCGTAGTATGCCCCAGGGAGAAGAAATAGGAGATATTGTTCGTGATCGATGCGATCGAGAGACCGACAAAGAGATGCCATGATTTAAGGCTCATGATGGCCTCTGGGAAGTCCCCTCGGAGCCTCAGGACCAGGGGAACGAGGAAACTCGCGATGAGAGATGTATAGAAAAGGACCACGGCGGGTGGAAGCGCCATCCAGCGGATCATCGGGCCCCAGGTGCTCCAGATCAGCATGGCGAAGATGATTTTTAGGTAGTTTGCCATGTCCGAAAAATAAAGAAGCCAGGAGTCAGGAGACGGAAATCAGAATATACGTACTTCTGAGTTCCATTCCCCGGCTCCTGGCTCCTTACTTCCGACTCCTGCTTATTGTTTTGTTCTGTCTTACGTTCCCATCTCCCACGAGGCAAGGTACTTCTTCTGCTCCGGGGTGAGCTTGTCGATCTTCACGCCCAAGGCGTCTAGCTTGAGCCGCGCGATCTCCTTGTCGATCTTCTCGGGGACGCCGTACACTTGCTTCTTCAGCTTTTTGCTGTTCCTCAGCATATACTCGGCTGAGAGCGCCTGGTTGGCGAAGCTCATGTCCATGACGCTCGAGGGATGGCCTTCGGCCGCGGCGAGGTTGATCAGTCTCCCCTCGCCCAGGACGTTGATCTTCCTGCCATCGCGCATGGTGAACTCTTCGACGAACTCGCGGATCTGGCGCCTTTTCTTCTTCATCGTGTCGAGCGTCTCGAGGTCGATCTCGACGTTGAAGTGGCCGGTGTTGCAGATGATGGCGCCGTCCTTCATCGCCCGGAAGTGCTCCTTGCGGATCACCTTGATATCGCCGGTCACGGTGACGAAGATGTCGCCGATCTTTGCGGCTTCGGCCATGGACATCACCTGGTAGCCGTCCATTATCGCCTCGATGGCCTTCAAGGGGTCGATCTCGGTAACCACCACGTTCGCGCCCATTCCCTTGGCCCGCATGGCGAGACCCCGTCCGCACCAGCCATAGCCCGCGATCACGAATACCGAGCCGGCGATGAGCCGGTTCGTGGCGCGGATCACGCCGTCGATGGTTGACTGGCCCGTGCCGTACCGATTGTCGAAGAAGTGCTTGGTCTGGGCGTCGTTCACCGCAATGATCGGGTACTTGAGCACGCCGGTGTTGGCCATGCTGCGGAGCCTGATCACGCCCGTCGTGGTCTCTTCCGTGCCGCCGATGATTCCCGGCAGCAGGTTTTGGCGCTTCGTATGGAGCACCGAGACCAGGTCAGCGCCGTCGTCCATGGTCATCATGGGTTTCTTGTCGAGCGCCGCCATTATATGCTTGTAGTAGGTCTTCCCGTCCTCACCCTTGATCGAG
>DATJAO010000040.1:0-7355 GCA_035516175.1 Nitrospirota bacterium
AGGAAAAGCAAGGACGGTATCAATCGCCGAATCATCCTTGGAAGAGACTCAGAAGAGCATCGGAACAACTTCCCGCTGCTTCCTAAAAGCGGACATTTTTACTTTGGTAGCAGTAGGACATTTCTATTTTGGGTTGACAAATCTATTAGATAACATTGACATAGATTTGCATTAGGCATATATTCGCCGAGGAGGATGTCCCAATTTCCTATTTGTGGAGGCCCTATCAGATTGCGATCTGGAATAAACCGGGAAAGACAGAAAGAGGAGGATAGATATATAATACACTATAAGAAGAAAGGCATCATGAAACGGCATGAAGTGGGTTGAAAGCTGGTATATTGCGTATGCATTGCTCGGGCTTTCCGCAGCCGGGTTGATCCCCATCTTGCTGCCCCTCCTCATGGGACGCGAAAGCGGGGCCGCAGATATAGGTTTCGTTATGGCTGCATTCAGTCTGGGAGGCCTTATGGCGCCGCTATGGGGATGGCTTGCCGATCGCTACCGATTGCACCAGCGTCTGCTTGTTGGAGGCCTTCTTGGGACAGGTCTCGGAGCAATCTTCTTCCCACTTACGCTGTCCCTTTCCTGCCGGGTTGGGCTGGCGCTCCTATCAGGCGTCGGTTTGGCAACAGCCTCCACTGTTGCGAACCTCTTTATTGTAGAGGTTCATCCGGAGGTGGAGTGGGACGCGCGCATCGGCTGGCTTCAGACCTTTTACGGCTGTGGTCAGGTCATAGGACTGGTGCTCGCAGGTTTGATCGGTCAGAGTGCGCCTGAACTCGGTCTTTGGCTGGCCGGAGGAATATCAGTTGCAGCCGTTCTTCCTGCTTTGCTAGGAACGCGGCAAGAATTAGCAGTTATTACGTTGCACCGGCCAGTTCTTGCACATCCTGCGCACCATGCAGAGTGGCCTGTCAGCTCACCTCAGCACCTTTACCACCATCTGAGCATGCATGGCGTTAGGACGTTCTTCGCGCCTTTTCGGGCATCCTTCGGTCTCTTCCTGCTAGCCTGGCTGTTGAGCTTTTCAGGCAGCGCAGCATTCTTTTCATTCTATCCCGTTTTGATGCAACAGGTGTACGGAGTTCCGCCGGGTCTATCGTCAGCAGGATACGCCCTGGCCGCGGGGCTGGGACTCATCCTGTATGCTCCGGCGGGAAAGTGGTCTACACGGAGAGGGTCACAGACGATACTTCGGGACGCACTGGTTCTGCGCATTGTTGCTTTTATTGCGTTGACTTTACTTGCAGTCATATCGTTTCCTGGACGCGGCTGGCTCGCCATGATGTTTTTTCTCTTTGTCGTTCTTGCGTGGTCTTTTCTCAGCGTGAGCAGCACGGCATTGGTTGCCGGCCTGTCCCCGGAAAACGAGGGAGAGGGGATGGGCATCTTTAGCGCTGTGACCGCGCTGTCCGGTGTTATTGGGGCTGCCCTGGGAGGATGGGCAGCAAATCAGTGGGGTTACGCCGTAATTCCCATCATGGGAATAATTGGGGTCGGCGTTGGTTTCATCGTCCTCATCGTTACACGATTCAATTCCCATCCGGTGATTCAGGGAAGAAAGGAGGTTCATCAATGAAAGCAGTTGCTCTTACACCTGGCACTTCTGCGCTTAGGCTAATTGATCGTCTTGAACCGGTCGTCACTTCTCCTGATGAGGTTAAGGTGCGAGTGCTTCGTGTGGGTATATGCGGTACGGACAGAGAGGAAGCATCGGGTGGGAGAGCTTTGGCTCCGCAAGGCCGGACTGAGCTCATTATCGGCCACGAGATGTTCGGGCAGGTTGTTGAAACGGGCAAATCCGTTACCAGAGTGAAACCGGGAGACTACGCGGTGTTTACGGTACGACGAGGATGCGGAGAATGCATGCCTTGCATGATGAACCGATCCGACATGTGCCTCACGGGAAGATACCGCGAGCGGGGGATCTGGGGAATGGACGGGTACCAAACCGAATACGCAGTTGACAAGGAACAGTATATTGTCCGTGTTCCCGAAGAACTGGAGACAATAGGTGTGCTAACAGAACCGCTCTCCGTAGCCGAGAAAGCCATCGATGAGTCGATCCGAATCCAGTCCGCCCGGCTGCCAGAAGCTGCGGCCACGCCCGATTGGCTATATGGACGGCACTGCCTGGTCGCAGGCCTCGGGCCAATCGGACTTCTGGCCGCCCTTGCCTTGCGCCTGCGCGGCGCAGATGTTTTCGGGCTCGATGTCGTGGATACAGCCAGTGCCCGCCCGCAGTGGCTCAATCACATGGGAGGAAAGTACGTGGATGGGAGGCGCATACCCCCCGGTAAGGTCGAGCATGAATTGGGACAGATGGACCTTATCCTGGAAGCTACCGGCGTGGCGTCTTTGGAGTTTAACCTCCTCGACGCACTCGGAAAGAACGGCGTTTATGTCCTCACGGGAATCCCGGGCGGCGACCGTCCACTCCAGCTTGATGGTGCCGACCTGATCCGAAGACTTGTGCTCGGGAATCAGATCATGATAGGAAGCGTCAATGCATCCCGCGACCACTTTCAAATGGCTGTTGATGATCTTCATCGTGCGCGGCTTACCTGGGGAGACCATGTGGCGCAACTCATCACTCATCACCGCACCTATACGGATTTCCAGAATACATTAACGCGACATGAGCCCGACGAAATCAAGGTAGTACTGGAATGGAACCCATGAAAAGGAGCATGAACGATGGATGGACAGAATAACTACGCGCCTGGATGGCCGGGTAGTCCAGCACGGTGGACATCGAGCGCGAAGAGCGGGGTTGGCACGTCTCTCAGCCACGCAAGCCGCGTCTGGTTCACCCTGAGCCATGGCATCCTGAACGAGATCTACTATCCCCGCGTAGACCAGGCGTGTATGCGCGATCTGGGTCTCATTGTGACCGACGGCCGGGACTTTTTCTCCGAGGAAAAACGGCATACTTCCTCCGTGTTGACATCGTTGGCCGAGGGCGTTCCCGCCTACCATCTGGCAAACACCTGCAAGGAAGGACGCTACCGGATTGAGAAGGACATCATCACTGATTCCCGACGGGACGTTGTATTGCAGCAGACCAGCTTCAATGCTCTTCAGGGGGAAATGAAGGACTATCATCTATACATACTGATGGCGCCGCACCTCGGCAACCATGGCGCCGGCAACACCGCATGGATAGGCGACTATAAGGGCGTGCCCATGTTCTTCGCGGAGCGTGACGGCAGTGCTCTGGCAATGGCTTGTTCGGCAGCCTGGCTCAAACGCTCCGTGGGCTTTGTCGGCGTTTCCGACAGCTGGCAGGACCTCATGCGCCATAAGATCCTCACCTGGGAATACGTACGTGCCGAGAATGGCAACGTGGCCATGTGCGGTGAAGTTAATCTTGCAGCAAGCGGCGGTAATTTCTTGCTTGCCATGGGGTTCGGCGGCAACGCTGCCGAGGCAGGGAACCGTGCTTTGGCAAGTCTCTACGAAGGGTTCGAGTCTGCAAAGGCGACCTATGTCCAGGAGTGGCAAATGTGGCAGCGGACTTTGTCGGACATGGATGAAGGGAAGCGCGATTCCCTGAACCTGTTTCGCGTGAGCTCAGCGGTGCTCCGGACGCACGAAGCTAAGAACTTCTCCGGAGGCCTGATTGCAAGCTTGTCAATTCCGTGGGGCTTTTCCAAAGGTGATGACGATCTCGGCGGATACCACCTTGCATGGCCACGGGACCTGGTGGAATCCGCTGGCGGTCTTCTGGCGGCGGGTGCGTGGGCAGATGTCCTGCGCGTGCTTCGCTATCTTCAGGTCACGCAGGAAGCGGATGGATACTGGCCGCAGAACATGTGGCTCAACGGCATACCATACTGGAGCGGCATCCAGATGGACGAGACCGCCTTTCCCATCCTTCTCGTTGATCTGGTGCGGAGAGAGAAGGCGTTGAACACAAGCGATCTGGCCAAGCTTTGGCCCATGGTGAGACGGGCGGCTAGCTTTATCGTGCGGAACGGTCCGGTAACGCAGCAGGACCGCTGGGAGGAGGATGCGGGCTATTCGCCTTTCACACTTGCCGTCGAGATAGCAGCGCTCCTGGTTGCCGCAGACTTGGCCGATGAGAACAATGATTCAGCAGCAGCCGTTTATCTCCGGGAAACCGCCGACGTCTGGAATGATCATATCGAGCGCTGGATATATGTAACCGGCACCGAACTGGCAATGCGCATGGGAGTTGAAGGCTACTATGTGCGCATCGCACCGCCGGAAAAGGCTGATGCCGCCTCTCCTGCTGCCGGATTCGTGCCAATCAAGAACCGTCCCGTAGGGGAGAGCGCCGAGCCCGCCGGCCAAATCGTGAGTCCCGACGCCCTTGCTCTGGTCCGTTTCGGCCTTCGCGCACCTGATGATCAGCGCATCGTGAATACCGTGAAGGTCGTTGACGCGCTTTTGAAGGTAGAAACACCCTATGGCCCTGCATGGCATAGATACAATGACGACGGATACGGCGAACACGCCGATGGTTCGGCCTTCGACGGCACGGGCATCGGAAGGGCTTGGCCGCTGCTTTCGGGCGAACGCGCCCATTACGAACTCGCTGCAGGCCGCCGAGCTGAAGCGGAACGGCTCATCCGGACTATGGAGGCCTTTGCTAACAAAGGAGGAATGATATCCGAGCAGGTCTGGGACGTCCCTGATATCCCGGAAAAAGAACTCTTCTTCGGTCGGCCATCGGGTTCGGCCATGCCGCTGGTGTGGGCTCATTCCGAGTATGTGAAATTGAGACGGTCCCTTCGCGATGGGCGCGTTTTCGATACCCCGCCTCAGACCGTTCAGCGCTATCAGGTGAAAAAGATAAGTTCTCTCAACGCCATCTGGCGATTCAATAACAAGTGCCGGACCATCATGAAGGGCAAGACGCTTCGCCTGGAGGTGCTGACACCGGCCACGGTGCACTGGAGCAATGACGGATGGCGTACAGTTCATGACACGACTACGAAGAACACGGGGATCGGAGTCTATTGTGCTGACCTGCCCACGAAGGGACTTCCCGCAGGGGCAGTAATTGTTTTTACAATATACTGGCCGGTCGAGAATAAATGGGAAGGGAGAGACTTTTCCATCACTATTACGGCAATGTAAGTTTGTTCACGCACGCCTTGCACTCGAGCGAACATTAAGACATGTTACAACCGACATTTCGCAGCCAATTCTATCAAGCGTCGGTGCAAGATTGAAGGTGGAGCCCGAAAGAGCCAGGACCATAACGAAAACGAATAATTCAGTTTAAAGTTTTTAGTAAACTGTTCATCATAAACTATGAACTGTTAGCAATATGGGCAAATATGCATTTTGGAAGATGAAGACTACAACCATCTCTCATAAAACAGAACCGCCATGGCATCTTTTTTTTGCTAAACTATATAACAACGGATTCCCGATATTGGATGAGGGCCATATAATAATTGGGATCTAAGAGAACACGAGACTTCCCAGCTATTCCATATGGCACACATATAGGAAATGAGGAGGATTCCTCATGCAGAAGAAGTAATCCGTAACCGTTGCTGAAGAGTTCTTTTTAGGCCGATTTCAGTTTATAGAATCAAGAGCGATTAGGGGACATCCTGCCTTGTTGACCTTATCTGCCCTTATGTCTACGATCAGGAGCTATCATGAAACTGTCTGGCAGAACCGTTCTCGTGACTGGCGGTACCAGCGGTATCGGCCTCGGCATTGCCGAGGCGTTTTATAGATGTGGAAGCAGGGTCATCGTCTGCGGACGCGACAGGAGAAGGCTGACAACGGTGGTAGAACAGTTCTCGGGGATCACGGCATTCCACTGTGATGTCGGGGATGGCCTGCAACGGAAGAATCTCGCGGCGGAAGTCATGCGTCGTTTCCCCGACCTCGACATCTTGGTCAACAACGCAGGCATCCAGAGATATGTCGATCTGAAGAAAGGTTATGAAGAACTCAAATCAGGGGAAGACGAGATCGCCATCAATTTCGTTTCCGTGGTGGAGCTGACGGCTCTCTTCATAGGCCACCTGATGAGCAGACCGTCAGCCGCAGTCATCAACGTAAGCTCAGGGCTCGGGTTTATGCCATTGCTCAACACGCCTGTCTACAGCGCGACAAAGGCTGCGATTCACACCTACACCCTTGTGCTGCGGCAACAGCTCAGGGACACATCGGTCAGAGTTATTGAAATCATTCCGCCCATGGTCGACACCGGCTTGAACAGGGAAGGACGTGACGCCGCCCATCTCAAGTTCAGAGGAATCAGTCTCTCGGAATACATCCCGACCGTCATCAGGAGACTGGAAAACGATGCCGAGATGATATTCTATGGCGACGGAGCGACGATCCTTTCTGAACCCCGCGGTGAATCGGAGAGCCGACTGCTCACGCCATCCTGGTGAACCGTTGGAACGGGAGGAATGCCATGAACAAGAGCCCGATGAAAGATTTCCAGCCCATTGTGCTTCCCGAACCGGTCTTTGACCGCTGCCTGACAGTCTTTGAAGCACTGAAGGTCAGAAGGACTTCCCGCGCCATTGGCGGGCAGAAGATCTCTTTGCAGATCCTGTCGGACATCCTCTGGGCGGCACAGGGTGTTAACCGCCTCAAGGGCCCTTTCGGAGGCCCGGGAAGGACTGCGGGATCGGCCAGCAATTCACAGGAAATCTGCATCTATGTCGCTATGGAGGAAGGTACGTATCTGTATGAACCAGAGTCTCACCGGCTGTCTCCGGTTGCCTTCGGGGACAGCCGTGCTTTGGCAATCGGGCCCGGGCAGGGAAAGGCCGGGGCAAACGCTCCCGTCCGCCTCGTCTACGTCGTTGATATCGACAAATTCAAGAAAGCGGGATTCCAGGAACCGGGACTCTATGATCCGGAGATTCAGAAGTCATACTACTTCGTCGACACGGGCCTTATCGCGCAAAACGTGTATCTGGCGTCATCTTCGCTCGGACTGGCTTCGTGGTTTCACAATTGCGACAAGGCTGCGTTCGCAAAAGAGATCAAGCTGAACCCACATCTGCGCCCGCTTTTCGGACAGACGATCGGGTATGCTGAGGACGAGAAATGAGAAGAGATCATTTGCAACAGCCCTACGAGAGCCTGCAAGAGACACCGATGGACCTGCGGTCCACAGATAAGCTGCGCATTCTACAATCTTCGAACGGTATTTAGTGTATCGATGTAGCGTATCGTGATAAAATTTTCTGCCATTTTTCTACCATTATTACGCAAAAAAATAACAGATTCCATAGGTTCCCGTGAGATTCAAGTCCGAAAAATCAATAATTTGCCAGAGGCAGATTGGTTTCCTAAACCGCGTGCCGAGTGTTTTAGTCACCCCAAGGGCAACATAAAATCAA
>DATJAO010000041.1:0-13895 GCA_035516175.1 Nitrospirota bacterium
GATACGCCTGCCTCACGGTATTCGCCTCGATGATACGTCAGTATCAGCCCATAAACCGGGGACGTGGCAAACATCCCTGCCGCATCCGCGAACAGGATCAGCAGCGGCCCTTAGCGAAGTAAGGGCCTGATTCGGGAATCCTCGGCCTTCAGGCCGGGGAGGATGTCAAAACCTCTCGCCGATCCGCTTGGGCAGGACAAATCGTCGCAGGTCGGGCTGCAATCATCGTCAGTCATCCGATCCCTGCTCAGCGATGCTTTCACCAGTGATCTGCCTGATCTCCTGTAATCGTCTTCGCCGGTCTTCCCGGGAAACGTACCAGTCCTCTATGAGCGTTTCGATCAAACCGATCAGCAGTTTCGCTTCACCGGGTTCGCTGTCAAGAATTTCTGTGCCTCCGTTCTCCATTCGAGCACCGATCGTTCCGCTCCTCCTGATGGATTCTATAGCCTCCCAGGTGAGGGGGTCCGCCGTGCCTTTGATCTGTCGAAACTCGTCGCTGAGACTGCCGGGCCGCACTTGCCAGAAGTCCCGCAGTATCTCCGATAGGCAGCGTCGCGACAGGGCCGCTGCGACCTTCTGGCTAAACTCGACAGCTAGACAGGCTTCCTGGTAGTCTTCAAGGATATGGGGAGGAATAGCAACCGGGAATGATCGGGCGCGCGAAGGCGGGACGAGAGCCCATGTTTTGAGGTGTTTTCCTGTGTAGGAACGACTTCCGGCGATCTCCAGGCCGTGGAGAGATGCGCTCAGGGAGAACCTGCGGCACTCGGGATTGGGGCAGACCACGAACTTGACTACGAGACGGCGCGGGCCGTCCGCGTTATCGATGGTAAGGTCTGCGAAGGTTGCCTGCCTTCCCTCATCGGTTACGGTCTGGTCCCTGTTGCAGAACGGGCAGTGCCAGAGATATTCACTCACGTTCTCTCCTTGAAGCGCTGCATTTTATTATGCGATCAGCTCCTGAAGCTGCTGCTCTTCCCACTCCCCAGTGACGACTACCTCGCCTATCTTCTTCGGGAGCACGAACTTTACCTTGCCGCCTTCCGCTTTCTTGTCAATCTGCATGGTATCCATGAGCTCGGTCACGGACGGTTTGCGGCTGAGGGCCGCAAGATTCGTCGGTAGGCCATAGGATTTAATAAGCTTCACCACTCGTTCGGGCACCGAAGCGTCACATAGGCCGGTCTTGTGAGCGAGCTTGGACGCATAGACCATGCCGATGGCAACAGCTTCGCCGTGACGCATGGTATAATTCTCGGCCGTCTCGATGGCGTGGCCGACGGTGTGGCCAAAATTCAGGATGGCGCGAAGGCCGCCTTCGCGCTCGTCCTTGCTTACCACCTCGGCTTTGATCTCGCAGGAGCGATGGATGATGTGGCTGAGCGCATCGGGATCGAGAGCAAGGATCTTCTCCCGCTTCCTGTCGAGGGACTCGAAGAACGATGCATCCCAGATCACTCCGTACTTGATCACCTCTGCCATACCTGCAAGGAACTCTGCCTGCGGCAGGCTCTTAAGCACATCAAGGTCCATCAGGACCTTTCTCGGCTGGTAGAACGCACCGATCATGTTCTTGCCCATGGCGTGGTTCACCCCGGTCTTGCCACCCACGCTGCTGTCCACCATGGCGAGGAGCGTGGTAGGCACCTGGACAAAAGGCACTCCGCGCATGAACGTGGCTGCGGCAAAACCCGCGAGGTCACCGATCACACCGCCGCCCAAGGAGACGAGCGCTGATTTCCGGTCAAAGCTGTTGATGAGGAGCGCGGAATAGATGGCATTGGCCCAGTCTAGGGTCTTGTACTGCTCGCCGTCTGGGATCTCGATAGAAAGCACCTGGAAGCCTGCTGTTGTGAGGCTGTCGGCAACGCGTTGTCCGTAGAGTTTTTTTATTGTGGGATTTGTGATTATGGCGATCTTCAGGCCGAAACCAAGGCCTTGGAGCCGCTCGCCGATCCGATCGAGGCTTGTGCCTATCTCGATGTCGTAGCTCCTGTCACCGAGGCTTACTTTAACAACGTGCATATCGCACCTTTTCCTTTATTTCCAGCACAGCCTCGTCAACGGATTTCTCCGAGGTGTCAATAATGAGGTCGGCCTGACCGTAAAACTTTGCGCGGCTTTCGAGAAGATCTCCTATCCTGGCCATGGGGTCGGGGACCTTGAGGAGAGGTCGGTGAGTCTCATGTTTGACGCGTTCGTAAATCACCGCGGGACGTGCCGTGAGGCAGACAACGAGGCCGGCTTTTTTGAAGGCCTCGCGGTTCTCGTTGCGGATGACTGCGCCGCCGCCCGTAGAGACCACCTGATTCTCATGTTCCAAGACGGTTCGAATGACACTCGACTCCACATCGCGAAAGTAGGGTTCGCCCTTCTGCGCAAAGATCTCGGTGATGGTCGCCTTCTGGTCGGCCTCGATGAGTTCGTCGGTATCTACGAAGGTAAAGCCGAGGTCACTGGCGAGTCGCGTCCCAATGCTCGTCTTGCCAACTCCCATGAAGCCGGTAAGAATGATGTTTTTGAACATAGTCTATCAGTTCATCGGTCATAGCTTGTAGCCCATGGCTTTTGGAAGTGCTGTCGCAATGAGCTATGAGCCATCTCTTATTTTTTTCCCGGTCCTTCCTCCACTCCCGTCCTGAACCGGAGGTACTTTAGGTAGCCATCGTAATTCCGCTTCATCTCGTCGATGCTGTCGCCGCCGAACTTTTCGATCATTGCGGACGCGATCTCGAACGCGGCAACGGCTTCAGCCACCACCCCGGCGGCGGGCACGGCGCAGACGTCGGAACGCTCCACGCTCGCCTTGAAGGGTTTCTTGCTCAAGACGTCCACGGAGCGGAGCGGCTTCATGAGCGTGGGGATGGGCTTCATGGCCGCGCGCAGAACGATGTTCTCGCCATTGCTCATGCCCCCCTCGATGCCGCCTGCCATATTCGTTTTGCGGTAGAATCCGGCCCTCCTGCTCCAGTGGATTTCATCATGCACGAGGGAGCCGGGTCGGTTCGCCACACCGAAACCGGCGCCAATCTCGACGCCCTTGATCGCTTGGATGCTCATGATTGCGGAGGCAAGCTTGCTGTCCAGCTTCCGGTCCCAGTGCGTATGGCTGCCGAGCCCAATGGGAACACCTGTGATGATCAGTTCGAAAACGCCGCCCAGGGAGTCTCCGGCGGTCTTCATCTCATCGATCCTCCGCATCATCCTCTTTGTCGCCTCAGGATCGGAACAGCGCAGCTCTGATGCCTCGGCCCGCTTTCTGATCTCCTGGGGCGATACATGGGGCACCTTGGAGAACACGCCGCCGATACTCACCACATGGCTTATCACATCGATGCCGAACTCCTCCAGGAGTCTTTTGGCTACCGCGCCCACGGCCACGCGCATGGCCGTTTCCCGCGCGCTCGAACGTTCGAGAATATTTCTGATATCCGCCATGCCGTACTTCAGGATCCCAGGAAGGTCGGCGTGTCCCGGACGTGGCCGTGTGACAGGTTCTGCGGAGTTCAGGAACATAGGGTCCGGCGACATTTTATCCCGCCAGTTCTCCCAGTCCTTGTTGCGAACTATGAGGCCGATGGGGCTGCCGAGGGTCCGTCCCCAGCGCACACCGGTGAATATCTTGACCGTGTCCTTTTCGATCTTCATGCGGCCACCTCGCCCGTAGCCCGTCTGCCTCCTAGCAAGGTCACGGTCAATGTCCGTCACCCTGATCAAAAGGCCCGAAGGTATCCCTTCGATGATGCCCATCAACAGTTCACCATGCGATTCCCCTGCGGTCAGGTACCGTAACATCACGCCTCCCCTTGAAAAAACCCCTAAAATCGCGCTCATCATAGCAAATTTGCGGTAGAAGTGCAATCAAAAGTGTGGTATATTTCCATAAATTTTGGGGATTTTAGACCTTTTTTATATTGTGAAAACCCTGTGGATAGGTTTTTCAGGTAATAGCGGCATAAGGAGGGCTCATGAAATACAAACAGGGGTCATTGGGGAGGGTATTTCTGCTCAAATTCGAGGATAAGGACGATATTCTGGAAGAAATGAAGAAGGTTGCGGCCAGAGAAAAGATTAAGGTCGGGACCATCATGCTCCTGGGGGGCATGCGCTCGGCCGGGGTCGTCTCCGGCCCGAAAAAGGCGGTCATCCCGCCTGAACCTATGTGGGTGAACTTTAGCGACGGCCGCGAGGTCCTGGGCATTGGTACCTTGTTCTGGAAGGGCGATGAGCCCATCATCCACCTCCACGGAGCCATCGGCCGTGAGAAAGAGACTTATACAGGATGCATCCGCAAGGACAGCACGGTGTTCCTGGTCATCGAGGCGGTGATTACTGAGATCCTGGGCATCGACGCGCACAAGGCCCTGAACGAGAAAACGGGGCTTGTGATGCTTGAATTATGAGGACCTCATGATTGCTCTTCTCTGTTCCGTATCTGCTGAAGTAGAAATGCTTCTGTCAAAAACGACTGCGACAGGAATTGCGACGCTCGGATCCAAGTCCGTCATTGAGGGAACGCTGGCTGACCAGCGTGTTCTCCTCTGCGTCGGGGGGATAGGCAAGGTCAATGCAGCCCATGCTGCAACGCTCATGATCGAGAAGTTCAATCCCCGCGTGCTTATCGTTTTCGGCGTGGGAGGCGCATACCCTTCATCAGGTGCAATGGTCGGCGATATCGCCCTGGCATCGGAAGAGATCGCCGGCGATGAAGGTGTTTTGACATTGGCTGGCTTCAGGGACACAGAATACATCGGGATCCCCCTCGTACAATCCGATCGCGCGCAGCTTTACAACCGTTTTCCCGTTTCCGACAACAATCTCAAGCATGCACGACAAATTCTCTCGCGCTCAAATACAAATGTCCGGATTCATGCGGGATCATTCATCACCCTCTCCACCTGCACGGGGACATCTCTTCGCGCGAAGGAGCTGGAAAGGCGCTACCATGGCCTCTGTGAGAACATGGAGGGTGCAGCCGCGGCGCAGGTTGCCGAACTGCATGGTGTACCCTGGCTGGAGATGCGCGGGATATCTAACATCGTGGAAGATCGTGATCTGAAAAAGTGGGACATCCCGGCTGCAGCAAAGGCCGCGCAGATGGCCGTTCAACAAATTTTGGATGGCTGGGACCGATGATGAAAACCCTCACCATAGGCTACTCTCCCTGCCCGAATGATACGTTCATCTTCTACGCCCTCACGCACGGCAAGGTCCGCGTTCCCGGCATCGAATTCCGCGAGCAGTTGGAAGATGTCGAGACCCTGAACCGGATGGCACTCGGTGGGGATCTCGATATCACCAAAATATCGTACCACGCCCTTGGCCATCTTAGGGAGAACTATGCCCTGCTCCGCTCGGGCGGGGCGCTCGGACGGGGATGCGGCCCGCTCATCGTTGCTAGGGCCGGGACAACGCTCGGCGATCTGAAACAAGGCTCCGTTGCGATTCCCGGCAAGCTGACCACTGCATACCTGCTGCTTCGGCTCTTCGATCCCTCGATCGAGAACGTTACGGTCATGACCTTCGACCGCATCATGGACGCGGTCTCGAAGGGAGATGCGACTGCCGGGCTGATCATTCACGAGAGCCGCTTCACCTATCCACTCTATAAGCTTGAAAAACTGCTTGACCTCGGGGAATGGTGGGAGAGATATTCAGGGCTTCCGATTCCCCTGGGAGGTATACTCGGGAAGCGCTCCCTCGGCCGTGATCTCTTGCTTCGAGTGGAGGAAGGCATCCGGGAGAGCCTTCGTTACGGGGGTGCACATCCGGACGAGGTTATGGGCTACTGCCGACGATACAGTCAGGAGATGGATGAGAAGGTGATGAGAAGCCACATCGATCTCTATGTAAACACGTTCTCGCTGGATCTGGCACAGGAAGGGCTCTCAGCTGTACGCAGGCTTTTTGCCGAAGCAGAAGCACGCGGGATTTTCCCCTCCTCGGACCAGCCGATTCTGGCGGAAGAGGTATAGCAATCTTGATATTTTGTGAAGAAATTTATGGTATAATTCACAGAACTCCTATGCATTGATCACGGAAGTTACAGTGAAAAAATTACAGTTCGCCAGGAGGTTCGTATGGTTGGGTGGATAGTGCTTGCAGCGCTCGGCTTGGTCTTGGTCTGGCTCATTCTGATTTACAACGGCCTCATATCACTCCGGAACGATGTGCAGAGCTCCTGGAAGCAGATCGACGTACAACTCAAGCGGAGACACGACCTGATACCGAACCTTGTATCGACGGTCAAAGGAGCAATGGAGTTCGAGCAGGACACGCTCGAGAAGGTGATTTCGGCGAGGGCGATGGCGGTGTCCGCGACCACCCCCGCATCCAAGGCTGGGGCTGAGAACATGCTTACCCAGGCGCTGGGAAAGCTCTTCGCCGTGATGGAGAATTATCCGGCGCTCAAGAGCAACCAGAACGTGATGCAACTCCAGGAGGAACTCACCTCCACGGAAAACAGGATAGCCTTTGCCCGCCAGCTCTACAATGATCTTGTCGCAAATTACCGCACCAGGCTTCAGGTGTTTCCGAACAGTATTGTCTCATCGGTGCTCAACTTCCTTCCCGAGGAATACTTCGAGACAGAGGAGGCAGCCCGCACTGCGCCGAGCGTGAACCTGAGCTTGAGGGAGAAGTAATCCTATGAAGCAGAATAAAAGGCCGGGGTCAGAGAGCAGGGACTTTTTCTCTCTCCTTGCCCTCACACCTAACCTCTCATCTCATCGACATATACTATGCCTTTAACCTTCATCGACATTGAGCGGCAAAAGAACTGGCGTATCTGGGTGTTTTTTTTGATCCTCGTGCTATTGTACTTCATCGTCACGGCGGTATTCGCCTCGCTCTTTCTCCCGTTGTCAGTGCATGCCTCCTCGCATTTCTGGCTTTTCGCAGTGGTCATTGCCCTTTTCGTGGCAGGCATCCATTTCTTGTTCTCAGCGTATGATACGACCAATACCGTTATCCGCGGCCTCAGTGCCCAGCTACCTGATCCCAAAGACGATTTCCATAAAATGCTCATCAATATCATGGAGGAGATCCATGTGGTTACGGGGAACCGGCGGAAGATGCAGTGCGTTGTCATTCCTTCGCTTTCCATGAACGCGCTGGCCGTGGCGGACCTGAAGGGAGCGGCCGTCATCGGCATCACTGAGGGTCTGCTTTCCCGCCTGACACGACCGCAGCTCGAAGCCGTCATCGCGCATGAGGCGCACCACATTCTCTCCGGGGATTGCCTCGAGGCCACCGTCGCCGCCAGCCTTTTCGGCACCTACGCAGCGGCCCTGGAAAACTTGAGCGACACATCTAGCGGAAGACCGTTTTTTTCTCCTGCTTTGCTGCTGGCTGGGGGGCTGCTCAAGCTCAGCAGTTTGCTCAATATGTTCATTTCGCGGGAACGGGAATACCGGGCCGACGCAGCCTCGGTGCGCATGACGAGGAATCCAATAGCCCTGGCCGAGACCCTGCACCTGCTCTCGCGGAGTTGGCGGGGTGCAGGTTTCATCGGGAGCGGTTACGAAATGCTTTGCATTGTGAACCCGCAGGTGACGGCACTGGATGAGACGGAGGGATTCTGGGCCGACCTGCTTTCAACCCATCCGCCGATCAGAAAGAGGGTGGATATCCTGCTCGCCATGGCGCGAGTTAGCATTACCGAACTGGACGACAAAGCAAATAAGAAGGCCGAGGACACGCAAAGGACTTCCCAACCTACGTACTATGCCATGAACCCGCAACAGCAATGGCAGGGGCCTTTCAACATGGCTGAGCTCGGTTCGCTGCCGTGGCTCTCACCGCTTACCTGGGTCACGACGGGCGACAAACAGGCCGTTGAACGCGCTTGGAAGGAGCCCCTCATCAACGAGATATTTACGGCACGGCTCGGTCAGGAACAAGGTGTTGCATCGGAATTCACCTGTCCGTCATGCCGTCAACCACTTGTTATGGAATCGTATGAGGGCACGCAAGTCTATCAGTGCCGCTTCTGCTCGGGGACCCTGGTTGAGAACAGCAAGATCCCGAGGATCATCGCACGGACCGGGCGGGAGGGGCCCTGCTCTGAGAGGATAGGTGCGCTCGCAAAGACCGTTGTGAAAGAGAACCAGACGCGGTATACACAGCAGAAGCTTGCGGCCGCCGGCAGGACCAAAATGCCGCTTCTCGCCTGTCCTAAATGCAAAAACCCTATGTACCGGGGTTTCTACAGCCTTGCTTACCTGATCGAGATCAACCGGTGCAGTTTCTGCGGCCTCACCTGGTTCGACCGGGATGAGCTCGAGATGTTGCAGTGCCTGATCGCATCGAAAGAATCCTCGGGTCGTGAGTCTAAAGAGCTGAACGTTTAACGAGGCAGAACCTCATGAACTGAATGGACCCATGAGATGTAATAGGCCCTCAGGCTCCCCGACACGATACGAACTCAAGAAACTGTTATTATGATTACCGTGATACTTTTTGCCATATTAAAAGATAGGGCTGGCCGTGATGAACTGCGCATCAATGCCGGTCCCTCGACCGTGTCGGAGCTGCTCAAACAGATCGCGACAGAATATCCTGCGCTCAAGGACATGCTGTCTGCTGGAAGGATCACGGTCTCGGTAAACCATGAGTTCGCGAAGCAGAATTCTCGCGTGCAGGACGGTGACGAGGTGGCGCTCATGCCGCCGTTCTCCGGAGGGGATGTTCCTACCGGGATCACCCGCATACAGACGGAACCGTTTTCTCTGGACCTGGAGATGGAGCGGCTGAAAAAGATCTCGTCATCTATTGGAGCAGTTGTCACGTTCCTCGGGACAACACGGGACATATCCCGGGGAAAGCAGGTGGCGAAACTCGAGTTTGAACACTATTCCGGCATGGCAGAGAAAAAGCTAGCCGATATCAGGGCGCGGGCGATGCGGGATTTCGGAATTATTGAGGTGACAATCATTCACCGGGTAGGCATACTACCGGTGGGAGAGAACATTGTGCTCATCGCAGTTGCGGCGGAGCACAGGGATGAGGCATTCCGGGCATGCCGCTTCTGCATCGATGAATTAAAACGGACCACGCCCATCTGGAAGAAGGAAACGACGCCTGAAGGGGAAGTTTGGGTTGAGGAACATCCGTAAGAGCAGAAGTCAGAGGTCAGAAGTGAGAAGACAGGCAAGAGATGAATTATTCTCCAGCACTATTGGCCTGTCCGGTCTTATCCGTCTTCTTTGACCTATCCTTTTTTTGCCGCTTTTTTCTCGTTCTTCATGAACACCACGCAAGTCGAGCAGTCCTCATCCTTGCGGCACTTAGTGGTCTCCCAGCAGGGCTTGCCCTTGTCCGTGAATGCCGTGCAGACCACCCGGCGTTCGTCGGGACAATCCTTGATCTCCCAGCAGGGCGCGTAATCGAGGAGCTTCTTGATCCCTTCGATGCTGATCTTTTTGGAGTGGATCAACTCCCGTATGCAGCGCAGCCACTTGATATCGTTCTCGGTGTACAGCCTGTTCCTGCGCTCCCGCGTCGGCAGGATCAATCCATGCTTCTCGTACAGCCGGAGCGTCTGTGCCGTGGTCCCCACCAGTTTTGCAGCAACTCCCATGGTGTAGAGGGGTGCGTCCTTGTCTTTGAGTACATCCAAGCTATCCGCTACCATATATTTTCGTATTCTCCTTGGTACCTTACCGTATTATCAGCATCGTCATCTTGTCTGAAATAAGGAGCAGGCCCATGATTATCAGGATGACCCCGCTCACAATCTTGATGGCCTTGAAATGCTTTCTCAATTTGCTGAACGAAGTAAGGAACGCGCTGATCGCTATCGCCGACAGAATAAAGGGTACGCCCAGTCCTAGCGAATAAAAGCTGAGCAGTGCCACGCCTTTCCCGAGCGTGTTCGCCTCGATTGCGAGCGCCAGCACCGAGCTCAGGAATGGGCCGGTGCAGGGGGTCCAGCCCGCGCCGAAGATTGCGCCGACCAGGAGCGTCCCGATGTACCCCGCGGGCCGCGTTTTGAGTTGCAGCCTGGCTTCCCGCTGGAGGAAGGGAATGTTCACCACGTCCATGACGAAGATACCCATGATGATGATGAGAACGCCGCCGATGACCCTGATCACGCCCAGATGCTCGGTCAGGACCCTTCCCATGAGGCTTGCCGTCGCTCCCAGCAGAACGAATATGATGGAAAAACCGATTACAAAGACCACGGAATGGAGCAGGGTTGTGTTCATGTTCTTTCTGCGAGATTCCTTGCTCACGAGTTCGTCGTAGCTTATCCCCGTAATATAGGAAACATACGAAGGGATAAGGGGCAGGATACATGGAGATGCAAATGAAACAAGTCCCATGAGGAGCGAGAACAGCAGCGCGGACAGCGTCAAACCCTGAGAAAGGTCCATGAAAATGAAACCCCCCAAAATATAGAATTGTATAATACCAAAGCACAATAAGTAGAGTCAAGGAAAAGTTATATAATTTTTCCTTGATTTGTTTTAAAGTTCTGATTATAAACATTTCGTGTTCTCAATGAATACGGGCCGCTCCTGAAAATGTATCCATATGCGCACTCCGACGATGCGGAGGCATTTTTTTTGAAAATTTTCTTGACATTTTTTCATTTATGGTTAGAATGCATAGGTTTGTTTGATTTTAAAACGGAGGTAAAGTTCCATGGCAGAAATGAGCAAAACCGCAAAGGCAGCCACGAAAAAGGCCGTTGTGAACCTCAACGTGCCGCAGTGCTGTGGCAAGCCTATGCAGGCAGCGAAAATGATGACCACGACCGGCAAGGTGCGCGGCATGATGTGGCTCTGCGACAAGTGCTGGAAAGAGAAAGCCATCTAAGACGGTTTTTGAGGTACACGGTAGATGAAAAGGCGGTGATTGTTCACCGCCTTTTGCTTTTTGTGCGCGCAGACTTTTTGCGTACTTGTCTTCGCGATGCAACTGCCTTCTTCAAATCGCGTTTAGACGCTTCCTCTTATATTCGTATCTCCGCAAGAGACATCTGCGATGTCTGCGTGCAGCGAATTCAGGAGATGTGTGAACCTGTCGAATTCATCCCACGGACCAAAGTATTGGACGAGAGCTTGTCGAACAATTCCTAACCGTAGTCGCTTCCGCAGGCCGTACAAAACATACTGAGATTTTGTAGGGATTCATGTATTTCCGGCAGTTTGTGTTTATTTATTAAACTGCTAAGGAATCAAAAATGCTCCATCGATTATCAGCTCGCTGTGCTCAGGGCTTTTTAATATACAGTTGACTGGTTGTGATGGGAGAAGGTTTCCCTATTTGTCAGATCTTTTTCCCAGTATGCAGCGGATGCTTGACTTTGCCGCATAGGTGATGCTATTATCAATTTGCGCCGTAAAACCCAGTCCTTCAAGGCGGGGATATAAGGCTCTGGTTGCGAAGCAACCAGCGAGTTTATGATTAAAATCAGAGGTAGACAATTGTTCACCTATCTGATATAATTAAATAATGACCGAACCCGCTAAAGAGCCCGATCTGCAAACAATGACCGCTGTCGGCAAAGTATTGGTAACTGACGACAGCACCGCCCTCCTGCTTGGCCTGCTCGGGTATTCCGCAACGAAGCTCTGGAACACCGCGGTGTGGCATGTCAAAGAAGCCTGGAAAACCACCGGCAAGATCCCTTCCTACGCAAAGATGGATGTTTCTATGAAGCAAGAGCATCCTCTCTGGTACCGCAGGCTACACTCGCAAAGCGCCCAGGCTGTAAAAGAACCCGAGGACTACACGAGCCAGACATGCTCTGTATGCGGCACAATATTTAGATCCAATCGTGTCCATCGTGGCCTCTATATCTGCAACCAATGCGGTGCCGTGATCAATGCTGATGTGAACGGCGCAATAAATATCCTAAAAAGGTATCTCCCGGAGCAAATGAGTGTCTCCTGGAGTACTGGCTGCTTGGCACAGCCTGCGGTCAACCGGTTTGCCTGGAGAAAGACCAGGCCGTCAGTATCAGCCCGTAAACCGGGGACGTGGCAAATATCCCTGCCGCATCCGCGAACAGAATCAGCAGTTGCCCTTAGCGAAGTAAGGGCCTGATTCGGGAATCCCCGGCCTTCAGGCCGGGGAGGATGTCAAGACGGAATGTTACCAGAAACACCATTTCCTTTCCATCATTTAAAGACCTCTTAACGCGAATTTCGTGGTACATTTGCAATAAAAGAGCCCTTCCAAGGAAGGGCAGGTATCCTCTTGACATACGGTGCAAAGGGGCAACGTGAATATTGAGTCTTTCAAAAGGGAGCATGAGTATGGAATATTACGATTTCAACGCGCCGATCACTATTGATATTCCCGATTGCATGAAGAAGTAAGTGCCCGTCCGAAAGCCATTGTCATGGTTTTGCCGGATCACTGGTGAACAGTATTTACATTGACCCTTGTTGTAAAGATAACTTGTAAACATCTTTCACCTACTTAACTGCATTGACAAGGGCAAAAAATTCCAATTGTGTCATGCAGTGAACTCAAAGGTATGGGGAACAGTGAACCAAATTCCGGTTATGCAACCTGGTAGGTGCGTTGAACGCTATATATCATCTGTGCCATAAACCGGGGACGCGGCAAACATTTCTGCCGCATCCGCATACAGGATCAACAGTGGCTCTCAGCGAGGTAAGGGCCTGATCCGGGAATCCTAGGCCTTCAGGCCGGGGAGGATGTCAAAGAATACGGGGCAGGATTGCTCCTGCCCCGCTGGTCAAGCTCGCACGGTCCTAAGAATGTAAAGCTTCCACTGTTGCCCGATTGCTACGGTATAACAGTCCCGTCGATGGTCTTCGTCCCCGAATTGCCGGACGGCGCGCCGCCTGCCACGCTGAGGGCTCCGGTGTTGGTGGTCGGCATCGTGGCATTATTGGATGTCAGGCTGATGTTTCCGCCGTTCCCGCCTGTTGTCGTACCATCCCCTCCATTGACCGTGAGGCTGGCTGAATTCGTAACGTGCTGGGCCCAAATGTTCACGGTGTTCCCTGAGCCGCCGGTGTCGCCGGTCCCGCCGGAAACGTAGATGCTCCCGGAGTTGTTGATTACCTCAGCTGGGTCACCTGTGCCATTTGTCCTCATCTCTACATAGCCGCCTGTGCCTCCGGTGCTGCCCGTTCCGCCCGTGGCCTTGCCGCCTTTGGCTTCTATCGCCGCCTCATCCGTAATAGGACCTGCTGCGGTTCCCGGAGAATAGGTGTATATCTCGAATGCCTGGCCGGATGCGCTGCCGCCGGTAGTGGCACCGTTACCGCCGTTTAAGGTTATTGCGGGGAAATTGACCAGTTCCACATCTGACCCGACAGAGGAGGCATTTGTGCCTTCGCTCCATAATTTCTCCTTTGGAGCGTAGTCTGGCTCCTTATTTCTGAATTTCGACGACTCTGGAACCCTCAATCTTAGTGAGATATATTTTGGACATCGCCTGATGGTTCTCGGCTGTAAAGGTAAAGGTAAGCCCGCCGACGGTTGTGTTCATTTTTTCGGCTGCTGTAATGAACGATTCGCGTGTCAGTGGACCCGTCACTTTTTTCAGGACTTCTACGAATACAACCGCATCGACGTAGCCTTCAAGATCCGTATAGTCAAGCTCGTAATGTCCAGCCGCATGCATGTCCTGACGGTACTGGCGCACAAGGGGCAACGGTGAATCATAGGGAGACGGCATCACTTGGGTGACAATGACATCGCCCCCTGTGCCAGCGAGTTCTTTGACCAGGGCCGCTGTCCCTACGAAGGAAACATTTAGAAAAATAGGATTGAACCCCTGCGCCTTTGCCTTCTTGATGAATGCCGCCATGGCCTTGTAGGTCCCCACCATTACGACTGCATCGGGATTATAAGACTTTACAGCGGCTAGACCAGCATCGACATTCTCCGTGTTCCGTTCATAG
>DATJAO010000042.1:0-14553 GCA_035516175.1 Nitrospirota bacterium
ATCAAGTTGCCCATGAGTGAACCCCCTACACGCCGTACGCAAAGAAATAATAGAACTTGGGATAGGTATTCAGGTCCTCTTTCAGCCGGAACACTCTCTTGTGTTCTATTGCATATCGGATCTCGCTGTTCGGGTCGAGCAGATTACCAAACTTCCTTGCACCAACGGGACAGGCTTCCACGCAAGCAGGGTATCGGCCGTTTCGCGTCCGTTGGATGCAGAAAGTGCACTTCTCCACCACGCCCCTGTAGCGCGGCCTGTTGCCCAGGTAGTGCGTCTTAGGATTAATCTCCTCCGGCTTCCGGTTCGGCTCCCCCCAGTTGAAGTGGCGTGCGCCGTAGGGACATGCGGCCATGCAGTACCTGCAGCCGATGCACCAGTTATAGTCGATGACGACAATCCCGTCCGGCTCCTTCCAGGTGGCCTGCGTCGGACAGGCGCGAACGCAGGGAGGGTTTTCGCACTGCTGACACTGAACAGGCATATAAAAGTAATCGGGTTCGGGAACCAGGTCCGGATTGTAATACTTGTCCGACTCCTCGAGATCGACCCACTTCTCCCCCTTCTTGAAGCGGAGGACCGTTATCCAATGTATCTGCGGGTCCTTGGACTGGTTATTCTCATCCACGCAGGCATATTCACACCTTCGGCAACCGATGCAGCGCGAGAGGTCGAGGCCGTAGGCGAAGAGAACGCCAGGCATTGCCTTCTCATTGCCCACCGTGATCGCTTTTTTATATTTTTCTCCATACTCTTTTTCCAGACGTTCTATTACTTGCTTGATCTCGGCCTCGTTCATTTCCTGAAAGTGCTTCTGGAAGAACGCATCCCAGAATGACGCATCTGCGTTGCCTGAGGGGAGCGCGGTCCCGAGCATGCCGAGCGCGGCTCCCTTGAGAAAGGTCCTCCGGTCCAGCTGAATTCCTTCTCTCGTCTTCTTTACTTTCTTCATTGTGCGCCTCGTCAGTCCTTACTTGATATCCGATGGTCTTACCGGCGGTGGCAACGGTTTTATCTGCTTGAATCGTGGTTCATGCGGCCAGTGGCAGTGAACGCAGAGCCGATACTGTTTTTCACCATTCCACATCCCTGTTCTCTTTCCGTGCAGGCCTGCCTTCCACTCGCGCAGAATCGTGCCATGACACTGACCGCAGAGAATATAGGATTCCTCAAAACTTACCAGTTTGCCGTTAGCCAGGCGGAGCTTATCCCGATTATCAGGATTGTGGCAGTCGAAGCACCATCCCCCGGGCATGTGCTTCAGCACAATGTCCTGGTGCATTTCAAGCTTTCTCGGTTTTCTGTTCACAGGCATGCCTTGGTGGCATTGCGAGCACGGGAAGATACCGGGAGAAAACGGCGGAGGCGGGACAAAGAATTTCTTGGGGATTTCCTGTTCTTCAGCGAGGACAAATGGTGAAGATATTACGATGCCCAAAAACGCTACGAGAGAAAGAAGCAATCCTATCTTTTTTTCGTCCATGTCGTATCACCGTTCTTGGAGTGAATTCCGATTACCGGTTAAGCCGCTAGAGAACCAGAGATCTCTAACGGAATTTATTTGACGATATATTGTAAATATCCCAGGGTAACATTGCAACATAAAATTCTAATTTGAGTCGAAAAATCCCCGGAGGAGCACTCCTCCGGGAGATCCACACTCGTTTTTGGCAATCAGTGGGCCGTCTTGGTATCGAAAACCGGAAATATCTTATTGATGACCCAGAATAGCGCGAAGGGCATGACAAAGATGCTCAGGGCACCGAACAGGCCTTCCTTGAAGGTCTCCCAGTCATGGGGCCAGATAGGAAGTTTATAGTGCATGAATCCGGCAAAGGTCAGGGAGAATGCCTGCCCGCCGATCACCACATTCCACCGCATCATGAACACACCGAAGAGCACGAACAGAACGCTGACCAATGTCCGCCTGATCGTCATCCCGGGCAAGAGGAGCAGGATAAGGGGGATGAGGTTTCCGATGCCATACTGCATAACGAAGATATCGTAAAAATCACGATCGTAGATGACGCTGCGGAGAACATCCCAAGACTTTAGCGCCGTATACCCGCGGAAGATGAGGTCAAGGATTTCGAGGCTGATAGCGGATACCAGGAAGGCCAGAAGGTATTTCGCGGTCATCTGGATGACATGCATTTCCACACCCTTGATCTCTTCCATTGACTCGTACCGCATACCCGGTCGCGTCCTCTTGCGTGCTGCGAGCATTTTCCGGATTTCCATGGTGACTATGTAGGTCAGCATGCAGAGTGCGATGCCCGACACGATCGCGGACATGATGAAGATGACCGGCATAAGCGGCGTCATCCAGAGCGCGTTCGCCTTCACCGATCCGAAGATAAACCCGGCATAACCGTGGAGGAAGCAGGCAACGGGAATGCCGAGGCTAGCCAGGAACTTGATCGCCTTTTCGTCCCGGTGCAGAGTCTCCTCGCTAATGTCGTAAACACCAAGCGTAAGGGTACAAAAAACGAGGTACCTGAACCATTCGCCCAGCGTCTTGTCCCCCTTCTCCCGGAGCGCCAGGGACACTTCGACGAAGTGCTTCCGGTACAGGAACCAGAGCTCCGATGCAACGATAGCTCCATAGGTGAAGAATACTATGCCGAAGGCGGCAATGGCCGAGGTGAAGTGGGGAGTCATAAACACGTTGATACCCCGGAAGGGATGCTGCAAATGAAGGACGATCGGCATGGGCGCCACGAAAAGCAGGGCAAAGGAGAACACGAGGGCGAACCGGGCCATGTCCTTCAGTTCCTTGATGCCAAAAACATGATAAAGCGATGACAGGACGAAGGCGCCGGCAACAAGCCCCGTCATGAAGGGGTACATCACGATCTGAATGCTCCAGTAGATATATTCATTGGGCAAGACGAACAGTTCCTTAATGGTCCAAAGTTCTCCATGCACATGCATTACCGCACCTCCTCATCCAGGCCGATGTAATAGACCTGCGGCTTCGTCCCGAATTCGCTCTTGAGAACCCCTACCCGCTGGTCCCTGATGACCTTCGTCACCGGGTCGTTGGGGTCTTTGATGTTCCCGATCTGCCGCGCGCCGAACGGGCAGGCGTCCACACAGGCTGTCTTCAGGCCTTTTGTGATCCGATGATAGCAGAAATTGCACTTCTCCGCCGTATGGTATACGGGATGGAAGAACCGCACGCCGTAGGGACACCCCATGATGCAGTAGCCGCATCCGATGCACCATGTCCGGTCCACGAGGACGACTCCATCCGGCGCTTGGTAGGTAGCTCCTACGGGGCACACCTGTACGCAGGGAGGGTTTTCGCACTGGTTGCAGAGTTTCGGAACGAAGAACGCCTTTTCGATATCCTGGTTTTTTACGTTCTTGTACTCCCCGCGTCCGAGATCGATCTTGGTGGTCGTGAAACCGTCGCGCGCTCCCTTCGGCGTATCGGCCAGCAATTCCCCCTGCTTCGTCAGCACGTATCGCTCGACCCACGTCCTCGTCACGTTGGCGTCATAAGGAATTTCATTCTCGAGCTTGCAGGCCTTGACGCACATGCCGCAGCCCACGCATTTGTAGGTGTCAACGAGAAACGCCCATCGAACGGCGGAGGATTTATCCGCCGCGGCTTCAGCAAGCAGTTTTTTGGGATCAATGATCTTCAGGGCTGCCAGGGGGAGCGTCGCACCTGCGATTCCCAGAGCCGTCTTTTTCAGAAAGTTCCTTCGCGTAATCATCTCAAGCCCTCCATCGGATTATGCGGGTTATGACAGGTGGAACACTCAATATCAGGATTATGTTTGTCCGGATCGATGCCCCTGATCCTGGAACGGCCGCTCGTGGGATAGGGCAGCGGGAAATGGCACCGAAGACAGAGTGCCCTGCTCTTGTCAATGGCGAGCTTAGGCGGGTCCGACGGGTGATCGATGGCAGGACCATGGCAGTCTTCGCACTGAATGATTTTGTGCGGAGTTTTATTGATGCTGTTGTAATTGTCGGGATGGCAATCCTTGCAGTATTCCTTTCCCTGATATTTCACCTTGAACTTCTTCCACTCCTCTTCGTTGTTCTCCCGATGCCAGCCATACATATAGCCACGGGGACCAATACCGAAGTCTTTCGGTACATACACTATCCTGGTCAGCAGGATCAGAACAACGATGCCGATGACCACGAACAGCGGCCGCAAAACATGATTCTTCATACGGACTCTCCTCCCGTCAATATCTTATACATAAAGGTCAGCAGTCACTGCGTCTCACTTTTCGCTGTTTTTTAATGTATGCTTCATCAGCGTTGCCCCTTCCCAGATAATCGCCAAGAAACAGAGTGACAGTCCTCCTACCAGACCAAAGACATGAAGCACTTGCCACTTTATGACGATGAAGAGAATGATGAAGATAAGAGATAGTTTTAGCATATTGATGAGCGATGCTGCGATATTCGAAACCGCTGGCACTGCGCCCTTCCTCACATAGACCCGTTCTACGGCGATCGCCAGCCACCGGAAATTCAGTAGACCGAGCACGCCTCCGAACAGGACACTGGCGGGAAGAAACCACCAGCGCTGCCCGGTTTCTTGAAAAATGCTGAAAATAAGGACGCCTCCTGCGGCAATGGATACGAGAAGAGCGGTTTTTAAGGCGACCCCCTTGATAATCGCATCAACTGTCTGTTTGGGAATCTGGTTCTCGTCAGTCATGATCCCCCTTCTTTTCTTCGTCCAATGTCTTCTGGCTCTTGTTGACGTACACGAACAAGTTCCTGAACCCTGCGACAATGCCGATGAGCAGGAAGAGCGCCGTCAGCCACGGTGAGGTGCCAAGCCATTTGTCGAGCTTGAGCCCGACATAGAGGCCGATCACCGTGGCGAATACCATTGTCAAACCCACGGTGCTCAGCACGCCGAGCATGCGGATGAGCTTACGGTCTTTCTCTTCCATGATAGATTCGATCCGCAGATTTCGCAGATGAACGCAGATCTTTATTCTAGATGACCTCGTAAATAACCGTGTTTCACAGAAAGCCCCAAGAAAAAATCATTTGGCCCCGATTCGTCCCACTATGTGTTGCGGCCTGTCTCAGTATCCCGCGATAGACTTTGATTCCTCACGGATGTATCAATCTCGCCCCTTTAATTTTGAACCCTCGTCTTTCTCTGAGAACTCTGCGGTAAAAAGTCTAGAGGCCTTTCAGGCTCTTCCTCGCCGCCTCTATCGTCTTGCTGACGTCCAATCTCGTATGGGCCAGGGACACGAACGCAGCCTCGAACTGTGAAGGTGCAAGGTTCACTCCGTTTTTGAGCATCGAGAGAAAGTATTTCCCGAACCGGGTCGTGTCCGATGTCTTGGCGCTCGAGAAGTCCTTGACCTTTTGATCGGTAAAAAAGCCGGTGAACATGGAGCCCACGCGGTTGAATGTAACCGGCAGACCTGCTTCCGCAGCCGCAGCGCGAAGTCCTTGTTCGAGATCAGCCGAAATCTTCTCGAGCGTTTTGTACACGCCGGGCTTGGAAAGGAGCTTAAGCGTCTCGATGCCGGCGGTCATCGCAAGAGGATTACCCGACAGGGTGCCTGCCTGATAGATGGGCCCGATGGGAGCGACTTTCTCCATGATCTCACGTCTGCCGCCGAAAGCCCCAACCGGCAGACCGCCGCCGATCACTTTGCCGAGGCATGTAAGATCTGGTTTGACCTTGTAGAGCTGCTGAGCGCCTCCATAAGCTAGGCGGAAGCCCGTCATCACCTCGTCGAAGATAAGGATGATGCCGTACTGATCGCAAACCTGCCTGAGGCCTTGGAGGAATCCTGGTTCGGGAGGCACGCAGCCCATGTTCCCTGCCACTGGCTCGACAATAATGCATGCGATCTGTTCCCCTTCACGGGACGCGACATCCTTGAACGCATCGAGATCGTTGTACGGAATCGTGATGGTGAGCTTCGCGAGATCTTTCGGGACGCCCGGACTGTCAGGCAGTCCGAACGTTGCAACGCCGCTTCCGGCTTTCACAAGCAGGCTGTTGCCATGACCGTGGTAACCGCCCTCGAACTTGACGATCTTGTCCCGTCCGGTATGTCCTCTGGCGACTCTGATGGCGCTCATCGTGGCCTCGGTGCCTGAGCTGACCATGCGCACCATCTCGATGGATGGAACCGCTTTTTTGACCATCTTCGCGAGCGTTATCTCGAGCTCCGTCGGCGCACCATAGCTTGTGCCGTTCGCGATCGCTTTTTTAAGCGCGTTGGTCACTTGCGGGTGGGCATGGCCCAAGATCATCGGCCCCCATGACAGCACATAGTCGATATATGCCTTGCCGTCGGCATCAACGATCTTCGATCCCTTTGCTTTCCTGATAAAAAGCGGTTCGCCACCCACAGAACGAAACGCCCGCACCGGACTGTTCACCCCTCCCGGAATATGCTTCTTCGCCTCTTCAAACAGCCTCCTTGACCGCGCCCCGGACATGCCTGCTCCTTTCATTGCAACACACTATCTAAAATCAAAAACTATCCTTCATAAAATATGCAAAACCATGTTTAAAGTCAATGAAAAAGGTTGATTTTGACGGTTAATTACAGGTGAACATTATGTAACAATCAAAATTTGCAAATACAATCAGCAAACTATTTTCCCCCTAATTTTGTTGACTAAAAATTCCGCAACCCCGTTTGCGTCGTTGAGGTCAAACCGGGGAACAGAGACGTTGTAAGGCTTGTCGCTTACGAGCGCGAGATAGGAAGCATCGTCCGTGCAGAGCGGAAGGTCTCCGGAAATACCGTGCCGGAAGACCTCAATCTTGTTTGCAGCGGCCTTCTTGAATCCCTCATGGATGATGATGTCCGCGTCAGGGACCATCTTCTCAAGTTCTTGAGGGGAGGGCTCTCGCTCTGTCTTTTTCATGATCGCCATGCGTCCAGGCCCTACAAGGACGACCGCATCTGCACCCGCCTGCTGGAAGCGCCATGAGTCCTTGCCCGGCCTGTCGAGGTCGAACCCGGCGGACGCGTGCTTAATCACAGCCACGCGCAGACCACGGGCCTTTAGTATCCGCACAACCTTCTCGATCAGTGTTGTCTTCCCGCTATTCGAAGCGGCAGCGACAAATGAGACGACCATCACTACTAGGTCTCCGACAACTCCGTGGAGTCTGGCCTCTTCTTTTTCTTCCCAAAAATGCGCGATGCGAGAATGCCGAGTTCGTAGAGAAGGTAAATGGGAATGGAAAGAATGGTCTGGTTGAAAATATCCGGCGAAGGCGTCAGGATGGCCCCGATGATGAATGCGCCGAGGAAGGCATATTTGCGGTACCTTGCCAGCCAGTCGGGGCTGACGATGCCCATGCGGCTCAGCAGAACGATGAGAAGCGGGAGTTCGAACACCACGCCGGTCGCGAGGAGGAACTTTAGCACAAAATCGATGTAGTCGCCGATCTTGATGATCGCGATCAGGTTTTCCGTCTTATAGGTGAGGAGGAACGGAATGGCAAACGGCAGCAGCAATGTATAGCAAAAGAGCACGCCGATACCGAAGAATATCGTCGATAGAGAAACAAATAAGCCGACATAACGCCGCTCTTTCGGCATTAGTCCGGGTGATATGAATTTCCAAACATGGTACATGATAATGGGGAACACGAGCATGATGCCGGCTATGAGCGCGATCTTCAGATGAGCCCAAAACGGTTCGATCAGCGTGGTGTAGTGCAGTTTCTGCTGGACCTGATTGGGGATGACCGAGAGGTACGGGAACGAGGATCGGAGCGTCAGCTTCATGTTCATGGGCCACAGGAGCAGTTTCAGAATATCTTCGGAATAGTTGAAGCAGACTCCGAATCCCACGGCAATCCAGAGAATGGAACGAATGAGCCTTTTTCTAAGCTCCTCGAGGTGACTCCAGAACGGCATCCGCAGCTCATCCTCAGGCATTGCCTTTAGCCTCCTCGTGCTTCTTCTGATCCGGCTGCTGTTCTGACTTCTGCTCCGTCCCGGGCTCTTCTGGGGGCTTTTCTGCGGGCTTTTCTGCTCCGGCTTCAGGCGAGGCCGACAGGTCTAATTTACCAAGCTTCTTAATCTCTTCCAGGCCTGCAGATTCTTCCACATCCCTCATCTCCGACCTCACAGATTCCTGGAACTCCTCCTGTGCCTTTTTGAACTCGGCCATAGCGCGGCCGATGGACTTGCCGAGTTCGGGTAGCTTCTTCGGCCCGAACACGATCAGTGCAATAACAAAAATAAGGAGTAATTCCGGCAATCCGAGACCAAACATGGGTCACCTCGTGTGATGGATCTTCTGACCTCTGAAACAGCTGCCTCTTTATTGCGGTTTTGGTTCTGGTTTCAACTCGACAACAGCTTTGATCTCCACAGGTTTGCCCTGGCGTATGACTTTGAGCGTAACGGTCTTGCCGATGTGCCCGAAGGCAACCATTCTCGGCAGTTCTGAAGGGTCGAGGATCTTTTTGCCATCAAGTTCCACGATCACGTCGCCGCGCCGGAGTCCGGCTTTGTCCGCCGGGCTACCCTTGTTAATACCATTGATGAGCGCACCGATCGGTTCCGTAAGGCCCAGCGCCGCCGAAAGATCGGGCGTAACTTGCTGCGCCGAGACCCCGAGCCAGCCCATATCGGGTCTTCCCTTCTCCTTGATCGATGGAAGCACTTCCTTCACCATACTGATCGGGACCGCGAAGCCGAGATTCTGTCCCGTCGCGATGATCACGGTGTTGATCCCGACAACCTCGCCGTTGGTATTGAACAGCGGACCGCCGCTGTTACCGGGGTTGATGGCAGCGTCCGTCTGGATCAGGTCGTCATACGGGCCCACGCCGATGACCCGGCCTTTCGCTGAAACGATGCCAGCCGTAACCGTGTGGGACAGTCCAAAGGGATTGCCGATGGCCAAGACCCAATCCCCCACTTCGAGCGCGTCAGAATCGCCGAGCACCACCGATGGAAGGCCGGTCGCTTCCACCTTGATCAGGGCAATATCGATCTCCTTGGACTTGCCGACCAGTTTGGCATCCAGCACGCGACCGTCAGAGAGCGCGACCTTGATGTCCCGCGCCATGTCCACGACGTGGTTATTTGTCAGGATATACCCGTCAGTGCTGATGATGAACCCAGAACCAAGGCTCTGCCTCACCTGTTCTTGCGGAGGCCTGCCACCGAAAAAACGGTAAAAGAACTCGTCCATCTGGGGGTCGCCAAAAGGAGATGGTTGCTGCACCTTGACCACTTGCCTGGTCGAGATGTTCACCACGGCAGGCATTTCCTGCTTGACCAGCGGTGCGAAGGACTCGGGAGCTGACGCTGCGTCGGATGAAAGCGGAAATGCGAAAAAAGTGAGAGAAAGAACTGCTAATAACCTGAACACAGGCTTCATGATAATTTGCTCCATGATGTTTCATAGATAGCACGGAGGCATGCAATAGTCAAGAAATTTCCTTGGGTTTGACTAGGCACTCGTTATGGATGAACTGATTGAGAGATGGATTTTGCTAGAAGAACTTCCGCAGCTTACATCGCGACCCGAATGACCGTCTTGACATTCCCCCGCACGTTGAAATCTCCCACGACCTCCAGGCTGTGCGGCTTGAGGTTTTTCTTTAAAACGTCGAAGACCATGTTTGTCACCGCCTCGTGAGACACGCTCTGGTCCCGAAAGCTGTTCAGGTAGAGCTTCAGACTCTTGAGCTCCACCACTCTTTTGTCAGGTGTATAGGTTACCTTGATAGTGGCGAAATCGGGATAGCCCGAGCGCGGGCAAAGGCAGGTAAACTCTGGATACGAGATGTCGATGACGTAATCCCGGCCCGGATAGGGGTTCTCCCAAATCTCGAGTTTTGCAGTCTTGATTGCCTTGGCGCCGTATTTCATGAGAGGCATATTAACGGTTTTGCCGTTTTCTGTAAAGATTAAAATTTAATATCCTCTGCAGCAACAATTTACTTTTGACAGAAACAGTTCATTTTGAGTTGTATTTTACGTATATTGAATATATAATTATCAGGCCGTGCAACTGAGAAAGGGATAAACGCAATGACGCACAGCTTCAACTGCATCGCCACCGGCATCGGCAGCTTGCCAATGACGGATGCAGACAGGGCGGCGATCCTGTCGGTCACCTATCTGCCTGAGGCGCCGCTATGGCCCCAACTGCCGCAGAAGGATTTCCGCGAACACATGGACAGCCAGTACAGCGAGTCGCTGCCCGGCATCCGGCTGGATGAGGCAAAGAAGCGGTTCTTTTTCGACACGTCAAAAGACCTCACCCCGGAGCTCGAAAAGTTCTTCGAACGGTATATTGAGAAGGACTACGGCTTCTTCAAAATATCTGAAGAGTACGCTGCGGGGTTCTATGCCTTCCTCCGCGCATTGAAGAATGGGCTTCCGGTTGGCGCGCGGTTCATCAAAGGCCACGTAACCGGTCCTCTCACCGCCGGCATGTCGTTCAAGGATGAGACGGGCAGGGACATCGTCCATAATGAAATGCTTTTCGACGCCGTAGTAAAAGGCCTTGCTATGAAAGCAGCATGGCAGATCCAGGTTCTCAATCAGTTTGGCAAACCCGTCATCATCTTCATCGACGAACCAGCCATGGAGTCTCTGGGATCGGCCTTTTCCGCAGTCTCGTCCGATGTCGTGGCTCAAAAATTGAACGAGATTATCGCTGTCATTCACGAGCTCGGCGGGATCGCTGGCATCCACTGCTGCGGCAACGCTGATTGGCCTATGCTCTTTAATACCAATGTGGACATCGTAAACTTTGATGCCTTTGGTTACATGGAGCGAGTCCTGCTCTATCCCGACGATATCAAAACCTTCTATGAACGCGGAGGCGCACTCGCCTGGGGAATTGTTCCGACGGGCGCCTTCACGGGTATCGAAACCCCGGAGATGCTCATTGCCAAACTCGACGCAGGCATGAAGCGACTCGAGTTACGCGGCATCAGGCGCGAGGTCGTCCTCCGGCAGTGCATGATCACTCCCTCGTGCGGAATGGGCAGCCTCACTCCGGACATGGCTGAGGCGATCCTTAGGTTGCTGAGAGAAGTTTCAGATAGAATGCAAAAAAAACATTTAGCCCTGAATGGACGCGGATAAAAAATCGAAAAGCTCAATTGGACACAGATAACATCGAGAAATACGGATCACATAATCAAGAATAAGAGTCTCATCCGTATTTTCATCGTCGGTCTGCGTCCATTTTTTTCATAAACCTTCATGTCCCGGCATTTACATTTCACGAAGTTTATATTTCTCTCGCTTGCATTCCATGCGCTGGTGATCGCTGCCGTAATCGTGCTGGTAAGACCTGCGGAGACGCCGCTGCCGCTGACCACGCCGGTGAAGATTGTGGACCTTCCGCGGGAAGTCATCAAACAGCTCCCACCGGTAGAGCAGCCTGTTCCCCGCCGGATCGTTCCCGAACAGCCCGTCCCCCGCCGGATCGTTCCCGAACGGCCGCTGCCTCCTAGCGCCGTGCCCATGCCGAAGAAGTTCGGAACAGATGACGAAGTACGGCTTCCCAAGACCACGGCGCGCACCGGCAAACCCGAAGGCTCAGAACAGGGCACGGAATCGGGAACGGCCATTGCCCCCGTTGCGCCGCGCACTGGAGCGGGAGCGGCGCCGCTCCCCTTCGTTAGTCAGAAAGAGATCGAAGAGCTCGCGCGCAAAGGCATGCCTGGGAAAAGACAGGGTGATGATTCGGTCACGCTCGATACCGATGAATTCAAGTTCATCTCGTACAATCGCTGGCTCAAGATCAAGGTCGAGAGCCTGCTCCGCTACCCCGAACTTGCTGCCATGTCAGGGTACCAAGGCACGCTCTACATAAAATTCGATATCATGAAGGACGGCTCACTCGGCGATCTGGAGCTCTTGAAATCATCGGGATACAAGATCCTCGACGACGAAGCACTGCGCGCGATACGCGCATCCGCGCCCTTCCAGCCGCTGCCCGATGACTGGCATATGGAACGATATTCCATCCGGGCTGCAGTGCTCTTTTACCTGAATGGCGCCTACATTCGATGACGGACCTGATCAAGATAGGCGCCTCTTTCGCCCTTATCGTAGTTCTCCTGCGGCTTCGATGGAACCTTGGTGCCGTGATGCTGCTCGGTGCTGTTTTTCTCGGGTCACTATACCTTATTGGGCCAGTTCGGCAGGCACAGGTCATCCTTGCATCGAGCATCGACATGGTCACGGTCAATCTTGTGACGGGTCTGGTGCTCATCATGGTCATGGAAAACATCATCAGGAAAAAAGGCGTGCTCAAACGCATGATGGAGGCCGTGGTGAATGTGGCGCGGGACCGCCGCATTGCCATGGCCGTGCTGCCAGGCGTGATCGGGCTCCTGCCCTCGGCAGGCGGAGCCGCGTTCTCTGCACCCATGGTGCAGGAAGTTGCCGCCGATGTAGGGATGAAACCCGAGCACAAGGCGTTCATTAACTACTGGTTCCGGCACATCTGGGAGTGCATCTCACCGCTCTACCCCGGCGTCGTACTTGCCGCTGCAGTCACCAAAACGCCGATCAACAGGCTGCTTCTATCCCAGTTGCCTCTGCCCATCGCGGTCATCTTCGCTGGCGCGTTCCTCGGTTTCCATGGAATGAATGGACAGGACGTTGCAGGGAAAAGAGATATAAGCGAGATCAAGGCGCTCTTCGTGACGCTTTTGCCTATTGCCATTTCGATCGTCCTGGTTGTCGTATTCAAGATGCCGCTGGCACCGGCGATGATATCCATCGTGATAGCTATGTTTGCGTTCTTCCGGTATTCCACGAAGGAGGTTCTCACGACGCTCCGGGAAGGCATATCCATGAATGTCATGCTCATGGTGATCGGGATCATGGTATTCAAAGGCATGCTCGATGCCACCGGCGCCATCGAGGCCCTGCCGGTCTTCTTCAGACAAAGTGGACTGCCGATGGGCTTGGTCTTCTTCATCCTGCCCTTCATCGTGGGGCTTTTGACCGGCCTCACAGTCGCGTTCGTGGGCACCACCTTCCCTATCATCATGGCCATGATGGGTGGCAGGCCGGATCTCGGCGTGATATCCTTCGCCTTTGCGAGCGGTTTTGCCGGCATGATGCTCTCCCCTGCTCACCTCTGCTTGCTCCTGACAATCAGGTACTTTAATGCAGACATGGCCGGCACGTATCGGCTTATGTACCTGCCGGTGTTTCTGGTGTTCACGGCGGGGTTGATCAGGTTATGGATATAAAGGACAAAATGCCAAGAAAACGCTTGCATTTCCAGCCTGTCTGTGATATTTTTACTTCTCCCAAAAATGAGTAAGGTCGATTCTCCCGCGCATCGGGGGATTACTCCTTGCTCCCTGCAAATAGGCAGGGGGCTATAACCCATGAGGAGGTAAGAACAATGCCGATTTACGAATCAATCTTCATCATCAATCCCAACCTCTCGGACGAAGAGACCGCCAATGTGATCAAAAAGATGCAGGATGTTGTCGCGAAGCAGGGCGGTGAGATGATCAAGTTCGAGGACTGGGGAAAAAAGAAGCTCGCCTACGAGATCAAAAAGCAAAAGCGGGGCCATTACGCGTTCTTCCAGTTCAAGGCAGCGCCTGCGGCGGTAAGCGAGCTTGAGCGCACCTACAAGCTCACCGATTCGGTGATCAAGTTCTTGACCGTTAAGCTGGAAAAAGAGCTGCGCACCAGACCTGCTCCCAAGCCGAAGAAGAAGGACGCGGCCAAGACAGAAGCCGGTCAGGCACAAGCATAACCTGACCCAAAAGACAACCACCCGATATGCGGCTCCGACCACGCTGCAGGAGAAACATCGGGAACATGAGGTAGTACCATGACGAGCTTTAACAAAGTAATTCTGTTGGGCAATCTTACCCGCGATCCTGAAGTGCGCTACACGCCGAACGGCATCGCTGTAGCGAGCTTTGCCATTGCCGTCAACCGCAAGTACAAACAGGGAGACGAGACCAAGGAAGAGGTAAGCTACATCGATATCGTCGTGTTTGGCAAACAGGCTGAATCCTGCGGTCAATACATCAACAAGGGGGACTCCGTCCTCATCGACGGCAGGCTCCAGCAGCGACGGTGGGAGACCGAGGAAGGTCAAAAAAGGAGCAAGGTCGAAGTGGTGGCACAGTCGGTGAACTTCATGCCGAAACGCTCATCATCCGGCCAGGGCGCCTCTCAAGGCCATGCGGAACCGGCTCCCGAAGTTCCCGTTGACGAGGGGGATATTCCCTTTTAAGGTTCCGTGGTACTAGTCGTTATTTAACTATAATTTCACGAGGAGTTCACTACTATGGCAGAGTTCCCATCAAGATCATCCGATAGACCAAGGGAAAGAGACAGCAGGAACGGCAAAGGCCCGGACAAGAGGAGACGGTTCCAGGTTCGGAAGAAAGTGTGTCGATTCTGCGTTGACAAGACACCCTTCATTGATTACAAGGACGTGAAGACGCTCCGCTTTTTCCTGACCGAGCGAGGCAAAATCCTTCCCCGCCGCATCTCCGGCAACTGTGCACGGCATCAGCGGGAGGTAACGGTCGCAGTGCAACGGTGCAGAAACATT